>JAXLVT010000030.1:0-46899 GCA_046328925.1 Anaerolineales bacterium
GCAAGCCGCCATTGCTATAGAAAATGCCCATCTACTTGAAAGCACCCAGCGTGCTCTCAAAGAAATGAACTCATTAAACAAAATCAGTCGTGGCTTGGTGTTTTCATCAACGGCTGATGAATTAGTGAAAGATGTGGCTGACCTACTGCAAAAGAACTTCGATTACTATCACGTACAAATTTTCGAAATCTCTCCTATCAATGGTCAACTCAATTTCCGTGAAGGTAGTTCAGAAATTGGCGCGCGCCTAAAGGAAAGTAAATACACCCTTGCTCCAGGGGCGGGAATTGTGGGGCATGTTGCAGAGACTGGCAATTCCTTTGTCACCAACAATGTTGATGAAGTGGTATTCTTTCAACGGAATCCTCTCCTCCCCCACACGCAATCTGAACTGGCTGTTCCCATCAAGATAGATGAACAAGTCCGCGCTGTGTTGGATATTCAACAAATTCCGCCCAACTTACTGACTGGACGAGATCTCCAATTGATGACTGTAGTTGCAGATCAATTGGCAGTAGCACTACAAAAAGCAAACCTCTATTCAAATTTACAGACTTCGCTGCAACAAGAGAAAAAGATTCGTAATCAAATGGTGCAAAATGAACGTCTGGCACTGATGGGACGATTATTAGCATCGGTCTCACACGAATTGAACAATCCTCTGCAAGCCATTCAAAATGCGTTGTTCTTGCTAAAAAGTGAAGAGAATATTTCCTTGCAAGGCCAGCAAGATTTAAACATTGTTTTATCTGAAACTGAACGCATGGCGACCATGATTGACCGCCTCCGCAATACCTATCGGCCCATCCAAGCTGAAGATTTTCACCCAACCCAAATCAATAATATTGTTGAAGATGTGTATGCGCTTATCTCCACACATTTACGTCATAACCAAATTGTTTTTGAGTTTTATCCCGACCCGTATCTACCCGTGATTCCAGGGCTTACTGACCAAATCCGTCAGGTGGTGCTCAATCTCTTCATCAACGCAGTGGAAGCCATGAAAGATGGTGGCATCCTCCATGTCACAACTCGCTATCTTGAAGAAAGCAATGAAATATTTCTTTCCGTCAAAGATAACGGTGGTGGAATTGATGAAGCAATACTCCCCAATATCTTTGATGCCTTTATTACAAACAAAGAAAGAGGCACTGGGCTTGGGCTAACCATTTCCTACGATATTATCCTCAAACACAATGGACGCATTACAGCAGAGAACAATCCAGATCAGGGAGCTACATTCAATGTATGGCTGCCTGCAAAGCGAATGGATATTTCATGAAAATCACAGGTCATATCCTAATTATTGATGATGAAGCTTCTCTACGGAAAACCTTTGCGCGCATTTTACAACAAGCAGGTTTTCAAGTGACAACTGCTGAGAATGCTGAACAGGGCATCGCCTTCCTTGCTACAACAAAATTTGACTTGGTCTTCACTGACCTTCGCATGCCAGGCATTGCAGGGTTGGATGCATTGAAAGTCATTCACGCTAAATATCCCACCTTGCCCGTTGTGTTATTTACTGCACAACCAGATTTAAACTCTGCAGTTGAAGCACTACGCCATGGCGCAACAGACTATTTGTTAAAACCGCTGAAGCCAGAAATCATTATTGAACGAGCGCAGACCATTTTGTCAATTCAGCAAAAAGAAAAAAGAAAGCGCGAGATCGCCCTTGAAATTGAAGCCCTACAAGCAGAGTTGAGAAACTTGGATAGTGCAGAAACTCAGAAAACTTTAAATGAAAATTCTGTCGCTACAACAACAAACCGCTTTATTAAATGTGGAGCACTGGTCCTTGATCTACATACACGGCGTGTGACAGTAAACGAAGAAATCGTGAACTTGCCACCTACTTCATTTGATTATTTATTAGTCCTAGCAAGGCCAACTTAACAAGAAGACGAGCGAAATTTGTCGTTGAAGCCAAGGTATCACAAGCGATTCATGGAAGCTCAAGAAGTTAACTGTTGGCACATTCACCAATTGAGACAAGCTCGAAAAGATAATTACAATCCTAAAACTATCAATAAATGGCAAGGTATCTGGTATCATTCTGTATGACGAAGCCTCAACACACCAGCAGAAAAAGAGTAGATGTAAACCGCTTCAAGCAATTGGAGGCGGGTTTTTCATCCTCAACTTTTGCCAACTCTTATCACTTCTATCGTTTCAACCTCGTCACCTGCATGAAAATGTACGCATGACTACTCTACCTATTCCTGCAAACAAAGAGGCTGTACGGATCTCCGTGGTGGACGACCACCCAAACACAGCCACCAATTCTTGCACGTGCTTTGACCTAATTGGGGTCAGGTGCGGGCAAGTGACTTCGGCATCTAACGGACATGAGGCTTTGGAAAAGGTAAAAATAGTGGGGTTGATATTTTAATTACAGATATGGTCATGCCTGAAATGACGGGGTTGGAATTAATTGAAAAGATGCAAAACCATCCAGGTGGCAGGCCTGCTTACACATTTTTAGTAACAGCCTATGATGTGCCTGGTTTAAAAGTAACAGCGCAACGCCTGAAAGTAAGTGACGTCATTATTAAACCCGTTCGACCTGAAAAAATGTGTCAGATCGTCACGCAAGCCATGGAAGAAATGAAACAGGCTACCCACCCTGTAAAAGTATCCAAAGAAACTAGCAGAAAATTTAAAATTCTTGTTGCCGATGACAGAGTTGATAATCTGACTTTATTAACCCGTTATTTGGAATATGAGGGATACGATATGGTCACCGCACAAGATGGTGTGGAGACTCTTGAAAAAGCGCATGATGAGCTTCCAGACATTGCCCGCTGGATGTCAATATGCCTTCTACAAAGACGGTTTCACTGTTTTGAAAGAAATGCGTGCAGATGCCATATTGGAACATATTCCTGTAATCATTTTGACTGCAAAGACGTATGGACCCGATGGATGTCTAGTTTGGCTTAAACCTTGGAGCTGATGATTACGTCACCAAGCCTTTTGATCGCCATGAACTCATGGCTCGTATTCGAACAAAACTCCGTGTGAAAGAGGCGGAAGATGTAATCCGCCGCCGCAACCGTGAGCTAAATCTATTACCTGAAATTGGTAAAGAGCTTAGCGCCCGAACGAATGTCAAAGAGTTGGCTAATGTTGTTCTGAAAAGAACAGCAGAGACACTCGGCGCCATCCAAGGGCAAATGATTATGCTAGATACGAAAGGAAATACAAAAGAAGTCCATCAAATTTCTTTTTCAACCGAAGCTAACTCTCTAAAAAACACCGCAGAAAAAAAATTACTCGATCACATCAAAGAATCCCATCAAGGATTAATTATCAAGAGTACCCTTAATGATGAGTTTTGGAATACAGAACCTACAGACCGAACTCGCTCAGCGGTCATTGCCCCTCTGTTTGGACGAAGAGAGATTTTAGGATTGCTTGTTCTTACACATGAACAGGAAAACTATTTCCTCCTGGAACATTTGCTGCTATTACAAGCAATTGCCAGCCAGGCAGCCATTGCAATTGAAAATACCCAACTGTATGAAAATGTTTCGCAAGAGCAAAAACGCCTGGAAGTGATCTTACAAAATGCAGCTGAAGCCATTTTATTGTTTGACAAAAGTAACAAAATCTCGGTGCTAAACCCAGCTGCGCAAAAATTATTTTCAGATTACCAAGTGGTCTTGGGACAAGAACTTGGAAAAGGGTTTGGATATGACACGTTAATTCAATTATGTGAACAAGTTCAGACTTCTGGCATAGAGCAGTCTGGAGAAGTGACTTGGCCAGATGGAAGAGTTTTTTCCGCCTTGCTCACTCCAATTGAAGGAAGTGGTCAACTCGTTACCCTCCACGACGTAACAAGTTTTAAAGATCTTGAACACTTAAAAAATGAATTTATCGCAACCGCATCTCACGATTTGAAGAACCCAATCATGTCAATTTCTGGCTATAGTGACCTTTTGTCAAAAGCTGGGCCGCTTAATTCTCAACAAGTCGACTTTATTGGGCATATTCAATCTTCAGCCACCAACATGCTCGAACTGGTGCAAAACATGCTTGAACTGGTCGAAATTGATCTCCATGCAGAAAAGAAATTTGAAACACTTGAACTTTCATCCATCATCAAAGATGTTATGGATGAATTCAAAATACAAGCTGATAAAAAAGAAATCAGCCTTGACCTAGAAATTGACCGCATGGTATTGGAAGTCTCAGGGAATTCATTGCAATTACATCAATTATTTAGAAACTTAATCGGAAATGCGGTCAAATATACTCCTAACCGCGGTTCAATCACGATTAGAGTAAAACCGAACGGACAAATTGAAGTTCAAGATACAGGGCTTGGGATACCCGCAGCAGACCTACCCTTTATTTTCGACCGCTTTTATCGAGTGCGCGCTGGCTCACACAACAAAATTGAAGGCAATGGACTTGGATTAGCGATTGTCAAATCCATTATAGAAAATCATCAGGGAAATATTCGTGTGGATAGTGAAGTTGAAAAAGGCACCTGCTTTACTATTACATTTCCTTACGTAAAAAATTAAAAAGAGAGAGCCTCAGGAGACATCATGGCAAAAAACAAATTTCAATTCACGATTACAGCACTACTTGTTATCACCTTATTTATCAGTGCTTGCGGTAATTTACCAGGCGTTACCTCCGCCTCTGCTGATAAAGTAACAGTCCAATTGAGTTGGTTTCATGGCGTGGAATATGCTGGTTTTTATACAGCGCTTGAAAAAGGGTACTACGCTGACGAGAATATTGAAGTCACTTTAAATGCGGGTGGTCCAGATATTAACCCCATTGACGAAGTGCAAAACGGCAAAGCTCAACTAGGGATTATTAGTGGCGACAGTCTGATTATCGCAAAAACAAAACAACAAAACTTTGTGGCAGTTGGTGCAATTTTCCGCAACAATCCCATGGCCATTACAACGCTAAAAAGTGAAAATATCCAAAAGCCAAAAGACTTGGTTGGGAAGACCATTGGTGTTTATTCTCTAGACTTGAGCAATTACTCAGACTTGCTTTTTCTCGCATTAATGAGTCGCACAGGATTGGAACGTGATTCAATGAACTACGCCTTAATCGAGGATTTCCAAGGTGCCAACGAAATTAAGTCTGGCAAGATGGATGCAATGAGCGGTATGTTTGCTACCGATCAACAAGTGATGGCAAAACAAGCTGGCGATGACTTAAATATTATGGGCATTGCTAAAGATTATGGTGTGGATGGATATATCAACACCACCTTCACAACAGAAGAATTTACACAAACAAACCCTGAACTTTTGACTCGTATGATGAGAGCCACAATGAAAGGTTATCAATACGCCATTGAACACCCTGAAGAAGTAGCCGCATTCCCGCTCAAGTATGACAAAACCCTGGATTTGACATACCAACAAGAAGTGATGAAAGTCCAAATCCCCTTCATTGACACTGGAAATGGTCCTCTCGGCTCCATGGATGAAAGCATTTGGAAAACCACCGAAGATATTCTGCTTGAATTCAAGCTCATTTCAAGCCCCATTGATTTGAGTACGATTTATACAAACAAATTTGTTGCGCCCTAAAAGTTTCCAAAGAGAAGAAACGAGGTTCTCATGAAAAAACAATCGGCCCATGTTATCAGCATACTCCTCATTGTCACCTTACTGTTGAGTGCTTGCAATTTTAAGAATCCATTTGCAGCTAAAGATAAGGTGAATGTACAACTCAGCTGGTTCCATAGTGTGGAATATGCTGGCTTCTATACTGCCATTGAAAAGGGATACTACAGCGACGAAAACATTGAAACCAACCTTATCGTTGGTGGGCCAACAGTAGATTCATTGAGTGAAGTTAAAAACGGAAACGCACAATTTGGTATCACCACTGGCGATAGCCTGGTCGTAGCCCGCTCAAATCAAGAAAATTTTGTGGCCGTTGCAACCGTTTTTAGACACAGCCCATTGGTCGCTATATCTTTACGTGGCAACAATATCAAAAAGCCAGAGGATTTGGTTGGAAAAAATATTGGGACAATTTCTTCTGATCTCAGTTCCACTTATGACGTTCAATTCCTAGCCGTACTCAATCAGGTATTGATGCTGCCCATGACTTTTCAGCCATTGAAGACTATGACGCCGCCGCTGTCCTCAACTCCGAAAGTTGGATGTCATGAGTGGAATGTTTGCAACAAACGAACCTCTTCTTACAAATGAATGGAGCTAAGTTGAATTTTATTTACGCAGCAATATTGCGGAGTAGATGTGTATCAAAACCTATCTTTGTTACAGATGACTTTGCCAAAAACAATCCAGATCTACTCAATTGATCTGTCAGAGCCAATAATGAAAGGTATCAATATTCTACGAACATCCCTGAAGAAGTCGCATCATTCGCACTTAAGTATGATCTGACATTAGACCTCGTGATTTCAGCAGGAAACAATGAAAGCTCAGATTCCATTTATTTACGCCGCAGATGCCGCCATCGGTGCAATGGACGAAAAGCATATGGAAATCGACACAAGATATCTTGCTGGAGTTTCACTTAATTCCCGCAAAATGATTGACCTAAGCAAGGTATACACCAACAAATTTAGCCTCTTAGAATAAAATCTATCCATTCCTTTTAGTTTTAGAATGATCTGTCACTGTATCGGAGATTTTCATGAATCAAACGCAACCTCTTTCATCAAGTCCTGTAACAAAGCGTAAGAACCGTCTGGGAAATTTAATTCAATTTCCCACTCTTCGGAGCCGCTTGCTCGTAGCATTCATTACGCTTGCGTTAATCCCCGTGCTCATTACTGGTACAGTGGCAAGTCTTATCAGTGCTCAAGGTTTAAGGAATGAAGTTTTCAGCCAGATTGATGCTATTACTTCTCTAAAAGAAAAAGAAATTAACTCTTTCATCAGTGTTTTACAAACAAATTTGGACCTTATCTCTGAGGACCAAACAACTCAACAGGGCATAAATAATCTTTTACAAGCTTCGCCGGATATAGAAGTCCAACCCTTTCAGATAAGAAGCGACCTAGTTAAATACAACAAGAAAACAGGTTACTTTATAGAGATCTTCGTTATGAATACAGAGGGGAAAATTGTCCTTTCAACCAATGCAAGTCAAGAAGAGAAAATCTTGTCAAATGAGAGTTTCTTTGTAAATGGCCTTCTGGGTCGCTATGTAGCCCCTCCCTCTTATGAAGTAGCTTTATCAAATTATTCCATCGTTATATCTCAACCCATTAAGAACAGTTATGGAATCATCACTGGTGTCTTGGCGGGTCGCGTTGACCTTTCTACATTAAACAATATTATGCAAGAACGCAGCGGTCTGGGCGACTCAGTTGAAACATATCTGGTCAGCGCAAATTATGCGGCACTCACCACCTTGCAACATGGCGAGTTTTCATTAGGAAAGACTTATGTTCGTACTCAGGGCGTAACGAATGCCATCTCAACGAAATCAAATGGCTCTGCAAGCTATGTTGATTATGCTGGCAACTCAACGTATGGGGCTTATCACTGGCTACCCGATTTACAACTCGTTGTGATAACAGAACATGATCAAGCAGACGCCTTACAACCAACCAACCAGCTGATTCAAACAACTGTTGTTTTGCTAACAATCACAGTGATTGCAGCCTTAATCCTGGCCTTTATCGTGACACAGGGAATCACCACACCAATCACTAACCTGGCAGATATTGCCAGTAATATCGCACGTGGAAACCTAAACTTGCAAGCAGATGTTGACAGAAAAGATGAAATTGGAACATTGGCCCAAGCATTCAATACCATGACATTACAGTTACGAGACTTGGTGGGAACACTTGAACAACGCGTGACAGACCGTACCAAAGCGCTGGAGACTTCCACTGAGGTGAGTCGTCGTATTTCTACAATATTGGATCAACAACAATTGATTATTGAAGTTGTACAGCAGGTGCAATCTGCTTTTAATTACTATCATGCACACATTTATTTGTTGGATGAAAAAAATGGAGACTTAATTATGGCAGGTGGTACTGGTGAAGCTGGTAAAACCATGTTGGCTCGCGGACATAAAATTGCGAAAAGCCGAGGTCTTGTGGGACGTGCAGCTGATACCAATAGTGCCGTACTGGTATCTGATGTTTCGACTGAGCCAAGTTGGTTACCTAATCCATTATTGCCTGATACGAAATCTGAAATTGCGGTTCCTATTTCCCTTGGAAATCAGGTGTTAGGGGTTTTGGATGTACAGCACAATATTGTTAATGGTTTGCAAAAAGAAGATGTAAACCTGCTCCAATCGATTTCAAGTCAGGTAGCCGTCGCTATGCAAAATGCCCGTTCGTATGAGAGCGCACAACAAAGGGCAGAGCGTGAAGCGTTGATTGCTTCGATTAATCAAAAAATCATCAGCGAGACTACTGTAGAAAGTGCATTACAGGTAGCAGTCCGAGAAGTAGGACGCGCACTTGGTACGCAAGCTAAAGTGAAGATGATTCAAAAGGATCAAAAATGATCAAAAATTTCCTTCGCCTCCCCGATGGGATTTCTCCCATGGAACGCAACACATTCCTAACTTTAGGAGTGGTTGTTCCCCCTGCATTTTTGACCTTGTTCGTCTTTTTATTTTTGAGTCGTCAGCAAAATCCCTGGCAATTTTATGTAAATCTTACTGAAGTAGTTGCTGCCTGTATTTTTCTTTCAATAGCAGTTTATTTGGCTTATCATGGGCGCGTTCTAGTTGCAGCTCATATCATTTCAGGGGTTGTAGCTATTATTCTGCCCTTAGCTTCATTTCTAATCAGTGGATTAGGAATCTCGCTTGCACTTTCTGGCTTTCTATTAACTGTTGGAGTTACCTCTCAAATATTGCCCTCAAAGCAATCTCGCTGGGCAATTATTACTAGCGTAACTCTCGGTTTCATAGCCTTAATTGCAGATTTATTTTCACTAACGCCATCTGTTGCTCTTCCGCAACTGGCTGTTTTCAGTTTGATCATTTCATCCCTTCTCGTCATTGTATATTTGCTAGTCTTTATCCGCCAATTTCGCAATTTTCCACTAAATGTAAAGTTGATTTCAGTTTTGCTCCTCGCATCTCTCGTCCCTATTGTTGGCCTCGCATATTACAACACATATACCCTACGCCAAAACTTAATCAATTCAACAGATGCTGCTCTTACAAACACTGTTGAAATTACAGCAGCTGAAATTGAACGCTTTATCGAGGGTGGTCTCAACGATGTTGCCATTAATAGTCGTGTGCATATTTTACAAGAGTATCTAAACCTTACTCCTGCCGAGCGCCCTGACAGTGAGACAGAGCAAGTGCTTTATACCGATTTGAACGCATTTGCCCAGAGAAATCCTTATATTTCTTCCGTCTCCCTTATGGACAAAAATGGTATTGATGTAGCTGATACTTTCAAGGCGGATCTTGGACAGAATAAATCTGACCGTATTTATTTTACTGAGGTTGTCAAAACATTGAAACCGTATGTCTCGCCTGTGTTAATCTCAGCCAGTACAGGGAAAGCCTCCCTTTACTTTAGCGCGCCTGTGTATGATCAAAACAACTTTTTTATCGGCGTGTATCGTGTGCGCTATGATTTTGAGGCACTTCAAGATTTAGTTTCTTCCCTAAGCACAAACAAAAATTTCACCAATGGGTTTGTCGTTCTCTTTGATGAAAACTTTATTCGCCTCGCGGATAGTGAATCAAAAGACAACTTATTAAAAACACTTACTCCCCTTCCTGCAGAGAAGCTTGCAGAATTACAAACCGGCTCAGACGTACGCCTCCCTGCTGGCACATCGGAGGAACTTTCAAGCAACTTGCCAGATCTTCAAAAAGGCTTGGAAAATAACCTCACTAATAATCCATATTTCGAAGGCGAATTCCATCCAGGTGGGCACGAAGCCTCTGAAGGAGGCGAACGTGGAACTGCAGTCCGTTTGTCCGGTCAACCATGGATTGTCGCTTATGGGGTGCCACAATCCAGTTACTTAACAAAAATAAATTCGCAAACGCGAATCAGTACCTTACTTGCCTTGCTCGTTGCTGTGCTTGTTACCATCCTCGGTCTGGTTGTGTCTCGCTTGATTTCTCGCCCTGTGGAAGATTTAACTTTAATCGCGCAACAAGTAGCAAATGGAAATTTGGACGTAAGGGCGCAAGAGACATATCAAGATGAAATTGGGACACTTGGCCTCAACTTCAATAAAATGACTTCAGAGATTCGGCATTCCATTGAAAACCTGGACCGCCGCGCAAAAGAAATTCAATTGGTTGCAGAAGTAAGCCAGCGTCTTTCCACAATTTTGGATCAGAAAAAATTATTGAATGAAGTCGTTCAACAAATCAAATACACGTTTAATTATTACCATGCCCATATTTATTTGTTAGATCCAAATAACGGAGATTTGATCATGGCTGGTGGTACTGGTGAAGCAGGGCAGATTATGCTCGGTCGCAATCATAAAATTCCACAAGGTCGCGGGTTGGTGGGACGTGCTGCCGAGACTCGTAATCCCGTATTGGTTTCAGACACATCGCAAGATCCAAATTGGCTACCCAACCCACTTCTTCCTGAAACCGCATCAGAAGTGGCTGTACCCATTCTTTCCAATGAAGAACTTGTAGGTGTTCTCGATGTACAACATAATGTAGTTAATGGTTTAAAACAAAATGACGCAGAATTACTTCAAACCATTGCTTATCAGGTAGCAACGGCGCTAAAGAATGCACAAGCATATTCCATTGCACAGCAAAAGGCTGAACAGGAAACCGTAATCAATACCATTACTCGAAAAATTCAAAATACATCCTCTGTAGAACAGGCCTTGCAAGTAGCTGTCCGAGAGTTAGGTCAGGTGCTCGGCACAAAGGATTCTCGCATCATGCTTGAACTTCCAGACTTACCAACAAACTTAAAAAAGAAGGGAGAATAACCCATGAGCAAACAAGCATCTGACGACAATATGCAAAATCGCATTAACAATATGTTTTCAAATCAGGAACCTCCCTCCTACGCCAGTGCACGAGAAGTGGATGCCATGAAGGCCCGCATCAATGAACTGGAAGTAGAACTTGCTCACCGTAATGAGTTAAAACAAGTGGAAGACGACAGGAAAGAAAAAGAAAATCCGTTTTCTTTTATTACCCCGTTAAAGAAATGGCTCGTGGATTTTTTCTCTTCTAAAAAAGAAACTGTCTCCCCCACTGAAGTACAGGCGAATACCATCTTGCGTATTCTTTTCGTCGCAATTATTTCCGTCCTGGTTTCATTACCGTTTTACATATACTTAGCCATCAAAATAAATTCTTGGCAAACATATGTGATTGCAATAATGCTTATCGCGAATAGCCTTATAACAGGGTATTGTATTTCACTGGTTCGGAAAAAACACATTGAAAAAGCAGTTGAAATCCTTATTGCAACTGCTTGCTTTATTATTCCCTTGATTGTTGGCATGGTAGCTGGAACAGGGCTTCTTCTTGCTGTTATTTTATTCCTGAGTACTTTTACTATAGTTAGACAAACTCTTTCTGGTGGAAAAGCAAATCGTTTCCTTTTTCTAGGATTTGCTTTTTCCATCATTACGGTATTGATTGACTTTGCTGCCTCCTGGCCTCGCTTATCAATTCCAATCTTACAAACTATCATTCCCGCAACCTCTATTGTATTAATTGGAATCCTCATTATTTTTATGGCACGCCAATTTCGTGAATACAAAATCCGCGGCAAATTGGTGGTTACATTTGTAATCGTTACACTTATCTCTGTAGGCGCGCTAAGCTTTGTTGCAAACCGAATTACAACTGCCCAATTTGACCAAACACTGGGCACAAACTTTCACGAATTAGCCTCTCGTATGGCGCGTGAAGTGGGCGATGCAATTACAAAAAGCAAGATTGCGCTAGATGGTCTTGCTCTTAATAAATTCGTTCAAGATAGCGTTGTGGAAGCAAATGCAAAC
This sequence comes from Anaerolineales bacterium, assembly GCA_046328925.1. Lineage (GTDB taxonomy): Bacteria > Chloroflexota > Anaerolineae > Anaerolineales > Villigracilaceae > Villigracilis. The sequence continues at coordinate 11,961 of JAXLVT010000030.1, forward strand.
GGAACTACCGACGTAACCACTTTACTTAAGCTTGACCAACAATGGGCAAAAGCAGGGGATAACAGTCCATTAATCAAGCAAGTGGTCAATAATGAATTATCGGTTGAGCTGAAAGAATTCCAAAACCGTCTGCCTCAATATGCAGAAGTCTTTGTCACAGACCGTTCGGGATCTGTTATTGCTTCCACACATCGAACGTCCGATTACTATCAAGCAGATGAAGAATGGTGGAAGACCGCATGGAATAATGGTACAGGAGCAATTTACATCAGCCAGCCTGTATATGATGAGAGTGTCAAGATTTATGCGATTGACATCGCACTTCCTATCCCCTCTCATAATGGGAAAGATATCGTAGGCATCTTACGAGCTACGGTTGATATTAATGAGCTAACCAGTTTGTTAACCGCCTCTCAATTGGGTCAAACGGGGCAGGCTGTTTTAGCACTTCCTAATAATCGCTATTTATCGAACCAAACTGGTGTAAATTTTTCAACCTTTAGCCTAGTAACTTCTAAAGGGATTTCATCCATTAATGGTCCATACGGCCAAGTTGATTATGAAGGAATCCCAAGTGTAGTTAGTAGTGTGCCAGTTACCTCTATTACAGACAAAGAGGCAATTGATCAATTACGTTGGTCCGTTGTGGTCCATCAAGACCTCCCTGAAGCAAACAAACCAATTACTAATACAACTCAAGGCCTTCTTCTCACCGCTATTGGTGTATTAATAGCAACAGGGCTTTTAGCAATCTTTGTAGGTGGTCAATTTGCTCGACCTATCGAAAATCTTACAGCTGTGGCAGAACAGGCTGCAAATGGAAACCTATCTATAAAAGCAGCGGAACAAACGCAAGATGAAATTGGTGTGCTGGCAAATACATTTAACCGTATGACATCTCAGTTGCGAGAGACATTACTAGGCCTAGAAGAACGCGTTTCGGATCGTACGCATGACTTGGAACTCGCCTCCGAAGTTGGGCAAGCCATCACTGAAAAAGTCTCTAACATTTCCGCATTACTCTTTGAAGCGGCTGAATTAATCCGTAGCCGATTCAATTTGTACTACACTCAAATTTATCTCGTTGATGCTGCTGGACGTAACCTATATCTACGTGCAGGGACAGGTGAAGTAGGCCAACAATTGTTACGCCGAAATCACCACCTGGTCATCTCACCAACCTCCTTGAACGGTCGTGCTGGATTGGAAAAGCACCCCGTGCTGGTAGGCGATACTCAAAGCAATGCGACCTGTTTACCAAATCCACTTTTGCCTCTCACACGCTCAGAATTAGCGGTGCCGTTAATTTCAGGTGGTGCAGTTGTGGGTGTATTGGATATACAAAGCGAAAGACCTGATACGTTCAGCAATGCCAATATCCCTGCTTTTTCCAAATTCTTGGGCAATTAGCCATCACGTTAAAAACTCTGCCTATTTGCAGATGCGGATACCGCTCGTATTCCAATTAGAGGAACAAGCGCGCCGCTTAAACAAATCTGGCTGGCAGGATTACTTAGATGGCTTGAACCGTGCAGAAAAAATTGGGTATGTCTTTGACCAAATTGAAATTTTGCCATTAACAGAGATCACAGCCAAATGATTCAGAAAATTCCTTAACCTCCCCATTCAAGTTACTGGTGCAAGCATTGAAGTACGCCTCTCAGCTGAGGAAGGGCGTGTATGGACAGATACAGATAAAGAAATTGTCAAAAATACGATTACACAATTAGGGCAACATATTGAAAACTTACGGTTGCTCTCACGGGCGAACAATATCGTCTCGAAGCAGAGCAGGCTGCCCGTCGTCTGACGCGTGAAGGTTGGAATGAATATATTAACTCTCGAAACAATCTCGTCAACGGGTATATCTATCAGGAGAACAAGGTCCAACCTTTAATCCAAGAAGAGGAAACAGCTTCTGCCGCACAAACGTATCCAATTTACGTCCGTGATGAACATGTTGGCGATTTGGCCATAGACCAAAATAATATAATTTCGCAAGAGGCTGAAGATATTATTGCTTCTGTTTCACAGCAATTAAGTAGTCACATTGAAAACCTGCGTCTTTTGGAAGAAACACAAGTACAACGCAGCCAACTTTCTGATGCTTTAACTACAGCCAAGCTTGCGAACTGGGAGTTTGATGTTGAAAAAGATATTTTCACATTCAATGATAATTTTTATGCCATCTTCCACACTACAGCTAAAGAAGTGGGAAGTTATCAAATGTCTTCTGCACAATATGCTCAGAAATTTGTCTACCCTGATGATTTACCCATTGTTGGGATGGAAATTGAAAAAGCTCTTAGTTCAAAAGATCGCCTTTATACTACCTCATTAGAACATCGCATTCTTTATGCTGACGGAGGCGTTGGGTATATTACTGTCACCATCAACCTTGAACGTGACGAGGACGGCAAGATCGTCCGATATAATGGCGCGAATCAAGATATCACTGAACGTAAAATATCAGAACTTGCATTGAGAGAAAGTGAGGCCCGCCTTGCTGAAGCCGCGGCCATTGCAAAGTTGGGATATTGGGAATTTGATGTACGAACTGAGACCTACACTTTTACCGATCAGTTTTATGCCTTGCTGGGTACAACTGCAGAAAAAGAGGGTGGGTACCAAATGTCTGCCAAAGACTATATTCAAAAATATATGCATCCTGACGACAGATATATGGTAAGCAACGAAATTCAGAAATCCACAAGCAGTGCTGATGATGAGCTTTTTGGACAATTTGAAAATCGGTTTATTCGAGCAGATGGAAGTGAAGGGTATGTCACTGGGCGTTCCAGGGTGATTAAAGATGCTCAAGGGCAAGTTGTAAAAACAATCGGCTTTAACCAAGATATTACCGAACGTAAATTGGCAGAAGAAGAATTACGCATCAATGAAGCCCGCCTTGCTGAGGCACTTGAAATTGCCCGCCTTGCCAACTGGGAATATGATGTTGAAAAGGACATTTTCACCTTTAATGATAGTTTCTACTCAATCTTCCGAACAACAGTTGAAGAAGTTGGTAGCTATCAAATCTCCTCTGCACAATATGCTGGGAGATTTGTCCACCCCGATGATCTTCCTATTGTTGGTGCAGAAATCGAAAAAGCGCTTACTTCAAAAGAGCGGTTCTACTCCACATCATTGGAACATCGTATCCGTTATGCGGATGGCAGTGTAGGATATATCTCTGTAAATATCAACGTCGAGCGCGATGAAAATGGGAAAATCACCCGTTACTACGGCGCAAACCAAGATATTACCGAACGCAAACAAGCTGAAGAAATCGTTGCCAAACGTGCGGAGCAATTAACAGTGCTCAACCGAGTGATGGCAGTAGCCAACTCCTCTACTGATTTGCAGTTGATTCTTCAAACAGCTACGGAAGAGTTCCGAATGTTGATGCAAGCCTTTAGTGCTGGCGTGCTTATGCTTGATGAGGAAGGTGAAAGCCTGACCTTGGTTACTGAAAGCTATGCAGACCCCAACATGCCACGGTTGGCAGGAAGGTCCATGCCGGTCGCCAGCAATCCTGCAACCAATAAATCAATCAAGTCTGGGGATACCGTGTTAGTGCCAAATGCACAAACTGATCCTATTCTTGCACCTATTCACGCCATTATGAAACAACGCAATATCCAAAGCGTTCTAGTTACGCCGTTGATTTCGCGCAATAAGGTAATCGGCGTATTCTCCGTTGACACAAACCAAACCGATCGCCTCTTCGATGAAAGTGACATTGCCCTCATCGAAACACTGGCAAAACAACTGGCAAGTGCCATTGAAAGTATCCAATTGTTTGATGAGACCAGACGCCGCGCCTCTGACCTCTCTACAGTGGCGACGGTTAGTACAGCGACTTCCACCATCTTGGATCCTGACCAACTTCTGCAAACCGTGGTGGATATCACCAAAGAACGCTTCAATTTGTACCATGCCCATATTTATCTTACTGACAATTCATGGGACACACTGTTACTCGCAGCGGGTGCAGGGAATATTGGAAAGCAAATGATGGAAACTGGGCACGCGATTCCAATTGATGCTGAAAAATCATTGGTAGCACGCGCAGCTCGAGAACGCCGCGCCATCGTAGTGAACAATGTACAAGAAGAGGAGGGCTACCTTCCCAACGCATTACTGCCAAACACACGAGCAGAAATGACCATCCCCATGGTTGTTGGTGAAACGGTGCTGGGCGTTTTCGATGTACAATCCGATAAGCCTCAAGGCTTCTCCAATGAAGATGCCGATATTTACACCACATTGGCAACACAGGTAGCCGTTGCCCTACAAAATGCTCGTTTGTACGTAGAACAAGCCGCAACCGTGACTCAATTACGCGAGTTGGATAGGTTAAAATCATCCTTCCTTGCAAATATGTCACATGAATTACGTACACCGCTTAACTCCATCCTTGGCTTTACCGATGTGATGCTTGAAGAGTTGGATGGCCCATTGACACCAAACATGGACACCGACTTGAAATTAATTCAAAAGAACGGCAAGCATCTTCTCCATCTCATCAACGATGTGTTGGATATGGCCAAGATCGAATCAGGCAAGATGAATCTCTTAATTGAAAAATTCAACTTGCATGAGATTATTGAAGAGGTAATCAGCATTACATCTCCCCTCGCAAATGAAAAGAATCTGGCATTGTATACAGAGCCTGACTCCAATCACGATGTAGACATTAGTGCTGACCATACCCGCCTACGTCAGGTGATGATCAACTTGGTCAACAATGCCATCAAGTTTACAGAAAAAGGGAATGTCTCCATCCGTGCTGAAAAGGAAGAGAATAACGTCCTCATCAGTGTCCATGATACAGGCATCGGAATTCCCATTTCTCATTTGGAAGATGTCTTCCTGGAATTCACCCAAGTAGACACTTCCACCACTCGTAAGGCAGGCGGAACTGGGTTAGGTCTACCCATCAGTCGCCGCTTGATTGAAATGCATGGAGGAAGATTATGGGCCGAAAGCACCGGTGTAAACGGTGAAGGCTCCACCTTCTATATTTTCCTGCCTTTGGAAGCTAAAGTAGCAGAAAACGTCAGATCAGAACCTCATATCCGAAAGTAAAATCATGGCTGCACCAATCTATCTTCAATGCGCACTTTGTAACCATCAGCAATCTTACGAACCCTTTGTGCCTGCGATTTGTAAAAATTGCAATTCACAATGGCTGGAAGCTCGTTACGATTACGCCTCATTCAAAAGAGAGGTTCTACGAGGCTTGCCAAATCGTCCGTCAAACTTATGGCGCTATCAGGATGTTTTGCCGCTTGAAAATCCATCCGCATTGGATTTATATCCAGCAGGCGGGACACCGCTTTGGTTATCTCAACGCTTCGCACCCAGCCTGGGCTTGAATCAAGTCTACTTCAAGGATGAACGCTACGGCCCAACCTCCTCATTCAAAGACAGACAAGCAGCAGTTGCAGTTGCCGCCATGAATGAAAACAACATCCGCGAAGCCGTGATTGCATCTACAGGGAACGCCGCTGTTGCATATGCCGCGGCATGTGCGCGTGCAGGCATTAAACTCTGGGTGTTCATGACCAGCCTTGTGCCACAAGAAAAATTACGAGAAGCCGCCCTCTTTGGTGCAGAAGTAATTCGCGTCAGCGGAAACTATGACCAAACCAAACAAATTGCGGCACAGTTTGCTCAACGCAAAAACTTATTACTTGACCGTGGAGCCAGCTCCGTCCCAGCTCGCGAGTCGATGAAAACCATTGCCTACGAAATTGTGGAACAACTTGGCTGGAAAGCACCAGATTGGTATATTCAGGCCGTAAGCGGTGGGCTCGGTCCGTTAGGTGTGTATCAAGGTTTCAAAGAAATGTTTGAAATGGGATTAATTGATAAAATCCCCAAGCTAGCCATCATTCAAGCAGAAGGATGTGCCCCAATGGTGCAAGCCTTTAAGGCTGGCAAAGATACAGCAGACCCTGTTATCCCTAGTACGCGCATCATCATCCTTTCTACAGGCGACCCAGGAAAATCATACACCTACCTTTGGCAACTCACTCAACAATATGGCGGCACGATGGAGTCTGTCACCGATGCAGAGGCTTTCTCTGCAATGCGGGCTCTCGCTAAAAGTGAGGGAATGGCCGTGGAGCCTGCGACCTCAGTAGCATTTGCCGGCTTGGAAAAGATGCGAAGACAAGGCACCATTACGCTAGAAGAAACTGTTGTGGTCAATTGTACAGGTCACACCTTCCCCGTTGAAAAGCATGTCCTCGGAGATCAATGGGCGGTGGATGTTCATCTCAGTAAAGACCAATCCCCTGCCCCTCAGGAAGGGTTACAATCGGCCTTGGAAAACTTGGATGAGAAGACAACCACCATTTTATTAATCGACGACAACCCTGATGATGCACACTTAATCAAGCGTTTGCTTGAAGGAAGAAAAAATTACCGCATCTATCACGCAACGGATGGCTGGGAAGGCTTGGCAATGGCTAGACAAAAACTTCCTGACCTTATTGTCAGCGACCTTACGATGCCAGGCATCGATGGGTTTGGATTGGTTGAAGAATTAAAACTTGATCCACGCACAAAGGATATTCCTGTTGTGGTTGTGAGCGCCAAAGATATCACTACGGATGAACGAAAAAGATTGGAAGGCCAGACTGAAGCCGTGTATCAAAAAGGATCCCTGCCAACTCGAAAATTCGTAGATCAGGTCATTCAAGTCATAGAAGATAAAAACGGATCGTAAGGAGAATTGAGCATGGGAAGCAATATTCTATATATTGAAGATAATCCAGATAATATGATGCTCGTAAAGCGTGCCTTGGAAGCAAGAGGGTACATTTTGTTTGAAGCAGAGACAGGAATAAAAGGCGTAACCGTTGCCGAGGCAAATGATTTGGATTTAATTTTGCTTGATATCAACCTGCCCGATATTGACGGATACGAAGTTGCACGCAGGTTACGTGCCAGCCCCAAACATGCATTGGCATACACACCCATTATTGCAATCACAGCCAACGCCTTAAAAGGGGATGCGGAGAAAGCTCTCGCAGCAGGGTGCGATGTTTACATGTCAAAACCTATTAATATTCGTGAGTTGTGGGCCCGCGTTGAAGCATTTGTACCTGCACCACCGAAATAGTCTTTTATTTCCAAAGACAAGAGCCCGATTTGAGATATCTCAAATCGGGCTCTTGTCTTCTAAAAATTAAATAGTGGTAATATACGGCGCAAACACAACAAAGGAGTTTGTATGCGCCGTATCCCTTTAATATTTATCTTAATTATGTTTTGGATTTCTGCATGTGGACAACCTCAATCTGCCACGCCATTTGGTCCTACCTTTACGCCAACAGTCACTGCATTTCCAACTTCAACCGCTGTCCCTACTCCTTTTCCAAACTCATTGTATGTTAATCCTTCTATTTCTCTGGGTGCAATTAGCCCACTTATTTACGGCTCGAATTACGGACCTTGGATAGCCCTTTCTGTGAGTGGACTCGACCCAGCAGTAAACTCTGGAATTACCAACCTCCGCTTCCCTGCTGGAGCATGGGGCGATAACAACGACATAAAAAGTTATTACATCGACAACTTTATGTTTTTGTTGCAAAAAATGAACGCTACTGCCATGATTAATGTCCGCTTAAAAAATGGAACCCCTGAACAAGCAGCGGCTCTGGTAAATTATGTAAATATTCAAAAAGGGTATGGTGTCAAATATTGGGGTATCGGGAATGAACCAACTTTATATAATAGCGAACTCCCCGATGGATATGATGTGGATTTATTAAACCAACAATGGCGCGCCATTGCCTTGGCAATGAAACAAGCGGATCCAAGTATCCAACTGGTAGGACCTGAAATTCATCAATTCAGTTTTGATGTTACTGGCACTACTAACTATGACATCAATACAGCCAAGGATCGCAATGGCAAGTATTGGATGGATGAATTTCTCAAAGCCAATGGCGATCTTGTAGATATCGTTTCCATCCATCGGTATCCATTTCCAAAGTCACAAACTGCTGGTTCCCCAAGTATTGAAGAATTACAGGTGAATGCAAGAGAATGGGACAAGATTATCGCCCACTTAAGAGATGTCATTCATGAAAATACTGGAAAAGATTTGCCTATCGCCGTAACTGAATTTAACTCTGCTTACGACAAATCAGTTGGCAGCGAGAGCAGTCCTGATTCGCACTTCAATGCAATATGGCTTGGTGATGTGCTTGGCCGTTTGATCAAAAATAAAGTGTTCATGGCTCATCAATGGATGTTCACTTCAAAAGGCGGAGATGGAGGCTGGGGCTTAATCGGTCAAAGCGATGTATATCCCAGCTACTACACTTATCAAATGTACAAAATGCTTGGGAGTGAATTGGTCTATTCCTCTTCTGATCAGGAAAACTTGTCGATTTATGCGGCAAAACGGAGTGATGGAAAGTTAACCATTATGGTGATTAACCTGTCGCTTCAAGAGCAAACAAAACTGCTTCGGATTGCTGGTCAAGATTCAGCAAAGGGTGAAGCGTGGTTGTTTGATCCATCTCACAAAGCCGAAGATATTGGGCCTGTGGACTTGTCGGAAGAAATGAGTTTCCCAGCGCAATCCATTAGCTTGTTTGTTTTACCGTAATTGTGAAGTATTTCCTCTTGTCATAAATTTTTTAAGATTATTGTGTATTGACCAGCTACGATATGTATGAAATAATGTAACCGGTTACTGTAACTGGTTACATTATTTCATTGCTATGCGAAGCCATGACTAAGAAGTCCCACTCTGTCACTATCCGTCAGGTTGCTCAGAAAGCAGGTGTTTCTGTAGCCACAGTGAGCCGTTATATTAACCAAAATGCTCCTATTTCGGAAAAGGTTGCAAAACGGCTTGAAAAGGTGATGACGGACCTGCAATATGTTCCGCATGCAGCAGCTAGAACGCTTGCATCGCGAAAAACTCATACGATTGGGCTTATTTTGATGAAAATCCACAGGGATTTCTTCGCCCCCCTCTTGAGTGGTATCGAAGCTGTTGTAAGCGAACACAATCATATTATGCTGGTCGCTACGAGTGAACCTGAAAAAAGTAATGGGAATGTCGCCGCTGTTGGCTCCCACAATACAGATGGTTTGCTGATTTTTGCCAACAGCCTTAGTGACGATCAAATTCGTCAGCTCTATCAGAAAAATATTCCCATGGTGCTTATTCATCGCAGTGCACCCGACGGATTGGAAATACCTAGCGTCACCGTTGAAAACAAAGCTGCCACCCGCAAGACCATTGATCACTTAATTGAAGTTCATGGAAGAAGGAATATTATTTTTATGCGTGGTCCCAAGAATCAAGAAGATTCATACTGGCGCGAGATTGGCTACAAGGCCTCTCTCGAAGATCACGGTATTCCTTTTGATGAAAGATTAATCCTTCAAGGAGAATTTGAACGCGATATCGCGTACAAATCTTTGAAGGATTTTTTGTCTTGTGAAAATTATCCGCCGTTTGACGCAATCTTCTCAGGGGATGATGATGCTGCCATCGGCGCGCTTCGAGCGCTGGATGAGTTTGGGATTCAAACTCCAGAGAGAGTTTCGCTGGTTGGATTTGATGACTTCCGACTTTCTCCCTACTTAAATCCCTCATTAACAACAGTACGTGCCCCGACAGAGGATGTTGGCAGAGTAGCTGCCGAACAACTCTTTCGTTTGATTGAAGGCCAAAACGTGGAAGCGACTACATTACTGCCAACAGAGATCATCCTGCGTCGCTCATGTGGGTGCAACTTGTAAAAGAATTTTTGAAATTATTTGAAAAGGAGGTGAGCCCTTTACATAAGAGTGAACCCATGTTTTTGAACGTTTGTCGTATTCAAAATTTACAAGAGGAGAAATTAGCATCATGAAAAAGCATTTAGCTACATTGCTCGGTTTGATGGTCATCGCTTCGATGATCCTCGTAGCCTGCGGGACTTCTGCCCCTGCAGCCACCCAAGCCCCTGCGGCAACTGACGCCCCTGCGGCGACTGACGCTCCTGCAGCAACTGAGGCCCCTGCGGCAACAGAAGCTCCTGCAGCCACCCCCACCTTGACCCCCTACCCAGTTGCTGAATGTGCTGGCGGCAAGACCTGCGTACGCTGGTTTGTTGGTCTCGGCACTGGTACAGATGCAGCACAAATCGCCACCCAGGAAGAAGTTGTGAACGATTTCAACTCATCCCAGGACAAGATTCAGCTCATCCTTGAAATCATCCCCTTCAACTCCGCTAAGGACACTCTCTCGACCGAAATTGCTTCTGGCAACGGTCCTGACATCGTTGGTCCAGTCGGTTGGGGTGGTTCCAACGCTTACTATGGTCAATGGTTGGATTTGGCTCCTTATATCGCCTCCAGCGGCTTCGACACCACTCAGTTTGATCCTGCTTTGGTCAAGTTCTATCAGACCGAAGAAGGCCAGATTGGTTTGCCCTTCGCCGTATTCCCAGGCGCTATCTACTATGTTCCTGCCATGTTCGACGAATCTGGCTTGAACTATCCTCCCCAGAAGTATGGCGATAAGTACGTTATGCCCGATGGTTCCGAAGTTGACTGGAACTGGGAAACTGTTACTGAAGTTGCCAAGTTGCTCACCATTGATAAGAATGGTGTAAATGCCACCGAAGACGGCTTTGATGCTACCCAGATCGTTCAGGTTGGTTACAACGCTCAGTGGCAAGCTGCCATGTCCATTCCTACCTTCTACGCTGGCGCTCACAAAGTATTCACCGGCGACAAGACTGGTGACTACAAGACTGACTTCCCTGCTGAATGGAAAGATGCCTGGAAATGGTACTATGATGGCATGTGGGGTGCTCAACCCTTCATCCCAACCGGTCCTCTCGCTGGCTCTCCTGAATTCGGTGCTGGAAACGTCTTCAACTCTGGCAAAGCTGCCATGGGCTTGACCCAAACCTGGTATACCTGCTGTCTTGGTGACTTCGCCAAGGCCGGCAATGAATTCCAGCTCGGTATCATGCCGATGGCTGCTGATGGTATTGTTCACGGCCGTGTCGATGCTGACACCTTCCGCATTTTGAAGACCACCAAGAACCCCGAAGCTGCTTTCGAAGTTCTCACCTACCTCATCACCACCGGTGGTGACAAACTTCTCCCCGCTTATGGCGCCATGCCCGCTATTGCTTCCAAGACACAGGCCTTCTTCGATAAGAAGTCTGCTGACTATCCGTTCGTAACCCCTGAAAGCTGGAACGTTTTCGTTCAAGGCTTGGCTTACCCGGATGCCCCCAGCGCTGAACAATATCAGCCCAACTGGATTGAAGCTTATGCTCGCGAAGATACCTTCAAGAGTCTGATGGAAACCACTCCTCCTGATAAGTTCGACTTTGATGCAGAGTTCCAGAAGATGGTAGACGACGTCAACGCGATTTACAACAAGTAAATTTGCAAGTGTTATACTTTGGGCGGGTCAGTATCTGACCCGCCCAAACCAAAGTACAACAGGAGAGATTTATGTTTGAGCAGCTTCAAAACATTCCGAAGTTACCCTCCATTGGTTCCATCCGGAAAATGTCACCATTGGCACGTCGTGAAATGCTTATTGGACTGGGCTTTCTATCGCCTTGGATTTTTGGTTTTCTGGCGTTCACCCTTTTGCCCATCCTCGCCACACTATTTTTCAGTTTTCTTGACCTAAAAATTACTGATGGTATCCTCAGTGCTCCAAAATTTGTAGGTCTCAGCAATTATTCTCAATTTGTCAAAAGATCCACAAGTGTGGAGCACCGGTGCAACCCTTGGCTCCATGTGGATCACAATTAAATTCGGGTTGATTGCTCTTCCTGTAGGCATTTTCCTTCCGCTCGGCATTGCACTCCTGATGAATAATAAGCATTTAAAAGGACAAATGTTTTTCCGTAGTTTGTTCTATATGCCATATATTGTTCCGTTTGTTGCTGCGGTCTTCCTTTGGGGTGGCATGCTCAACTCTGAATCTGGTTGGATTAATCGTGTCCTGTTCTGGATGGGAGTTGCAAAAGAAAATCTCCCCCGTTGGACAACCAGCACAGACACGTTTACCGGCGTATATCCTGCATACGTAATTATGGGAATTTGGGGAATTGGAAATGCCATGCTAATCTTTTTGGCAGGCTTACAAGGGGTACCCACCGAACTATATGATGCCGCCAAAGTGGATGGCGCCAATGCCTGGCACACCTTCTGGAAAATCACATTCCCAATGATCTCACCTGTGATTTTTTATAACTTGGTATTAAACATCGTGGGGCTGTTCCAGTACTTCCTGGTTCCGCTGGTTGTAAACCAGGGAACGGGCATTCCAGGTGGTTCCACTTTATTCTACAATTTGTATTTATTCAAAACCTTCTTTACCTTCCAAAACATGGGGTATGGTTCAACCCTTGCATGGGGCTTATTTGCAATTATTTTGCTGGTAACCATTACACTGTTTGCAACCGCCAAATATTGGGTATATTACGCTGGCGAAGCCAGATCATAAAAGGGTATGAACATGAAAATATCACACTCTCACATCCGTAGTGGCCTCAATTCTGTCGGTATTACCTTGCTTGTATTGGCGATTTTGGTTATCTTCCTCTCTCCGTTCGCATTCATGGTCTTTACATCACTTAAGACTCAGAACCAGATTTCCATTGTAGGTGCGCCTATTTGGCCAGCAGCTCCTACTACTTTTGACTATAAGGGGAAAGCAGTGGAAGTCTTCACCGTTCCTCTAGGAAAATGTGAAGGCTTCGACCCTAACGACACCTCAACCAAGAATCTCGCGATGGCAAAGAAAGGCCGCCAATCAAGCGTATTCGTTGATCCAAGTGATTTGGCAAAAGGTGAATTTACTTGTACAGTTTCATGGCGTGCTCTTGATCGTCCATGGAAATTATCTCCAACATGGGAAAACTACACCAAGGTTTGGAACTCCATCAACTTCCCACGTTTGCTATGGAATACGACCTACTACGCGATTATGACAGAAATTGGTACACTTCTTTCTTGCGTATTAGTGGCTTATGGATTTGCTCGTTTCCGCTTTCCAGGTCGTGACTTTCTATTTATCGTTCTTATCTCAACCATCTTCCTCCCCGCGGCCGTCACCGTCATCCCAACATATACTTTCTTTGCAAAGATAGGCTGGATTGGAACCTGGTTACCATTGATCGTACCTTCGTTCTTTGCAAACGCCTATGACGTATTCTTGTTACGTCAATACTTCATGACACTACCCCGTGAATTGGATGAAGCCGCCATGATTGACGGAGCTGGGCCATTCCGTATCCTTTGGTCTGTCATTGTTCCACAAAGCTATCCAGTAATTATGGCTGTGACAGTATTCCATATCGTCTTTGCATGGAATGATTTCTTCGGCCCATTGATTTACCTTTCAACCAACCGCCAAAACTGGCCCATCTCAGTAGCGCTCTCCAACTTCAATGGAATTTACGGTCAACAACCACAGCTAATTCAAGCGGGTGCGTTGATGGCCCTCATTTTGCCCCTCATTCTATTTGCAGTTGCCCAACGCTTCTTCGTACAAGGCATTGTCGTTACCGGCGTCGATAAGTAATTTTTCAAACCTGACATGTCCCGCGAAAAGAACTTCAATCAATCGCGCACAGACATGTCAGGTTTTGTTTCTCAAGGATAGGATTTTATGCTCAAAGTTGCAGTGATTGGTGGAGGTTCCACTTACACCCCTGAACTTATTAATGGCTTTTTAGCACGGCTGGAAAAATTTCCCGTCAACGAATTATGGTTGATGGATATTGACAAGGAACGTTTGGATATCGTCGGTGGGTTCGCTCAACGGATGGTAGAAGCCAAAGGTTCTCCATTCAAAGTAATTCTCACGACTGATCAACGTGCTGCAATCAAAGACGCTGATTATGTGACTACACAGCTGCGTGTGGGACATATGGAAGCTCGTAAACGTGATGAGTATCTCGGTCTTCGTCATGGATTGATTGGGCAGGAAACAACAGGCGTAGGTGGAATGGGCAAAGCCCTCCGCACCATTCCTGTCATCCTCAAGATTGCTAAAGATATGCAAGAGTTGGCCAAGCCTGGTGCTATGCTGGTGAATTTCACCAACCCAGCAGGGTTGGTGACCCAAGCCTTGAGTCTATATGCAAAAGAAACACCCTCCGTTGGGGTATGCAATGTACCACTCAACGCGAAGATGAAGATTCTCGAAGGCCTTGAGCAAGCCACAGGTAAGAAAATCGATGCGGATCGTGCAGATTTAAAAACTCTCGGCTTGAATCATTTATCCTGGCATCGTGGTTTCACAATCGATGGTGAAGACGTCTGGCCTCAGGTAATTCAAGGATACATCGAAAAATTAAAAAAAGAAGAACATCCTGAATGGGATCCACGCACCATTGAAGTGTTGCGCATGATGCCCAATTATTACTTGCAGTATTTTTATCATACTGACAAGAAATTAAAAGAACAGGAAAAGTGGCCCCCTTCACGTGCTGAAGAAGTCATTGAAGTGGAAAAGGATTTGCTACGTCAATATGCAGACCCCAATCTTAACGAACCGCCAGCTGATTTGATGAAACGTGGCGGCGCCTATTATTCAACGGTTGCCACTCAATTACTTAATGCCCATTACAACGATCTTGGTGAGACTCACGTGGTCAACATCAAAAATAACGGAGCTGTGAAAGAATGGCCAGCTGAATGGGTTTTGGAAATGCCTTCCTCAGTGAAGAAGAGTGGCATCACCCCGCTTCCTGCTGAACCTTTGCCTGTTTCCTGCTTCGGACTCATTTCCGCAGTGAAGGCATATGAATTGCTCACGGTAGAAGCCGCAGTTCACGGCGATCGTGATGCGGCCTATCAAGCATTACTGGTGCACCCCATTGGCCCGAAAGCCAACAAGGTGCAGGCAGTCCTAGACGATATGCTTGAAACACATCGGGAACATCTTCCACAGTTTTTCAAGTAATCACACCAGAAACGCCTTTTCAGGCGTTTCTTTATAAAAGGCAAATTTCTGTTACACAAGAGAATGCATGAAATATTATCTTGGGATTGACATAGGTGCAACAAAAACAGCAGCTTTGATCTGTGATGAAGAAGGGCATTTCATCGGAGAAGGTCAAGGTGGGCCTGGCAATCATGAAACAGTTGGTTTTGAAGGCATGGAAAAATCCATCCAAGAGGCGCTTCAACAAGCCCTTGCCCAAGCTGGGATTCAAATCAACCAAATCAGTGGTGCTGGGTTTGGCATTGCTGGGTACGACTGGCACTCCGAAGAATCTCAAATGAAGGCTACCGTCAACAAGACCGGCTTGACCGCTCCTTACAAGATGGTCAATGATGTTGTGCTGGGTTTACTAGCCGGGACAAGTGAAGGCTGGGGCGTGGCAGTTGTTTCTGGCACTGGTTGTAATTGCCGTGGTTGGGACCGGGAACACAAACGTGAAGGACGTGTAACAGGCTATGGCATCACCATGGGCGAAGGCGCAGGCGGAAGTGAATTGGTCCACCGTGCCATGCAAGTGCTTGGTTATTCCTGGGTCAAGCGCCTCCCACCCACTGCTCTTTCTGATGCCTTCATTGAAATGGTTGGAGCAAAAAGCCTTGAAGATTTAATTCAAGGATATACGGAGCAATATTATGAAATCGGAGCAGATGCGGCTCCCATTATTTTTCAAGTCGCAAGACAAGGTGACCCAGTTGCAAACGATCTTGTGCGTTGGGCTGGAAAAGAACTAGGTGAAATGGCAAATGCTGTGATTCGCCAGCTTGAATTACAAGATAGTGAATTTGAAATTGCATTGATTGGCTCAATGTTTAAAAGTGGAGAAATCCTAATCAACCCCATGCGGGAAACAGTTTTCTCCATTGCCCCAAAGGCAAAGCTAATTCCAGTAGAAGTCAAGCCCGTGCTTGGAGCAGTTCTGCTCGGCATGGAAGCCTGCAACACTACGATCACTCCAGAAATCCGCAGGATTCTTACTCAAAAGTCCCAGGTATATGGAGGAGTATCCTTATGACCCAAATCGAGTTTTCGATTATCCCGGATACACAAGATGAATTCAACGTTATTAGCGATCAATTAAAACAGTTTCAAGCCGAGACAGGTATAGAAGTCCACACCAAGCGTATGAGCTGGGGAATGGCATGGCCTGAATTAATGTCCTTTGCCACGCAAGGACGCGGGTCTGACATTTCGCACATTGGCTCCACATGGGTCAGCAGCCTGGTTGTGATGAATTCCCTCGCCCCCATCCCCACAGAAGTAGTGGAACAAGTTGGACGAATGCGTTCGTACTTGCCTGCAGCCTGGCAAAGCGTCAAGGTGGATAACTCAGAACAGATTTGGTCTATCCCGCTGAGCATTTACACCTATGTGTTTGCTTATCGCAGAGACAAACTTGCAGAACTAGGTTTGGACGAAACAACCGCATTCTCCACGCCTGAAGAAATTTCCAATACTGTCAATAAACTTTATACGCTGAAAGAATTTGCAACCCCTTGGATTACACCGATTGCCCCATCTCCATTTAATGACTTAATTCATCTCGCTGCTTCATGGATATGGAGCAAGGGTGGTGAGTTCATGGATCAAACTGGGCGCCGCGTGAAGTTTCATGAGCTTGAAGCCCTGCAAGGATTAAAAGAATATTTTCATATCTTCAGGCTTAATTCATATCAGCAAGATTATCTTGGCACAGATGCCACAATTGAATCTTTACTCAAAGGGGAAGCCGCAGCGGTAATCACAGATTTGCGTGGGTTTGTCCGTGAAATGAAAGGTCCATATTCAAAAGAGCTGAAAGACAAAATTGGCATTGCCACCACGACCAACACCCCTTGGTGTGGTGGGAGCAACTTGGTGATTTGGCGTCACACCAAAGGGTATCCTGAAAAATTAAAAGCTGCGTATCAACTGACTGAATTTCTTACATCCAAAAGAGCCATGCTCGATATTGGTCAAAAGATTTCAAAATTACCAGCTCGTGCCGATGCGCTTGATGCGCTTTTCCCTTCAGACAATTTTGTATCTCCCATTGTACAAAAGCTCAATGAGCACGGAAAATCCTATCGCTCCACCTCGGCATGGCATCGCGTTGAATATCAAATCGGTGTGGAACTTGGAAACCTGCTTTACAAAAATTCAAAAATGAATGAAAGTGATTTTAACGTTTACATGACCGAGCAAATTACCGATCTTGCAAACAGATTAAACCTTTCCCTCGCATAATTGGATGAAACGCTTCGCTTCTTTCTTGACCCTTTGCCTGTTTGCCCTTTTCTTGGCATCCTGCACACCTATGCAAACTCCCTCTCCCATCCCCCCCACGGCTTCAAGTACACCCACACCTGAAAAGAAAGCTTTTCGAATTGTGGCCTATGCAACTGATGGCATTATTCCGCAAATTATTCCATACAAACAGCTGACTCATATCAATTATTCTTTTCTCATCCCCAATTCTGATGGAACTTTTGCATCGCTTAGCAATGCCTGGAAGTTACAACAAATCGTTGAAACGGCACACAGCCAAAATGTGCATGTAAATATTGCAGTAGGAGGCTGGGGCTGGGATGATCAATTCGAGCAGATGGCAGCCAACCCTGAGTCAAGAAGCGCGTTTGTTCAAAATCTCCTCGCTGTGGTGAATCAATATCAACTCGATGGTGTGGATATTGATTGGGAATATCCAGACCCTAGACAGTCTTCACAAAACTATCTCGCGTTGATGCAAGAACTGCGTAACGCTTTGCCTGAAAAAGAAATTAGCACTGCTGTGATTTCCTATGGCGATGAAACTGGGTTGGGAATTCCCAACGAAGTGTTTGAACTTGTAGATTACATTAATGTGATGACGTATGACGGTGAAATTCACGGGAGTTTAAAAGAATTCGAGCAAGGGCTGAACTATTGGAGCAAGCGTGGTGTGCCACAGGAAAAAATTAACATTGGTCTGCCGTTTTACACGCGCCCAAGTGAAATTTCATTTGCAAAGTTAATTCAAGCGGACCCTGCTGCGGCACAAGTTGATTCGTTTGAATACAACGGTATTATGCAAAACTACAATGGCATTCCTACTGTACAAGCAAAAACAAAACTTGCCATGCAAAGTGCAGGCGGCATCATGTTCTGGGCATTAGACCATGACGCCCAAGGTGAATTTTCACTGGTCAATGTCATTTATAAAACTGTAAATCAATAGCTGACAATTACGATTGGCTATTTGGAGAAATTATGAGTCAACCTTTTACCCTTGGAGTGAACTACTGGCCACGTCGCAAAGCCATGTACTGGTGGAGCAATTTTGATGCAGGCGAAGTTCGTGAAGAATTTGCCATCATCAAAGAGATTGGCCTCAATGTGGTACGTTTGTTTTTGCTATGGGATGATTTTCAACCAGACCCAAACTCTGTCAACAAAACGGCAGTTGCCAACCTAGTGAAAGTGGCTGACATCGCCGCCGAGCATGGACTTGGTCTCGATGTCACCTTCTTTACTGGGCACATGAGCGGACCCAATTGGAGTCCACGCTGGTTGTTGGGTGGCTCGCTCCCCCATCACGAATGGATTCGGGATGTAGTTAGCGAAGGCAAAAAGACAGACCAAGGCTATCGCAACATGTTCCATGATGAAATGGCTTTGAATGCCACATGTCTGTTGTTGAAAACGGTTGTGACGGAACTCAAAGATCATCCTGCCATTTGGATGTGGAATCTTGGGAACGAACCCGATCTCTTTGCCTGGCCAAATTCATCTGATGAAGGTGCAGCTTGGGTGAAGGAAATGGTTGGGTTAATCAAATCGATTGATGCGAAACATCCCGTCACTATTGGGTTGCATGGCGATGGATTACATCGCGATAATGGCTTGCGCATTGACAAAGTCTACGCCAACACAGATGTAGCAGTTATGCATTCCTATCCAATGTATACCCCTTGGGCACGTCAACCACTTGATCCTGATTTTGTCCCGTTTACCTGTGCGTTGACCGCTGCGTTAAGCGGCAAACCTGTTTTGATGGAAGAGTTCGGCGGTTGCACTGCTTTACCCGGCGAATCGACTTACACCATGAAATGGACAGAAACCAGCGGACGTGAACGCGAACAATTCATGGCAAGCGAAGAAGATTTTGCTGAATTCCTGCGTTTGACGATTCCCAAGCTCCAAGACAGCGGCGCTACCGGTGCCATGTTGTGGTGCTTTGCTGATTATGTCCCTGAGTTGTGGAATGTGCCGCCTTGTCAAAATGCTGTGCATGAAAGATTCTTCGGGCTTGTTCGCCCCGATGGTTCGCTCAAGCCTCATGCAAAAGTGATTCAAGAATTTGCAAAAACAAAACCGCAAGTCAAACCCATTCCAGCTTATGCAAAACTCACAGTCAATGCCGATGAGTTTTACAAAGAACCCTTGCCTCATCTTGTCGATTTGTATCAGGGGTACTTGAAAGGAATGGAAAGTGCCTAAGCGACTCATTATTAACTCAGATGATTACGGGCGCACGCCTGAAGTTTCGCGTGGGATTCGCGAATCACACTTGCAGGGAATTGTCTCTTCCACGACCTGCATGATGAACATCCCAACCACCGCCGCGGACATCTCCATTGCATTGCGCGAAACACCTAAGCTTGGGCTGGGAGTCCACTTGGTGCTAACCGCAGACAGGCCGCTCGTTAAGAGCGAAGCGCTAAAATCCATCACAGATGAAAATGGCAACTTCTTAAAGTTGGCGGTCTTAATTCAACGCATCAACAGCATTGACATTCAAGAGGTCAAAACCGAATGGCATGCGCAGATCGAAGCGTTTATCAAAGCCGCTGGAAGAAAACCCACGCATTTGGATTCACATCACCACACTTCGTATTTCAGCCCAGCTTTATTCCGCGCGATGCTTGAACTTGCCAAGGAATTTGATTGCGGCATTCGCTTGCCGCTTGTACATGGTGGTGATGACATGGCTGGACTGCCACCCGAATTAATCGGTCCGATTAAAGAATATGCGCCGAAATTATTAAATGAATTCAACCCGCGCAGGCCAGATGCTTTCTTTGCAAGCTTTTACGACGAACTGGCTACACGCGAAGAATTGAAAACTATCTTTAGTCAGATTCACGATGGCACTTTTGAAATTATGTGTCACCCTGGCTACGCAGACCCAACTTTATTAAGTGCGTCATCCTATGCCAAGCAACGTGAAATTGAATTAGAGGTATTAACCGATCCTTCTATTAAACAAAATCTTCACAGCTTAGGGATTGAACTCATCAGCTTTGCTGATATTTAAAACTGGAGGAAGCATGTCTCGTATTGATGAATTAATTGCACAAATGACTCTGGATGAAAAAATATCCATGCTTGCAGGTGCTGACCTCTGGCACAGCGTTGGAATCCCTCGGCTTGGAATTCCGCAATTCAAAACCACTGACGGTCCAAATGGCGCACGTGGTGCATGGGGTAGCATGGGAACTCCATCGGTGGCAACCCCGGTTGGGATTGCTCTTGGAGCTACATGGAATCCTGACTTGATTGAAAAGGTCGGCAATGTATTGGGCGATGAAGTCAAAGCCAAAGGCGCGCATATTTTACTCGCCCCCACCGTCAACATCCATCGCACGCCGATTGCGGGCCGCAACTTTGAATGTTATTCAGAAGACCCGTTTCTAAGTGGAACCATGGCATCTGCTTACATCAAAGGAATTCAAGATCAAGGCGTGGGAGCATGTATCAAACATTTTATTGCCAACGATCAGGAATTTGAACGTTTCTCCATGAGTTCTGAAGTAGATGAGCGTACGTTGCGTGAAATTTATCTGGAACCATTCCGCATTGCAATTCGTAGTTCCAATCCTTGGGCGGTGATGTCTTCTTATAACCGCATCAATGGCGTCTATGCTTGTGAATATGACCATTCATTATTGGAAATTCTCAAAGGTGAATGGAATTATGAAGGCATCGTCATGTCGGATTGGTTTGGAACATACGATACCGGTGTCCCTGCTGGCGGGCTTGATTTGGAGATGCCAGGTCCTGCACGTTGGATGGCGCCTGAAGTGGTGAAGAAAGCCCTCGAAAGCGGCGCTCTCACTGAGGAAAGACTGAACGACAAAGTCCGCCGTTTGTTATTGGTATCGGAAAAAGCAGGTCTGTTCGAGAATCCCACCTTACAACCAGAAAAAGGTGAAGATAAACCCGAGCATCGCGCCATTATTCGTTCGGCCGCGCAGGAAGCGATTGTTTTGCTAAAGAACAATGGCATTCTTCCGTTGAGCAATCAAGTCAAGACCATTGCAATGATTGGTCCTTATGCTCGCAAAGCACAAATTTTGGGCGGTGGAAGTTCCAGCGTCACACCGCATTACACCGTATCGCCTTTTGATGGGGTAAATGACCCTGAAGGCAAAGATGTTCTTGTAGAAGCAAGAACGGGCGTACACATCCACAAAAATTTACCCGCTCCCCTACCAGAGACTTTGTCCACGCCCAGCGGAGAAAGTGGCTTACGACTGAGCTTATATGCTGGCACTGAGTTTTCAGGCGAGCCTTTGTATGTTGAAACTACTCCACGGGTTCAACATGGTTGGTTTGATCACAGTGTCCCCGCGGTACCACAAGACAACTTCTCCATGCGGATGGAAGGATTATTCACTCCACAGGAAAGCGGAACTCACACCTTGGGGCTTGAGGGTGTTGGTTGGTCTCGCCTCTATCTTGACGGAAAGCTGCTCGTTGACCATTGGGCAGATGCCGACATGGGCAAACAAAAGACGGCCGAAATCCAATTGGAAGGCGGCAAAGCCTATGAAATTAAAGTTGAATACTATTGGCAAGGCAGTCCGCGTTGGCGTTCTCTGTCTCTCGGTCATCAACCACCTCATGCTCAAGATTTAATTGCAGAGGCCGTGGAATTAGCAAAAAATTCAGACGTAGCGGTAGTTGTAGCAAGCTTAAATGGCGAATGGGAATCAGAAGGTTTTGATCGTGTCAACATGAAACTTCCTGGCGATCAAGATGAATTGATTCGTCGTGTTGTGGCGGCCAACCCCAATACTGTAGTCGTATTGAATGTTGGCTCCCCAGTGGAAATGCCGTGGGTCAATGAAGTGCCTGCCATTCTTCAACTTTGGTACAACAGTCAGGAACAAGGCAATGCACTTTCAGATGTGCTCTTTGGTGATGTAAACCCAAGTGGAAAACTCCCCACCACCTTCCCTGTCCGCTTGCAAGATAACCCAGCGTACATTAACTACCCTGGTGAAAATGGAAAAGTTCATTATGGCGAAGGTATTTTTGTAGGATATCGCTATTACGACAAAAAGGAAGTAGAACCTCTCTTCCCCTTTGGGCATGGACTTTCCTACACCTCATTTAAATACAGCAATCTACGCACCAGCGCAACTGCCATCACACCCAATGAAACGCTTGAAGTCAAAGTGGATGTGACCAATACTGGCAAAGTAGCTGGCAAAGAAGTAGTCCAGCTATACGTGCATGATACAGTCTCCACCTTTGCACGCCCTGAAAAAGAACTCAAAGGGTTCCAGAAAGTAGACCTCAAGCCTGGTGAAACCAAGACAGTCACATTCACACTCAATCGCGAAGCCTTCTGGTATTTCGATACTCGCAGAAACTCATGGTTTGTTGAAGCGGGTGAATTCGAACTCCTCGTAGGCTCATCCAGCCGTGACTTAAGAGTGAGCGGAAAAATCACTGTAAACCCTGAGCCACGTTCTTCTCGTCTCCATACTGGCCTTACCGTTCAAACATTATTGGATGACCCAGAAGGTCGTGCCATTCTTTCCAAACATGCAGGCGGCTTTTTGCTCATGGGAGATATGAGCGGCGCCGTAGGAATGACCTTAGAACAAATTGCACTCAACCATCCCAACTTTGTTCCACAAGAGTTGCTGGCAAAAATTGAAGAAGAACTAAAAACAATAAAATAATCAATTACGTAGAAGGATATTGAATCATGGCAATCAAGTATAAATTTCCCGAAAACTTCGTCTGGGGTGCAGCTACCGCCTCCTATCAAATTGAAGGCGCATGGAATGAACACGGCAAAGGCGAATCCATTTGGGATCGTTTTTCTCATACGCCAGGCAAAGTAGATAACGGTGACACCGGGGATGTCGCCAATGACCATTATCATTTGTGGCGCAAAGATATTCGTCTGATGAAACAAATTGGATTGAAAGCGTATCGCTTCTCAATTGCATGGCCTCGTATTTTGCCCAAAGGGCGCGGCAAGATTAATCAAAAAGGAATCGACTTTTACAGCAAGCTGGTAGATGGCTTGCTCGCCGCCAACATCACACCGTTTGCCACCCTCTATCATTGGGATCTCCCTCAAGCCTTGCAGGATGAAGGGGGCTGGGAAGTTCGCTCAACAGCCGAAGCCTATGTTGAATACACAGATGCGATTTCTCGCGCACTTGGAGATCGTGTCAAAAATTGGATCACACATAACGAACCCGCCGTTGTAGCTTGGATTGGAAATGATAGCGGCGAACATGCGCCTGGCAATAAAGACCTCGCGCGTGGTGTACCAGTCAGCCATCACCTCCTGTTATCTCACGGATGGGCAGTCCCAGTACTGCGACAAAATAGTCCCAACTCAGAAGTAGGCATCACCCTCAACATTGGATGGAGAGTGCCCGCCTCCAACTCCGCTGCGGATTTGGCCGCCGTCCGAGAAGCAGATGGCAAGTGGACACGTTGGTTCTCCGACCCAATCTATGGACGCGGATATCCTGCAGATGTAATCGCAGACTTCGAACGACAAGACGCCATGCCGAACAGCATGAACTTCGTCAAAAATGGAGATATGAAAGCCATTTCTGCACCTTTGGATTTCCTCGGTGTCAATTATTACAACCGTGAAGTCGTTCGTGCGGGAGCGGCAGATAACGAACCTCAAACTGTCTTCGAGAAACCAAAGACTCCTGAAAATTGGACAGAGATGAATTGGGAAATTTATCCCGATGGCCTGACAGGCGTGCTTTCTCGTTTGTACTTTGATTACAAACCCTTAAAAATGTATGTCACTGAAAATGGCGCCAGCTACTCTACAGGCCCCGATGAGAACGGCCAAGTAAAAGATGAGTTACGCACTGCTTATTATCAAATGCATATTGCGGCTGTACATCGTGCCATGCAAGCAGGAGTACCCATGGCTGGTTATTTCGCCTGGTCATTGATGGATAACTTTGAATGGGCAAAGGGATATGCTCAACGCTTTGGGATTGTCTGGGTTAACTTCGAAACCCAGGAACGCATCATCAAAGATAGCGCCAAATGGTATAAGGCTGTAATTAAAAAGAACGGATTCTAAAAATAAAGGTCAGCCTGTAATTACAGGCTGACCTTTATTTGTCCGCTGGCTTAACCCACCACAAACAAAATACACCGATGACGTAGCCAGTTGCAGATAAAGCATATAACCAGCGTGGACCAATCACATCAAAGATTGCACCTGAAATTGGCGCAGCCACAATATTCACCAAGCCCGCAATCGTGACTGTATAGAGAGCCAGCACCGTTCCTGTTTCATTGGCTTTCGTGCGACTGCTAATGAGACCAATAAAGCAGACGGTGTAAAAGCTAAATGCCACCCCGCCGACAAAGCGAACTGCCATAATGGTCACAATGGATGGCAAAAGTAAAACTGTAATACGCAAGAAGAAGTACATGGATAGCGCAATCAACATCAATCGGTGAACGCCAACTCGACGCGCAATTCGGTCTGCATAAATCATGAATGGAAGTTCGACAATGGCACCCATAATGCCAGCCACCGAAATTAACTGTTTGGATGCGCCTAATTTCGAAAGAAAGACATTCTCAAATTGTAAAACACCATTGTTGAGAAAGCCAACCACAATCAATGCAATGGCGAAGCCAAGCAAGACTTTGTCTTTCATGACAACCTGAATGGCAGTTTGTAAATTTGTTTTGGGTTGATTAAGGAATTGCTGGGATGTGAAATAATGTGTCTTCATCGGCAAGAGTACGCTTGCTGCGAGCATCCACATGCCAAAGACGCCGAGGAAGCCAGCAATGTATCCGAAGTGAGCGACCAGCCAACCCGAAGAAAGAAGCGTTATGATCCAACCAAGCGAGCCAAAGGTGCGCACACTTCCGTAACCAAAGCCTGACTCTTGTGAAACTGTCACCGCCATGGAATCGGACATGGGCGAAATGCCTGAAGCGATTAATGCATGGAAAAACACGACGATTAAAATCACGGCAAAGGCTTGCTGACGGCCAATCAAATAATAACCAAGGCCGCCAAGAATTAATGCAGTTTGTAAAATCCATCTGGCCTTGGGATGTTTTTTTACAGCACTCACCCACAACGGCGAAATAACCATGCCCACCACCGCACTTGTGGATGAAATAAAACCGATTTGTTTACCGTTGAAACCAAGGTTAACATAAAATAGATTTAAGAACGGAAGGATAAATCCCCATCCTCCCATGAACGCGAAATAATACATGCGTGCAAAAAACAAATCATTGAATCGTATATTTTTCATAGATTAAGCACGCGAAGTATATCACTCATAAAAACTTTAGCTCAAAGCAGGACACATGCTCAAAAGAATCGCGAAAAAATTTCGTTTGCGGTATGACAGATTATTCGGAATCGCACTGATCTCACCGTGGCTGATTGGTTTGCTACTATTCAAGTTGCTACCAATCATCGTCTCCTTTGTCATTTCCTTTACAGATTTTTATCTTCTCACCCCAGATCAGACAAAATTTGTAGGTCTTGCGAATTACATTCGATTGATTCATGACGATGGCGTGGGCTATGTTTTATTTGAAACAATCTCCCTTGGAGTGACAACGATTCCGCTTCAACTAGGCGCATCGATTCTACTTGCTGCTCTGCTTAGCAATCCGCGCTTGAAGGGCGGCAACGCCATGCGGACTTTGTTCTTCCTGCCCAGCATCATCCCTGGTGTGGCCATCTTCTTTATGTGGAATGGCTTTGTGGATCCTGGCACGGGTTGGTTGACCAAATTGATTCTAGAACCGCTGGGTCTAACTGGCTTCAATAATTTGTATTCTGATAATGCAGTTTCGTTTTTGTTTAGCATCAGTTCCTTATGGTCAATTGGCCCTGGTATGTTGATTATGCTTGGGGCATTGCAAGGATTACCACCTGAAGTTCAAGAAGCTGCGCGGGTGGATGGAGCGGGCCCATTGGTGCGTTTCTTTTACATCACCCTGCCGTTAATCTCACCAGCTATCTTCTTTGCCATTGTAATTAATTTAATTTCAATCTTTGGTGGCGTAATTTTGCTGGATCGCGGAAATGTGTTTAGCGGAAGTTTCTCCCCGTACGATGGATATGTATCCTACATCCTCTTCCAAAAAATGGATTTGGGATACGCCGCAAGCTTGGCATGGGTTTTCCTTATCATTGTGATGCTAGTCGTTGGCGGATTATTCTCCACTGCCAGCAAATGGGTGTACTACCCAGATCGAGATGCTTAAGATGAATTCTAAAAAACGAAACTGGTTTGGGCTTCAAAATTATTTATCCCTGCAACTATGGGAAACCATCGGCACAGGGCTATTCAACTTGTTGATGCTGGGTGTCTTATTTGTATATTTGTTCCCCATGTTTTACATGGTGGCAACTTCGTTGATGGAAGGTCCGCAATTAATGGACCGAAATGCACCAGCGTATCCGTCTCAGCACATCCGCTATGAATACCAAGGGAAAAAATATTTTGTCTACAACGTCCCTATCAATGGGAAAATGCAGGAGCTTGCTCTCGTCAAGCCTGGCCGTACTTCAAGTATGTTTGTGGACCCGAAGCATCCTGAAAATGGACTCATCCCGTGGGATGGAAATTGGCGTGCTTTGATTGGTGTTTACGAAGTCCATATCACGTTTGATAATTTCACCAATCTTCTTCATGCTCTGCCAATCAACAACATGGTGAAAAACACTCTCGCAATGACACTTATTACCGAAGTTGGAGTTTTGTTTTCATCCATTGTTGTGGCGTATGGGTTTTCACGCTTCCCACTGCCAGGTGGAAATCTCCTTTTCTACGTGTTAATAGCCACAATTCTGATTCCAGAAAAAGTGACCCTTATCCCTACCTATTTTTTCTTTGTGCGTATTTTACATTGGCAAGGAAGTTGGCTCCCTATTTTGGTGCCATTCTTTTTTGGCAATGCGGTTTATATCTTTTTACTGCGCCAAAATTTCAAAAGCATTCCCAAGGATTTGGATGAAGCCGCCATGTTGGATGGTGCAGGTCCATTGCGGATTTTATTCCAAGTCATTCTGCCGCAATCCTGGCCAACGGTCATTACCATTTCGCTTCTGCACTTCTTTTATATGTGGAACGAAACCCGACAGGCTTCTCTCTACCTAAGCATTCGCCGTGACCTTGCCCCCATTTCATTCGGTGTGCAAAATTTCCAAAGCCTCTCCCCCATTCAAAATCAATTACAAGCCAGCGCTTTGATTTTGATGATTGTTCCCATCATCGTATTAGTCATCTCACAACGCTTCTTTATGCGCGATGTCGTTGTCACTGGAATGGAGAAATAAATTAACATGTTTCGCAATCGCAATCACCTCATTATTTTTGGAATCTGGCTCGGTTGGGCGTTGGTCATGATTTCGTATCAAATCTTTGTCCCAGCACGTTTAACAATCAAGACTCCTGATTACGCTCTCAACTGGACAGCCACCGAAACCAAACCTGGAAGCCAGAAAGATAAACTATATCTTAATGAAAAGTTCTTAAATCGGCATGTCTCCTGGGACTCAGAGTTCTATCTTGCCATTGCTGTGGGTGGATACGAAGACCCCAACATCCGACGCATCAACTCACAGATTGGTGCATCCACAGGGCCAAGTTATTGGCCATTTGTCATTCCTGCCAGTGCGCAAGCCATTCCAGGAATTTCATTGAGCTATGCCTTCTTCCCGTTCTATCCGCTGATGATGCGCCTGCTTGCAATTCCGCTTTCATTAATTGGGATGAATCAAATTGCAACGGCAACACTGTCAGGAGTCATCGTTTCCATGCTTGGAACTTTGGCCGCTATGCTTGCTTTATATGAATTTGCAAAAGATGAAATTGATGAAGCCAATGGCATCCGTGCAGCGTTTTATTTGCTAATCTTTCCCAGCGGATTCTTTTTGGCAGAAATCTACACAGAAGGATTATTTGTTGGGCTGGCATTCACCAGTCTGTTGTTGATTCGTCGCAAGCAATTCGTATGGGCGGCGCTGTTGGCAGTCTTTGCCACGTTTACACGAGCCGTGGGGGTAACCCTGGTGATTCCACTCTTCCTCGCGTGGATTAAAGAAGGGGAATGGATGGAATTAGACATGGAATGGAAACAGATTTTTTATCGTGGCATTCCATGGCGCATCGTACTTAAAGGGTTGATTGTTTTTGCTCCATTGATTGCTTTTCTCGTCTGGCGCATTTCCTACTATGGTTTGGCTTTCAGCCATGTTGAAGAAGAATTCTTTGGACGCGGAACTCTCGCCTTCGGGAACTCCTACATTTCATGGTCAGAAGGTTTCAAAGCCATGTTTGCAAATAATAAAAATGCAGCCGCTTATTACTTTGTAGAATGGCTGGGAATTGTCATTGGCTTTATTGCCTGTATTGCAGAATTCAAACGACATCCCGATCTTGCCATCTTTGGCTTTCTCGTTGTGTTCCTTTCCTTCACCAGTGGACCTGCCCAAGGCATGTATCGTTATGTGTTAGCGGCACCACCTGTCTTCCTCTACTTGAGCCGCCAAGGGAAAAATCCTGTCTTCGACAAAGTATGGACTCTCGTCAGCGTTTTGCTTATGGGTGTCATGTGTACCATGTATATGTTTGATATGTGGGCAGGATAAGCTTTTTAGTATGAAGGCGATACTATTTATCGCCCTGCCTTGATTTATAATAATGTACTTATGTCCATTTTCTCTGGCAAGCATATTCTGCTCGGCGTAACAGGTTCAATCGCCGCATTCAAAGCCGCAGACCTCGCATCCAAACTCACGCAAGCAGGCGCTGAAGTGGATGTGATTCTGACACAAGCCGCTGAAAAATTCATCACGCCCCTCACCTTTCAATCGGTGACAGGGCGTCGTGCATACACAGATCAAGACCTGTGGGGAAATGAAGCCCACGTATTGCATGTTGGGTTGGGCAAAACTGCAAACCTACTTCTGATTGCACCCTGTACAGCCGATACCATCGCCAAGCTGGCTCATGGCATCGCAGACAATTTATTGACTGTCACAGCCCTTGCAGCGACCTGCCCGCTATTGATTGCTCCTGCCATGGATGGAGGAATGTTTGATGCCCACGCCACGCAGGAAAATATTGCCACACTTAAAAAGCGCGGTGTGACTTTTATCGGTCCAGCAGAAGGACATCTCGCTTCAGGCCTGACAGGCAAGGGACGCTTGCTCGAACCATCCGAGATTCTGGGTCATACGCGAATAGCACTTGGCAAAAACGGCAGCCTTGCAGGGAAACGTGTCGTTGTCACAGCAGGCGGGACGCAGGAAGCTCTTGATCCAGTCCGTATCATTACCAATCATTCTTCTGGCAAGCAGGGATATGCTCTCGCTCAAGCCGCACTAGATTTTGGCGCAGAGGTTTGTCTCATCACCACCCCCACAGGATTAACTCCGCCTGTGGGTTCAAGAGTGGTCAAAGTAAAAAGTGCGCAGGAAATGCTTGACGCTGTATTAAATGAATCAGCGGATGCACTTATTATGGCAGCAGCAGCAGCTGATTTCCGTCCGAAACATGTTGCCAAAGATAAAATGAAAAAGCGGGATGGCATTCCGCAGATTGAACTCGAAGCTGCGCCTGATATTCTTAAAACAGTGTTCAACTCACAGTTAAGTGCGAAGCGCTTTAAAGTCATGGTGGGGTTTGCTGCAGAAAGCAAAGATTTACTTGAAAACGCCAGCGAGAAGTTGAAATCCAAAGGGTTGGATTTTATCGCCGCCAATGATATCTCTGCCAAAGATGCAGGATTCGAAGTGGAGACCAATCGGGTGACTTTATTATTTGCGGATGGAAGCAAAGAAAATTTACCACTGATGAGTAAAACTGAAGTGGCTGAAAAAATTGTGGAACGTACATCAAAGTTGTTGGAGTAAGCGAGTCATGCGAATTTTGGTAATGTCTGATATCCACGCGAATTACACTGCGTTGGAAGCTGTGTTGAAGGACGCGGGTCAAGTGGATCAAACCTGGTGTTTGGGCGATTTGGTTGGGTATGGCCCTGACCCAAATGCTGTCGTTGAAGAAGTACGTGAAATAAAGAATCTCTTATGCTTGTTAGGGAATCATGATGTAGCTGTGATTGGCAAAATGCCGTTGGAAATATTTAACGGAGATGCCAAACGTAGCTTGTTGCACCATGAAAAAGTGCTTTCGCCCAGCAATATAGATTACATGAAGACTTTATCTTCGCAAACGATGACTCGCGGTGAGGCGACTCTCGCCCACGGCAGTCCACGCGACCCGTTGTGGGAATATATTTTGAATACCTTATCCGCGCGCATGAATTTCAGCGCGTTCTCAACACCCTGGTGCTTCGTGGGCCATTCCCACGTTCAATGTATTTTTGTGCTCAATGAAGAGACAGATCAAATCAGCCTTGAACAAACCAAGCCCGATATCTCGATTCCACTTCGCCCAAAGATGATTCTAAACCCTGGGTCTGTGGGACAACCCCGTGACCGTGACCCGCGTGCGGCCTATGCCATTTATGACACAGAAGCGCGCACCTGGACTCCTCGCCGCGTTGCATACAATATCGCAGAAGTCCAACAGCGGATACGGGAATTCAAGCTCCCAGAAAAACACGCTTTGCGAATCGCTGAAGGTTGGTAAATAGAACAAGGAGTAGGAGATATTTCCTACTCCTTTTGATTTAAACGGGGGAACTTATTTGAAAGCTAGGTCGTCCATTCAACATAGAAATCGCCATTAAGAAAGAAGGAGAAAACCATGAAAAAAGTTTTACCATTTATTTTAGCAACCGTATTTTTCCTCGCCGCATGTGGGACCAGTTCTCGAACGGTGGAAGCACCTGCCCCAGATATATATTATGACAATCTAGCTACTGGAGGTGGCGCCCCAGTAGAACAATTTGCACCAGCCAGCGCAGTGATGCCGTTGCCTACTGCAGGTGCGTATGAAACTGCCACAGACGCAACCACCACTAATGGTCTCGCAGCTCAGGCAGACCGCATGGTCATTCAAAATGCAGATTTGGCCATCGTGGTCAAGGATGTGGAAGCTCGTGAAAAAGAGATTAGCGATATGGCCGCTGAAATGGGTGGCTTCGTGGTCTCTTCCAACACCTACCAAAACTACACAAGCAACTAATGTTCTGGTGCCAGAATCAACTATTGTGATCTGTGTACCAGCCGAAAACTTAATGAGGCCTTGAAAAAATTAAGAGCGATGTAGTTGAGGTCCAGAGTGAGACGCGCTCAGGCAGGATGTCGCAGAGTAAGTGTAGATTTGAAATCCTGCCTTGAAAAATTTGGAACTGGCTGAGTCTCAAATGAAGATATCATGGCCATGGCCGAAAAGACCGAAGATGTGGTCAATATTTTCAATCAATTAGTTGCCTATCGTGAGCAAATTGAAGTAATCAGCTGACAGATAAAATATTACGAAGAAGCCGCCGCTCTCTCTGTCATCATGGCCATCATCGCCGTGAAACCATTCAGCCCATCAAAATTGCTGGCTGGGAACTCCAAAGGTGTGGCACGAGATGCAGTGCAAGATTTGGTGTACTTCTATCAAGACTTCGTGAGTTTCCTTGATCCGCTTCACAATTCTGGTGTACCTTACCTGTTCCTGGTGACCACTGGAATTCCTGCCGTACTTAATTTATCGGTATCCGTGCGGTCTTCCGAAAATCGCGAGCAAAAACAAAGCCAAGAAAGTCCGCCGAAGGTTTGGAAGAAAAGAAATAGAAATGATTGTTTACATAAAGGGTCACCCATGGTGACCTCTATGTATGATTCTTTTGAATGGTATATAATCACACTATGGATCCATTAATTCAAGACGCGTTGAACGCTTTTCAATGTCAACCTGACAGCCAGACAGGTCATGTCGATTATCAACTACGAGAAAGAGCTGATTGAGTGGAATCAGAAATTCAACCTGACCGCCATTCGAGATGCGGAATCCATTCGCGTAAAACATTTTCTGGATTCATATTCCTGTGTGCTGGCCTGGAAAGCCGCCCCTCCGCTTCGCCTCATTGACATTGGAACGGGTGCGGGGTTCCCAGGCATTCCCCTCAAAATTGTCTATCCCTCCATGCATGTGACTCTGGTTGAATCTGTAGGCAAGAAAGCCATGTTTTGCCAACACGTGATCAGCAAACTCAGCCTCGAAGGCATTGACGTAATTCAAGCTCGCGCCGAGGATATCGGGCAGAAGCCTGAACATCGCGAAAGTTATGATTGGGCAGTGGCACGTGCAGTTGCCAACCTAAATGTGCTGAGTGAATATCTTCTGCCCTTGGTAAAAGTCGGTGGACATGTCCTCGCGCAAAAAGGCGAGAGCGGACCTGTCGAAGCACAGGCTGCAGAAAAGGCGATGAAAATTTTAGGTGGAAAGCTGAAGCAATTGATCCCCGTCAATTTACCAGGTGTTGTTGATGACCGCTTCCTCGTCATCGTGGACAAGGTTGCTGCCACTCCAAATAATTATCCGCGCAAGGCGGGTATCCCTGCGAAGACACCTTTATAAAAAGTAAAAGGCTTGTTCGGGTTGAACTCGAACAAGCCTTTTTATGATCTTCGTGGTTGAACCACTCCCCCGCTGACATCCCAAATTTCAGATTGACTTGTAAACTCCTGAGAGAAGAGACTCAAGTCTGTGGTGGTAAATAAAACCTGTTCCCCTTTGCCAACATAGTTTAATAAATCGGCGCGGCGGTTGGTATCCAATTCAGCCATGACTTCATCCAGCAAAATCACAGGCCATTCCCCTGTTCGTTCCTTCATCCATTCCACTTCGGCGAGTTTCAAAGCCAGCAAGGTCGTGCGGAGTTGCCCACGCGAACCATAATCGCTGACATCTGCCTTGTTGATGATAAAGCGCAAGTCGTCGCGATGTGGGCCGATGGTGGTGACTCCGCGTGCAATCTCTTCGCCGCGAATCTGTTTCAAACGCGCAAGAAATCCATCTTGAATTTCATTCAACTCAATGGAAGAACGGTCGATAACCGTATCTAATTTCAGGCCCAATTGTTTTTCTGGCTTGACCAGTGGATCATAGGCAGGCTCATAAGCGAGACGCAAAATCTCGGCTCCACGAGTCAACTCGTGATGAATGCGCGAAGCGAAACGTTCAATTTCTTGCACAGCTTGAATACGCCATAAAATAATCTGCGCGCCAAACTTGACCAGAGTCTCATCCCACACTTGCAATTGACTCGCATCTCCGCCACGTTCGTTCAGCGCTTTGAGTAAGGCATTTCGTTGGGTAAGCGCTTGTCCATATTCACTGAGCGCGCGCGCATACGCAGGGACCGTTTGTGCAAGAGCAAGGTTGAGATAGCGCCGACGTTCATCGGGGCCACCTTCAATAATCTGCGACATTTGCGGCACAAAAATAACTGCATTGAAATGACCAATGATATCGTTGGCATGGCGTTTGACACCATCCAATAAAATTTCTTTGCGCAGGCGTTGACCATTCACACCCGTAGGCTCCAGAATTAATCGAGCTTCAAGATGATGCTTGGTCTTGCCACGCTGATAATCCGCCACGAGGCGGGTCACAGCCAGCGGATTTTTTGCTTCGTGAAAGTTGACAATCTGGCGATCGACATGGGTTTGAAAAGAAGTGAAAGCCGCCAGAAAATACATGGCTTCCAAAACGCTGGTCTTGCCTTGTGCATTGCTGCCTACCAACAAAACAGCCCGCCTTGGAATTTCCATATCCAGGCGGGTGAGGCTGCGAAAGTTGGTGAGGGAGAGATGTTTTAGATACATTTAAAAAATAGCGTTAATCCAAATCAACGATTTCTTCTTCTTTTGGTTTCCAGATGCGAGTGGCATGGTCGGTGAATAATACACCATTTAAGTGGTCAATCTCATGTTGGAAGATACGCGCCATCCAACCATCCACTTTTAGTTTGACGGGATTGCCATGACGATTCAACGCCTTGACCTGAATGGACTGATAGCGTTCCACTTCGCCTTGTAAGCCTGGAATGGACAAACAACCTTCGATGCCCATTACTTTTTCTTCTGAAGTTTTTATGATTTCAGGATTGATAAGAACATACAGCTTCTTAGGCTTGGGAGGCGCATCTTCATTCTCTTCTTCATCATCCTCCCCTTCTGCATATTCCACCACGGCCAATTGCAATCCTAAATTAATCTGCGGTGCGGCCAAGCCCACCCCTGGCGCTTCACGCATGGTTTCAATCATATCGTCGATTAATGTCTGCAAGTCCTTGTCAAATTTTGTCACAGGTTTTGCCTTGCGCCGTAAAATGGGTTCGGGCAAAAATACAATTTCTCTCAATGCCATTCTTGTTTTCCTCTTATTTTTTTATGATCAACATTATCCCTTCGCCTGACCGCCATCCTTTTTAGGAGGTTCTTTCTTTTCTTCCTTGGGGACAATTACGGGAGCGTTGAAATCATTTAAGTTTTGATGATATGCAGCCAGCCAATTAGCGAAACGATCACGGTCTGCACTGCCTGCATCTTCATTTTTCTTGGCGATACGTGCCATCCGACGGCGATTAATATCGGCTTGCACGCCTGCGGGGTCAATCACATCCTGAAAATCCAGTTGGTTACCACCGACCGAGATAAATACGGTTCCATAATTAAACATGGTGGCGATAAAACCTGAGCGCTTATAAGATGTGCTTAGAATATTTTCAATTTGA
>JAXLVT010000031.1:0-45785 GCA_046328925.1 Anaerolineales bacterium
CAAAAGCCCATGTTTAATCAAGCTGAAATTGATTATTGTTGGCAACCCAATCAACTCAACACACGTCAAATTCTTCTGGCAAAAATTAAAGATTTAAATCCTGATTTAGTCTGGCTCAACCTTGGAGCCAGTGTCTTTGGAAAATCCCCATTTGTAAATCTTTCTGGAATGCTCACTCCCATGCAAGTTCAACAAATGGGATATCCCACTGTTGTCACCCTACATGAATTGGTTGAACTTGCAGATTTACGCAAGCTCAACGCCCCAGGTGGAATTCTAGCTCCACTAGGAGCCAGACTATTAACAGAAATTGCCACTAAGGCTGATCTTGTTTGTCTTACCATGCGGCACTATAAAGATTGGCTTTCAACTCGTAAAATTGATTGTGCCTACATTCCAATCGGCTCCTATCAAGAGCCAGAATTATTAGACGAAGCAAGTGGACAGGAATTACTATTCTTCACGACCCTTGCACCATTTAAGGGCTTGGAACTTCTGCTTGAATCATTTGGTAATTTGAAAAAAGTATTTCCCAATCTCCGCTTAACCATTGCAGGAGCAGAACATACACGCTTTCCAGGATACGGCAAAAAACTAAAAAAAAGCTGCGATCAAAATAATGGCATTCAATGGCTTGGTCAGATCCCTGAAGAGCAGGTAAAAGAATTATTTCGTAAAGCACAGATTGTCATAGTTCCTTACACAGCTTCTACGGGTTCATCCAGTGTTCTTTATCAATCTGCCACATGGGGACGTTCAATTATCGCATCTGATTTAAATGAGCATGTTCAACTTGCAAAAGAAAACGATTTGAGCATTCAATTCTTCAACAATGGAAACGCAAAGAGTTTGACAGATTCCATTCAAAGTTTGCTAACCTCCGCCGCAATCCGTCAAAAACAAACCAGACACAATTTCGCTTCCATTCAGAAACTAACCCCAAAAAATACAGCGCACCAGTACATTCAGGCGTTTAATCAAGCTCTCGAAAAATGTAGAAGCAAAAAACGCATTCACATTACGCAAGGGGAAATGGATCCATCATGATTCCTCGCCGTGTTTGGTTTGCGATTCTTATTGCGTTCATTTGTCATGGCTTCTTTATTCTCACAGCTCGCTACCGTCTGAGTTATGATGCCTTTACACATATGCTTTTTGCAGACCACTATGCAAAAGATTGGTTCTCGTTGTGGGAAACACGCTGGTACACAGGCTTTGACATTGTGTCATATCCCCCGCTTACGCATCAACTAATTGCACTCTTTATCCCAATTCTTGGTTTTGAGAAATCCTACGCGCTGGTTTTATGGGTCGTAACAAGCTTGTATCCGCTAGGCATTTATACTTTCAGTAGAATTTTCTCAGGAAAAACTGCGGCCTCTTATGCTTCACTTGCATCCGCAGTACTGCTTCCCATCTACATTACGGCTCATATTTTCGGGCAACTCCCATTTCTAACAGCGACACTCTTCACACTATTTAGCATGGCTGCATTGACAAAGTTTCTGCGCGAAGGGGGCTTTTCAAACTTTGCGCTAGCAGTCTCCTTCACTGCCACTACCATGGCTGCGCATCATGCAACATTGCTCATCCAACCATTTTTTATGTTGGCCCTTGTAATTTTTCAACTCACAAAAAACAATTGGAAAAACTTATTCCTCAGGTTGACAATGTATCTAGCATTTGCAATTCCTGCGGGGTTAATTGTCATTTGGCCTTTCTGGCTATGGGGCATGCATCAACAAATGCAAATTCCCATTGACCATCTCTCACGTCATAATTATTTTACCGACTCAGCCGCAGCCGCTATTTTCTTTTTCCCTTTTTATTTTCCCATTGGGGCAATTATTCCGTTCCTCTTTTACAAATGGCCGTTTAAGTTTCTTGGTCTGCAATTTTCTTTTCTCGTTTTACTTATTCTTGGGCTAGGTGGTACAACTCCACTTCCAAACCTGCTTTTTGGAAAAAGTTGGGAATGGCTTACCTACGATCGCTTTACCTTCTGGGCGACATTAACCCTGACGCCATTTTTTGGAATTCTTTTCATTCATTTCCGCCGCTGGATAAAAAAACGCTTCACTCTAAAACCGATTCCTGTGTCGCTTCGAGGGACATTTATCTCAGCCTCCATATTTTTCATCTTTGCATGCGGCGCATTAGGATCCTGGTTCACACCAACTCTCTTTCCTTTGCAACCTACCCCAATTGACATGAAGCCTATTGTTGACTTTATCAATGCAAAAGATCACTATTATTGGCGATATCTCACCTTTGGCTTCGGTGACCAGTTTGCCTATCTCAATCTATTGACTGACAAAACCAGCACCCTTGACGGAAGCTATCACACTGCTCGAACCATCCCAGAACTTCGTGAAAGCGGCATCGGCCAAATAGACACAGCATATTGGGCAGAAAAAGGCATTCCCGCCATCGGACCCATTCTAAAAGTTTCAGGAGAGTATGGCGTTCGCTGGGGGTTTGTCAATCGCAAGGAGTACATTCCTGAGTTAAGAAAGAACGGTTGGATTTATCGTCAGACCCTCTCCAATGGAATTCAAGTTTGGGAAAATCCGAAATTCACATTTAAACCACCTGTCATTCCAACTGACGATCCTTTTGAATCTTTTTCGTGGGGCGTCTTTCCCATTCTTTCCCTAGTCATTACCCTTACACTCGAAACAATAAATACGTGGCCTCTTGCTGGCGAAAGGATAATTCGCAAAGGCTATAGTGTAGTCATTGGCTTGCTTCCACTTAGTTTTGGATTCTGGTACTACAAGACTATCCTCGAATTCAATCACAAGCAAGTTTATTTCACTTACGATCACGCCTTATTTTTCCTCAGCGATGGGCTAGCATTAACTGCTATCATTCTTTGGCTTGCCGTACAAATAAAAAAAAGAAATTTTCCAAAACTTTCTATTCTCCTAAAAATATTTTTTAGCTTTTGCGTATGGATAACTCTTAGCGCAGTCTGGTCTGCAGACTGGCGGACTTCAATTTACATTGCACCTCACTTTTGGCTGGCATTTCTACTACTTCTCTCTCTTCAAGATTGGAACGAGACATGGAAACCTGCTTTATTGGGATTCTGTGTAGCTTTGATTTTTCAAACCGTCATCGGGATAATAGAATTTTTCAAGCAAACTACTCAATTCCTTGAACCACTCCAACTCACTTGGCCAGGGATAATTGATGCATCATCAAAAGGCGCAAGCATCTTAAAGCTCTCAAATGGTGACACATTCCTGCGTGTCTATGGAACATTCCCTCACCCTAATATATTCGCTGGCTTTATTTTGATTTGCATAGCGGGAGTAACGGCACTAATCCTAACCAGCGAAAAAACACACCTAATTAATTGGGCACTCCTCATAGCAGGCACATCCCTGCTTGTTATTACATTCTCCAGGTCAGCATGGATGGGATTGATAATTTTCATCTCTGTACTTTTACTAAAGCATAAAAACTTAGAAACCAAAAAAGTGAGATTGATATTCTTATTAATCGCTCTCACAACATTACTTACATTAATCCCACTTCGAAATTTAGCTTTCAGCAGAACCGTTGCACCAGCTAGCCCAACTGAAGATTTCTCAATTACTGGGCGTATTTGGTTAGCTCAACAAGCCTGGACTTATATAAAAGAGAAGCCAATCACAGGTCTTGGCGCAGGTTCATTTATCATCCAGCTAGCAAATCGGTCAGGACAATTTAATTTTGTTGAGCCTGTTCACAATATTCCATTGCTTGTATTTTCAGAATTGGGCCTTGTTGGAATTATTTTACTTTTAGCAATTATTATTATCCTTGCAAGAAGAACCGTAACATCAACGAATCCCAAAATAATTCTGTCAGGCACATTATTAGCTGGCATGGGAACCATCGCCCTATTTGATCATTATTTATGGAGCCTTGCCCCTGGGCGCATGATGTTTGCTCTCGTTCTCGGCTTATGGCAAGGTCAGGTGACAAAAGATGACAACCCATAATATGGTCATCAACGGGAGATGTTTCTTACGCCAAATGACAGGTATCGAACGGTATACACATGAAATCGTAAAAAGACTCAAGGCTAACCGCATGCTTCAGCCTAATTTCAATGTAAATCAAATCGCTGGAAATCTTTGGGAGCAAATTTCATTACCCAAACAAATTAAAAAAAACGAACTTCTATGGTCACCTGCCAATGCTGGTCCCTGGATGGTAAAAAACCAAGTCGTGACTTTGCATGACGCCAGCGTCTTTGATCATCCCGAATGGTTCAAACCTGCCTTCGTTGCTTGGACACAACTCTCCTGGAAAATTTTATCCAAACAAGCAAGAGCAATTATCACAGTGTCCAATTTTTCTTGTGAGCGACTAAAACTTCATCTTGGGATTCCTGAATACAAAATTCATGTCATCTACAACGGCGTTGGAAAACCTTTTGAATGCCAACCTTCTGAAAAGGTTAGCGAAGTCAAAAGAAAATACGCGCTTGAAAAACCTTACTTTCTATTTGTTGGAACAAATGAACCACGCAAAAACTTAGCTGTCTTGACGCAAGCTTGGCAGATTTTGAACTCGCACACACACACTTTGTTTATTGCAGGCGGAGAAGGAACTGTCTTTAAAAAAACTGATTTTTCGCATCAAAATTATGTACCCGATGAGGATTTGCCTGCGTTATATGCAGGTGCAACAGCCCATGTCATTCCTACTTTGTATGAAGGATTTGGTTTAACTGCGCTAGAAGCCATGGCCTGTGGAACTCCAGTCATCGCTTCAGATATTCCGATCTTTCGCGAGTTATTCAAAGATGAAGTTTTATTCTCAAATCCACACGATGCAAATGAACTAGCAATTGCCATGCAAAAAATTATTGACCACAAATCACTAGCTGATGAGTTGCGAGAAAAAGGATTGCATCTCGCAAAAAAACTTTCATGGGATGAAACTGCTCACCAAACACAAACACTACTTGAGAGCTTACAGTGAAGCTTGCAATTGTTCATGAATGGCTTAATATTTACGGCGGGTCTGAGCGCCTACTTTCAGAAGCGATTGGCTTATATCCACAGGCTGATGTTCATGCGCTGATTCATAACAAAAAAAACCTACTTCATACTCCACTTGAAAGTTG
The DNA here is from genome assembly GCA_046328925.1 of Anaerolineales bacterium. Lineage (GTDB taxonomy): Bacteria > Chloroflexota > Anaerolineae > Anaerolineales > Villigracilaceae > Villigracilis. Next base: position 5,126 of record JAXLVT010000031.1, read on the forward strand.
TGAAGTAAAAACATCTTTCTTGCAAGCCATTCCAAAAGTCGAACATTTATATCGCGGATTGTTGCCTCTCATGCCGCTTGCCATCGAGAGTATGAATGTCTCCAAGTATGATGTTGTACTTTCCATTTCACATGCGGTAGCCCACGGCATCAAGACAAACAAAAATCAATTGCACATTTCCTATGTTTGCACGCCCATGCGGTATGCCTGGCACCTACAAGATGACTATTTACACTTGCACCATTTAGACAAACCCATCCTGGGAAACGCCGCCCGCTTGACTCTGAACCTGCTACGCCGTTGGGACAGAGAATCAGCATCCCGGGCAGATTACCTGCTTGCCATTTCGCACTGGACAGCGCAAAAAATTAACCAAGCATGGGGGCGTGACTCGCAAGTCATTTATCCACCTGTTGAGGTGACGCGCTTCTCCCCTGCACAGGAACGAGGTGACTTTTATCTACATGTCTCGCGGTTGGTCCCATATAAAATGACGGCTGAAATCATCCATGCCTTCAATGAAAATGGACTTCCACTTATTGTGGTTGGTGATGGGTCTGAAATGAACAACTTGCAAAAACTTGCAAAAAACAACATAAAGCTGCTAGGGTTTCAATCAGATGCAGTTGTGACTGATTTAATGAATCGCGCAAAGGCATTTATTTATATGGCCATTGAAGATTTTGGAATCGCCATGGTTGAAGCACAGGCCGCAGGATGCCCAGTGATTGCTTATGGCAAAGGCGGCGCCGCAGAAATTGTTCAGGATGGAGAGACAGGCTTGTTGTTTAAGGAGCAAACTTCCCGTAGTTTGAATGAGGCGGTTCTTCAATTTCAAAAAATTAAATTCAATAGCAACGCATCTGTTGAAAACGCCAGTCGATTTTCATCTCAAAGATTTCGTACAGAATTTTCAACTTTCATGGAATCAAAAGTGAAAAATCTGTAATCATAAATAATAAGGAAAAAATACTAGAAAAATCATGCAATTTTGCGTGGACTACTTATGATATATATAGTGTTGACATTTATTAAATAAATGAATACTGAACATATCATAGAAAGAAGTAATCCCATGGATCCATTAGTTACCCCCGGTTTTGACCCAGCCCACGATGTTTTACACTATGGAAGACAACCTTTAGATTCCATTTTTGCCCCCAAGAGTGTGGCTGTGGTTGGTGCAACAGAAACAGTCGGCAGTGTTGGCCGCACCATTGTTTGGAATTTAATGAGCAGTTCTTTTGGCGGCACCATCTACCCCGTCAACCCGAAGCGCCCAAGCGTGCTCGGTATCAAAGCATATCCAGATTTAAAATCCATCCCTGAACCAGTTGAATTAATTGTAGTTGTAACTCCTTCTCCAACTGTTCCCGGTATTATCAAGGAAGCGGTTGATATTGGTGTGAAAAGTGCAATCATCATTTCAGCTGGATTTAAAGAGACTGGTCCTGAAGGTGTTGAATACGAACGTCAGATTATGGAACATGCTCGTCGTGGAAACATGCGCATCATTGGCCCAAACTGTCTCGGGGTGATGAGCCCAACGACAGGTTTGAACGCCACCTTTGCCAGTACCATTGCACGCCGTGGTAGCGTTGGATTTATCAGCCAGAGTGGTGCGTTATGCACCGCCATCCTTGATTGGAGTCTCCGCGAAAACGTAGGCTTTAGTTCTTTCGTCTCCATCGGCTCCATGCTCGATGTAGATTGGAGTGATTTGATTTATTACCTTGGTGATGACCCTCACACCAAGAGCATCGTCATGTATATGGAAACCATCGGCAATGCACGTGCCTTCCTTTCCGCTGCACGTGAAGTAGCCATGACCAAACCAATCATCGTCATCAAGCCTGGGCGTACCGAAGGCGCCGCCAAAGCAGCAGCTTCACACACTGGTTCATTAACTGGTAGCGATGAAGTGCTTGAAGTCGCCTTCCGCCGCAGTGGTGTACTTCGCGTGAACAGCATTGCAGAACTATTCTATATGGCTGAAGTACTTGGCAAACAGCCTCGTCCCAAAGGTCCACGCTTGACCATTCTCACCAACGCTGGCGGACCAGGCGTGCTTGCAACGGATGCGTTAATCACCGGTGGCGGCGAACTTGCCAAAATTTCTCCAGAAGCGATGGAAGAATTCAACAAACTTCTACCGGCCGCATGGAGTCATAACAACCCAGTTGACATCCTTGGAGATGCCAGCCCGGAGCGATATGGCAAAGCACTTGAGATTGCCGCCAAAGATGAAAACACGGATGGCATCCTCGTCATCCTCACACCACAAGCCATGACCGACCCAACCAAAACCGCCGAAGAATTGGAACCCTATGCACAGAAACTTGGGAAACCCGTCATTGCAACATGGATGGGTGGAAATGAAGTGGCACCGGGCGAAGCCATTCTTAACAAAGCAAACATCCCAACCTTCCCTTACCCAGATACGGCTTCACGCGTGTTTGATTACATGGCGCACTACTCTGAGAATCTGCGCAGTCTATATGAAACTCCGATGTCTGTTGACAGCGAAGAGAATGACCCAATAGATCGAGAACGTGCTGCGCAAATCATCAAGGATGTACGCGAGTCTGGTCGAACCATTTTGACAGAATACGAATCAAAACAACTGTTGACTTGTTACGGCATCCCGACAGTGGACACGCGAATTGCAAAGAGCAAAGAAGATGCCGTCAAAGCAGCCGATGCAATTGGATATCCTGTTGTTCTCAAGATTCATTCAGAGACTATTACTCATAAAACGGATGTTGGTGGCGTACAACTAAACCTTGCCGATGCCAAGGCTGTCAAAGCCGCATACACAAGCATTGAAAAATCTGTTACCGAAAAAGTTGGGGCAGAACATTTCCTCGGTGTGACAGTTCAGCCGTTCGCCAAAGTCGATGGTTACGAATTAATTCTCGGCAGCAGCATTGATCCGCAATTTGGGCCTGTACTACTGTTCGGCCTTGGTGGTCAACTAGTAGAAGTCTTCAAAGACCGTGCCCTTGGGCTACCACCACTCACCACAACATTGGCTCGCCGTATGATGGAAGGGACTCACATCTACACCGCCCTCAAAGGAGTCCGCGGACGAGATCCTGTAGACCTCGTTGCACTTGAACGCTTGTTGGTTCGCTTCTCACAACTGGTCACTGAACAGCGCTGGATTCAGGAGTTGGATATCAATCCACTCATGGCTTCACCGGAGAAATTAATTGCACTTGATGCACGGGTATTGCTTTATGACAAGAACACTACGGAAGATCAACTTCCAAAACTGGCCATCCGTGCTTACCCAATGCGATATGTTGGGACATGGACAGCAAAAAATAATGCCAAAGTCACCATCCGTCCTATTTTGCCAGAAGACGAAGAGATGTTGGTGAAATTCCATTCCACGCTATCAGACCGCAGTGTTTACCTGCGTTACTTGCAACCCATGATGTACCAAGAACGTGTTGTGCATGAAAGACTTGCACGAATTAGCCATAGCGACTACAACCGTGAAATTGCCCTGGTCGCCGAAAGCAAAGATGAAAACGCAGAACGCAATATCATGGGTATCGTTCGTTTGAGCAAACTGCACGCAACAAATGAAGCAATCCTAAGCATCCTCATTGGTGATCCATTTCATGGAATCGGACTTGGCGCTGAATTGGTCCGCCGTGCCATTGATGTTGCCAAACGGGAAAAGCTTGAACGCATCAGTGCCGTTCTGACAACTGATAATCAAACCATGATGCATATTTTCAAAAAAGCTGGTTTTGAAATCAAAACCACGGATAATGAAAAATTATTATCCGCAAGCATCAATTTGTAAAATCAATTTCATAAAAAAAAAACAGCCACCCTATCAGGATGGCTGTTTTTTTAGCCTCTTCACATTCCAATGCCACGCGCCATCATGGGAGCAGCAAATAGAATGAGCACAATCCCAATCAGCTCAAGCCACAACAGCAAACGGATATTCTTGAACTCACCGTCATGAAGTTCTGGTGCGCGGTTTTCAGCAAGGACTGGATTCCATTTGATAAAACGAATGGTCGGGTAAACAGACAACAAGCCAACGATGACGAATAAAGCCATCTTCGTCCAGAACACGTAGTTGTGGAAATAATAGTTCGAGCCTTTTTCAAAAAAGAAGACACGCAACAAGCCGACCACAATCAGCAAGCCTGCTGAAATTCCATACACAATATCCACGCTCTGGATTCTGCGTGCTTCTTGAATGCTGAGGCCTTTTCGATAGGTGATAAATTCGTAGACCAAACAAGCCGTCACTGTGAACGCGCATAGATGATGCAGAGTTGCCATGAGAGAATTTATGAATGCCATGGTATTTTTTCCTTAATTAATGAGCACCAGCGTCGCTTTTGCACCATTCGATGGTGGCTTGCATGGCTTCTTTGAGTGGCGTGCCTTTCCAACCAAAAGCTTTTTCAGCTTTGCTGGAGTTCATAATGAAGGGCTTATCCCATTCATACAGCATTTCCACTGATTCCCGCATAGCTGGGATAAACAAACCGAGAAAGCTCATCATCATTTTGCCAGCGGCCATGTATTTCACTTTTTGGCCCATCACTTCTTCCATAATCTTGACCAACTCAACTTGAGTCACGGGTGCGGGAGAAGGTGCAAACCAAATTTGTCCAAGCGCATCTTCGCGAGTGCCAAGTGTAGCAAGCAGTTTCCCAAAATCAGCGATATAAGAAAATGTATGCGGTTGATCTGTTCTGCCAAGTAAATTAACAGGCTTGCCTGCAAGTGCAGGTCGAATGGCATAGGAAGTTACCGCATTGTCATCGGGACCAAAGAAGTTGGAAGCGCGCCCAATCGCAGCACGGACTTTTCCAGCGCGATGTGCATCCATCACAGCGGTTGCCATCTCGCTGCGAACTTTTCCTTTTTTGGTATGTGGCTGATAAGACATGTCCTCACGAATAGGTTGACCATTCGTATCACCATACATGTAAAGATTATCGCCGACAATAAATTTTGCACCATTAGTAACAACTGCATCCAAAATAGCTTTTTGCATGGGCGGGAATTTTTCGGCCCACTCGTGATACTGCGGCTGAGCACATTGATAAACTGCCGTTGCGCCTTTGGTAACTTCGATATTGCTCTTCACATCATACGCATCGCCTTTGACCACTTCCACACCAACGGGAATGCGGGCATCCGCTTTGCCTGAATGGCTAATCATACGAACGGGCTTGCCCAACCTGACCAACTCGCGCGCCGTCCACTTGCCGAGTGCGCCTGTACCGAAAATTACGTGCAATTCATTTTGAGACATGGTATTTTCCTTTTTTAATTTAGATGCTTTGAGATTGAACAGTACTTTGTCCAGTTGATGAAACAGCTTGAGGTGTTCTACGGCGTTGAATCATCATTTCCGCGACAATGATATTTGGGACCCAGCACAACCACATCACCACGCGATAGGCTTCGACAAAAAGCGCATCAAAATCGCCTGCATACTTGGTCTGCAAAAATGGCAGTTGTGTCGCTATGAGAGTGCCGAGCCAAAGACGAAGCGTGGCAGCGGCGAAGGTCAATGCAAAACTGCGGATCATCCACTCGCGATGCGCTTTGACGTTTCCAGCACGGATGCTGCTGTATGCGTTCCAACCTGTCCACAACCAAAGCGTAGCAAGAGACATCAAGCCCACTTCGCCGACGAGTCCAGAGATCATGCCGGGGGCGATGAGAAATGCCGATAGTCCAGCAATCAGAATCGATACGAGATAGATGCGTCCCATCCAGCGATGAATAACAGGTCGGCGTTTGCGAAATCCATCAAGGAATTGAAACGGACCAAGGATCAAAGCAGTTCCACCAGAAAAAGCGTGGACGAATAACCCGACATAACGCAGAGTGGATTCAGTTGCATACCGAGCTGTGGCGTTGTTGAAATTTGCCGAGTTGAAGGTTGTGTACGGCGCAAGTGCGACGATTGCAACGCCAACGGCCAGAAAAGCCATCAGCCCCCAGGGAAAATTCTTTTTGAATGAGTTTGTCTTTTTCATGTTTCACCTTTATTTGGCAGCATTTGAGCACCAGATGTGATTTGCCAAATCACCTGGGTATTTCTAAGTTCAATAGAATGTTTAAATTTACAGGTATTGAATTAGGATATTTTCAATTTCACGACGGAAGAGTTCACCAAAATCTGTAATGACTGGAGGAACGTGATGACCGATTTCAAGCATAACCAATCCATGCACACGGCTCCAAATAACAGCGGTCAAATACAGTGCTTCAGCATCGGCATTGCCTCCGAAATTTTTCCAAGCAATGAGCATAGACTCAAGCTCAGGGGTCATGGGCGCCATACGCTCGGTCTTTATTTTTCCTTGCAAAAGCAAAGCCTGCAGAGTGGTTGTCAGCGGGACAATGGCGCATGCTGCTGCGGGCATGGTGATGTTTTCAGGAGCGACATAATTTGGGATAGGCGTGCCGAATATCAAGAGATATCGCTGAGGATAGGTAATTGCCCATTCGCGATAAGCCAGCCCAAGCGCAGAAAGACGCGCTTTATTATCATCGGCAGGCAGAGCATCAATTGCGGCTTGCTGAGACTCACCTAGTGAGGTGTACGCATCTACGATCAAGGCTGTCACCAGCGCATCACGGTCAGGATGGTAGTTGTAAATGGCAGGCGCAGTGATGCCCAATTCACGAGCGATGGACCGCAGGGACAAGGTCGCTGCGCCCGTCTCGGCAATCTGTTTCCATGCCGTTTCCTTGATGGCTTCCTGCAAATTGGGTATCTGTTTCTTAAGTGTCGGTCTGACCATTTTTTGCTCCTGATTTACTTTACACTGTAAATATACAGTGTAAAGTAAATAATGTCAAGAGGGAGATAACAGTAAAACCGTATTGACTCCCCCATTTCCAAATGATACACTCCCACCATCTTATGAAAGAAAGGAGACAGAAACATGAAATCAAATTCAACTTATTTCCTAATGAACCTGCCTCCGAAAGGGAAAGTGTAGATACGGACTTTGTTCGTTTTAACTGAACTATCACCGCAGGCGGTTCGTGCCTGCGGTTTTGTATTTCAATTCCGCGGGGATTGAAAAATAGCATTGCATTGTTTTGAGGAAAAAATTAATGAATTCCAGAATCAAAAAATTCTTATCGTTTTACAAGCCCTATATGGGTTTATTTTTCGCCGATATGGTTTGCGCACTCATCGTTTCCGCAACTACGCTGGCGATCCCATTATGTGCAAATTACGTGACAAAAAATATCCTTGGCGGCAACATAGCGGAAAATATTTCACATCAAATCTATAGCACAGGCGCACTTATGCTTGGGTTGATCGCGCTCCATACGGTTTGTAACATGTTCGTAGCCTATCAGGGACATATGATGGGTGCATTGATGGAACGCGATATGCGAAATGAACTATTTAAGCATCTACAAAAGTTATCTTTTAGCTTTTATGATGAACAAAAAACAGGTCAATTAATGACTCGTATTACAAACGATTCATTTGACATGGCAGAACTCTATCATCACGGTCCCGAAGACATTGTGATTTCACTGTTGAATTTTTCGGGAGCGTTCCTCATTTTATTTAGTCTCAATATACGGTTAGCCTTCATCGTCTTACTTTTTCTGCCAGTCATGGCAGGTTATGCGATGTACTTCAACAAGAAAATGAAAATTGCACTAAGAAAGAGCAATGACCGAATTGGTGACATCAACGCGCAAGTGGAAGATACCCTGGCAGGCATCCGTGTGGTCAAATCATTTACGAACGAGAAAATTGAGAAGCAAAAATTCGTTTACGAAAACAATCGCTTCCTGGATAGCCGAAGAGACGGCTATCGTCACGAGACTTATTTTTATGAAGGCTTAGTTGGCTTCACGCATCTCATGACGGTGGCGGTGATTGTTTTCGGCGGAATTGGGATTGCCAATGCTTCACTCAGTCTGCCAGATTTGATCACATTTTTATTATGCGTCGGTATTTTGATCGAACCCATTCAACGCTTTGGAAATTTCACAAGGCTGTATCAGGAAGGAATGGCAGGGTTCGAACGCTTCATGGAAATTTTAGAAGTTCAACCCGATATCCAAGATTCGGCCAGCGCAGAAGAACTCACCCATGTGCAGGGAAATGTGGAATTTCGAAATGTGCATTTCAAATACAAAGAGGGAGGCGATTATGTTTTGAGAGATATATCGCTAACCATCCAAGCTGGAGAATACATTGCCTTGGTTGGATCTTCTGGAGTAGGTAAAACCACCTTATGCTCATTGATTCCCCGCTTCTATGAAATCAGTTCGGGACAAATTCTGATCGACAGTAAAGATATCCGCGACGTGACTCTACATTCTTTGAGAAAACACATTGGTGTTGTTCAACAAGACGTATATTTATTCTCAGGCACGGTCGCAGACAATATCCGTTACGGTGATTTAAATGCGAATATTGATGAAATCACGGAGGCTGCGAAAAAGGCAAACGCTCATGATTTCATTACATCACTGCCAAATGGGTACAACACAGACATTGGTCAACGCGGAGTGAAACTCTCTGGCGGACAAAAACAAAGATTGAGCATTGCTCGTGTCTTTTTGAAGAACCCGCCAATCTTAATTCTAGACGAAGCAACCAGTGCACTCGATAATGAAAGCGAAAGAGCCGTTCAAGAGTCGCTGGAACAGTTAGCGAAAAACCGCACCACCTTGGTCATTGCTCATCGCCTATCAACAATTAGAAATGCACGAAGAATCCTTGTATTGACCGAAAATGGAATTAGCGAAGAAGGCACACATCAAGAATTAATTTCACAAAACGGAGTCTATTCAAACTTGTATAACTTACAAGCAAAGATTTAACCAAAATAAAAAAGCCTTTGAATTCTTGAGAATTCAAAGGCTTTTTCTCATTTTAATATCTCACTCACCGCCAGCCATTCCCCAGTCGACTTGGGATGGTCAGCTTTCATCAGCTTCCCGCTTTCAATCAATTTTCCAACAGACTTCTTAATCACTTCATTCCCCCAACCGAATACTTTGTTGACATCACGCAGCTCGGCAGCACCGAGCATATCAAAATATAACTCCAGAAGTTTTGTACGCGCCTGTGATTCTTTTATGACACGAGCTTGTTCAGAAAGATCTGGGAAATGACGGGTAACAATTTGATAAATGTGTGAATACTTCCACGCACCTGCTTGAGCCACACCCACAGGCAAAATCTTGAAGTCTCTTTGTAATTGCTCCAAGGCTTTATTAAATTCAGAATCTTTTGCATTCGAGAGCTTTGACAATTTGCGTAAATCTAAGGTATTCAAGGCACCGTTATCAAGCAAAGTTTCATAAATCTGCTTGGAGGCTTGAGTCAAACGACCTTCATGATAGGCAATTAAATAATCTTCTTCAGGAGAGCCATAATTTTCAGAGAGTGCATAAAAATAGGGTGCAATCTCTAATGAGATCATCGTGGCTTTTCCGCGTAATATTTTCCCGTAATACCATATCTTCTTATCCAGCGCATCATCCTTCCAGCCCCAAGTGATGTGACCTGGGTCATCATGCTTATCTGCCACAGGACGATCGCCAGCCACAGCCGTCCACAAGGAAGGCAGGTCAATCCCTTTGATCGGCCAGAAGTATGTGAAGCCACGCTTGTTGACAAAGGTCAATGCTTGAGCTGGAGATGAAACCCGTTTGGTTGGAGGCAGGTTGAAGGTCCGCACTCGATGCGCTTGCAGTTTTTTCAAATTAAGTAGAGTCATAGGTCAAATTTTAGTCCACATGGGTTACAATCGCAAACTATGAAATCGAATACATCGGTTAAAACCTTTCAAAATCTCGATGAGCTCAGCGAAGCTGCCCGCCAAGCTTTTGTTCAAATTGCACAGGAAGCTATTGAAAAACGTGGTCGCTTTTTGGTGGCCCTCTCTGGTGGCAACACCCCTATGAAGTTATTTGAAAAACTTGCACAAGAAAACCTGAATTGGTTGCATGTTTATTTTTTCTGGGGTGATGAACGCTGTGTTCCCGTAGATGATGCGGGCAATAGTTATGGACAGGCTAAAAAAGTATGGTTTGACAAAATCACTGCGCCAAACATCTTTCGCGTCGAGTCGGAACTTGAGCCTGCTCAAGCCGCGAAGGCATATGCCAACACCTTGAAACAATTCTCTGAAACTCCGCTTGATTGGCCACGTTTTGATTTGGTATTGCTCGGCATGGGCGACGATGGGCACACGGCCTCCTTGTTCCCTGGCTCCCCCGTTGAAGTAGACTCGGCAACCTTGGCTGTCGTTGCCAACTATCAAGGCCGTCCCGCCAACCGCGTGACTTTGACTCAAAATGTAATTAACGATGCAAGGAATATTTTCTTCCTTGCTGCTGGCGCCAGCAAAGCCGAGACATTAAAGAAAGTCTTGAGCGACGTATATACCCCTGCTGAATTGCCGTCTCAAAGAATTAATCCAAAAGATGGAAAGATTGTTTGGTTCGTAGATGAAGCAGCCGCAGGTCTATTGTAATTACACGCTTCAAGGGCCAACCTTTGGAACGTACACACCAAAAGGAGTTTTATAAAATGGAATTAGCACTGGTAGGTTTAGGAAAAATGGGATTGAACATGGCAACGCGTTTATCACGCGGTGGTCATCGTGTGATTGGCTACGCTCGCACCAAAGAGACCGTTGAATCTGCGATTAAGCTCGGCGCAGAAGGTGCCTACTCTTTGGAAGAAGCCGTCGGTAAATTGACTCAATCTCCAAAAGTAGTTTGGGTGATGGTGCCATCTGGCAAAACCACCACCGAGACCATTGAAAAAGTTGCCTCTTTATTGAACAAAGGCGACATCATCATCGACGGTGGCAACTCCAACTACAAAGATACAGTTGCTCATGCTGCCATGCTTGAAGCCAAAGGCATTGACTTTGTTGACTGCGGCACCAGTGGTGGCATTTGGGGCCTCACCGAAGGCTACAGCTTGATGATCGGCGGAAAGAAAGAAATTACAGATAAGTTGAATCCAATCTTCGAAACCCTTGCTCCTGGAAAAGAACTCGGCTGGGGCCGTGTCGGCCCTCATGGCGCTGGTCACTACGTGAAGATGGTGCACAATGGCATTGAATACGGCATGATGCAAGCCTTTGCTGAAGGCTTCGGCATCTTAAAAGCCAAAGAAGAATTTGGTCTCGACCTTTCACAGATCTCACACATTTGGCAGCACGGTAGTGTTGTCCGCTCGTGGTTGCTAGATTTGGCTGCCAACGCCTTGGATGAAGACACCCAATTGAAAGATATCAAGCCTTGGGTTGCTGACTCTGGCGAAGGTCGCTGGACCGTTTTCGAATCCATTGACTTGGATGTCCCTGCCCCTATCATCACCTTGGCATTGCAAATGCGCTTCGCCAGCCGTGATGAAGAGAATTACCCTGCCCGCATGCTGGCTGCGTTACGCAATCAGTTTGGCGGTCATGCGATCAAGAAAGCTGAGTAATTTCACCTTTGCTGAATTGAGGAATGTATTCCTCAATTCAGCGGATGGTCATTTATTATGAACAACCCTTCCAATAACGGTTTACTGACAACGATTGTCATCTTCGGTGCCTCAGGTGATCTGACGCAACGCAAGTTGATTCCTTCGTTGTTTAATTTATTTCGCAAAAGACGCACCCCAAAAAAATTTCAAATCGTTGGCTTCGGTGGAACTGCATTTACCGATGAGCAGTTCCGAGAGCATTTACATACTGGGCTGAAAGAATACGCAGGATACTCCTACACAGAAGAAGAGTGGAGTATCTTTGCCCCCAATTTGTATTATCTACAAGGCAAATATACAGAAGCTGGTGACTTTGCCAAACTCGCTGACTATCTCACCAAGCTTGAAAATGGGGATGCAAACCGCTTATTCTATATGGCTTTGCCACCAACCTTGTTCCCTGCCATCATTGATAATCTCGATAGCTCAGGTCAGCTACACGAAAACGGCACTTGGCGTCGAGTTGTGCTTGAAAAGCCCTTCGGCACCGACCTTGAATCTGCCATTACTTTGAACAAACAAGTCCACAAAGCGCTCAACGAAAATCAGATTTACCGCATCGATCATTACCTTGGCAAAGAAACAGTCCAAAACATTTTATTCACCCGCTTTGCCAATACCATTTTTGAACCTCTTTGGAATCGCAATTACATTGACCATGTTCAAATTACGGTTGCAGAAAAGGTCGGCCTTGAGCATCGTGCTGGTTTTTATGACGGTGTCGGCGTACTGCGCGATATGTTCCAAAATCACTTGTTGCAATTGCTGACCTTGGTTGCAATGGAGCCGCCAGCTTCTTTTAGCGCCAGTCACCTTCGCAATGAAAAAGTAAAAGTGTTGAGCGCTGTTCAACCCATGACGCCTGAGCAGGTTGCCATTAACACAGTCCGCGGACAGTATAAAGGGTATCGCAACGAAGATCAGGTCAATCCAAAATCCACCACCCCAACCTATGCGGCCTTGCGCCTCTATATCAACAACTGGCGTTGGAAAGGTGTACCGTTCTACCTTCGATCTGGGAAAAATCTTGCTGAAAAACAATCGCAGATTATTATCCAATTCAAAGAGCCACCTTTGGCCATGTTCCCCATGCAAACCATGAAGCCAAACATGTTGGTTTTGTACTTACAACCTGACGAAGGATTGCATGTACGATTTGAAGCCAAAGCACCGGATACAGTTGCTGAAACTCGTTCGGTAGATATGGAATTCCATTACTCAGAAGCGTTTGGTCAAACCGCCATTCCCGAATCATATGAACGGTTGTTGCTGGATGCACTCCAAGGAGACGCATCACTCTTCACCCGCGCAGATGAAGTAGAAACTGCCTGGTCATTGATTGACCCTATCCTACAAGCCTGGGATACGCATCAGACTCCGCCTTTAGCTGCTTACAAACCCGGTAGCTGGGGTCCCCCTGAAGGCTACGATCTACTTGCCCGAGATGGGCGACGCTGGCTGAATGAAGAAGCCAGTATGATGTTGGAAAAATAAAACAAAAAAAGACCCTTAGCAAAACTAATGGTCTTTTTTATTTAAACCCGTCTTCAAGAGGGTTGACAAATGTTCAACTTATTAGTACTATTAAGTTTACAGTAGTATCAAATCAGCAGTACCGAACAAGTTTTTTTTGCAACTAATTTTTAAATTTCTCGTAAATAAACCAGATACCACCCCGCTAGGGGAATACTAAAAAGGAAATTTAACATGAAACACATTAAATTCTTATCCCTCCTCTCCCTTGCCTTCCTTGTTGTAGCCTGTGGTACCGCCCCTGCTACCGCTTCTGCTACTCCCATCCCCACTGTATTGGCCGATACCACGATTATTTCAGAAGGCCGCGTGGAACCAGTTCACTATACCGAATTGGCTCTTAACGCCAATGGATTAATCAGTGAGGTTCTAAAATCTGAAGGAGATACAGTTGCCGCAGGCGATGTAATTGCCCGTTTAGAGTCCAACGAAGCTCAGACTTTAGAAACTGCTCAAGCCAAAGCCGCCCAAGAACTTACCACTGCATATCAAGAAGTTCGTGATGCACAATTTAAGCTCGACAACTTCGATGTCCCTGTTAATTTCTCTGGCATGACACCCTCTGAAGCCGTGTCTTCTACATTGGAAAAGCTCAACAAAGCTCGTGCCGATTTTGAACCCTATAAAAACATCAATGACAAAAATCTGCAATTGACCGATGCCCAGAAAAAAGGACAGGAAGTTGTCACAGGTACTGCTCGTGTTTACAAAAAAATATTGGACGATGCTTGGGCAACCTACCGCAAAGCCATTCAATGGCTCGAACTTGAATCTGCTGTAGAAAATGCCAACGCCCGCCTCACTTTGGCGCAAAAAGATTACGATGCTTTACAAGATCCATCCTTCTCAGAAGATACAGCTGGGACCCGTGCTGCGCTTGCCAATGCCGAAGTACGTGCGCCATTTCCTGGCACCATCACAAACTTGAAGCTGAAAGTTGGTGAGTTCGAAGCTTCCGGACAACCTGTTGTAACCATTGCAGATACCACCAACTGGGTTGTCAAAACCACCGACCTAACTGAAATTGACGTAGTCAATATCAAAGAAGGTCAACCAGTCACCGTAAAACTGGATGCACTCCCAGGAGTTGAGTTAAAAGGAAATGTTCTCTCCATTGGAGAAAATTATTCCGAAAACCAGGGTGACGTTGTTTATGAAGTCACCATCTTATTGACCGACAAAAATCCTTCCATGCGCTGGGGTATGACCGCAGTCGTTACTTTTGAGCAATAAAGTTGTTCCTGAAACCCAGAGGTGTTGAAAGCCTTTTTAGTACTCAACACCCTGTAATAAAGAAAGAGAACCATCATGGCTATATCATTTTTCAAACCAAAAGCCGAGAACGAGCAAACTGAAAATCGCCCAATCATTGACCTGCGTGAAGTCAATAAATTTTATAAGACCGCCGTCGGTGATTATCATGCGTTGGAGAATGTAGACTTACAAATCAATGCAGGTGAGTTTGTTAGCATTATCGGTAAATCAGGCAGTGGCAAAACAACCTTGCTCAACATGATTACAGGCATTGACCGCCCCACAACAGGCGAAGTCTGGGTCAACGGCACAGCAGTGCATGGGTTGAATGAAAACAAAATGGCGCGCTGGCGTGGAAAAAACCTCGGCATCGTTTTCCAATTCTTTCAACTGTTACCGATGATTTCTGTGCTTGAAAACATCATGCTCCCCATGGATTTTTGTCGCACTTACCCCATGAATGAACGCCGCAAACGAGCCATGGATTTGCTGGAATTAGTTGAACTTGCTGATCACGCACACAAACTTCCCACAGCTCTTTCAGGCGGACAACAACAACGCGTGGCCATTGCACGTGCACTTGCCAACGATCCCCCGCTCATCATTGCAGATGAACCAACAGGTAACCTTGATTCGAAGACAGCGGAATCTGTTTTCGCCTTATTCAATGACTTGGTAGCTAAAGGCAAGACCATTATCATCGTCACCCATGACAGCGGATTGGCAAAACGCACTCATCGCACAGCCTTGATCGCCGATGGTGAAATTGTCAACGAGTATGTGGCAAAGGCTATGCCTACATTAAGCCCAACGCAATTATTGCAAGCGACAAAGAATTCTCAAATGCAAAACTTCGAAGCTGGCAGCATGATTCTTTCTGAAGGTACAAATGCTGACACGTTTTACATTGTCTCCAAAGGGACAGTGGAAGTGATTCTCCCGCGTCCCAATCAATCGGATGTGATTGCGCTTCAACTCGGACCTGGAAAAGTTTTCGGCGAAATGGAATTTTTCCATGAACAGAAACATCGTGCCTCCATCCGCGCCTCAGAAGCAGGCCCCGTGGAAGTGTTAGCCATCAGCTATGACAAACTATCTGAATTGCTGAATCAATCTGAAGCGACGCATGAAGCGCTACGTCAGATGGCAAACAAACATGCAGGCGAAAATGTCTCATGGCGGGGAGTCTCATCATGATCAGCAGTCGCTGGAAAAAGGTCTGGGCTGACTTTTGGAGCAACCGTGGGCGCACCTTCTTAACCATTGCCACCATCGCAGTGGGCGCTTTTGCCGTGGGCTTCAACAGCAACATGGGCCTGTATATGAATCAAAGCATGGATGCAGATTATTTATCTGCGAATCCATCTGAAGCGCAAGTTTATACTTCTCCGCTTAATGATGACCAGGTGAAGATAGCTCGCTCCGTGCCCGGCGTAGATGCTGTGGAAGGTTTTTCAAATGTAAGCGCGCGTATTGTGCGGCCTGATGGCACGTTTGTCAGCATTAACTTAACGGCATTGGAAGACCCAAGTAAATTAACTTTGAATTTACTGAAACCAGCCAAAGGTGAAACTGGGATTCCAAAATATGGCAGCAAAGAAACCATCATCGATGCCAGCGCACTTTCGATGGGGTATAAACCGGGCGACACCATTCTTGTAGAATTGAGCAATGGAAAACGGCGTGAACTTAAATTAGCTGGTTACATTCATGATGTGACAGGGTTTCCGTATAACCTTGCAAATCAGGTGAATGCGTACGTCACACCAGACACCTTGGAGTGGTTGGGTGGTAGTCGAGATTACAACATGCTTGCCGTGAGCGTTAAAGACCAACCTACCGATCAAGCGCATGTCACCGAAATTGCTCAGGCCGTTGGTGATCGCATGAAAGACACTGGCGCAGAAGTTTATTTTGTCAGTGTATATCAACCTGGACATCATTTTGCATATAGCATCACCCAAGGCGTATTTTTTGTATTAATCGTACTTGGGTACTTGACCGTCTTCCTCAGTGGCTTCTTAATCGTAAATACCATTACCGCGTTAATGACGCAGCAAACTCGCCAGATAGGAATTATGAAAGCTACAGGCGGTGGCACATCTCAAATCTTCGGCATGTATATGGTATTAATCCTCGGTTTTGGCATTGGGTCACTTTTAATTGCCGTACCATTAGCCAATGCAGTTGCTAAAAGTATCGGCGGCGGTATGGCAACATGGTTGAATTTTTACACATCCCCGTATCAAGGATATACATCTACTTTGGTACAACAAATCATTGTTGCCATCGTAGTTCCTTTGATTGCCGCCATTGTGCCAATTTACAACAGCGTGCGTGTGACGGTACGAGAAGCCTTAAGCGATTACGGCCTCGGTGGAAACGCCAGGCCGAAAGCAGACTCGGTCAACGAGAATTCAACCTTGATTCCCCGCCCGATTCAAATTTCTCTGCGGAACACATTTCGTCGCAAAGCACGATTAACCATTACTTTATTTACTTTAGTATTAGGCGGAGCAGTCTTTATCGCCGTCTATAATTTATGGGCTTCTTTCGATAAAGTCATGCAAGATATTCAAGGATATTTCCTTGCAGATATCAACATTTCCTTTGATCGTGGATATCGCTTCGATAAGGTTGCAGACATTGCCAAAACCGTGCCCGGTGTAGAAAGTGTGGAAGGCTGGCTGGAATACCCAGGTACCCTCAAAATGAACGATGAAGATACGGGTACACAAATTTTGTTTGTCGCACCTCCTTCAACCTCCACATTAATTGACCCAATCATTACATCAGGTCGCTGGCTCAAACCAGGTGATGAAAATGCCATTGTGATTGGAAATCATCTTCTCAAGGTTTTTCCTGATCTCAAAGTTGGCGACTGGCTGACCATCGAAGCCAATGGCAAGAAAACAAAATGGCATATCGTCGGCACCTATAGCATCGCAGGAAACGTCAGCCCACCGCTTTTGTATGTCAATTATGAATATATCAGCCGATTGGTAGGTGTTCCAGAAATGGCTTACTCCCTCCGCGTGATTACAACCAGTCACGACGTTGCGACTCAAAAACGAGTCAACGAGCAATTACAAACTGCATTTGAAGCCAAAGGCGTACAAATTGGTTCCACTCAATTGAGTGCTGATTTCATTCGAGATCAAAAGTCACAGACGGATATTCTCGTGTACTTCATGTTAGTGATGGCAAGTTTAATTGCAGTGGTCGGTGGCCTTGGCTTGATGGGCACCATGAGTATCAATGTGCTGGAGCGTACTCGTGAAATCGGCGTGATGCGCGCAATAGGAGCAAGCAATGGAGATATCCAATCCATTGTCATTACTGAAGGCATGATTATTGGAATCTTCAGTTGGGCGATTAGTATTTTAGTTGCGATACCAATTACCAATGTATTGTGCTACGGCGTTGGAGTGGCGATTCTGACCGCGCCCATGCCTGTCGTCTACGGAAGCAGCGGAATCTTCGCTTGGTTAATTTTCACCATTGTGCTTGGCACTCTGGCAAGCGCCCTGCCTGCCAGAAGAGCATCCAGACTGACAGTAAGAGACACGTTAGCTTACGAATAAAGAGAACTTGATTTAGTAAAGCAGGCTCGCACGAGCCTGCTTTTTTATTAAATTCCCGCCCCACAACTTGCACACAATTCCTCCACCGCTATGTAATTCTCCAGAAGGAAAATAGAGTCAGTAAAGCAAACGCTTTATGCCTTGAAAAAGGAAAACAAAACTATTTACTGGAGAAAAAATGAAAAATAAGAAATGGTTGTCCTACACATTGGGGATCCTGCTCAGCTTAATTGCACTTACTGCCGTTGGTGTTGCTGGCTTCCGAGCTGGGATGATGCAAACTGCACCTTTTGGACGAATGGCTGGTGACCGCCATAACTTTGCCAACAACAGTCAGAGTCAGATGCCACAAGGAAATGTTCCGAACAACAATAACAATGGACAGAACAATTCTGGTGGCAATCCGCAGGCTATGCAAGGAAATTTCCATGGCAATGAATTTGGCAACCGTCAACAGAACGATAGACGTGGCGGCTCTCCCATCTCTGGCGGTTTCTTCGGGCTTATTCACCTTGCCATCGCTGGTATTTTGCTCTGGTTTGGATACAAGCTGGTCAAGAACAGCGGTTGGAAATTGGTCCGTGTAGAGTCAAACACACCTGCCACACCTACTACTGCAAGTGAACCAGTCAGCACGAAGAATGAAGAGAAAAAAGAATCAGAGTAGTTAAATCAAGTTAGTCAGAAACAAACATCCGCTTCAAGAGAAGCGGATGTTTGTTTTCAATCAGCAATCTGCGATCTGCAAGTGATTAAAAACACAATATTCCCACACTTCCATGACTATCCCTTTACAAGTGAATTCTTATACTACAACTATCACCAAAGAATTTAAAGAACTCGAAAGGCATTCTCATGGCAACTATTTCAAAATTTACTACCGCTCTTCAGAAGTTTCAAACCAATCCTGTTTTAGAGAAAATGGAAAAGTCCAAACTTTTTTCAAGGTTTGGGAAAAAGACTTGGTGGATTATCGCCTTAATTATTGTATTAATGATTGGCGGCGGAATTACTTATTATCAAATCAACTCCACTTCACAAGTACAACCACTACTGCAATTTGCAAACCTCTGTCGCTAGAAAAGGCGATCTTACGATTTACGCCAGCGGCACAGGAACATTGACCGCTCTTGATGAAGTGGATCTTGGCTTCAAAACCAGCGGACAAGTTTCACAGATCAATGTGAAGGTTGGCGATGTGGTCAAAGCTGGAGATGTGTTGGCTGTACTCGATGATAGCAGTACACAGGTGAAATATACGCAAGCCAAACGAACTCTTCTGGAGTTAACTTCTCCATCTGCCATAGCCACTGCGGAGGAAGCCATTGCGACAGCAGAAACAGATGTCAATACTGCGACAAGTCAACTTGCCTACTTAATCAGTCCTGAAGTTTACTATTGGGAAACTCAAATTGAAAAAACGAATCTGGAAATTGAAGAAACAAAAGCATCCTTAGAAAAAACTCCAAACGATACCAATCTTCAAACAACTTTAGAAAAGAAAAAAGCGTACCTTGATTTTGCTCAAGATAAGTTAGAAGGAAATCAGTATTACTACGAACATGAATATCTTTCCAACACATTCACAACTTTCGATAAAAGTAGCGGCACAAAGTATGTAGCTGCCCCAACGGATGCTGATATTAAAGAGGCCAGAGCTTCTCTGGCAGAAGCAAAAGCATCGTTAGTCGAAGCACAATACTTATACACCGCATTAACTGGAGGCGAGGTTCCTGATGATGCCACGGGTTCTGGACTAAGCGAATTAGAGCAGGCCAAACTTGACTTAGAGTCTGCTCAAGTTGATTTAGACGGCACCAAAATCACTGCCCCAATTGATGGCACTGTCATGTCCATTGACATGTCGCTTGGCGATACAGTTGGCACTACGGCCGTGATTACAGTTGCAGATTCCGTCAACAATACCTCGAAGTGTTTTTGACAGATCAGATTGGAACAACATACAAGTTGGATATAAAACGGAAGTTACTTTCGATATTTTGCCAGACACCGTTTATCAAGGTGAAGTAGTTCAAGTGGACCCTGGCTTATATACATCCAACAACACCTCTGCTGTGAGAGCCGTTGTCAAATTGACCGATGAAGATGAAAGCCGCTTCAACCTTCCGCTGGGAACGAGCGCCGCAGCAGACATTATCGGCGGTGAAGCAAAAGATGCAATTCTCGTCCCAATTGAAGCATTACACGACGCTGGAAATAATCAATATGCAGTCTTTGTAATGAAGGATGGTGAACCAAGATTACAAATTGTTGAAATCGGGATCAAAGACTTGACTTATGTAGAAATCAAGTCAGGCCTTAAACAAGGCGATGTGGTCACTACCGGTATTGCGGAGACAAAATGAACGATAAGCGCAAGATCATTGAAACTGTCGATATCACCAAAGTCTATGGAATGGGCGATATCAGTGTAGCTGCCTTAAATGGAGTCAGTATCACCATTGAATCAGGAGAGTTCGTCGCCATTATGGGGCAATCTGGTTCTGGAAAAAGTACCCTCATGCATATCCTCGGCTGTCTATCCCGACCTACAAGCGGACAATATTTTCTCGATGGCGAAGATGTGAGTCAATTGGATAAAGTGCAATTGGCAGGTGTCAGAAACCGAAAGATTGGTTTTATTTTTCAATCGTATAACTTACTGGCACGCACCTCGGCTTTGCGAAACGTAACCTTACCTCTGTTATATGACCACGCCAACCCAAAGACCATGGAAGAGGCTGATGCAAAAGCTGAAAAATTATTGGAGATGGTCGGACTGTCAGGACGCATCAATCACCAACCTCATGAACTGTCCGGTGGACAACAACAAAGAGTCGCCATTGCGAGAGCTCTCATCAACGACCCTGTACTTGTAATCGGTGACGAACCGACTGGCAATCTTGACAGTCGCTCTGGGGAAAGAAATTATGAATCTCTTACATACTTTGCATTCACAAGGTACTACCATTGTCATGGTGACACATGATGCAAAGATTTCAGCACACACTCAGCGCACGATCAGTCTGCTCGATGGCGTAGTAGATACTATCACCCACAACGGCCAAAACAGTATGAAGAGCGGGAAGGTGCAATATGAAACTGCATGAGGCTGCACGCATTGCATGGGAAGCCATTCTCAAGAATAAAGTTCGCTCTTTCCTGACTATGTTGGGCATCATCATCGGTGTGGCGGCGGTCATCATTATGGTCGCCATCAGCGCAGGCACCGAAGCTACCATACAAGAACAAATCACAAGCCTCGGCTCAAATCTTGTATTTGTCCAAGGATCGATGACACGTGGTGGACCAGGTCAGCCGCCAACAGGTGGATTAGTCTTTGATGACGCCGCAGCAATTCAAGAAGGAGTTAGTGGCGTGACATCTGTAGTAGTTGAGCAAAACTCCAGCGAAACCGTTAAGTTTGGAGATGTTTCCTTTGATGAAGTTTCGATTCTTGGGACAACATCTGGATTCCCCTCCGTTCGAGATATGGATATTGCCGATGGCCGCTATTTTACAGATAAGGAAATTGAGCGGAAACAAAAAATGGTGGTGCTCGGCTCATCGATTGCAGAAGAACTCTTTGGCGAAGATGATCCAATTGGTCAAGTCATTACAGTGGGCAGCACCAAATTGACCGTCATCGGCGTCATGGCGGAGAAAGGGATTGTTGGAAATACTGATTACGACTCCTATGTCTTCATGCCAATCACAGTGGTCTTTCAAAAATTTACCCCATCGATGTTTGCTCGCATCATGGGTGACAGCATACGAATGATTTATGTAGAAGTTGACCCAGATGCCAATATAGACGACATCATCACACAAATTGAGTTGTTACTTGTCAAACGCCATGATCTAACACTTGATACGGCTGATTTCACAGTCACAACCCAACAAGACATTATCACGACTCAAGAATCAACCACTTCCGCTTTCCGTTCTTTGTTGGCTTGGGTTGCAGGCGTTTCACTGATTGTAGGTGGGATTGGCATCATGAACATCATGTTGGTCAGTGTCACCGAACGCACACGTGAAATTGGCATTCGCCAAGCCGTAGGTGCTACTCCAGATGATATTCGTTTGCAATTTCTCACAGAGGCTCTCATGCTCAGTGTAGTCGGCGGATTGATAGGCATTGTAGTAGGTGTAGGTGGCGCTTACATTTTCGGCGCACTAAGTGACATGCGCACTGTCGTTCAAATAGGTTCCATTTTGCTGGCTTTTAGTTCTGCCGCAATCGTGGGCGCATTCTTTGGATATTACCCAGCCAATCAAGCTGCTCAACTTGACCCCATCGAAGCACTTCGTTATGAATAAGAAAGGACTCGCATCATGAATAAAAAAATGTTTTTTACAACTCTTATTTTTCTCGCATTGACATTAACTGCCTGCGCCTCCGCCTCACAGACACCTGGTGCAGCAACCGAAGAATTGCCCACCCAAACTAAAGTGACACTTGGCATATTGAAACTTGAAGACACAGAGACCGCCATCACGACCGAACAAGCCAAAGAACTTCTCCCGATGTTTCATGTGCTGAAAGACTTGAATGATAGTGATACTTCTGCACAAGAAGAAATAGATGGTTTGGTTAATCAAATTCAGGAAACATTGACCCAAGAACAACTCCAAGCCATCGACACAATGTCACTCTCCATGAGAGATGTATTTTCATATACTCAGGGTAATGCTAACGGGAGTGGTGGTTCCTCGAATGCCTCATCCGCAAACAGCGGAGGTGGAGCCGCTGGAGGACCTCCAGACATGGGCGCAGGTGGGCCACCAGATATGAGCGGTATGCCACCATCTTCCGCTTCTGGAAACACATCATCTAGTACAACTACAAGTGCAATGCCCACAATCAGCACAAGCACACCCTCCGCACTTTTTGACAGCGTTATTGAACTATTGCAAAAAAAGATTCAATCGTGAGTAAGCCATGAAACGAATTTATGTGGTCTTATTCGCAGCAATTCTGGCTCTGATCATCACTGCATGTGGCGGAGAAAATGCTACTCCATCTACAGAAGATATTATGGCAAGCGTCAACACAGCCGTCGCATTGACGAATGTATCACAGCCTGTTGTCTTATCTAAAATAGACACCAATGTTGAAGCAAACTCAGTAGAGGCAATTTCTACACCGACCCCATTTCGAACTGCCACGCTAATCAGTTCGATAAATACTCCGACCTTGTACAGTTCTTATTCAAGTGGAAGTGCTTGCGATAATTCAGCCTACATCAGTGATGTCAGTATTTCCGATGGAACCATCCTCGCGCCAGGTGAAACTTTTACAAAAACATGGCGCATAAAAAATACTGGAACCTGTACATGGAATTCAAATTACGCAATCACCTTCTCAAGTGGAAATGCCATGTCCGGAGAGACAACCGCCATTGACCAATCCGTGGCATCCAACAATACGGGTGACATTTCAGTCGAATTAACCGCACCTGACGCTGAAGGGACATACACTGGCTATTGGATCTTACAAAACAGTAGCGGAATGGCTTTCGGAAATTATGTATATGTCCAAATTGTTGTCTCAAATGATGCGGCTACAAGTACACCTACCTCAACTACAGAAAGTGCAACCTCCACGAGCACCGCATCTTCCACAAGTACAACGGCTCCCACCAGCACCATAGCTGCGACAAACACATCAACAGAAACTGTAGAAGCAGCCACATCGACGCCTGAGCCCTAGGAAAATCCACACAATTCCTTCACACGCCAAACCAGTCACCTTATGGCATAATACAATTAATAAAAAATAAGAAAGAATAAATCCTATGCCTCAAACCATACTTATTGTCGATGACGAAAAACGTCTTGTATCTCTTGTAGAAAGTTATCTAACGCAGGAGGGCTATCGCGTTGCCACAGCCTTTAACGGGCAGGAAGCTTTGGCCGTTGCAGAAAAAGAAACTCCCGACTTAATTATCCTTGACATCATGATGCCTGAAATGAACGGCTATGATTTCATGCGTGTCCACCGCAGCAAACACGACACTCCCATTATCATGCTCACCGCAAAGGTGGAAGACGATGACAAAATCATTGGGCTGGAACTTGGCGCAGATGATTATGTTGCCAAGCCATTCAAACCCCGTGAATTAATGGCTCGCGTTCGCAACGTTCTGCGCCGTATGGGAAAATCTGAACCTACTGGAAAAACTTTACGAGTTGGTGATATCACATTGGATCGCGACAGCCGCGAGGTCCAGGTAGAGACGCGTTTTGTCGATTTGACTCCCTCAGAATTTGATTTGCTGGCCGCGCTCATGTCTTCTCCAGGCCGCGTCTATTCCCGCCTTGACCTGCTCGATGTTATCCAAGGAGTTCGCTACGAAGGCTATGAACGCACCATCGATACCCACATCAAAAACCTGCGCTCAAAAATAGAAACCGATCCGCGCAAGCCACGTTATATTGAAACAATTTACGGCGTCGGGTATCGATTGAGCAAAGGATGAAAATGCGTTCCATCACCACCAAATTAATTTTGGCATTTCTCGCGGTGAGCATGATCAGCATTGGTGTGATTGTGGCACTGACGCGTTTCTCTACCAACAGAGAATTCGATAAATTTATTTCCAATCAATACGAAACTGAGCTGGCTGAAGAAATCACAAGATATTACGAAACAAACAAAACCTGGGATAACATTGGAACCTCATTTATTGGCACGACAGCTGCCCAAATGAAGCCTGATAACGGACATGAAGCCAACTACTGCATCACGGATGTGAACGGGATTGTGGTTAGTGAAAGCTTTATACATAAACTTGGCGATATTGTTCCAAAAGATGCGCTTTCGAAAGCCATCCCCATCACCTCTGGAAATTCCACTGTGGGCTATTTGCTTATAGAAAGGCCCCCAGACAAACGAGACCCCATGCAGGTCGAGTTTATCAAGAGATTAGATGGTTCACTTCTCTTGACTGCGGCAGGTACTATCATCCTTGCATTTATTTTCGGAGCCATTCTTTCACGAACCATCACAAATCCAATTCGTGAATTAACCACAGCTACTCACGCCTTGGCTAGTGGCAAGCTTGGACAAAAAGTTACTGTTCGATCAAAAGATGAGATCGGAGAGCTCGCTGAGTCATTCAACAAAATGAATGATGATTTGGCACGCTCCTTCAACTTGCGTAAACAAATGACTGCTGATATTGCTCACGAACTTCGCACTCCACTTAGTTTAATCATCGGTCATGCAGAAGCTGTGAATGACGGCGTCTTACCTCCTTCACGCGAAAATTTTGAAATCATTCGTGAAGAAGCCAATCGCTTAGAGCAACTTGTCAACGATTTGCGGACTCTATCCCTGGCTGATGCAGGCGAACTTTCTCTCGATCTTCAGAAACTGGACATGAATAAATTGCTTGGTGACATTCAATCGCACTACATGCACCAATTTAATCAAAAGCGCATCACACTCGACCTTCAGCTTGCTTCTGAACCTCTCTTTGTCAGCCTTGACCCGATTCGCTTTTCTCAAGTCTTTACCAATATTCTGGACAATGCCCTGCGATACACTCCAGAAAACGGCTTGGTGACAATGTCCACGCAACGCATTGGGGATCAAATAGAAGTTCTTGTGCAGGATAACGGCGTCGGCGTAGATTCAGAAGAAGCCACACACTTGTTTGACCGTTTCTACCGTGCTGACCCTTCCCGCACGCGAAACGAAGGCGGCTCAGGGTTGGGCTTGGCCATCGCCAAATCTATTATCGAAATGCATAAAGGCAACATTCGTGCTGAAAGTGAAAAAGGCAAAGGCTTGAAGGTAATTATTCAAGTCCCAGTAATAAAATAAGAAAGAGGCGTCTGGCAATCAGACGCCTCTTTCTTATTATTTATTTTTCTCAGAAGGGGGTGATTTTATACTTCCAGAATTCTTTTTTCTCTTTTTGGCCATATCTTTCGGTATTACAATGACGGCCACCAAAATCCCAATCACAATTGTGTTTTTGATTAAACCAAACCCCAAACGAGAAATAGATGAGCCGCCGCCTCGTTCGCGATTCTCACCACCTTCCGGGCGAGGTCCATTGTTGTCACCACCAGGTCGAAACTCAGAGCGTCCACTTCCAGGGGTATTCATTCCACTCGCATTCACAGCAGTGACCATTAAACCTGCCAAAACAATGAAGGCCGATAAAATAATGATAATACGGGTAATTGTTTTCATGCAGCCGCATCCTTGCTTGTTTTCACACCAAACAAACGACCAATGGGGGCAAAAACATATTTGTTGAACGTGTTCACAATCCAATTCCAATGCAAGGCCGTATGAACACCTAATAACAGCAAAGCAAAATTCGCAGACATATCATGCAATCTACGCCAGGCGAAACCGAAAGGCAACTTCACACCCATTGCAGGTAGGGCGACTTCTGAAATCATAATGCCAGAAATCATCACCAAGGTTCCGTCAATAAACAGCAACCAGTTCAAAATGTAGTTGATGCGGGTTTGCATCCCCAATCGTCTCATCAAACGACGTGATATCTCTATAATCCAATCCCAATTCAACAGCAGATGAACAGTCATAGCAGCTAACATGGAAAGCGTCAGCCATTCATGAATAGCCAAACCACTGGAACGAGGCTCCATCGTGATCAGGAAGGCAATAAAAATGGCAACATCCACCCAAAGTTTTGTCTTTGTTTGGCTGGATGTAGTTTTAGAAATTTCTTCAGTCATACAGGCTCCTTCTTTATAATTCCCCTATTTTATGAGGTTCCATAGATTCGTGGTGCTAAAACTACGGGCAAATTGTGAAGATATTGTAAAAAATTCCCTAACTTTTTGAAGTTAGGGAATTTTGAGAAATAGAACTTTTCTTTTCTAGGTCAGTTGTAGTTTTTTCTTTGTGAACAGTTTACCAGCATTCAAATAAATTGCTCCTACAGCAGAGATGATGATTAGATTTTTGACCGCATCAAAGGGGAATTGAAATCCGCCAGATTCATTGTCACGATCAGGTCGAGCAAAATCACCATCAGGAGGGAATTGTCCATTGACTGTTGACTGTCCAGAGCTCGACGAAAGAGTTGTCACGGCTCCGTAGAACAATCCTCCAACCAATACTGCTACGACAATGATTACCAAAATTTTGAATAACGTCTTCATCTTAGGCATCCTTTCTTTGCATGGTCAAAGCCTGAGGAGTAGCTGTTACTCGAGGAGCAACACGAGGGGTAAAGGCTTTCTTGAACATATTGACAATCCAATTCCAATGCATGGCCACGTGCAAACCCATCAAGACCATGATGATATTCGTTGAAAGAGAGTGAATTTCTTTCCAGGACATGTTCTGAGGGAGGGTAATTCCGAACAACGGGACGACTGTTTTGGAAATCATCAAACCTGAAAGCATCACCATAATTCCGCTCAAGAACAATCCCCAATTGAGAAAATAATTTGCCCAGGAATTTTTAGCAGCTTTGGTAAACAAGCGGACCGAGATTTCCACAATCCAATTCCAGTTCAATAAGAGATGGACGATTATTGCGCCACCGAGTGCGAGTGCCAGCCATTCGTGAATGGTATCGCCAGTTGCGTGAGGAGCACTCACAATCAGAAGGGTGATAAAGGTGCCCAGATCGAGCAACCACTTTGTGATATTTTGTTTTGACATTTTGTTCTCCTTTGTTTATATACAACGATGGACATTCTATATTTTTGGAGAACAAATTAGGTGGATGAATTGCGATAGAAATATGAAGAAGTTGTAAAAAGCCCTCTACACCGAGACAATAGTCTCTTTTGATTCTATAATTTCTGCACTAAGTTTGCCAGCAGAAAGTTCACGCAAGGCTGTTTGAAATTCTGCATAGTCATCCACAGGAAACTGCATGGTCAAGGTGATATCTGCTGCAAAATCTTCACCCAAAATCTCGCCGTGAAATCGTGGAACCATCAAACGGATTCTCTCCAGCAGATTATACGGAATCGCCAACATCACCACATGGACAGGGATGCGCCTCCCACGCCCAACTGAATTGACCACTAACTGAGCCGCCTCTGTATACGCCTTGACCAGTCCGCCCGTCCCAAGCAGAGTCCCCCCGAAATAGCGAGTAATGACCAAAACCACATCGCCAAGTCCACTGCCACGTAGAACTGCCAGAGCAGGCCGCCCCGAAGTCCCGACCGGTTCTCCGTCATCTGAAAAATACTCGGTCACGGTATTTCCACCGCCGATAATATAAACAGGCACATTATGTGAGGCGTCTGCAAATTCTTTTTTGATGCGTGCCATAAAGGGCCGAGCTTCGTCGATGGAAAAAGCAGGCGCAAGCGTGGCAATGAAGCGGGATTTTAGAACTTCATGCTCAAGTCGAATTTCACTCAAAGGAACTTGGTATGTTGGTTTCATGGCTGAATTGTAATCAAGTATTTCATGCTTATAGAAAAATGGTTTCAAGGTAAAATCTCAATGGCATTCATCTACGTTTAGGAGCAATTCCATGGCAAAAGTATTCGTTTCTTATTCACGTAAAGATATTGATTTTGCAAAAAAGCTCGCGTCAGAATTAGAAAAGAATAGCATCGATTTCTGGGTGGACTGGGAAGGTATTCCCCCGACAGTAGATTGGTGGAAACAAATTGAAAAGGGAATTGAAGAAGCGGATATATTTCTATTCCTAATCAGCCCTGATTCTGCAAAGTCAAAAATTTGCGCACAAGAAATCGATACAGCCGTCAAAAATGGCAAGAGGTTGATTCCTTTGGTGGTACGAGACGTCAAGGGAGAAGATGCTCCGCAACAGCTAGGACATATTAACTGGATATTCTTCCGCGAAAGCGATGATTTTGCTTCAGCGTTTAACAAACTCCTCAATGGAATTCAAACCGATTACGAATGGGCTCAAACCCACCGCAGATTACAAGTCAAAGCGTTGGAGTGGGAAAGAAGTCAAAAGGAGAGTAGTTTTCTCTTACGCGGCAAGGACTTGCAGGATGCCGAGTCACAGCTTGCGGTCAACACATCGAAAGAACCACACCCAACCGACCTTCAACGTGAATATGTCTTAAAAAGTCGCCAAGCGGCCGATCGACAAAGAAGAATCACAACGGGGATTTCAGTTGCTGGCATTATCGCACTGGCAGCATTGGCTGTGTTTGGATTTGTACAAGCAGGACGAGCCACAATAAGTGCGAACGAGGCGATTAAACAAGCCTCAGCCGCAAGAACTGCCGAGGCCAATGCAGAGACTGCCCAAAAAATAGCAGAAGCAGAATCACGAGCTGCTAACTCAGGACGCCTAGCCTTGGAATCTCAAAGCAACCTCACAAGTTTTCCTCAGCGTGGTTTGCTGCTTGCGTTGGAAGCAGCCTACATCAATAAAAAAGCTAATGAACCTATTGAAGCAGATACTGAAGAAGCACTACGACAAGCCCTAGAGCAGGTTCCAGGAATTGGCTTGCCAGGTTTTAAGCATCAAGTTGACTTGGTTCAATTTACAAAAGACGACAAATGGTTGGTTGCTGGGGCAACCCTCTCAGAGGGTGAAATAAAAATATGGAATTTTGGGAAATTATTAAGCGACCCTACCTATCAACCTTTCTACATTTCCCTCCCTGTATCAACCAGCAATGACTCATTCACCTCAAATGTGTACTTAAGCCCACAGACTACATGGCTTGTATTTGATCAAGAAAAAACTTTATTATGGGAAATTGACACAACAAATGAAGCACGTACAGCCATAGAATTCCAAGGAAATATAGAATTTCCTGATAAAAATGACGACCACATCATTCTGGAAAAACAAAAGGAGAAAGTGGTGGTATGGAAATTTGATTCTGAAACATCAGCGAAAAATGAATTGAAATCATTTCAAGGAACCTATGTTGTACGCAGTCAGGACTCAAAATATCTCGTTACCGATGATTCCCAAAAGGGACTACTGCTTTGGGATTTTAATTCACCCACAAAACCACCAATTCTTTTAACTTCTAAACATGCTTCAGATTACGCTGCTTTTTACACAGATCCAAAGAATCGCTGGCTTATTTTATTTGAAAATGCACCCCATGAAGAAATACAAGTCCCTACTTATGACCCTATAACTTCCGCTCAAACTGGAACAAAACCCTGGGACTCGACAGATATTGTCTTAATTCCTTTAGGGCAAAAGAAGACTCAAGAATACAAAATATCGCTTGACATTGCCGTTGATTTAGAATCTACTAAGCCTATGTTTAGTCCTGAAGGAAATGCCATGCTTTATACAGGATCATCAAGCCCGAATTCGTTAGGCCAGGTGTTATACCAAACCTATGGGATATTGAAATTCAAAAATCAAGAGTTTATCAATTCAATTGCACCTCTTCAGGATAACTATCTTTATGTTACTCAATTTGTCAATGAAAATTGGGTTTATACACAAGCCGATAGCTCAAACTCAGGAAGTTATTTTATTTATCAGTTTACCGACTTAAGAGATGAAGATTTACTTCCTGATGTAACCACTCCTGTAAGGCCTTGGACGGACAATAACGGAAAACTACAATTTTCAAGCGATGGCAAATCTATTTTAACCACAGATGGCAATCAGATTGACTTTGACCAACTAGACATCAATCGTGCCATTATTTTGAATCCTACACTTACAACCCCCACAGGTGGCATTGAAAATAACTTAGAATATGTTTTAAATAATACACCAAAGCAAACAGGTCTTGAAGATACAGCATCTGTATCTACCCTAAGCGCTGACAAAAACTGGCTTGTGGCTGGAGCTAGGGATGGCTCCCTTCGACTATGGAACAATAATTCTTGGAAAAATTCCAGCATGTCTTTGTCTATAAATACCGATTATATTTCTTTTAGTAATGATGGCCAGTGGATGGCAATTAATAATCAGCTTTGGAGACTCAAAGATGGAAAGCCTGACATTTCTTTTGCTCTTGAAGAAACAAGTGAGGTTTATGGAATGGCAGTCTTCAGCCCAGACAGTCACTGGCTGATTTATGTAGAACATTTTTGGTATTCAGATGATCAAACTAAATTGCCACAAATAAAATTAGTTAATCTTGCGAAATCTACAAAAGACGGAAAAGTAAATTCCACAACCATCTATACAGGAACCGAAAATTCAACTTTTGAAAAAATCCTATTTAGTGCAAATAGTCAATGGGTCACTATAGATGACACACAGGCATTCTCTGGAGAGAATAGTGGAAATCTATTTACTTACAATATAGAAAAAAAGAACGGGTATATTGTAGATATACCAACATATGGTTTTTCATACACACAAGATCAACAACATATGGTTCTAATACAATTAAATTATTATAGTGGAACTAAAGTAAATCCTATAATCCTAGCACTTCCTACACAGGATAATAACAAACCTGAGAAAATCGGTGAAATAGAATCACCAGATATATCTATTATCAGCAAAGATGGGCGCTGGTTGCTTGCAATCCCACAAACAAAAGCACAAGTCGTAGCGCAAAGCAAATTATGGGATATAAATTGTGTTATCGCTCAAAAAGAATGTGCACCCTTTAAACTATCGGCCAATAATGGCGGTTTCAGCCCTGACTCAAAATACCTACTGACTGGGGATCTAGAAGGCTACACAACTGATAATTTGCTAAATTTTGATGTTTGGAATTTACAAGTTGACCAAGCAACAAATATCCGAAAGGCCTATTCAAGTCAGACCACAGAATCCTTCCCAAGTATTAGTAATGATGGCAGTGAAATTATATTTAGCTCTAGATATCAAAGCCGTATCAGCCCTGCCGGGCTTTTCTCGGGTTGGGGCGGCTACGATAGTATTGGTATTAACCTTACTACCTATGATGGATACGGTCGCCTAGTCCTTGGTGGAGGTGGCGGTGGCGGAGGAGATATAGGAAGCTTCCAAAAAGATTATAGTGTAGATGTTTTCACGCTTGCAGACAATATAAAATCACCACAAAG
This sequence comes from Anaerolineales bacterium, assembly GCA_046328925.1. Taxonomy (GTDB): domain Bacteria; phylum Chloroflexota; class Anaerolineae; order Anaerolineales; family Villigracilaceae; genus Villigracilis. The sequence continues at coordinate 36,993 of JAXLVT010000031.1, forward strand.
TGGCCCCATCGTGTTTCATGGTCATGAATCAAATGTTTCTACAAGCCAAATCAGTCCAAACGGAAAACTTGTCCTCACATATTCAGGTGCACCTAGAGATGGCGGAGGAAATGCTGAGAATATCTTACGCCTTTGGAGTATAGATAAAATGCGTTCCGATCCAACAACCAAAGGGATTATTTTACCGATTGACCTTGGAAATCAAGGAGAGAAATATATCACCAACTTGGCTTTCAGCCCTGATAGCCGCTGGGTATATGTCATTGACAGTACCAATACCCTATACTATTTCCCTGTCTCTGTTGATGAGCTTGAAAAACAAGCCTGCATAGCCGTTGGAAGGAATTTAACCATCAGCGAATGGCAAAGATACTTCCCAGGGCAAGAATATCGAAAGACCTGTGAAAATCTGCCAGTTCACCCATCAGTAGAAGCTTCTCAATAATCGAAAAGCTCCTTGTGATAATCACAAGGAGCTTTTTATTTTGGTTCTATTACATCTCGATTGTTTACAGCAGGTGGAAGGGTAAAGTAGAAGGTACTGCCTGTGTTTTTCCCTGCCGATTCAACCCAAATCCGCCCGCCGTGAACTTCAACGATTCGTTTCACAAGGGTCAGACCAATGCCCGTCCCATCCATCTCAGGATGAAGACGATTAAAAAGTCCAAAGATTCGGTCGTGATATTTGGGTTCAATCCCAATTCCATTATCTCTAACATAAAAAACTGGAAAGCCTGTCGCTGTATCCAGTCCCTTCGAACCAATCCATATTGATGGGTTTTGTTGATCGCCCATAAATTTCATGGAGTTCACGACAAGGTTTTGAATAATTTCACTAATCCGCACCCGAACACAACGAACCATTGGCAAATTCTTTTCAATCACAACCTTGGGAGCGTTGATATTTGACGAGTCAAGAATTAAATTTATTGCCTCTTGAACAATATCCCCAAAAGGAACATCCTCTAAAACATCCGTAGTTCTACCAACTTTTGACAGCATTAAAAGGTCATTCAGCAATGATTGCATAGTCTTTGTTGCGTTGACAACGCGTGCTAGGTCTTTTTCAAAATGCACAAGGTCTCCCCGTTTTGCATCCTCATGCAAGTATCCCAAGAATCCACGCATGGTCACCAACGGAGATTTCAAATCATGTGAAACGGTATAAGCAAACTGCTCCAACTCAGCATTTTTTGCTTCAAGTTCTTTGATTAAAGTAGAACGATCATCAAACAAACGAGCGGTTTCAATTGCATTCGCTACTTGGTCCGTCATAGTTTGCAAAGCGAGAATATCAGAATCGCTAAAAGCCGCTTCCCATCTCGACTGAATGGTCATTGCCCCAATCACACGTCCGCGGGCACGCAAAGGTAGTGACAACTCGGAGCGAGTCAACGGTAATAGTGAATTTTTAAATCGCACCGCATCTTTTCCGACATCCAAAGCAATACGCGCTTTATTATGGGTAACGCTCCATCCCACCATAGAAGATTCACCGACTGGCAAGGCGTGTTGAAAAAGCAACATCTGCTTTCCGACATCACCTGTGGCGGCTCGTAACATAAGAGTCTCGAACTTTTCATCAACTAGAAAGATACCGACGTAATAATAATCAAAATGGCTGCGGATTAATTCTACGACCTCTGGAAGCAACTCATCTAACTCCAGAATAGAAGCAGCCGCACGTGACACTTCGCTAGCAGTTTGAAGTTGAACAGTCCTTTTGGTAAGGACTTCTAATGCAGCCGATTGTGACTTTTCTGCTTCTTTATTGGATGTAATATCAGTCCATACCCCCAGCCAGTATTGAGGTGTTTTATCTTCCCCATAGACAAGAATCGCCTCGTCCTTCACCCAAACAATCCGCCCATCTTTTGCAAAGATGCGATATTCAATACTAAACATGTCGAGACTTTCAAATGTCTGAGCATTTTCCTTAAGCACTCGCTCCTGATCCTCAGGCACGATAATTTTCATCCAAAGAAGCGGGTCAGAGACAAATTCATTTTGTGTATACCCTAGAACATTTTCAATTTGCGGGCTGACATATAAAGTCAACGCTTCGGGAGAAATATCATTTATATAAGTAATTGTGGGGATGTTTTCCAAAAAAGAACGATATCGCGCTTCGCTCACTTGTGCGCGCAATAACGAATCTCGAATTGCATTAACTGCTAATCTTTGAAGACCTAAAATAATCAGTAAAAAAATTGCCCCGCCGCCCGCCACCAACACGCGATCTTGGAATTCTTCCACAACAAACCAGGCAAACAAAACAAACACACCTCCCAAAAAGAAAATACCAACAGCAATCTGTTGGGCTACTTTTTCAGATGCAGATTGTTTACTAGTTTCGGCTTTCAAAGAACGGCTCAAATTGTATAACGCACTCCCTTTATCTAAAGCGAAAAGCAATGACTTTCTGTATCATTGCTTTTCGCTTTAAAAACTTCCCAACTTAATATCTACCCCGATTTACAACAATATCTGGATGCGCCAAATCACCTTCTCTTGCAGAGAAAATCTGAACGGCACAAGCCTTGAATTCTGGAATTTTCGCTTGTGGGTCAAGAACATCATTGGTCAACAAATTTGCAGCAGCTTCGTGAAAATGCCAAGGGATGAAGACAACGCCGATGGTGGTCTTCTCGGTTACATTTGCACGGACTACGATCTCACCGCGTCTACTTTGGACTTTGACAGGGTCACCGTTTCGAATACCGTGAATCTCAGCATCAGCAGGGTGAATCTCCACACGTGCTTCGGGGTAAGCTTCATTCAAGGCAGAGTTACGCGTCATCGTGCCGCCGTGCCAATGCTCTAGCAATCGTCCCGTGGTGAGAATAAATGGATATTCATCATCAACTTCTTCGCGCACAGGCACATAATCCAACACGTGAAATTTGCCCTTTCCGCGTGGAAAGGATTCTTTAAAAAGAGTTGGTGTCCCTGGATGATCCATGGATGGCACGGGATAAATCAAGCCAACTTTATCGATACGCTCATAAGTAATGCCTGCATAATCAGAATTGACACTCGCCATTTCGCGCAAAACTTCTTCGGGGTTGGCGTATGTCCATTTTGTAGTAGGCCTGCCAAGGCGGGATTCGATGCGCTGTGCCAAATCACAAATAATCTGCCAATCAGGTCGAGCCTGTCCACGGGGTGGATGAGCGGCTCGCACACGTTGAACGCGTCGATCTGTATTGGAGAAAGTGCCATCTTTTTCAGCGAAAGGAGTTGCTGGCAGGAACACATCTGCAAAAGCTGCCGACTCGTTGATAAAAATATCCTGTGAGACAAGAAACTCAAGCTGCTCCATATGGTGTCGCGTGAGATTCAAATTCGGTTCAGACATCATTGGGTTTTCGCCCATAATATATAAAGCTCGAATGCCACCTTCATGAGCATTGCTTAAGATTTCTGTTGTCGTCAAGCCAAGCTTGAGACTCAAGCCGCCTTCTTCAATATTCCAAGTCTTTTCCCATTTCGCGCGGTTATCAGGATTATCCACGCGCATATACCCGGGATAATGGAATGGCATTGCACCCATGTCACTGGCACCCTGCACATTGTTCTGCCCGCGTAATGGATTTAAGCCCGTGCCTTCCCTACCTACATGTCCAGTAAGAAAAGCCAAATGGATTAACGCCATCGCAGAAGCTGTTCCATGCGAAAGCTGAGAAATTCCCATGCCCCAATAAATTGCGCCATTCTTTGCGCCTGCATACATCCGCGCGGCTTTACGAATATCTTCAGCAGGCACACCAGAAAGTTCTTCAGCATATTCTGGCGTGAATTTTTCAAGAGACTCTACAAACTCAGTATAGCCTTCTGTGCGTTTGGCAATGAACTCATGGTTAATCAGATTTTCTTTGACGATTACGTGTGCCATGGCTGAGAAAACTGGCACATTGGTCCCTGGTTTTAAAGGCAACCACATCTCTGCGAAATCAACCAACTCAATACGGCGCGGATCAATGACAATCATCTTCGCGCCGTAGTTTTTGACAGCATCTTTCATTTGCAGAGAAATGATTGGATGGTTCTCGCTTGTGTTTGAACCAGTCACAATAAACACATCGTTTTGAATGACTTGTGAAGCTGTGTTACTCATTGCAGAAGAACCAACTGCTTGTTGTAAGGCGACAACCGAACCCGCATGACATAACCTTGTGCAATGATCTACATTATTGGTACGGAACAAGGAACGATACATCTTTTGCAAAAGATAATTATCTTCGTTTGTAGCTTTGGCACAACAATATACAGCCATCGCATCTGAGCCGTCTCGTTTATAAATCTCCACCAAACGGTCTGCGATGTAATTCAAGGCTTCATCCCATGTCGCTTCACGCCATTCAGAGAGGTTAAACGCCTGTGTGCGTTGACCTGCTTCCTGCTTTGTTTTCCGAATCAACGGTGTGGTTACCCGCTTCGGATGATAGACATAGTCATATCCAAAGCGGCCTTTCACACACAAATTTCCATGATTGACAGGTGAATCAAAAGGCGAGGTCACTTTAAAAACGTGATCATCTTTTACATGTAATTGCAAATTACAGCCCACACCACAATATGGACAAGTGGTCGTTACAACTCTGTCAGCCTTGATCATCGTTGCTTCCTCTGCTTTCTACCAGTATTCAACACGTTAATTTCCTGTGCACTCATGCCTTTTTCCAATAAGTATTCGCGCTTTGGCTTCAACGCACCCGTTGGACAAACCCCTACGCACTGTCCACACAAAACACAAGAGGTTTCTGGAATCGCAGTATCAAAAAATGTTCCAATCTGCGTCTCAAATCCACGTCCACTGAAATTAATCGCAAACGTATATTGAGCATCATCTGCACAAACTTGTACGCAACGCCAACACAACAAACATTTTGAGTAATCACGCACATACATCGGATTATCATCAATGACTTCTGATTCGCGTCGTTCTGCTTCAGGGAAGCGTTCTGCATTTGCTCCATACTCTGCCATCATCTTTTGAATCTCAGGAGCCTCGGATAAATCCATGGTAGCAGATAACATTTCCAAAATTGTTCGACGGGCACGCACTACTCTCTCGCTTCGCGTCTGGACCTTCATGCCTGCCCCTGCTTTGACAACACAAGCTGGCTGAAGGACTCTCTGCCCTTCCACTTCAACCACGCAGATTCGACAAAGCGCATTCGCTGTTGTGGCATCATGAAAACAAATCGTGGGAATATCTTTTCCCATCTCACGAGCAACCTGCAGAAGGGTCTTCCCTTGTTCGGCAGTGACTTCCTGACCATCAATCATTAAAGTTAAGGGTTCAGTCATTTTGCCTCGGTTGTATTCGTAGTAAATAATTCAGGCCACAACTTAATCGCAGATAAAACTGCACTACCTGCTGTTTGACCCAAGCCACACAAACTCGCATCTGTCATTGTCCAACCGACATCTTGTAAACGAATCATATCGTCAGGCAAAACAGCTCTGTTGGCTACACGCTCCAGTATTTCTTTTTGACGTTGCGTTCCCATTTGGCAGGGATAACATTTGCCACAAGACTCGTGCGCAAAGAAATGGCCCAATCGATTCAAAGAGTCGCGCATATCACGAGTCTCATCGAAGACCATCACAACCCCAGAACCAAGTGGCAACCCAGCAGCCCGTAAATCTTCAAAGGTCAACTTCACATCTAAATGTGCAGAAGTAGCATACGCTCCAGCTGCCCCACCTAACAAAACAGCCTTCAAGGATTTCCCATTGGCAACACCGCCTGCCATTTCAAGTAACTCACGCAAGGTAACGCCAAATGGAACTTCATACAAACCTGGCTGAGCCACATCACCAGAAACGCAAAACAATTTAGGCCCAGGTGATTTCTCAGTACCAATCTTGCGATATCCTTCCGCACCTTCCAAAAGAATAAGGGGAAGATTACAGAGAGTCTCTACATTGTTAATGACTGTGGGTTCACCAAATAATCCATGAGTGATCGGGAAAGGCGGCTTCACTCGCGGGAAACCACGCTTTCCTTCGATCGACTCAAACAGCGCGGTCTCCTCGCCACAAATGTAGGCACCAGCACCGACTCGAATTTCAATATCAAATTTTTCGTTTAAGTATCCAGCCTCTCGCGCTTCTTGCAAGGCAGCTTCTAAAATTGGGACAATGTATGGGTATTCTCCACGAATATAGATAAACCCTTTGCTTGCGCCAACTGCATAAGCAGTGATACACATTCCTTCAATCACACGATGAGGATCATCTGTCAACAGAACGCGGTCTTTGAATGTACCAGGCTCTGATTCATCTGCATTACAAACCACGTATTTTTGATTGCCAACAGCCCGCTCTGCCCCTTCGCCTTTAATACCCGTGGGAAAGGCAGCGCCACCACGTCCGATTAACCCTGAAGCTTTGACTTCTTCAATCACTTGTGTGCGGTTTAATGTACGGGCTTTTTTCAAGCCTTCATACTCTCCATACTTTGCCAGAGACGTTGTCCCATCCCCACAATTGGCGGTCAATTTGCGTAAGGGACCATACACAATCGAACGGGGTAAGCCTAATTCATATTCATTGAAATCAGGCGATACATTCGTCTCTGCTTCATCATCAACCAAAGCAACTGGAGCTTGCTCACAAAGCCCAAGGCATGGACTCTGCTCAATGGTTAGTGACATGTCTTCGGTCGTCTGACCCGCTTCTATATCATAGTGTTTGCAAAGATGATTCAATAATCCATCACTGCCCTTAAGTGCGCAGGCCTGATCTGTACAGACACGAATGATGCGTTTGCCAACAGGCTCGTTATAGAACATGGAATAAAACTCAATCACTCCATGCACATCAGCAAGTGGAACTCGCAAAGACTTGGCGACTTCTGAAGCGACTTCTTTAGGAAGCCAACCATAAAGATTTTGAGCGGCATGCAAAGCAGGCAGTAACCCGCTACGGCCCATGGGGATATATTTTTCAATTGCAGGCTTCAAAGGGGCGAGATCAATTTCGGACATTCACACTCCAAGCGGAAGGAATAACGTCAACGAACATATCTTGACCCTGATGGCCAAGTATCGAGATATTATAAATTATATATAATTTTTTGCAATGGCTAGAACTGTGCCGTCTCTAAAAGCTCGGGAGCCTGGCGTATTTTCGTTGCATGCTCAAAGGCATAAGCAAATTTTATTAAAGTCGCTTCTTGCCACGCACCTGCAAAAAATGACAGACCAACAGGCAATCCGAAAATATATCCAGCTGGTACAGTGATGTGTGGATACCCAGCCACAGCCGCAGGTGAAGTACTTTCCATATCCCAGCTAATTGCATCACCATTTACAAGATCTATCATCCAGGAAGGGCCACCTGATGGGACAATCACCGCATCCAACTTATATTTTTTCATGACAGCATCAATTCCATTTTTACGAGTGAGCAAAAGATTTTTCTTCAATGCCTCGCGATATTTTTTATCACGCAACCCATTTTTCTCTTGCGCTGTCAACATATGTTCTTGACCAAAATATTTTAGAACGCTTTCCTTATGTTCCTCGTTGAACTTAATAATCTCTTCCATCGTTTTGAGGTGAGAGTTTGAATTTGCCAAGTACTGATTCAGGTCGGCTTTAAATTCATAATGCAACACATCCGTCTCGGTTGCACCAAATTTATTGAAATTTGGCACATTGGCAGGGTCAACAATTACTGCGCCTAATTGCTTCATGACATCGATGGCTGATTCAAAAATTTTGATGATCCGTTTGTCTGAACCAGCCATATTTCTGGCAACGCCAATGCGCGCTCCTTTGAGGCCATTCTTATCCAAATATTTTTCATAGGATTTAAAACCTCGCTTCGCACTTAATCTGGTAGCTGAATCTTTATCATCAACCCCTGTCATCAACCCAAGCAAAATCGCTGCATCCGCCACCGTCCGCGCCATGGGACCTGGGGTATCCTGGCTGTGTGCAATCGGAATAATGCCACTACGACTTAACAAGCCAAGCGTGGGCTTAATACCAACAATCCCGTTGGTTTGGGCTGGACAAATAATAGAGCCGTCAGTTTCTGTCCCTACGGCCACAGAAGCCAAGTTCGCCGCAATTGCCGCGCCTGAGCCAGAGGAAGAGCCACAAGCGGAACGGTCTAGTGCATAGGGATTGCGTGTCAACCCACCACGAGATGACCACCCGCTGATCGAATGCCTTCCACGAAAGTTTGCCCACTCACTTAAGTTTGTCTTTCCCAGAATCACTGCGCCTGCTTTGCGCAATTGCTTCACAATAAATGCATCACGTGGTGCAATATGACCTTCCATCGCCAACGAACCTGCTGTGGTTTGCATCTTGTCATGGGTATCAATATTGTCTTTAAGTAGGATGGGAATACCGTGGAGTGGACTCCGCACCTTGCCTGCACGCCGCTCTTCGTCAAGAGAAGATGCGATATCTAATGCATCAGGGTTTAGTTCGATAATTGAGTTCACTTTCTTATCGACAGAATCGATTCTTTCCAAATACATTTGCGTAATCTGTCCCGAAGTTAACTCCCCGGAAGCCATCTTTTCCTGCAACTCGTAAATTGAATATTCCTGCATGATTTTCCTCGTAATCAAAATGGGCGCTCAAGAGCGCCCATGAAATTTATTAGCGTCCGCCGCCAGTGATGTAGTGTTCCAACTGAGAAATCAAAAACTGTTGAACATCCACCACTTCCTTCAACACATCACGCACAGAAATCAAACCAAGCAATTCCTTGCCATCAAAAACAGGCAGATGACGAATATTTTTATCGATCATCAAAGCCATA
>JAXLVT010000032.1:0-44878 GCA_046328925.1 Anaerolineales bacterium
GGATTTTTGAATTCAGGATGTGCCTTCTGAGACCATGATTCTTTTTTGAAATAAGAATCATATCTTTCAAACAAGGCATCATAGAGCGCCAAATACTCTTTATCCTTCGCCGCTTGATTCAAGCGAGCGCGTCCGATTTCATTGAGCAATCGAATCGGGTTGTGTCCGAGGCGTTCCCACAGGTCGTAATCAAGACGGCCAAAAAGACGTGCGGCTTCAGGCTGCCAGGTCCACCATAGGTTAAACGCTAATTCGCCCAACCGTGCAAGACGCTTGGGCAGGTCAAATTTTTGGGAGGGAGATGATAAGAATTCCATAGCGCCGAATGATACCGTAAAAAGGATAAATCGGTATTTTTGGATTCTGAAAGTTTGTATAATGAATCAACAAATTATTAGGTAATAAAAAATTATTAGGTAATAAAAAATTATTGGGATTAAAATGAAAGCATGCCTACCATTCAACTGTTCATCACCTGCCTCACCGATTCATTCTTCCCGCAAACTGGCGAAGCCGTCGTCAGCATTTTCAACCGCCTCGGCATTGACGTAGATTTCGCCCGCGAGCAAACCTGCTGTGGGCAGCCACAATTTAATGCAGGTCTGCGAAAAGATGCCCGAGCAATCGCAGAACATACCATTAAAGTCTTTGAGAACGCGAAGGGAGATATTGTCACACCTTCAGGTTCTTGTACTCATCATTTTAGACATAATTATTTGGAATTATTTGATGGAGATTCACTCTGGTTACCACGGGCTAAAGCAATCTCTGAACGTGTTTTTGAATTTACCGAATACCTCGTGGACAAATTAGGTGTCACTGACCTTGGCTCAAGATGGGATGGAGCATTAACCTATCACCCATCCTGTCATACCTTGCGCGGAATTAATGTAGACAAACAACCTCGCACCTTACTTCAACATGTACATGGAGCCACACTTGTTGACCTGCCTCATGCCGAAGAATGTTGTGGCTTCGGCGGCATCATGTCTGTGGAACATCCAGAACTCTCTGCCGAATGGTTGAAGCGCAAGATTGGCAATTTGGAAACAACCCAAGCGCCTACTCTCGTTGTCACAGATGCAGGTTGTCTCATGCACATCGCAGGTGGACTCAACCGACAGAAGAAAAGTCAAAGAGTTGTGCATATCGCGGAAATATTAAACAGTAAATAAAAGAGTGATCAATGACAACTTCTTTTCGTACCCGTATTCAAAAATCTATCGACAACCCCACTTTACAAACCGCACTGGACAACAACTCAGAGCGACGGTTGAAAGGGCGTGCTCTTGCCTTTGAATCTATTCCCGATTGGAGAGAAAGGCGCCAACGTGCACACAGAATCCGTGCAGATGTGATTGACCATCTCGACAAATATCTGAATCAATTCATTGCAAAGAGTGAAGCGCATGGAGTCATAATTCATCGCGCAGAAAATACAGCAGAGGCACTTCAAATTGTATTAAACATTGCCCATCAAAAATCAGCTCGATTGATTGCAAAATCAAAATCAATGGTCAGTGAAGAGATTGAGTTAAATCACACTCTTTGAAAAAGAAAACATCAAAGTTGTGGAAACAGACCTTGGTGAATATATTGTTCAGTTACGCCATGAAAGACCGAGTCACATCATCACCCCCGCCGCTCATTTGAAGAAAGAACAAGTTGCTCAGCTATTTCACGAAAAACTAGGAATTCCTTATACAGAAGATATCCCTACGCTCACAGCCACTGCACGAAAAATTTTACGTGAAGTATTTCTCACTGCCGATATCGGTATCAGTGGGGTCAATTTTGGTGTGGCAGAGACAGGCGGGATTTGTATTGTCACAAATGAAGGCAACGGAAGAATGGTCACTAGCATTCCACCCGTGCACATCGCGTTGATGGGTATGGAACGCCTTGCACCCAACCTAAGTGATTTATCGCTTTTACTTTCCCTGCTTCCCCGCTCGGCTACAGGGCAAAAACTTACCGTGTACACACAAGTATTGCACAAGCCCATGCCCAATCAGCAAAGACATATCATCATCCTTGATAATGGGCGTTCGCGTGTTCGCAATTCATCTCTCAAAGAATCTTTATATTGCATTCGTTGCGGCGCATGTTTAAATGCCTGTCCTGTTTTTCGTGAACTCAGTGGACACGCATACATTGGAAATGATCTCTCTATTGCTCCCTATCCAGGGCCAATTGGTTCGGTGATTTCTCCAGGATTGCTTGGTGAAAATTTTGTTCAACTTGCACAAGCTTCCTCCTTATGTGGAGCATGTAAAGATGTCTGCCCAGTAGATATTGATCTGCCTAAACTACTTACAAGAGTAAGAGCAGGGCAAGCCAGTGAAGAAAAGAAAAAAGATGATAACAATGGCGCAGGATTAACCCGGGCTACCAAATTCGGATTACAAATGTACACCCGCCTCGTCACTCACCCAAGGCTGTTTGCAGCCTCTCAAAAATTCGCGGCGCTTGGAAGTTTTCTCTTCTCTCCACGCTCCCAGTGGATGAGACTACCTGCTTTCACAGGTTGGGGTTATAGCAAAGATATGCCGCGTTTTGCAGGAAAGACTTTCCGTGACCGATTCGTGAAATCCAGCAGTTCACACGTGATGATTCAAACACATGTTTCCAAGCGGGAAATTGCAAGTGTCGCAGAGCAAGTGACGCCATCTCAGAACAAAACTGACCAATTCACCAGCGAACTCACTACTCTCGGCGGACATGTTTATCAAACCCAATCCCCCACCCAAGATGTGATTCAGCTACTGCAATCGCGTGGATATCATAAAATTCTGCTTGAACCCAACACCTTGGACGAGTCTCTTTTACAAAAAGCAAACATCGAATTCAAACATGAACCAGACCCGCACATCCTCGACGGTGTGACAAAGGCCGTTTGTGGGCTGGCAGATACCGGGTCCATTTTGGAAGCGGATGATGCATTGAAAGCTTCTTTATTGCCTGAAGTCCATATTGCAGTCTTGCAGTCACAAGCGATTTTTCCATCTTTGCCAGATGCAATCTCTTTAACGAAAGATAAAAATGCTGTCTTCATTACTGGGCCTTCACGAACAGCGGATATTGAGATGACTCTCACCATTGGTGTGCATGGACCGAAGGAAATTCATGTGTTCGTTGACGATTCAAACTCGCGATGATACAATCTCGCCCGCTTATCAAAAGACGCCCCCATCGTCTAGTGGCCTAGGACGAGGCCCTCTCAAGGCCTAAACCGGGATTCGAATTCCCGTGGGGGCACAAAAAAAGACACTCGCATTTTGCGAGTGTCTTTTTTTGTGCAAGTTAATTATTGGTTTGGTTCAAAATTTGCAATCTCAAATGATTTAACCATCAGTTCCATTGGGTTCGCATCTTGATCTGCGGCTCCATCAATCCCCACCACAAAACGGGTGATGACTCGTTCTGAAGGAGAAACATCTGATGCAGATAGCATTGCTTTTCCACTAGCAACCTCAGCTCCATCAATCCTCAAATACCACGGGGCTACTTTGGAAACATCTCCATACAGCTCAATAATATGCTCTCCCACTGATAACATTCCAGGAGATGTATACAATTCAATATCCGAAAGGGTTTCATGTTCGCAACGGAAATGCAGCCGTTGATCGCTGTTCCATAAAAAGATTCCGCAACGTGACTCATTTGCATCAGATGCTCCCACCATGGTTCCGTTAAGATTTGCCGTAAAGTTATCGGTGTTCATAATACGAAATCCCGCTTGATGTTTTTCATAAAAATCAGCAGGCAAGACAATCACTGCTTTAAAATAAAAACGAGTTAATACCATTCCTGCTTGTTCGGGAAGCTTATACTTAATTCTCGCATAATGTGTTGAATCATTTTCTCCACCAGCACGAACAGTCCAACCATCATTGCTGGTTGTAATACTTTCATAAGGAGCATTCGTTTCAAAAGATAACCCACTTGCATTCGTAACGCTAAATTTTTTCTGAAACGGAATCTCTTGTCTTTGGGGAGTTTTCAAAAACATAACAAGTGCATATATCAACACCGCCAAAAGAATGAGGCAGATCCACACAATGATTTTCTGGTTTTTATTCATATAATTCCCGTTTTTCTTTTGAAATGCAAACACAGCGATATGGTAAGATTTCAAACCGTTTATAGCCACAAGCCAGTGTGTTTGTGCGCCTATTGTACGATAGACTCATCTCTCTGTATATTTCGAAGGAATCTCATGAAACAGTCCCAACAAACTTCACGCGGATTTATTATTGCGCTTGTCGCCACTGTCCTTTGGTCAACAACTGGGCCACTCATTAGTTACCTGAGCAAAACCTACTCCCTACCATCCTTAGTCCTGGCTTTTTGGCGTGACCTGTTTGTCTCATTTGGTATGTTGGTTGGGTTGTTGATTTTTAGCCGCGCAAGATTTATATTGGATCGCGCTCACTGGAAGTTTGTCATTCTATACGGACTCACCCTTGCTGTCTTTAATTCATTATGGACTTTTTCGGTTCAATACAACGGGGCAGCGGTTGCGACCGTCTTGGCATTTTCCTCCCCTGCCATGACAGCCATCTTAAGCTATCTTGTATTTAAAGAAACGTTTAGCAGAATAAAGATTATTTCGATTGCATTGAGCTTCATCGGTACGATTCTCGTTTCTGGTGCAGCAGATCCTTCTGCATGGAAGTTAAATCCAGCAGGCATTATTTTTGGATTGCTCACTGGGTTACTCTTCGCCATCTATAATCTTGAAGGCAAGGTTGCCACCGATAAACATATCGACTCATGGACAGCACTTCTATATAGTTTTGCCTCCGCTACTTTCTTTTTGTTCTTCTTCAACATTGGAAATAACTTATTCATTTCCCATCAATCTGCTCTCAGTGACTTGATATGGCTAGGAAATTCAATTTCAGGCTGGGGAATTTTATTCTTCCTCGGTGTAGCTCCAACTTTGGGCGGCTTCGGACTTTACACCTTAAGTATGCGCTATCTATCCCCTACCATCTCAAACCTCATCGCTACCTTGGAACCAGTATTCACAGCTATTTGGTCTTATTTATTCTTAAGAGAAATAATGACTGGAGTGCAACTGGGTGGAAGCCTGTTACTCTTAATAGGAGTCATCTTATTACGAACTGCTGATCGTGAATAAACGTTCGCCATAACTCTAACCCAGCACTTAACCTTCGTTCAGGTCTGGCTTATTTAGGAACATATAATAGAGATTACATTCTCCCCACACAAATCGCCGAAGGGTCCGGGCAGACCCCAAGGCGATTTGAGTTTAAAGCTTAATGAGCTGTATAAGTCTCGGTTGTTTTCTTTCCTGAAGAATCTACAAATTCAAACATATAGACATTCCCGTCCACTCCATAATTGACATAATATTTTTGGCCGTTGAGCTGATATTCCAATGAATAATGTGTGGCATCCAACTCATGGAAGTCTGTGATGGTGGCGTCCTTTAAGGGTTGAAGTGCATCGCGGATAGGCTGTAAATGTGGCTGTGGTTCAATCTGGTCATCTTTGACTGTCACCACACCGCGCATTCCGCCATTGATATAGGGATATGTGGTTGTGCCATGATAATGATAAGTACCATCTTTGGCATAATGACCATTGAATTCATCCAAACCAGAGACCGGTGAACCATCAACTTCTGTTAAACCATATATCGGAAATCCATCGAGAGCATAGGCAATTGGTTTATCCATACCTACAATTTGAGATAAATGAAGCGGGGCAACATGATAATGATAATCATCTGCACGGCCTGAATGGCCGCCAAACTCATCCAATTCTCCATACAAGAAAGCATCATCTCCGCGATTATTAAGGGCATTGAAAATAGGCACGCCATTCACTGCCAATGCAATCGCTCCACGATATAGATTTGTCTTCGCTGAAACTGGATTCTCTGCTATGACAGGATGCAGAGGAAGCTTCCATGCATTGCTTCCAACATATGGTTGTGGCAATGGAACCTGTTGTTGCCAACTTTTAATCCTAACCATTTTTTGATGCTCTGGCATTCCATTTGATTCAACATACAAATACTGATTATCTTCATATATCTTCAATCTATCTGCAAAGGCTGCAAAACCGAGTTCTGTCAACGCTTGGGAAGTGACCGTTGGTGACAGAGCAGGCAATTCGGTCGGGTTAAGAGGCGGTGGTGGATCGCCAGGTCTAAATCCACAAGCGGCGAGAAAGGTTGTGCCAAAGCCGTAAGCAGATAGTCGTAAAAAGTCACGTCTTGAAATAGACATACATACTCCTATGTTTGGTTCAACGGGTATAGGTTACATTCAATGCGGCGCTGGCAAGCGTGATATCTTTGATTGCATTAAGCAAAACATCACGAGTAACGTCTGATGGAGATACAGAAAGTTGTGGTTCAGCAGAAAGGGCATAGACCGTATAGGTGTACACTTTTTCACCTGGACCTTTGGAACAAGGAGGGGCATATGTAGTTTCTCCATTCACACTATTGTTTCCCAAGATTCCAACATTCATGCTATTTTTTTCAAGGCTGGTCACTTCAGCAGGGATGTTATACAACACCCAATACCAGTGACTATCTCCTGGACCGGGGATGTGATGCATGATGACCGCAAAACTTTTTGTACCCTCTGGCGCATCCTTCCATGAGAGTGGCAGGGTTGCGCTCGCTCCATCACATGTGAACTCTTTGGGAAGTGCTCCACCTTCCTCCACTGCTGAACTGGTAAGCATGAATATACCGTTGGAAGATATCGAATCATAGACAGGGGTTGAATTTGTCGCTGGGTTGGGTGGGGTTGGCGGTGGATTCCCAGGTTTCAGCGAACAGGCAGTCAACAAGAAAAGTACAAGAGAAATCATTTTGATTTTCATAGTTATCCTTAAGGGTTGGTAACAGGAATCGTTAACCGATAGAGAATGGTGTTGTCTTTTTTCAAATCAGGTCCCCAGATTAATTTTGCAGAAGGAGTCCAAGTGATTTCATCATAGCCATCCTTGGGGCTAACTTGTGCTTCGGTATAAAGAGTGGCATTGATCCAAGTTGAATCGTCAAAATCAATGGACTTCCAACCAGCAGGTTCATCCAATGCCATGAATCCACATGGGGATTGGCCTGCTACCGGGTTAGCTTCTTTTTCACAAGCAATATCCAACGGAGCTTCTTGAATTACCAACCCTTTCCAATTGGAATCGGTGACTGCAATTAACTCGCCTGTTTCTGCATTTGTAAATTGAGCAATAAAACCACCATCTCCCATTTGCTGACGGTTGGTACCGATATATTCGAGGCCCGTGTCATTTTCTTTGAAATCTTTGACAATAAAATTCAATTGCAACGGATAAGAAGCCTCGAAGGTAAATGTTTCAGAATTGAAAGAGCGTTCAGTTGTAATTGGAACTGAATCTTCTTTAATAAGTTGATCTCCAAGATAAAAGGCGAACCAATTATCTGTCCACACTTCAGCTTTGATCTTAATAGTTCCAGTTATCGGCTGTGAAGTTACGATTGAAGATTGTGTCGTTGGGTTGGCTACTCCATTATTCGTATTTGAGGGAGGTGGCGGCGGAGCACCACGACAAGCCGTTAATAGAATTGAAATTAGAAATAGTGAAGAGACTACACGTGTCATTTGTTTCATGGGAAAACTCCTATTGAAAAATTACTGGGGAACCTCTTTGTTCGAAAGAGGTTCCCCAGTTTTAGATTATGGTCGTCTGGGTCCACCTGTTGGGACACAAGCTAATTGTGAAGCAGGTATAACCTGGCAAGTACCATTGACTGTATTCTGGTTCCTGCCGATAAATGAACAAGAAGTGTTTTCAACTACATTCGCACAGGCATCAATTGCAGCTTGTGGGGGCTGGTGACCATCTCTGCGAGTATTTCCCTGTCCATTATTTTGAGATTGAGGAGTTGCAGTGGGTACAGGGGTGGCATCAATCATCACGGTTATCGATTCGTTGAAGACGAAAACATCTGCCTGGAGTTTGGTCAACTTGGTATTGCGACGGATGATATCGGTCATGGTAGTGTTTTGAATATCCCGAACCAAATCATCAGAAAGAGAATTCTGATACCAGAACCGATCTCCATCTCGCAAGCGAGTAAATTGATTTACAAGAATGGCAGTGAAGGTCGGTCCCATACTGGAATTGGGAAGATGATCTTCTGCCAAGCCACCAATCCATAGGTCAATATTGTTTACACTTCCATAAGTGGAAGCAAGCGAAGCCTGCAAAGTTGTGTCCGATGTAATCTGCGCAAAGCTGGTGACGGGAGCAAGGCCATAGGCAGCACGCACTGTGTTGTAATCAGCCAACCCATGATCACGCCCGCGTTGAATGTTTAATGAGGCCAGGTCAAACCCGCCCTGGCCTGGTTGACCAAAGAGGAAGTTGCGCACATCATCAACCACCTTGGTATCAATCTCCTGTGCATTATCGGAGGCGAGATATTTCAAGATGGGGTCAATGTCAGTTTCGTGAAGCACGACCGGGTTAAAGAATGAATCGCGCAATTCCATTGCATCACGAACTTCATTGCCATCATTATCCAAAAATTCAATGTCATTTCCCAACATGCTATGTCCAAATCGAAATGCAGCTGTAGAAAATTCATTAGCAATACTGGGGTTAACGTCCGCTTGATATCCTTGATATGACGGAATTGCTTGAGTACCAAGAAGGGAAGGCAGAAATTCATCGAAGGTAATCTTCTGAAGTTCTGCAATCACAATGCGACGCGCATATTGATAGAGTTCTTCATCTGTCCATTGCGGATGTTGCTGTGCTACTTCAGACGCAAGTCGATTGTGTTCACGCACAAACAGTGTATGCAAGGAAAGCAATTCAGGGTTTTCATTTGCACGCACATCCCCAGCGAGAAATAATTGATTATCTTCTACTCGATGGGCATCATTTGCATTCTCAAATCCATCTGTATTGAGCGGCAGCAGATTTCCATCACTGGTCTTCAAACGGCCACCGCTAAATTCACGCAAAGCCGCCGCACGTTGTGCATCCACACCATAAATTTGTGAGCCATCAATAAACGCGGTGATTGAATTGATTTGCTGGCGCGGATTACTGGTTGAAGTTCCAGTCGTAATATCGTAATTCGAACGCGACATGGGAATGGTCATGGACCCAGTCTTCGAAGGATCAAACCATTCATCCCCCACTGGAACAATCACTGGCAACGTTTCTTTGGGAGAAGCGGATACAGTCAAGTCAATATCATGGTCAAGGAACTGTCCCCAGGCATACACGAAAGCAGTAAAGTCACGGTCGTTGGGAATCCCATCAGCAGGGCTGACAGAAAATGTATCGCTGATCATGCGCGCACTGGGTCGGTCTGCACCGGATGGACTGCTGATTCCATCAGCGTAGGCAGATGGTGCAACCCGAATTAATTGGGTATTGGTACTACCCCAACTTGGGTTTGCCACGTTATTGCCTTTTCCATCCAAAGGTTCGGTCATTGAACTTTGTTCACTATTTTTTATATAATCTGCATTAGAGGCCGAAAGATTTAATTGGGAAGGCACTATAGATTGGCAAGCAGTCATAATGATTGTTAAACCAACAAGAAATGTTTTGTGAATTCGTTTCATAAGATTTTTCTCCTGTGGTCTCCCTTGAATAAGTTCAAGGGAAACCACAAATAGATTAGCCGCCTGCTGGCACACAAGCCATGACAGAGCTTTGCACCGTTTGACATGTACCATTCAAAATTCCATTGGGTGTATTGATAGAACAAGCAGCGTTGACTGAAAGATTGGAGCACGCATCAATTGCCGCCTGCGGAGGCTGACCGCCGTTTCCCGGTCCGCCAGTTTGCCCCTGAGTGGGTTGTGACTGTCCACCAGTAGCAGGTTGTTGACCTTGCTGCCCACCCTGACCACCTTGTCCTTCCCCCGCTGAAAGAGCACGGACAGCGGGCGTCCCATGGAAACACCCTACTACATAGGGAAACTCATGAGTCGCATGATAGTGATACATCATCACCATCTGACCATTCCATTCAATCATATGAGTGTGACCATGGCATTCATCAAGGTCGGCATTGGTCAGCTCTTCTCCGTTTTCCCCATAATATCCATAAATTCCAAATCCATCGAATGCATACCCTAATAAAGCTGAATGTCCGGTAGCATTATCGACAATACAATCACTGAGGCTATGATAATGATAAAACCCTGAAACTTGTGGATGACCATCACAAGCATCCTGCACTTCATGAGCGGCTGCATCCCGTCCTTCCGCATCAAATGCACTAAAGATCACCACGCCCGAAAGCATGATACCCACTTCCCCACCCACACAATTCGGCTGTGCCGCCGCAACAGGGTTGGCTGGTAAAGTCAACGTGATGGATTGTTGCTTAATAGAATTTGGATTTCGATCATAAGTGTAAGCATCATCACTAGAAGAAATCGGGAAATTACCCGTTGGATGATTGGGCAAATCATTTCCAGTAAAGACGCGCTGATCGCCTTGCAAAGAAACGGTGAAACTGCTTGGCCAGGTCACGGAGCCATCCACCACAGCCTTCTTGGTGGCATCCCAAGTGCCATCGCCATTCATCCAATTTCCCGTTCCCTGAGCTCCACTGCCATTAAAACTAGTCTGGCAGGTGTACACATATCCAACCTGTGGACTGGTTGTATATTTCCCGTCGCCCACTTCAAGGTGAGTCAAATCCACATCGGAATGATGAGCTGCATCAGAATTTACAGAGGCCGCATCCACAGTTGAGGCAGATTCGGTTGTTGCTGGAGCAACTTGTACCTGTTGGTTAGACGACTGTTGAGCAGTATTTCCTTGATTCTGTTGAGGAGGCAAGCCACCACCCTGTGGCACAGGTCCAAAACAAGCTGACAAAACAATTGAACTTATTACTAGTAAAGCAAACATTTTATTTTTAAACATTCTTCTCTCCTTTGGTAATCATTCACCTGATTGTACAGATGTAGAAAATATGTATGGAGTGTGTGAAATCATTGAATTCACAATTTCCACATGAAGCCAGTCACCAGAAGCCATGACTGGTGTCATGGGTGTTAAATAAAAAATCCCCGCAGTTTCCACTGCGGGGATTTTTTTATCTACACATATAGAGGGTCACTTGCTCTCTTCCAGGGCCGCCATTCCCCTGGCTTACCTGGCTAAATTGTTGAATGACAAAACATGAATC
Source organism: Anaerolineales bacterium (assembly GCA_046328925.1). Lineage (GTDB taxonomy): Bacteria > Chloroflexota > Anaerolineae > Anaerolineales > Villigracilaceae > Villigracilis. Next base: position 11,195 of record JAXLVT010000032.1, read on the forward strand.
TTGTATCCAAGCTGAAATATCTTCTTTTTGAGCTCGCACATCGCCATATAAAACATAGCGTAACTCACCATTCTTTACCATCGTCCGCAAATCATCTGCACTGACAACATTATCTTGTCCACCAAAGCCACCCATGAAGAGCACAGGTCGGCCAGTGGCCAGCACAAGGCTTGAACCCTGTTGCGAAGAAGGAACTGCCACCAGATACTTTACATCCTGCGTATTCTCTTGAAGGTATGCTAATAATTCTGCATTGACAGTACTTCCGCCACCACCATCTCCCGGTTGACGAGCACGATCAGGTCCATTTTGTTGATTATTACCCGTATAGGCCGTTGGCAAGTTTTGATTCGCACTAGCAGATACCGTCATCACAGACCAATACATCGGGACAATTAACATCGAGACCAGCAACGTGACGTAACCCACCCGCCTCATCTTGACCATCAAGAGGCTCCCCGCAAGAAACAGAATCCCAACTCCAAGCAGCCACCACGCTTGTTCTCCATATTGAACCATCGCAAAAATTTGGAAAGCAATTGTTAAAGCCGTGGCAATGATAAGCCAAAGACCAGCTTGCTGCTTCTCCCTTCCCCATGACCATAATTGTGCAAATCCAATTCCAACCATGGCACCCAAGGCAGGGGCTAACATAATGGCATAGTAAGAGTGGAAAATCCCTGACACCATACTGAAGAACACCACACAAGTCAACAACCAACCGCCCCAAAGGGTGAGAGCTTTGTGAATTGTATTTTCGAATGGCAATCGTACTTTCGCTGCAAAGAGAGCCAGCAACACACTAATCAATGCGAAAGGCAACAACCAAGACATCTGCTTTGACAAAGGTTGTGTAAAGAAACGGAAGACTCCAGGATTCCCCGTCTCCTGACTAAATGGAGTCCCTCCACCTTGCCCACCTGGAGTTTGAACAGGACCATTAAAAGTTGGTGACTGACCATTTTGAGGAATCATTCCAGCGGGTGCACATGCCAACACACTTAAATTAGGTGGGGTAATACAAGAACCATTAATCGTGTTTCCATTTTGTGTAGTGAATGAGCAGGATGCACCTTGAGTAGCATTAGAACATGCATCCAACGCTTCCTGTGGCGGACCGTTACGCTGTCCCTGCTGCTGAGGCGGAGTTGACTGATTGGGATTTGAACCAGATTGAGGCGCGAAAGGAGGCGTCCCACCATTTTGTGGACCGCCGCCACCGCCAGGTCCGCCTGTGCTTTCAAGCCTTGAAATTCCATTGTGACCAAAAATCAAACCCATGACTGTGTTGTTCTCACTGGATCCAATGTATGGACGTGAATCAGCTGGAGTTAAATCTACAACAACCGCCCATGAAAGGGATACAAGCAACATCAAGATAGTTGCCATGCCAAGATTGATGGTCTTTCGAATCCAAGTTTCTTTGGAGCCAAAGAAATACAAAGCATAGAAGGCCGGCAAAGGCAAAAAGGCTTGCATCATTTTGATATTGAAACCAAGGCCCACAATAAAGGCGCCTAGTAGCAACCATTTAAGTTGTTGCGTTTCTGTAGCCTTGATAAACGCCCAAGCCGCAAGTAAAAGGAAGAACACCAACATTCCATCCATAGTATTGTTGCGATTGGTCGCTACAAAGACCGGCGTGAAGGCCATAACAAAAGCTGCAATCAAACCAGCCAATTCGCCTGCATATTTTTTCACCATCCCATACAATAGCGGAATACTGAGAATGCCAGCAATGATGTTGGGAAGTGAAACACTAAATCCACTCACACCAAGGAAGTAAGCAAAGGCTGCTTCGATCCACAACCCCAGCGGAGGTTTATCCACCGTGACAGAGCCACCCGGCTCTGCCGCTATGAAGAAGAAATTACTCCACGATTGCAGCATGGATTTCACTGCGGCAGTGTAGTACGCATTTGCATCGCCAATAGAGTTGATGTTATACAAATGCAAGCCAAGGGCCAGCGCCATGATAAAAATCACTAAAAGCCCAGCAACAGATAAGCCAGGAAATATTTTTTTCTTCAGGGATGAAGGTTGAGGTTGTAAAGTGTCTGTTGTCATAAATCGTTCTCCTTAAAATGTCTTCTATAAGACATTACTTTTTAAATGTCCAAGTACGGTTGGCAAAATAATTCCAAAACACGACAACACTGGTTGCTACTACTTTGGCAGGCAAATATCCCCACTGAGCTTGCCCGATTAAATTTCCTAAAACACCTTCCAGTGAAATCACAATGAAACCACTCAAGACCAGTCCTACCAAACTAACAGCTGTAAATTGTAGCAGTTGAGTGTGCCAATTATCTCTGGCAACATCATGAAAGGTCCATAAACGATTCCAAGTGAAGTTATTGGTCAGCCCTGCAAGAAATGACAAGCTGTTTGCAAACAGGGTTGGCATACCCAGCAGTTTTAATAATGTCAGCACAGTAAAATCCAAGAGAGTTCCCACAGCACCAACTGTGAGAAACCGTGAGAAGCGTTCCACTTCCTTTTGTTCCAAGCGTGTATTTGTTAATAAAGTGACCATCTACAATTTCCTTTCGTACCCAAAGTTTATAATCTTTCGCAGGAAATCGAGAGTGAAGGCAGTCATTATTTACTTCCAAACAGTATGAAACCTAACACACCCACCTATGACAGGTGTCATGGGTATTGTCATAAAAGGGTGACAACACACCCAATCCACACAATCCTCTTCGTGATAAGATTTCAACATGCAAGCTCGTAACGACTCCTCCCGCATTCTCCGTGTTGCTGCATGGATCTGGATTGGCTATTTAATCGCCATGTTGTTGATGGACTTTGTGTTGTACACACCACAGGCACAACATCTGCTGGTGCAAAACACTCCGAACACGCAACAACTTTCTCCTGGACAACAACCTCCCCCTCCCAGCAATACACAAACCCCGCCACGCGGACCTCGCCTTTGGCCTATCTTTCTTTTTTATGCCACCAATGGAATGGTGTCTCTTGCGTTTCTTTTATTCACACATTGGAAATGGATTCAAAATAAGCTCGGCAGTGCTTTTTATCCGTTATTAGTATTGGCTATTTCAGCCGCACCTATCCTTATCAATACACTCATCGTGCCACGTTTTCCACAAGGCCCGCTTTCTAACGCAGAAGGTATGGCACTTCGTCAGTTGCCAGTTTTATTTGTGGCTCTGGCATTGGTCGCATGGGAATATCAACTTGCACAAGTAATTTTCTTTAGCATTGCCACCACCGTTTTAGAGCTTGGATTAATTCTGGCAAGCTCAGTGAGTTTTCAAAATGTGTTGGTGTTTACTTTCATTGCCATCATTCGCACCATCACTTTCTTTGCAACAGGCATCTTTATCAACTTGCTCGTCACCCGCCTACGAGAACAACAGACTTCGTTGCGTGAGGCCAATGCCAATCTGGCGCATTATGCGTCCACGTTGGAGCAACTCACCGTGAGTCGCGAGCGTAATCGTCTCGCCCGTGAACTGCACGACACATTGGCTCATTCTCTCACTGCGCTCTCGGTTTCGCTGGAAACCGTCAAAGCTTATTTTGATATCGATAAAGAAAAGACTCGCGAACTCATCGATAAATCTTTGGAAGCTACTCGCCAAGGCGTGGATGAAACTCGCCGTGCATTGAAAGCTTTACGCGCTTCTTCATTGGAAGACATGGGACTTGGACTCGCCATTCAACGCGCCGCCGAATCTGCTGCGACCCGCTTCCACCTTAACCTGACTCTTGATCTGAAAAACCCCATGCCTTCTCTCAGCCCAGACGTTGAACAAACAATTTATCGCGTTGCACAAGAGTCAATTGAAAATATTGTTAATCATTCCCATGCGAAAAACTTCAGCGTGCACTTAACCAGTAATGGGCAAACCACTTTGATTATTCAAGATGATGGCATTGGTTTCGACTCAAATGCGAAAGGTCCCACAGGTCATTTCGGACTCATCGGCATGCGTGAACGCGCTGAGCTGGCAGGTGGAGATTTAAAAATCGAAAGTGAAAAAGGAAAAGGCACAAAGGTTGTGCTGACGATATAATCTCGCCATGAAAATACTTCTCTGTGATGACCAGGCTGTGATCCGTGATGGGCTTGAAATGCTTCTCACTCTTGAGAAAGACTTCCAAGTGGTTGGCACTGCTCAAGATGGTGCAGAAGCCATCGAACTCGCCACACAAAAACAACCAGATTTAATCCTGATGGATTTAAAAATGCCAGGCACCAACGGCATTGAAGCCACCCGCCAGATTCATGCGAAATTTCCCAATATGAAAATTCTGGTCCTTACCACTTATGATGACGATGAATGGGTCTTCGATGCCATCCGTGCGGGTGCTTCAGGATACTTGCTCAAAGATACACCGCGCCAAAAAATTATCGAAGCCATTCGTGGAACCCTTGAAGGAAAAGCGTTTGTTGACCCCGCCATCGCTGGCAAGTTGATGAACCAAGTCGCTAGCAATCAAAAACAACCCACTTCCCTACTTGTGGACAAACTCACCGAGCGCGAATTGGATGTGCTTCGATTAATTGCCAAAGGGTTTAATAACAGCGACATCGCAGGTCAATTGCATTTATCAGAAGGCACAGTCCGCAATCACGTCAGCGCGATTCTAGAAAAACTTGGCGTGTCCGATAGAACACAAGCAGCGGTCATCGCAATTCAACATGGGTTATAAGTAAAAATCTATAAAACTTTTGATGGGCGGTTCATTAAAACTCAGGAGTTCAAGCAATGCTCAAATTACCTTTCTACAATGAAATAGAAAAAGCACAAAACATCTTGATAGCAGGGGCAGGCGGTGGGTTTGATATCTTTAGTGGCTTGCCACTTTATTTTGGTTTAAAAGCGGAAGGCAAACAAGTTCATCTCGCAAATCTTTCGTTTTCTTTTTTACCTCCGCCATATGCAGTTAAGGAACAACGCCTCTCCCCTTCTCTGTTTAAGGTCACAGCCGATGCACCATTATTGTCTGATTACTTTCCAGAAAAATTTCTATCTCTTTGGTTTCGAGAACAAGGCGAGGAAATTCCCATTTATTGTTTTGAGCGGACAGGCGTACGCCCCCTCCTCGCCAGTTATCAGGCTTTGGTAAATCATTTGGGCGTTGATACCATTATTCTTGTCGATGGTGGAACTGATAGCTTGATGCGTGGAGATGAAATTGGGCTTGGCACCCCACAGGAAGACTCGTCCAGCATTTTAGCTGTCAATGAATTAAAAGTTGAACGCAAAATGTTAGCCTGCCTCGGTTTCGGTGTGGATGCATTTCACGGCGTATGCCATGCGCATTTTCTGGAAGCCGTTGCAGAACTCACCCGCACCCAAGGTTATTTGGGAATGTTCTCCTTGTTACGAGAAATGCATGAAGTACAACAATATATTGCAGCCACCAAAGCTGTTTTTAATTCCATGCCACGTGACATCAGCATCGTTTCCAGTTCCATTATGGCAGCCATTGATGGAAACTATGGAGATTACCACTCCACGCCGCGGACTAGAAACAGCCAACTTTGGATTAATCCATTAATGCCAGTATATTGGTGTTTTCAAGTAGCTGCAGTTGCTGAACGCATCTTATATCGCGACGCCATGATGACCACAGAAAATTTTACCGATGTCAGCAGTGTCATCAGAGAATTTAGAAATTCCTGTAAGAACATTCGGCCGAGGCAAGAAATTCCAGTTTAAATCTAGCTCATTTCTTTTGCAGGGAATATTCTCTTTGCAACTTCAATCAAGAGAAGTGAGGCAAGAATCACCAACCCCAACACAAAAAACATGGAATGACCTCCAACTCGTTCTAACAAAATCCCGCCAACAAAACCTCCTACCGCTGAGCCGAATCCAAAGCACATTGCGCTAAAAAGTCCCTGTCCAGTAGATTTCAAACCAGCTGGTGCATTTTCATCAGCATAGGAAACACCCGCCAACCACATAGCGGGAAACATCATTCCGCCCAAAGCCTGTACCACATACACCATCCACGTTGTACTTGCCCACGCAAACATCAACGAGCGGAGTCCCAACAAGACCAAGGCAGCCATAAACAACGTATACGAACCAAACCGCTTAACAAGGCGATCTCCAAAAAAGAAAATGGGAAGTTCAGTCATTGTAGCAATTAAAGCCGCAATTCCCATTTGTGATTCATTTGCCCCTATCTCTGCCATATATGGGTACAGATACGAAGAAACCGATAAAGTCCCCACCCCACCCACAAGAGATGCCAACAGAAAAAAGATCCAGCTTCGATTGCTTAATAAATCTCTGATACCGCCATTTTCACTTTCATGCGCATCTTGTTTTCCAAAATCAAATTTCTGACTGACGAAAAAGTTAATCAACGTAATGCTGGCAAACAACCAAAACGCAATTCTCAATCCATATTGCTGCACCAACCAACCTGCCACTGGAGCTAAAATTGCCCACCCTAATGTTCCACCCAGTCGAATACGTCCATACATTGCCCTCTCCCCACCTAACATGCCCATGGTAGCGCTATCAGCCAGGGAACCCACAGGAGCCATAAATAAATTATATAAAGCAATGATACCGAAGATGATGACAAATCCCTTCAATGAAGGCAATAAGATTGCCATCACAACCGCTGAAATAAGGCCGATACTCATAATCAGTTTGTGACGATGGGTTCTATCAGCCAAACCTGTCCCAAAAGGCGCTCCAAACAAAGTAATTAATGGAGGCACACCGGTTAAGAGGCCAATCTCTGTTCCGCTAAAACCAAGCCCTTGATAAAAAATAACAAAAAATGGAAGCAAAGAAGCCATTGCAGCAAAGGTCAAAAAGTAAAAACTAAAAGGCCATATTTTTTTCATCATATCCTCACAGTGTAGAGATGGCAAACTTATTCATTATATGCCATCTAATATCAAATCGAGTAAAATTTATATATGACAGATATCCTTGTGATTGGTTCGCTAAATGCAGATTTGGTCGTACGTTCTCCTCGTTTCCCGCAACCAGGTGAAACAATCAGTGGTGAAGATTTGCAAATCATTCCAGGAGGGAAAGGGGCAAATCAAGCCGTAGCGGCGGCAAGGCAAGGGGCCAATGTAGCAATGGTCGGGCGGGTAGGAAGCGATAGCTTCGGTCCATTTTTGGTAAATAATTTAAAAACAAATCATGTAGATATTTCCCATGTCCCAACAGATGCCTCAGCAACAGGCACAGCGATTATCGTTGTCGACTCAAACGGACAAAACAGCATCGTGTTATCACCGGGGGCAAATGCACAAGTCAGCAAAGCAGATGTCGATTCTGCACCCGATGCAAAAATCCTATTACTGCAATTTGAAATTCCAATGGACACCGTAGTCCATGCAGCAAAACGTTACAAAGCGATGGGGACTACGGTCATTCTTAATCCCGCACCTGCTCGTGATATCCCTGAAGAGTTATTTTCGCTGATAGATATCCTCATCCCAAATGAAACTGAATTGGGATTAATTACAAATAAACAAGTGAATGATGCAACTTCAGCAGAACATGCAGCAAAAGAATTACTACAACGCGGAGTTAAAACTGTCATTGTTACTCTTGGCGCCAATGGCGCGCTGTTGGTGACAAAAGATCAAGCGATTCAAGTTCCATCGTTCAAAGTGAAAGTAGTGGATACCACTGCCGCAGGCGATTCATTCATCGGCGGTTTTGCTTCGAAACTTCTGCAAGTTGGTCAGCAAGACCTTCAACTGGCCGTTCGCTATGGCTGTGCATGTGGAGCATTAGCTACCACTAAATTCGGCGCACAACCCTCCCTGCCTACACAGGAAGAAACTGAAACCCTCTTAAAGTCTTAATGGCATCTTGCCACATCCACATTTCACCAGCTGACTTGCATAGCTAGCTTACGGAGAATCATGTCTCAAAAAAGAATCATCATCGACACAGATCCTGGCGTGGACGACGCTCTCACCTTTTTGCTTGCCCTCGCTTCCTCTGAGATCAAGCTCGAAGCACTAACTACGGTCCACGGCAACACAAATGTGGAAAACACCACCCGCAATGCACTGGCTGTTTTGGAACTTCTTAATGCAAGTCATATTCCTGTGGCTAAGGGAACTTCCAAGTCACTCCATATGCCAGTGCACGTCTCTGGAGATGCAGTGCATGGATTAAGTGGCATCGGTAATTCAAATTTACCTGAACCAAAATCCAAGCCTGTCAGTCAACATGCTGTGGATTATTTAATTGAACGTGTCCTAGCTGAACCCGGTGAACTCACACTTTTTCCCATTGCCCCGTTGACCAACCTTGCGCTGGCCATTCGCAAAGAACCGCGTTTTGCAAAAGCCGTCAAAGAACTTGTCATTATGGGTGGTGCCATTCGCTCTGGCGGCAACATTACCCCTGCTGCCGAGTTCAACATCCATGACGATCCACATGCCGCGCATATTGTTTTTCATTCGGGAATTCCAATTACCTTAATTCCATTGGATGTCACATACAAATGTCTGCTCACACCAGAAGATGTTGAGCGGTTAAATCAAATCAAATCTCCCATTTCAAGATTTGTACGGGATGCAATCTCCATATATATGGATTTTTACAAACAATATGAAGGATTTAGCGGCTGTGCCTTGCACGATCCGCTGACATTGGCCACGGTCTTTGCTCCTGAATTATTCACCTTTGAAAATCATTATGTGGATGTCGATATTTCGGGTGGCATCTCCATGGGCAAGACTCTCGCCGATTTTATGAAGGTTTCTAAAAAGCCTGCCAATATGAAAGTCGCTCTCGATGTACGTGGGCGTGATTTTGTAGAATTATTTTTAGAAAGGATGGAGACGCTCAGCCGTTCCATTTCAGATTAAGCATGTCAAAACATATTATTATAGATACAGACCCCGGCATTGATGATTCACTTGCTTTTCTACTTGCACTTGCCTCACCTGAAGTAACCCTCGATGGAATCATCACCATTCATGGAAATGCCTCCACATCTCAAGTGACGAAAAATGCACTTTCCATTTTGGAACTCGCTAAGGGGAGTCACGTTCCTGTATATAAAGGCTGTGATTTGCCGCTTGTGCAACCTTCATTGCTGGGACCTGAAACTCATGGAGATACCGGTTTGGGCTACGCCAAACTTCCAGAACCGCAGACTCAAGTCAAGGCGCAGCACGGAAGCGATTTCATCATTGAACACATCATGTCGCATCCAGGTGAAATTACATTAGTATGCATCGGTCCATTAACCAATGTCGCACTTGCCATTCGCAAGGAACCGCGCATCATCCAGAATGTGAAGGAAGTCTTCATCATGGGAGGCGCCATTCGTCATCAGGGTAATACTACACCACTCGCTGAGTTCAACACTTATGTAGACCCACATGCCGCGCACATTGTTTTTCATTCTGGCATGCCGATGATTCTGACGCCATTGGATGTGACCTATCAATGTATTTTCACTACTGATGACTTGAAAAGATTACAAAAAATTGATTCGCCCATCACAAAATTCATCGCTGATTCCACACGCTTCTATATGGAATTTCATGATGAATATCAAAAAATAGACGGCTGTGTCATCAACGATCCAATGACATTGGCACTGACCTTCATGCCTGAGATTTGCGATTACGAAGATTTATATGTAGACGTGGATATTTCCACAGGTGTAGGCTTGGGGAACACATTTGCAGATTTTTATAATTACGATAAAAAAGCACCGAACATGAAAGTAGCATTGGGCGTTCGTCCACGCATGTTCATGGAATTGTTTTTAGAACGCATGGAAAAATTGGCGACGGCCAACTCGTGACGATTTAGATTAACGAGTGTTATCATTGGAACAGCAATTCCGATTCACAACATTTTTTTGGAGGAGAATATGTTAGAAAAGATTAAGAACAACTTCAATACACAGACGTGGGTACTCATTCCCATCGCCATCGGCATTAACATTGCCGTGGGTCAAATCGTTGTTTGGCTAAAATTGCCCATTTATCTTGACTCCATCGGTACTGTGCTCGTGGCCGTGTTATGTGGTCCTTGGGCGGGCGCTTTAACGGGCGCACTCTCCAATACCATTTGGGGTCTAGCCATTGACCCGAATGCCCTTCCGTGGTGGCCCGTTGCCTTCTTTATTGGTTATAACGCGGGTCGCATGGCACAATGGGGCTTCTTCAAATCATGGTGGAAGGTTGTTGTCACTGGTTTCGTTGTAGCTCTTACCGCAGCCATTGTCTCCACCCCTATTGCTGTCTATCTCTTTGGTGGCATTACCGCCAGCGGCTCCTCATTTATCACCGCTTACTTAATGCAAACCGGAACAGGCGTAGTACAAGCTGTATTAAGTACTGGCTTCCTGGTTGAACCTATCGACAAGATTTCAACTGCCATGCTTGCCTTTGCAATCATTCAAGGGTTGCCCAAGCGTACAATTGGCGGATATCCACATGCAGAACGTGTGGAAACTGAAGGCACTACCGACAAGAATCAGTTATACATCGCCGTTGGCGTTGTTGTCGTCTTGGTTTTGTTTGCTGCATTTATGCTTCGCAATATCCTCGGCGGATAAGTTAACTCAAAAAACAGATTCAGAAAGAGACTGGGCTACTCGCCCAGTCTCTTTTTTGTCGTTTATAATTCGCTCCTATGCATGAAAGACTTTCCTTCCATATCAAACGAGATAGCGTTCTTCACAGCCTCAACCCGCTCACCAAGTTGGTGTTGACCCTCACCCTGATTCTGATTGCATTTACCAGCCCTTGGTATTGGACACCTCACCTTCTGGTGATTGTAGCCATCATTCCGTTAAGTCTACTTGGCAAGGTATTCCGTGAATTTTCGCTAACGGCCATCCGTTTGATTTTGCCAGCAGCCAGCTTTCTTTTTTTAATGCAGGCATTTTTTCAACCCATTGGGCACGATGTCATTTTAAATTTTATTTCCTTGATATCACGCAAGAAAGCCTGATGTTTGCTTTCAGAAATGCGATGCGGGTATTCGTGATGGTTTCCGCCTTTACGCTTTTCCTTGTAACCACCCACCCCAGTGAATTAATGTCCGATCTCACCCGCCGAGGGTTGCCTGGGCAATTCGCTTATGTCATTATCTCCACTTTACAAATTCTCCCTCAAATTCAAGCCAAAGCACAAACCATTATTGCAGCTCAGCGCTCTCGTGGATTGGATACAGAAAGCAGCTTTGTCAAACGTGCAGGTTCCCTTGTTCCACTAATTGGACCTTTGGTATTCGGTTCCCTTTCTGAAGTTGAGGAAAGAGCCATTGCCATTGAAGCACGCGGCTTCACATCCAAACATATAAAAACTTCTTTATATGAAATTCCAGATCGCCCGTTCGACAAAACCCTTCGCTGGGTCTTCCTCTTCTTAATCATCCTATCCATTTCGGCAAACCTATGGCTTTCGTAAACCTCCAAAACGTTACCTATAAATATCCGCTAACCAAAGCACCTGTTCTGCAAAATGTAAGTTTGCAGATTCATGAAGGTGAATTTGTTTCTATCGTTGGACCAAATGGCGCTGGCAAATCGACTCTATGTTATGCGCTGGCAGGATTTGTTCCGCATTTCTTCAAAGGTGAAATCAGCGGATCCATTGAAGTAGCAGGCAAAGAATCCAGCAAATCGACATTGGATGAATGGGTCTTAAACGTTGGTCTTGCTTTTCAAAATCCATTCAACCAAATTAGCGGTGCAAAATATACAGTCTTTGAAGAGATTGCTTTCGGACTCGAAAATATCGGTGTGCCTCGCAATGAAATCCGCGAGCGCGTGGAAGATGCCCTCACCATGACAGGCATCCGCGATTTATCAGACCGTTCCCCGTATTCCCTCTCCGGTGGACAACAACAACGCGTCGCTCTGACCTCAATCCTGGTCATGCGACCCAAACTGCTCGTCCTCGACGAACCGACCTCTCAAATGGATCCGATTGGTACACGCGAAGTCTTCGGTACCATCCGCAAGATGGCAGAAGAAGGTATGACCGTTGTGCTCGTAGAACATAAAGTGGAATGGATTGCTCAATTTGCAGACCGTGTCATTGCTCTGAAAGACGGCAGTGTCTTACTCGAAGGCAGACCGAACGAAGTACTTACTTCAGATGTATTGGCTGACAATGGCTTTGGCATCTCAAGATATACATCTACTGCACGAGAAGCAAAGAAACAAGGCTTGTGGAAAAAAGAAAACCTGCCCGTCACATTAGATGAGGCTGTCGAGGGATTTAAAAAATGAAAATTGAAATCAAGGATCTTCGTTTTAAATATCCCACAGGTCTGGAAGCCTTAAAAGGAATTTCCCTCACCATTGAATCTGGTGAACAAGTCGCGATTGTTGGTCAAAACGGTGCAGGCAAAACGACTCTCGTGAGGCATTTCAATGGATTGTTGCAACCAAGTTCAGGGTCCGTTTTAATCGATGGCTGGGATACAAAACAACATTCTGTGGCCAAGCTTGCATCTCGAGTTGGATACGTCTTTCAAAATCCTGATGAACAATTATTCTCACGAGATGTATTGACTGAAGTTTCATTTGGCCCACGCAACTTGGGATATTCCAAAGAGAAAATAGACGAGTTGGTTAAACGCGCATTGGCTTTGACAGAATTAAGCGATAAAACCGAAACCAATCCTTATGACCTTTCCCCTACCTGGCGTAAGATGGCAGCATTGGCATCCATCATCGCCATGGATACTCCCATTGTTATCTTTGATGAACCCACCACGGGTCAAGATGCTTTGAATGTGGCACGTATTGCTCACGTCATTGCTGAATTAAAAAAAGAAGGTAAAACGGTCATTACCATTACCCACGACATTGATTTCTGCGCTGAAAACTTTGACCGAGTGATTGCGCTATCCAAAGGGCAGGTTTTGCTCGATGGACCCGCCCGTGAAATTTTAGGTCAGGAAGAAATCCTCGCCCAAACCTATGTTGACTCACCACAACTAACTCGTCTAGAAAAAGGTTGGGATTGAAAGAAACCGTTAGAACTCAAGAAGAATTTTTGAATGCACTAAATTAAAGTAAGGGTAGGGACTTAAGTCCCTACCCTTACTTTTTATATACCACCAATTCTTCATAGCCCGAATCGTTTTCTAATAATTCCCGCTTATAAATTTCATTTTCATAAACAGCCAACACAATTTCTGCAGTGGTGTAAATCTTGCAACCACTGACCAAGTGTCCACCAATAGTCACACCATCTCCATCTGAAATTGCCACATGAATATGAGAGCCATGTATCGACACTGTCCCTGTCATAGATACAATTTCAAAATGTCCTTCATATTCGTTATAGAATCCTCGATTTGCAAGGCGAAGAGTCGCATGCGTTAAGCTCCCCACACTGGAAAGTACACAACCAGCCTGGATATGATTTTCTTTCACTGTTTTTTCTATGGAGTCAAACAAATCCTCTCCAGGTTTAAGACGAAAAGTAAAAGCACGCATTCGATTCTCCAAAATTATAAGGTTGAGCGTTGTCTTACAACTTCAAACATCAAAACAGATCCTGCCACCCCAGCATTTAACGATTCAACATCCCCGATCATCGGAATACTTAACTTGCCTGTAGAAATTTTTCGCGCAGATTCACTGGCACCTTCTGCTTCATTTCCTACAATTAAAACCACAGGATTTCTCAAGTCTGTGCTCCAACAGGGCAGGCCATCCATATCTGCAATATAAGTTTGCATCCCAACAATTCGTTTTTGAATTTCATCCCAAGACAAAGATTGAATGGGAAGCTTAAAATGAGCGCCCATCCCAGAACGCAAGACCTTCGGAGCAAAAGCATCGGTTGTTTCGGGTGGGATAAGAACAGCTTGAACGCCAGTCGCTGCGGCTGAACGAAGCAAAGTTCCAAGGTTGCCTGGGTCACGAATTTGGTCAGGAAGCAAAATAAAATTTAAAGCATCGGGAATAGGAAGGCGAAAATCGTTAAGTACAGCCAATACTCCCTGTGGCGTTTCGGTCTCACTAAGAGAATGCATCACACTTCTTGAAACTTCTTCTACATCCACACCTTGAGAAATCAACTTCTCTACCAACACTTTGCCCCTATCGCTTAATAACTCATCGAACAACACGAAGCGCATCGGCCAATTTGCTTCAGCTGCTTCTTCAACCAGACGCACTCCTTCAACGACAAATGCACCAGCCTCCCGTCTCTCTTTGGGGCGGCCAAATAAAGCACGTGCCAACCTTATCTTAGGGTTTTGATTGGATGTAATCATAAAGTCCAACTTTTCAGAAAAGCATCAATTGTTGACTGGTCGTATAAAACAAGGCGAACTTGTTGTAAAGTTGAAGACTTATTTTTAACAAAATAAGTCTCAATGCTTGAAAAGATAATTCTTGCGGCACGTTCTTTTGGAAAGCCGAAAATCCCCGTTGAAATAGCAGGCAATGAAATTGACTTGCACTTCAATTCTTCTGCAACTTGGAGAGACCCTGTCACTGTATCTGATAATTTCTTGTCTTCATCCCCATCCCCCCACACAGGTCCCACAGCGTGGATAATGTATTTCGCAGGCAGGAGTCCGCCTGAGGTCCAGGCAGGATGCGCGTGTGAAACTGGACAGTGTTTTTGAATCCACTCGTCGCTTTCTTGTTGAACAGTCGGTCCACCGCGTTTAGAAATTGCCCAGGCCACTCCCCCGCCATGCGCAAGGTGTTCATTTGCTGCGTTGACAATCGCATCGACTTCGTCGATGGTGATATCCCCCTGAACGATTTGTATGCTTTTTCCATTGGGGATAATTTTTTGAGTCAAAACGGTATTCATTCAAATATTTTACCCCCGTTAAATACAGAAGGGGCGGATTGTTAATCCGCCCCTTCTACTAATTACTTGGTTTGTGCCACAACTGCGGCGAATGCCTGCGGGTCGCGGACTGCAATATCGGCCAACATCTTGCGATTGAGATCGATATTTGCCTTCTTGAGTGCAGAGACCAACTTGCTATAAGTGGTTCCGTTCAAGCGGGCTGCAGCGTTGATACGGGCAATCCATAACTTGCGAAGATCGCGTTTGCGAACGCGGCGATCACGAGTGGCGTACCACAAGCTCTTGAGCATAGCTTCGTTCGCTCGTCTGAACAAAGTGCTCTTAGAGCCGCGTTGGCCCTTGGTGATCTTCAAAACTTTTTTGTGACGTAGATGCCCTTGCGGGCCTCCTTTTACGCGCATTTCTTATACCTCCTGCAAACTCGCGGGCGTCGGTGGGTTTCACCAGTTGCGCACACCCGAAAGCCGCAACTAAAAAATGATTACGACAATTGGAAAATTATTTTTCCATGTTCGGGATCAAACGCTTGACACGCTTGATAATCGAACGGCCCTTGACAGGAATAGTCTTGCTCAAGAGCAACTTGGTGCGATCCGAAGTGCGGCGGCGTAAATGGCTTTTGCCACCTTTGGTTCGCACAAGTATGCCTGAACCGGTCAAGCGAAATCTTTTGGAAGTCGCTTTGTGGGTCTTTAGCTTGAATTTCGTTCCAGGTTTTGCTTTGCGAGGCATTGCTGGGTTTCTCCTTTCAGACAAAATTAACCGCGGACATTTCGGCCCGCGGACGATCAACACATCTTTGGGGACTTCAAACGATTAGGCTTCCGCTTCGTTCTTTACTTCAGCCTGCTCGGTCTTCTCTTTCTTTTTCGGCGCCGCCTTGGAAGGAGACAACACCACGAGCATGGTGCGGCCTTCCATTTGAGGAGGCACTTCGATGATGGCTACATCAGAAAGAGCTTGAGCAACTTCCTTCAAATCTTCGAGCGCAATCTCAGGATAATCCATTTCGCGGCCACGGAACTTAATGGTCACACGAACTTTGTGACCTTGTCCTAGCCAGCGACGGGCATCATCAACTTTGAAACCGCGGTGCGCCTCATTTGTTTTAGGGCGCAAGCGAATCTCTTTGACCTCGATCTTGGTCTGAGCCTTCTTGGCCTCACGTTCTTTCTTTGTCTTTTCGTAGATGAATTTTCCAAAATCCATCACACGACAAACAGGCGGATTGGCTCCCGGTGAAACTTCCACCAGATCCATTTCGGCATCACGGGCAATCATCAAAGCTTGCTTGATGGACACGACGCCCACATTGCCTCCATCCGGCCCAATCAGGCGGACTTCTGCAACGCGGATACCTTCATTTACTCGAAATTCGTTGGCGCTTATAGTTACTCCTCTTTACTAGACACACAAATCCAGCCAAAGGGCTGGTTTTAGGCGGGCGAATAATACCATGAAGGCAGGTGAATCGTCAACAAAATTGCTGTTTTTCTATTGTGCAGAATCCACCATCGGCAAAAATACGGTGCGATATAAGGCATCATGCTCGTCTGAATGGCTAAACATCATGATAATGAAGGACTTCCCCCCACCAGCATCTGCAAAAGCAATATCTACCGGGCGCCCGTTCGACGTGGCAATGTAAAGCTCCCAAGTTAGGCCATTGGCTCTGCGAGTACCAGCCGCAACGGGAACACCGTCCAAGCCACGATATCCATAGGCACTCAGGGAAAAATAATCCTTCAATTCCTGCACACTAATACGCGCACGGAATGCTCCAACCTGTGTAATATCAAAAGCTGACTCCCCTCGTACAAAAAAGCCGTCGCTGGTGAAAAACCATCCTCTCGGCACATCCACAGAAACGCCAAATAAATCTACATTTTTCAAATCAAGAGCTGGCTCGCCTGTATACGGAGTAAAAAACTTAACAGGATCTAGTTTATTCAAGCACTCACGGCTCGGTTCAACCGAAGGATCATCCAAAAACCTGAGGACTGTATCCATGGCACAACCACTTGAATCCGAAGCTGTAGGAACATGTCCTTGATTGGGGAAGTCAAAATAATAGCTATTCTCCAAATGATCTGCCACTTGTTTAGCATACATCGGAGGTGTAGTTGGATCAAAATTCCCTGCAATGACCAAAGTTGGGATATTACTTTGCACAGGGTCATTTTCACCGAGCAAAGGTCCCACAGAGCCCCAAGATTGACATTCCTTAAATAAATCCTGTGCCCCGCCATAAAATGGAAGCCATGCTAAATTTTCAATCGCGGGATGTGCTGAAATAGATTCTAAGTCTTCCAGATTTGTGGCAAGGATATGTTCATGGCACATCATGGAAATATACAGTCCTGGATTAATCCCTTCAAATGCATAAGGCAAGGAATACTGGGCAGAAATCAAAGTAGATAAATCACCATTTTTCACACGGTAAATTGACTGTGGTGCGGTGTCGATAAAATGAGTGCTTTTAATAGATCCAAGAACAATGGACATCAAGACTGACCCATCCACAGTTTCTGTCACAGTGCCTACGGGATATGTAGATGTAGTCACAGTCACTGGATTGGCATCTAAGGAATTAATCAAATCCCAGAATACTGTTTTTAAATCAGGGTACGCTGTATTACATTGAGTATCAGCAGCACAGGCATCAAAAAGTGTTTGCAGTCCACTCTCAATAGACACTGGATAATTCTTGAAAAAATTAGTTTCAATGGGAACTACCGAATCTAAAATGGAAGTCTGCACAATCTCAGGATAATTCCGCATGACCACCTGAGCAAGACGAGTTCCGTAAGAAGCGCCATACAAATTAACTTTTTGATATCCTAATAAATGCAAAATATCTTTTAAATCCGCCGCGCTCTCCACAGTGGTGTAGGAATTTAAATTCAACCCTTGCGCTCGCAATAATCCATTACAGGATAAAAAGGCGTTTGAATACACCAGTTTGCGGGTGTCCGCAGGAATTAATCCGTAAATATCCTGCTTATAGACTTTTGATAATTCATCACACTTCAAAGCAGGTTCAGATAAGCCTGTTCCACGCTGATCAAAAGTCACAAAGTCACGCTCAGATAAAAAGGGTTCTACCAAAATGGGATAAGCATTGGCGCTGAGTTGTACGGCTTCTGCACCTGGACCACCTTGTAAGAACATGACAGGATCGGGTTTAGGATTTGAGCTGGTGCTATGAAACACAGCAACTGCCAAGCGAATGGTGTGAGATGGATCACCGCTTCTATCCTCAGGGACAATTGCGTAGCCACAATTAACAGATACTCCTCTAGGAGTGTCAAAATTACAAGCAGTCTCTTCATACTTTGCTGTGTAGACTACAGTTGGCAATGGGCTTGGGATAATGGTAGGCGGTACGGGTGTTGACGTGGAAGTAGGAATTAATGGTGCCAGGGTTTGGGTAGGTAATAACACGGTTGGGTTACGACTTGGAGTGAATATTTCTTTTACCATCCCCGGGAAAAATACAACGCCCGCTACTAACAAACAGACACCTACAAACAATGTTGCGAACAGAGATATTAATAACGCACGATTGGGATTTTTCTTTTTAGAATCAGGCTTTTTGTTTTTAGATAATTTCTCAGCGGCGGGTGAAGCGGAGACTTCTTCTTTCTGATGCTTATTTGTATCTTCAAAGACAAATGAAGACATTGTCCCCCGCTCATAATCAACAGGCTCAACGACAGGAGTTGGTTTGGGTTTTACAGGCTCAATGATAGGCGCAGGTTGAGAAGCCCAGGCTGGTGCAGGCGGAGGAGATAATTTTTCAAGTTGTTTTTTGGCATCAGGATTATTTGGATTGATCGCCAATACTCTACGAAAACAAAATTCACGTTGTTCAGGCGTGGCAACGCTCATCCCCAGTAGATACCAGCCCCGTTCGGATGAGGGATATTCTCTGACCAATTGAGCAAACAAAGAGGCAGCGCGTGTTTGATTTCCAGACTGTAACGCTGAAATACCCGCCTTTAAGATTTCATTTTCAGACACAAACCCCTCCAGATAGTAAAAAAATAATGGAGCCGAATGGCTCCATTATACATCACACGTGAGGGGTTACTTTTGCCGCAAGTTTATCTTTTGGCTGGAACCCTGTCATGCGTTCTTTGATTTCGCCGCTTTTGAAAAGCATAAGCGTTGGAATTCCCATTACGCCGTACTGCATCATGATGTTGGGATTTGAATCAGCATCCAGTTTTACAACCTTCACTTTTCCTTCCCACTCCCCTGCAAGCTGCTTGACAATCGGTTCAATCATTTTACAGGGCTGACACCAGGTGGCTGTAAAATCGACCAACACCGGCAAATTGGCGTCAATTACCTCGGTTTGAAAGTTATCTTCTGTTACAAAATGTATATCTGTCATTTTTGCCTCCAAATATCAAGATGCGATGTGCCTTGCCCGTATTACTTTCACATGATAGAATATTGCCCGCCTAAGAAATATGGGCGCGTAGCTCAATGGCAGAGCAGCGGCCTTTTAAGCCGTTTGTTGAGAGTTCGAGCCTCTCCGCGCTCACTAAAATCCTTCCTTGTGGAGGATTTTTTATTTGTTGCGAGTCCCCAAACGGGGATGGTATTCGAGCCTCTCCGCGCTCACTAAAATCCTTCCTTGTGGAGGATTTTTTATTTGTTGTGCGTCCCCGACTTTAACCAAAAAGGCACGGAAGTAATGCTCCGTGCCTTCTGTTACATCTTCTACTCTTCGTCTTCCTCTTCAACCAGATCATCCTCATCAAGGTCAAGGTCATCTTCGTCCAAGTTAAGCAGGTCAAAGTTCTCAAATTCCTCGGTGTAATCCAAATTCATCAAGGCTTCTTCAAGATATGCCGTCAAATCTTCGTCTTCGGTTTGATCCATCATGTTGACAAGGAAGGCACGCACATCTTCCCCACCAATCTTAGATAGTGACCAAATGCCTGCGGCAATCACATCGTCCTCATCTTCTTCACCTTCAAGCAACATACTCAAAATAATGGGACGGGCTGCATCAATACTTAATTCGCCTGCAGCCTGCATGGCGGCCAAGCGAATGCGTGGATCTGCATTGGGCAACATGCTAAGAACTTGTTCCGCCCATTGTTCGTCACTGGAACGTCCCATGGCTACCAAAGCACTAGCCACCCAGGTGGGGTCCGAACGATTGAACGCAGATTGGATTAAGGTTTCCACTTCTGCGCGTGCAGAGTATCCAACAGCTTCCAATGCAAGTTTGCGTAATGAAATGTTTTCATCACCACTGACAATTGCCATTAATGCATTCTCTACATCACGGTGTAAATTTTCGGGTAATTCTTCCAATTCACCGAGCAAGACAAATTCGCCCAGCAAAGTCGCGGCTTCCATACGAGGAGCCAAATCTGGGTCATCTCTCAAAATTTGAATTAGAGGTTTGACAAGTTTTGCATCGTTTGTTTCTGCAAGCAAGCGAATGGCACGCGCGCGAACTTCTGCATCTGGGTCATTTAATTGAATCAGTGCGCGGCCAATGTCTTCGAAAGAGACGAGGGTATCAGAATCCATGAGAGTTAAAAGTCCATCGAGCAGGACCAGCTTCCGGGTCAGCGGGAGGCGGGGCCATATATCCAAAAGCGTTTTCAGCTCTAGTGGATCAATATCAGAAAATTGCTGCAGATACCGTTTGGGAAATTCTTTTTTTGTATCCTGCAGGGCATCAAGAATAGTTTGGAAGGAGGTTTGTTCGGCCATATACTCAATATGATTAAGGGGTTGGAATGTTGACTGGATTAATGAAATCCATCACGTTGACAAAGAGCATCAAACCAATCAGGAGGAGCATGGCAATACCGTTGACCATGTTTTCCCATTCAGCGGGGATGCGTTTTTTGAAAAGAATTTCAGGCATGGTGAAGAGGATGCGACCACCATCAAGAGCAGGGATGGGAAACAAATTCATCACACCGAGAGAGACACTCAATAAGCCAATTAGATTAAGAGTCCAATTGGTGGGGCGTGGCGCGCTGTTATTTGTAACCGGTGCCGCAGCTAGTTCCTGTCGACTGGAAACATCTTCCTTGACCGCTACATTGAACATATCAAAGATGCCTTTGAAACCAACCACACGTGCATCTTCAGGTGCAATGGCACCTTGAATCAATGCGACAGGAAGATATGCAAGAGTAGCAGCCTGTAATGCGGTAATCGTTACACCACCACGAGCAATCTCTGATATCGTCGCCGAACGAGTCGGGTACCCAAGGGCTACACCCAACGCACCTTCTGTTTTCTTACGGCTGGATAAGGGCGTGGCTGTTAGAGTAACTTTTTCACCATTGCGGTCAATGAGCAATTCAACGGGTTGATCAAGATTCGCCTGAATGATATCAATGGCAGGTTGGATATCGGTCACACTCTTACCATTAATCGAAACCAAGATATCACCGTTCTGCACTCCCGCACTGGAAGCTGGAGAATTTTCGCTAACAGAGTCAATTCGGACTGCCCCAGCTACAGGCATTCCTTGCAAGGCAATCACCAGCGAGAATACAACAATAGCGGTCAACAGGTTCATGACTGGGCCTGCGAACAAAACCACCAAGCGCTTCCACGGATTGGCAGAAGCCAATCCACCGGGGACATTGGGATCATTCTCCCCTTTGGGGCGAACGAAACCACCCAACAACAAAGCATGGATTGTAAATTCTGTTCCTTGCCAGGTGAAGAGAGTTACTAATTTTTTGGAGGGCAAACCAATTCCAAATTCCTCCACTTCAATCCCGGCCCAACGTGCAGCAATAAAATGTCCCAACTCATGCACAAATATCATTCCGCCAAGTGCCAGAATGAAAATTACCAACGTTACAAAACTGGATATCATAATAGTCCTTTCCCACACACTCTATGTGGTGAGGCGGATTATATCTTCAAATGGATTTGATTGAAGTTAAAGATTTATTAGATGAATCTAACGCTTCTTTCATACTGAGGCTTGATTCAGCCAAAGAGGCATCCCCTAGCTGACAATTTTTGCCGCCCCACCCACCCCGGCCACGAGGACATTTTCCACACCGGGCAGTTCTCGCAAGCGTTTTTCTACTTCTTTTGCGTATTCTCCCAAGCACAAGACATGTACATTTGCACCAGCATCCACGGTGTACCCAACAGGAAGTCCACTGGCACGCCATTCTCGCACTTCATGAAAAATGCCAACTGTAGCAGCCTGCCAATACATCAACGGTGGATTGGAAGTCATCATCACTGCATGCATGATATCTGAGTCATGTTCGATAATGTTTGCAAAAGATTCAAAATCTTTCTTGAGAATAGCCGTACGACAAATTTCAAGCCTGCGTGCGGTATCTGCCACGCGTGCATTTTGCAAAGGACTTGTCCCGGCAAGAGCGTGTCCTTCGGTTGAACCTGTCTTTTTGTGAGAAGCACTTACCACGGCAATACAATCCACTAAATTCCAATGATCCACGGGGGCGATAGAGAATGCATAACAATCTTCTTCACTTTTCCCCATCTGCCATTCAACAAAACCTGATGGAATTGAACGTGAAGCCGAGCCCGATCCACGACGTGCAAGCCGTGAAAGCTCAGGTTCGCTCAGATTCAAACCAGCCGCTTTGCTGGCAGACAAAGCCAAAGCAGCAAAAGCCGCCGCAGAAGAAGCGATCCCTGCTCCTGCAGGAAAATTGTTCTCGCTTTTGACCTCCGCCTTCTCTTTAATATTCGCCATCTTGCGCACAATATCAAGGATATAAGAAACGCGTGTCAGGCCGGGGCCAGATACTTGTTTGTTGTTAATGGTTAAATAATCAGCTTGGGAGGAAGCGTTAAAAGTCACCGTTGTGCGAGCAAAGAGTCCATCCAAGTTTATAGAGATGGAACCGTTGGCGGGGAGGCGCAATTCATTATCACGATTCCCCCAATATTTCACAAAAGCTATATTAGCGTTGGCAATCGCTGTTGATGTGAGATTAGACATTTTACGTAAAGCACCTTTCGTTATTTTCAAAGGCAATTTTGCCATTGATATTCAACAATTTTATTATTTGACTTTTTATTTTGAAGTCAGCTTGATTTAAAACCTTTCCTGATTTTAGCGCAGAATGCCTCAATATAAGATAGTGAACAACAAGCATCGGAATCTATCAATTGCCATTCTTAAAGAAAAAGACCATCCTTTTTTATTCCTCCTCTTTATCCAATTGCTTGGTAATCATCAATAAAATCACCGAAACCAAAATCAAAACAACAGACAAGGCCATCGCTACGCCGAGATTGCGCTCAAAACCGATATAAATGGCAATCGGCATGGTTTGGGTAACGCCTTCCAGATTTCCTGCAAACAAAATTGTTGCACCGAATTCACCAAGCGCGCGTGTCCATGTGAGGATGGCTCCACTGGCAAGCGCACGGATGGCAATGGGAATCATGATTTCGTAAAAGAGCTGCAGTTGATTCGCCCCCTCTACATACGCGGACTCTTCAAGTTGTTTATCCACATGCGCAAATCCGATCCGCGCCGAACGGATATACAAAGGTGCAGCGACAAACAACTGTGCCAAGATCACTGCGGTTGTTGTAAATGGAATATTGAACCCAATGTCACTCAGGAAAGCACCAATCAACCCTCTACGTCCGAAAGCGATTAGCAATGCAAGTCCAGCCACGGAAGGCGGCAGGACAATGGGCAAGTCGAGGATCAACTCCAGCCATGATTTGAATCTGAATTTCCAACGGGCAAGTAAATACGCCAGTGGCGTCCCCAATACAACTGTAATCAGCGTGGTGATGGAACTTGTGACCAGGCTTAGTTTAAGTGCTTGAAACGCTTGCTTTGAAAGTGCATTCGCAAAGAAATCTGGCACAATCGAGCGATATATCAATGCAAGTAACGGCAATGCAAAGAAGACGAGCAGAATCAAACTTGGAAGAAGAAATATCCATTTGGAAATTCCTTCTCCAAAGACCTGACGGAAAAATTCTCGGAGTTTATTCATGTGATACAAAAAAGTCGCGGGACATCCATCCCGCGACTTTCATTTTACTAAAAACTATTTGATTGGAGCAAATCCCCATTTGGCAAGTACAGCCTGTCCCTCTGCTGAGAGAACGTATTTGATGAACTTCGCAGCGAGGTCTGCATTCTCAGATTTGACTAGCGGTGCGATGGGATACTTTGCGATGACATTCAAGTCCGCGGGAATTTCAATGGATTTCAATTCGGGCGCAGCGACTACGTCTGACACATAGACAATACCCGCATCTGCTTCGCCAAGCTGGACTTTGGCAACCACCTGCTTAACATTATCTTCATTGGAAACAACGTTTGCCAAAACCTTGTCTTTGAATCCTGCTCCAAAGGAAGCATCCATCAGGTCGAGTACCTGACGGGCATATTTGCCAACGGGAACTTCTTCTGCGGCAAGCACAATCTTAACACTAGGGTTGGCGAGGTCTTCCAGTTTCTTGAGCGAAGCGAATGCGGCGGGATTATCCGCGGGGAGGATGACGACCAGTTTATTCGTCAGGAATACTTGCGGAACATCTTTCGTAACGAAACTACCTGTTACGAGGGTTTCCATTTCCTTGCCGCTGGCGGAGGCGAATACATCTGCAGGTGCGCCTTCTTCAATTTGAGTCCGCAGGGCTTGGGAGCCTGCAAAGTTGAAGGTGGTGGTGACACCAGGGTTGGCAGCGTCAAAGGCGGCACCGATCTCGGTGAAAGCATCGGTCAAAGAAGCGGCGGCGAAGACTGTCAGTGTCTTGGGTTCAACAGTCGCAGTTGCTGGGACAGTTGTCGGCGCAAGAGTTGGTGCTTCGGTGGCGGGAGCAGGCGTCGGCGTGGATGAAGCGCCGCAGGCTGTCAAAAAGATGGAAAGCAAAAGGGTTAGGGATCGTTGGCGTTTCATGGATTCTCCTAGTGAAACTTTTCTTTGCGATATACTCACTAAGTGAGTATATCGTAAAATCTAAAGTTGTTACAAGAATTTCCCATTGTCAAAAAATCAGATTAAATAATAAATTCGGGCAGCAATCTGTCCGAATTTATTATTTAGCGCATGGGTCGTTTCAAAAGTTTTTCCGACTCTCGTCCAGCCATTCCAATGTGAATTTCAATTGTTTCAAACGCATCTCCAAACTCATGCGGTTGTATATCTGTTCGGCAGGTAATTCTGCGAGCGTGGCTTCAAGGCGCTGAATGTGCGCGTCTGCTTCGGCGCGCTGCTGTTCAAAGGCCTTCGTGATTTTTTTGGGGAAGTACATTTTGAAAAAATACAAACGCGTGATGAATTCCATACGGATGGCGCGGGTGCTGCTACCGCTGGGAGCATTCAGCCAGTCCAAAAATTTTTGGCGACCTTGCTCGGTCATTTGCAGTAACTGACGGCTGGGAAGTTTTTCCTGCGGAATTTT
Source organism: Anaerolineales bacterium (assembly GCA_046328925.1). GTDB lineage: Bacteria > Chloroflexota > Anaerolineae > Anaerolineales > Villigracilaceae > Villigracilis. The sequence continues at coordinate 36,408 of JAXLVT010000032.1, forward strand.
TTTCACTGAAACATCGCCCTGCGCTTCCAGCCGTTTCAAAATGGCGTAGGCCTGACTCTGACTTAAATGCCAGACGTGCCCCAAGTCTGCGTTGACGGTGCGGTGCAAGTCGTACCCATGGCCTGCTTCTTTGTAGAGCAAGCCAAGCAATGCCATTTCAGGGGAGAGTGTTCCAATATGATGTATTTTTTTGTCTGTCATATATTCACCAAACAAGCAGGTTTGTACGGTCAGTATATCGCAAATAATTTATCACTGGGTTTGTAACTAAACCAGGAACTTATCAAATGTCCTTTCTCAGACTATACAAACATGGAGTAATCGCATCTCTACCAACAAATCGTTGAATCGATTCGTGATAATCTTCTTTCGGGAATTATAAAATCTGGGTGTTGTTACCAGCCATGTATAAAATGAATGAGAGGCACAAGCCCAATCGTTCAAGAAAAAATTTCAAACGCTAGTTGTATAATCTTCAAAAACTATCTCTGTCTATGGAGAAATAACATGTCAGAACATTATCAACATCTTGGTATTTTCAGTGACTGGGTGGAAGCAGCCAAAAGACAACAGCCCCTCTATCCAAGCGCGCACCCTGGAATAGAAACTCGAAATCAATTAAGAGAATGCTTGGGGTTCTGTTATGGAGATGAAAATCCACAAGATGTAAAAATTGAGAACTCATGGGAAAAGGATGGAATTGTAGGAGAAGAAGTTTCCTGGTCTGTGGGGTATGGGCCACGCACACATGCATATGTACTTAAACCAGCAAATACAAAAGGACAATTACCTGGGATGGTCGCCTTGCACGACCACAGCGACTTTAAATATTATGGGAAGGAAAAGATTGCAGATGGCCCAGAAGAAACATTACCTCTCTTAAAAGATTTCCGTCAACTCCCATACGGAGGACGAGCATATGCCAATGCACTGGCCCGTGAAGGCTTTGTAGTACTGGTACATGATGTATTTTTATGGGGTAGCCGTCGATTCCCAATGGAAACCATGATGGAGATGATGGGAGAGAAAACAAATAGTTTGCTACGACCGCACCTGCAAACTTCAAGTGACATTGAGAACTACAACGTCACGGCATATTTTCATGAACATTGGGTTTCGAAATACTGTAATATCCTCGGAACCAATATGGCTGGGGTAGTCTCCTTCGAAGACCGTGTTGCTTTAAATTATTTATTATCTCGCTCAGATGTAAACAATGAGCAAGTGGGATGCATTGGGTTATCAGGCGGAGGAAACCGTGCCGCCTTATTAAACGCCACTCACGATAGCATACAAGCCACAGCAATCATCGGTTTAATGAGCACGTATCTGGCATTACTTGACCATAACATGTCCCATACTTGGATGTTATTCCCATTTGGTTGGGCTCGACATGGAGATTGGCCAGATATTGCCGCATGTCGGGCACCATCTCCGTTATTGGTTCAATATGACGTACAGGATTATCTATTTACAGAAAGCGGAATGCGAGATGCTCACGAAAAATTAAAAAAACATTATTCCAATACCCCTGATGCATATGTGGGACAGTTCTATCCAGGCACGCACAAATTTGACCTGGAGATGCAATCGGCTGCATTTGACTGGTTGAAAAAACAATTCCACAAGCCCTAATTTTTTCATACAAAAAGCTTATGACAAAGTGACTTTCATCAAAGAACCTTGTGGTTATAATGAATCAAATCTATTGATTTTTTTGCAAACCACATAATACAAGATGGAAGCACATATGAATAATATTATTTATATCGGCACCGATTGCGGTGCAACTACATCCAAGGTGGGTGGAGTCTGGAGTGATGGTTCCACCATATCGACCAAGCTATTACAAGCACCGACCAACTCAACGCAAGGTCCTGAAGCGGTAATCCGTAGCTGGGTAGATGCCATACAAACCTATCTGGCTCAAAATCAACTGACTTGGGATCAAGTTGGCGGAGTAGGATTGGCCATCCCCGGTCCATTTCAACGCTATGGTGTTTTGGATCATTCTGCCAACCTGCCAGAAAGTTTCACAGGATTTGATATACACACCGCCTACAGCAACGCTCTGGCTGAACGAGTAGGCCGAGCGGTTCCTCTCACTGTTGGAAATGATGGAAATATGGGTGGTGTGGCCGAGGCACAACATGTGCGCGGAAATGGCCGAGGAACTGTAGTCTTATTGGCGCCTGGCTCTGGATTGGGATGTGCTTATATTGATGAAAGTGGATTGGCCTTAGATGGTGACACGTTGGCTGGTATGGAAGCTAGCCATATGCCTGCACCTTTGCATTTGCTGGGTGCAAAAGCCTATCCATGTGGATGTGGACGTACTTGGGGTTGTATTGAAGTCTATACCAGTCTTTCAGGGTTGCCTTACTTGATTGACGAAAAATTGAAACAGTATCCAAATCACGAATTGGCAAAATCAGCTCTTCCTCCCAAGGACCGTGCTTTTGCCTTACGCGGATTAGCGCAAAAAGGCGACAAGCTGGCAACAGAATTATTTGATTTTCAAGCCAAAGCCATGGGGCTGCATGTGGCCAGTTTGGCCATGGCTCTTGATCCAAAATTTGTAGTCATTGGAGGAGGATTAATGGACTGAATACAACCATACCTTTCCGTGAACGATATTTAGGAATCCTTCGCTCAACAGCTCATGAATTTTTATGGCCTGCACAACGAGATGGGATAAGCATTGTCCCTGCCGCTGGTGACTTGTCACAAGCCATCGGCGCAGCTCTTGCTGCTTTGTACAAAAAACAGGTCGTAACTCAACATTAACAAAAAGGAGCGCAGATTTTGAATCTGCGCTCCTTTTGCCTATCAACTTGTTTTGTTGAAACCAAAACTGCACCAGATGTTTCCAATTCAAACCCATGAGGCCATTGGGTATGGACATTGTATTTTGCACCAGTAACATCTGCCCCGCTCAGGTTTGCTTCCGGCCAAATTGGCAAATCTAGAGATGCATTGGTATTTTGGCACCACTTAAGTCACTTTGCGAAGATCGGCATCACTCAAATCAGCTTCAACCAAAACAGCTCCGTGAAAATTTGCCTTATTTAAACTGGCACCTTCAAGAATAGTTTTTTCTAAATTAGCATAACGCAATCTGGCGCCATCGAGAAAAGCTCCATTCAAATCTGCTCCGCTTAAATTCGCCTTACTTAAATCGGCCTCGTTTAAGTCTGCTTTGCTCAAGTCACAACCTGAGAGTTGTAATGGTTTGGAACCATTGAGAAGGTCTGCAAGTTCATTTTTTGTAAATTGCATTTCACTCCATTTCACTTTTATTATTCTGATTACCCAAATATTTTCTGATTAAGTCTGTTAATTTTTTCAATTCAACAGGCTTGCTAATGTAGCTCGTCATCCCTGCCTCAATACATTTCTCATGGTCTCCTGGCATGGCAAGAGCCGTCACACCAATAATAGGAGTATACAACATCGACACATCTTCTCGTATCTTGCGTGTTGCTTCTAAGCCATCCATTAAAGGCATCATCACATCCATTAATATAATATCAGGTCGATTTATCAAAGCCAGTGAGACCCCTTCCTTCCCATTCTTCGCTTTAATTACTGTATACCCCTTAACAGTTAGATAATCGCTTACTAATGACGAAATACTATCTGTATCTTCTACTAACAATACGGTACCTGTCTCCAAATATTTGTTTTCTACACTTGTAACTGAATGGCTATATATCTTTTCAGAAATGGAGATAAATTCTTCGGAAGACCACGGCAACGTGATAAGAAATTTACTACCGCTGCCAACCTCACTTTCCACACTTACAAATCCTCCTTGTAATTGAATCATTTTGGAAACCAAAGCAAGACCTAAACCTGTTCCACCATGTTCTCGATCAAGCCCACCATTTAATTGAATAAAAGGTTGAAACAACAAAGGAATTTTCTCCTGCGGTATTCCTATTCCTTTATCCCAGACAGTAAATTTGATTTTTCTACCTACTTCATCCACGGATACCACTAACCCAATACTTCCAGCAACTGGTGTAAATTTGACAGCATTGCTAAGTAAATTGACCAGAGATTGCTTAAGCCTTCTTTCATCTCCCATCACAAATTTCGCGTTTTCATCTTTCTGGTAAGAAACTTGCAGAGATTTCTTTTGGGCAAGTTCTTTTATTATACGAAGGCTGGCCTGGCAAAGAAATTCAACATCAATGACACCTCTTTGCAATTCCATATGACCAGATTCAACTTTTGAAAGATCAAGAATATCATTGATTAAATCTAATAAATGTCGTCCACTTTCATTAATAATTTGAACATATTTCTTTTGTTTATGATTAAGGGTACCTGCAACCTCTTCAAACAAGCTTTCTGATATTCCAAGAATTGCATTAAGTGGAGTGCGTAATTCATGGCTCATATTGGCAAGGAATTCATCTTTCATTTGAAGCACTCGTTCCATTTCCTTATTTGCCAAATGTAGTGTTTCCTCTGCTTTTTTACGTTCAGTAACATCCTGCAAAATACCGAGAGACCCAGTCACCATCCCTTTATTATTTCTAACCTGCACAGCAGAATCTGACAACCAACGATACTCTCCATTCCTATTCAGAATGAGATAATCACAGCGCCAAACCACATGGGAATTTGCCTGCCCATTGCGTAATAATGCTGTCGCTTCTTCTGGAGACACATCCGAAAGTTCTCCGTACATCTTAGTCTCCTGCACAAAAGATGCAAACAGCTGAGGTGTCATCTCATCATCTGTATACCCTGTCAGCTTCTGAATTCCTTCACCAACAAAGAGATATGTATTTGTCTCATAATCAAGGCTATAAGGAACTGCATCTGCAGCTGCAATAGCAATGCGATAGCTTTTTTCTCTTTCTACCAAAGCTTCTTCGGCCTGCTTTCGACGGGTAATATCGCGAAAAATACCACGAGTTGCCACAACCTTTCCATCTTCCATGCGAGCATTAAGATAGCCTTCTACAACTACCTTTTCACCATTTTTTGTACGAAAAGCGACTTCAATAAATTGAGCTTGTCCAGTTAAGGTCATCTTTTGAAACACGCTCATACAATGTTCTTGATAATCGGGATGTATTACATCAAACATATTTAAGTGCATGGCTTCGTCTTCTTTATACCCCAAGCGCTCACACCAAGCACGATTTACATAAATATACGCTCCATCCATATTGATACTTTGAATCAGGTCATTTGCACTATTGAGAAAATCCTGTAACTCCAATTGGCTGTGTCGCAACGTATCTTCGACCTTTTTACGCTCAGTAACATCTCGAACTGTACCGAACATCCCTGTTCCTGGAAATACTCGACCATCAATTTCCCACCAACGAATTACGCCATCTGAAGTAACAGTACGGTGTTGAACATGATATTCTGAATTATTCTCTAAAGCAGTCATTATTGTTGCTTCAACAAAAGATCGATCTTCAGGATGAATCAAGTTTAAATAAGAAGTAGAGACTTTATCAAGTGTATTTGGCGGCAGATTAAATATTTTCTCCACATCATCTGACCATTGGACAACATTGGCAGTCATATTCCATTCCCAGGTACCAATATGCCCTGCCTCCAATGCTTGTTTTAGTTGAACAGTTTTTTCTTTTACACGATCCTCTAACTTCATATTTAGTTGTCGCATTTGTTCTTCAATTTGAATCCGATCTTGTATTTCAAACTGGAGTTGTGCTGTCTTCTCTTCAATCCGTTGGGCCAAACTGTTATTATTTTCTTTAATCTTTAACTCAGCATCGTATTGAATCTTGTATATGGTTGTGATACAAACAGTAAAGAATAATCCAATCCCTAAAACAATCCACGGAAGCCACGCACCAGTAGAATTTAAAAATGCTTTAGAGGGATAAATTGTTACCAGCCATTGACGATTTTTCACTTCAATTTGACGTTGAAACATTAAATTAGATACAACACTTTGATAAAGATCTCCTTCAGGCCGGTACAGTACTTCATGAGCAGAACCATCTGTCGAATCCTCAATTACGACTTGAAGATTCGAAAAATCATTGGTATTCAATTCAGATTCAACAATTCCTTTTATCCAAATTACAACTACAACCATGCCACGAATCTGGTTTGAAGTATGGGGATCAGGTGAAAAAACAGGTCCAAACAGTAAAATGCCTTTGGGATTAAGTGGTTTTTGAATTAAATCAACAGATGCGGTTGCAACACTTTCGCCAGTCTCTTTGGCTTTTTGTAATGCTTCATATCGTACCGTTTCTGAGGCAAGATCAAACCCTAAAGCCGCCTCATTCCCTTTTAATGGCTCTATAAAATAAACTGGAAAATACTCAGGCCTCTCCAGGGCCACCACTAATTGCCCATTTCTATCTCGTTCTGTAATATATAACTTATTGGCCTCTTCAAATTTAGCACGCTCAGAAAACTTCACCAAAGGTGCCCATTCAATTGCCAAAGTTGCAACAGAGTTAAATCGTTGACTGGCCAAAGTTAAAAAAGCATCCTTCTTTACATCTGGATAAAGAGTATATAACGCTGTAAATTCATCAACCGCTTTGATATGATCTTCAATCCTATGATTGAATCGGTTCGCAAAATCAACCGCCTGGTCTTCAAATTCCCTCCTCTGTATATTACGTTCTATGGCAAACACCCAAAGAGACACCAGGATGGATAAAACAATTCCACCAAAAAAAATTAACCATAATATATGACTGGTACTACTTTTTTTAATGTTTAGGAACATGATTTTTAAATTCCTTGATTTATAAATGTACTCTATTTAATATTTTTACATGTTCACAAGAGATTGCATATACTGGTTTCCCCTACTTATCAATGATGTAATATTTAGATTTGTCTAATCACATTCTTCCCAAAACCATTTAATTGAAACTACTTGTCAAATCCTTCTCTCATTGATATACTGCCACCCAACATGAATAACCAGTACGCGCAGCATCACCATCATCACATTCAACCCCCGCATGGTCGGGAGGTTTATGTGCGCGTACCTGTTGCAAGCAAATAACAGAGACCCATATTTCGCCTCATCAATCCCCGACCCTAGGTCGGGGATTTTTGTTTAATCCACCCAAAGGAATTTTTATGCAAACCTCGCAACCTTTAAGACTTTCTCTCCCATCCAAAGGACGTTTACAAGATGACTCGATGGAGTTTCTTGCCGAATGCGGCTTGACTGTACAGAAGCTCAACCCGCGTCAATACCAAGCGCGGATGCCTGCTCTGCCCGACCTTAACGTCATTTTCCAACGACCCGGCGACATCGTTGTCAGCGTGAAACAGGGCAGCATGGATTTTGGAATCACCGGCATTGATGTCTTGGAAGAAAAACGTGGAGAAAACGGCGACATCATTATTTTGCACGATCAGCTTGGGTTTGGTCACTGCTCTTTGATGTTGGCCGTGCCTGAGTCGTGGAAAGAAGCGGTGGATATTCCATCGCTAAAAAAGTTTGCAGGGACTCTTGATCATCCACTCCGCGTTGCCACTAAATTTCCTGTTCTCACAGAGCGATTCTTAAATCAAAATCATATTTCGCATACTTTGATCTCCGCCGAAGGCACGCTGGAAACTGCTCCTACTATTGGTTACGCTGACATTATTTCAGATTTGGTTTCATCAGGACAAACTCTGCAAGACAATCGTCTGCGTGCATTGACGGATGGACTCATTCAACCATCACAGGCGGCGCTTATTGCGAATCGCAAAGCATTGAAGACCAACCCTGAAGCATTAGAAATGGCACGTCGGTTGTTGGAATACATTGAAGCCCATTTGCGTGCGAAAGATAATTTACTCGTAATTGCGAATATGCGCGGTGAAAGTCCAGAACAAATTGCTCAAAGACTTTTCACACAAACTTCTGTCGGTGGTTTACAGGGACCAACCATCAGTCTAATTATCACTCGCGAATCTAATCAAGGCTGGCATTCAGTGACCGTGGTGGTGCGTCGTGATCATCTTCCACAAGCCATCGGTGAATTAAGAAAAGTTGGTGGAAGTGGAATCATTGTTTCACCAGTAACTTACATTTTTGAAGAAGAACCACCAAGATATACAGCCATGTTGGCAGAATTAAGAGGATAGTTTTATGAAGATTCGACCTCACCTTGAATCGCTTCCACCGTACGCTCCGATTGAGCCATTTGAAGTTTTATCTGTACGGCTTGGACGTACACCAGACCAAATCGTCAAGCTTGACGCGAATGAAAATCCGTATGGGCCATTGCCAGTTGTTCGAGAAGCGCTTGGCAATATGGATTTCCCTCATATTTATCCTGATCCAGAAAGCCGTGCTCTCAGAAAATCTATTTCCAAATTCACAGGCATTGGCGAAGAATATTTACTGGCAGGTCAGGGTGCAGATGAATTAATTGATTTGCTTATGCGCGTATTTCTTGAACCAAATGATTGTATTCTTTCCTGCCCCCCCACATTTGGCATGTATCCTT
>JAXLVT010000033.1:0-44066 GCA_046328925.1 Anaerolineales bacterium
TTCGCTTTCTTCTTTTTGTTTGTTTTACGAGAATTATTGACTTGAATCATTAGGAAATAAAAATGCCCTCACAAAAATTTGCCGACAAATATCTTTTAGCTATCGAACAAGCCTCCAAAGAAAAACCGCAAGGCGGACTTAACGGTTTTGAGCAGGAATGGAATCTGCTTGATGAAAAACTACGTCCGCTGTTAACTGTGGGAGCAGGTCCAAGCCAACAGTCTTTTGTAGATTATCTGCGCGCTGAGTGTATTGCTCCTTGGCAGGCACAATTTAGCCAGTTGGAAGTTTTCCATTGGATGATTGAGTGGGCTACACGTCCATACTACAGTCCACGCGGAACGATCTACGAAGCTCGTTTGATGGAAGCATCCTTGATTAATGCATTGCATCGAGCTGGAATAAATTTTGGTGAGCGTTTGCATCACTGGCATGGCAATTTGCTATTTCTTACCGACATTGGACATGATTCGTTACCCGGTAATTGGAGTATCGCCAAGCGACGTTATCTTGAAAAATGCGTGGACTTATATGGTGCCACCCTTGCGACTGCGGGCATTCATAGTAACTTGTCTTTGCCTGACCCACTATTTGCTTGGGATTTCATGCATCTTTCTGCCAGCGAACGTGGCGATAAACATCTTGATGATTTCAAGTCTGAATTTTATATTACTGCTACGCGTTTATTGCGTGCCTTCGCCTCTCTTTTTATTGCAACTGCTGCGTCAACGCCGATGCAGGCTCAGGTCAAGGATGGACGCGCGGTCGTCGTCCTCACGGAACATGATTCAATACGTAATCTCACATTCCCAAATCCACGCGAAATTGATCTCCCCGATCTTTATCGTTCTTACAACGACTATCTTCAAATCTCTTATGACCTTGTCCGCCGTGGCGTACGTTTTGGAAATAACAACTGGACACCTGTCCGTGCACGTTCATTTGCTGAACCTGTCGAACGATTAATCTCCACTACCAGTGATGAGTTGACGCATCTTTATACCCGCGGCTTGTTTGCTGTTGGTCAAGCAACTCCTCCCGAGGAGATGGCTCTCCAAATTGAAAAGCAGAATCTCATGGCACGTATCAATTTGCCAATGGGACGTGTTGAAGTGCGTGTGGATGATGGTGGTCATAGTTTAGATAATGATGTCGCAAATTTAACCCTCAAGCATTTATTGTTGCTGAAAATTTATTCAGATCCACAATTTGCACGTGGCTTCCGATATGACCGCGAAGATATCACTCGCGCTCGTGCTAATGAAAATTTAGCAGCAAAATTCAGTATGCGTGCTGAAATTGAGAATCCCTTAACGGGGAAACCAATTGGCATGCGAGATTTCCTTAAGTGGACTCTTAATGAAGTCAAGCCGTTGGCCGAAGCTTTGAATTTGTGGAAGGATCTTGCACCTCTCGTTGAGATTTCTGAAGGTGGAAGCAATACAGCCGAAAAGATGCGCGCTCGCTTGCAATCTGAATTAGGTGTAAGTAGCGAAGTTCCATTTGATGTGTTGAAGGAACTTCACTTTGAGCGTGAAGCGCAAGTCAAGAGTGATGTGGAACGTGTTGCAGCAGACTATGGAATGTTAGGTGAAGATGCTTCCAAGATTGCAGAATTTTTGCAACGTGGCCGCGACTCAGCAAGGCAAATGCCTCAATCTCCAATTCAGTTCCGCCCGCGTACACAGGCAGTGATTGAAGTTTCATATCCAGATAAGACCAGTGAAATCCTTGATTTAGCACAGCAGTTGATTCGTATTCCTGGGGTTACTGCTTGTCCCGATGAACGCCTTGATGAAGTGCATCGCACAGGTTCGTTGGTTCATGACTATTTGAAGGATGCTGGATTGGAAGTGCGTTTCTTTGATGGAAAATATCCCGCAGTTTTCGCGGCTTTTCCTCCCTTCACATCTCATCCACAAGAAAGTCATCAAAGCCCAATTCTGTTGACAGGTCACTTTGATGTGGTTGAACCTGAACCTGACGACACTCAATTCACCCCGCGCATCGAAGGTGATTATTTGTGGGGTCGTGGTGCAGCGGACATGAAGACCGTAGTCGCTACTTATATGGTTTGGATGAAAGACACAATGAAAGCTGGCGCACCATACCCCAACATTGCTTTGTTATTGGTAGGAAATGAGGAAAATGGTGAATCAGAAGCATGGGGAACGCCCCATGTGTTGAAAGAGTTGAATCTTGTCCCGTCCTTGTTTATCGCTGGTGAACGAACGGGTGAAAAAGGCAATGAACTCTTTGGCGAAATTTGTGTTGAAAACCGCGGTGTGATGCGTTTCGATGTAATTGCACGTGGTGCCAAAGCACACTCAGGTGTGGCTGGCACGGGCGACTTGAGCGAAAGATTGATCAATGCTCGCACCGCATTGAATGAAATCTTTGCGAAACATTTGACCCTCAAGGCCGCAGATGGCTGGCAGTCACAAGCGAAATTCCCATTTATCAATGTGGGAACTCCTGGTGTTTATAACGTTACCGCTGCAGAAGGTATTTTGGGAGTGGAGATTCGTCCCATTCCACAAGATGATACATCTGCGTTGCGCAAGGAAGTGGAAGCATATTGTGCTGAAAACGATCTCGAGGCAAAATTCTCGGTCATGGAAAACGGTGTGGCTTGTGATCCGAATAATCCAGCGTTGAAGGCGCTTATCGAAGCAGTCAAGCAGGCTGCGGGTGGCCAGGATGCGAGAATTGGTCGCAAGCTGCCAGGTACCAGTGCACGGTTTGCTCCAGGCGGTCAGGCAGTTGTGTGGGGGCAATCTGGGGTTGGTCCGCATGCGAAGAATGAGGCGCATTACATTCCAAGTATTGAGCCGTATTACAAGTCACTGAATGAGTTGGCGAAATTGTGGAAATAAAACAAAGGCGACCTATAAAAGGTCGCCTTTGTTTTTATTATTTTCTTTTTTTTGTATTCTTCAATAAATCATCTATTGTAAGCATGGGAATATTTTCTTTTGATTTTTGGTCGCGTAATTGATTATGCTTTTCAATTGCACGGTCAACGATGGCGATTTTGAGGTTCTTGAATAGTTCTTCTTTCGACCGATACGCAAAGGTGGGTAACACCCAATGAAAACTTTTTTGTAAATCAATCATCATAGCAAAGGGACGTTGATCTGCGCTGGTGTCGATGATGGGTAGATAAGGAATTTTAAACTGCTTAACAGTGGCTTCCATTTCCAGCGGTGTCGATTTTGGGTTGGTTACGTCCACAATAGCAAACATGCTCATGCCTGCCAGGGATTGGACGGTTTCTGTGTAATCTTTATCTTGAGGAGCATCGAAGTCAAAAACGATGGGAACCAAATCAAAGGCGCGAAGTTTTTCGCGCAATCCATCCAGAACTATTTTTCGTTCTGGCGGAGTAAACCTGCCGAGAATTAACACGTTTTTTTCTGTAAAGGCATTCATGAAGTTACGAATTTTCTTGTTGTTATTAACAAGATATACAAATTGAGCCACTTCTAAATCATCCACAGTGATAGCAGGTTCAGTGGGTGGCGTGATGATTAAGTCTTTTTGGTTTTTAGGAGTGCCAATTAAATCCCAAGCCGATATACCATAAACTTCACTGCGTTCGAAGTTTGCTCCTTCAACAATTGCCCCCAAAAGAGAGGCGTTTGCCAGTATAGCTCCCTGCAAATTTGCGTTGGTTAGATTTGCTATTCGAAATTCTACTGAAAATAAATTGGCAGAACTTAAGTTGGCGCTTGTTAAGTTTGCTTCTGCAAATTCGACCATTTGACAGTCTGTTTCACTTAAATTGGCACCAGTCAGGTTTGCTCTCCAAAACACACCCCCTGCCAGTGTTTTTCCAGAAAGATCAACTCCAGTTAAATTGGAATTTGCCATTTCAATTTCCGTCATTTCCGTGTTCTTAAATTTGCAACTTGAAAGATCGCATTGCGTGAAAAAAGAACCATATAAATTGGCGTTGTTAAAATTGGCGTTTCTCAGAATGGCTTGATCGAACTTCGCCTTTTCGATTTGTGCCCCTTGTAGAGACGCATTGGTTAGGTCTGCTTCTTCAAAGTTCGATTCATCTACTAGTGCAGAATTCAGCTTTGAATTTTCACCAGTTTTGTGAAAGATTGCTCCTTTGCAGCCACCAGTAAAGTTTGTTTAACAAAGATAGCATTCTCTGCATCTACGTTGTAAAGATAGGCGTCTTGAAAATCTGCACGGATAAAAGTTGCATTTCTCAAATCAGAATTTTCTAGAAATGTACTGCTGAAATTTATGCCATTTGTTGCTTCCATTAAACGAAAGTGTGTTTGTCAGGTTTGATTTTTGGGAATTTTTTCGCCATGCGTTCCAGGCATTAATTCCCTGTCGATAGATTTCAAGGTGCTTCTCGTTTGCCATTGGATACTCCTGGTTGTTGTAAACTCTAGCTCTTACTTATAGCATAGATTAATGTGGGGAAATTATCTCCATCAATCCCATCTACTTTTTTTTCAAGTACCATACCAATTTTTTCTGCTACTCTTTGTGATGCAATGTTATCTGGATCTATCAGGCAAATAAGGCGAGACAAATTCAGTTGTTCAAACCCGTATTGTAAAATTCCTTGAGCGGCTTCTGTTGCCAGACCTTGTTTCCAAAAATTCTTATCAATCAGGTAGGCGATTTCCACTTCCAATTTCTCATCAATCATCCATGGGAGTAAACCGCAACGGCCAATAAATTTGCCAGTTTCTTTGTGAATGGTAGCCCAGAGTCCCAATTCAAGGTGTTTGGGATGCCCATTCAAAAACCATTCCAATTCTTCTTTGGCTTCTTCAAAATTCAAGACCCCTTCAGGGAAATATTTTCGTATTTCAGGGTCGCTATATAAAGAAAATAGTTCATCCAAATCCTCCATCACTAGGCGACGAAGGAGCAATCTTTCTGTTTCAAGGATGAACTTGTATTGGCTGTTCATTTGGTCTTTTCTGTAGGCAGGAAATCAAATGGTGGGCGTTGATTCAACTTGACCAAGTTGGCACCTGCTTCTCCAACATGTAACAGGGTAAGGGAGCCTGTGTCACAACTTAATTTTTGAAAATGATCGAGTGGTAAACCAAGGAAATGCGAAACTGCCAATTTGATAGGGTCCGCATGGAAGACAACAGCGATGATATCTTTTGGCTTGTTGTGTTTTTTTATCAGACCTTCTAAAACATTTGCAATTCTTGATTGCAAATCTAGAAAAGATTCACCTTCGGGGAACTTAAACCGTGAAGGTGCGCTTTGCACAATCTTCCATTCTTTTTTGAGGCGCAGCACTGCCAGAGATTTTCCCTGCCATTTCCCAACATCTGTATCCATTAGGTCTGGATTTTGAACAATGGTTAAATTGCGAACCGTTGCGATGGGTGTTGCCGTTTCTATCGCTCGTTCCAGTGGACTAGAATACAAGGCGGTCAAGGGGACATTCTTTAACGCATCTCCTAACGCCTGAGCTTGCTTCTGTCCACGTTCATTGAGATGAACTCCAGGCAGCCTGCCTGCCATTTTCCCTGTTTTGACATAATCGTTTTCACCGTGACGGATGAGTAATAAAAGAGGCATTTTCTTTTCTCGATTTCTATGTAGAATAACTTACCATACAATTATTATAAACAGTGCTGCTCCTGTAAGTGCGCACCATATTCCTATTGAGCTGATAGATAGCAAAACCTCACGTGCATATTTCCCGTTTCTATCTTTTCCCCAAAACCTTGCTGGCTCATAATCGAAAACATCCTTATATTTTTGTGAATTTGAAATTCCGTAAATAAATGATGACGCACCAATAAGAATCATTGACCCTGAAATAATCAAGGTCGTAATTGGATATATCCTTCCAAAGATAATTCCCAACCCTATTGTCGTAATAAAGAGGAAATTTGATAATCTTTTTATGGCAGAAAAAGTTCCGTACCCCATTTTTACCCTTTCATTTACTGAAGCGACAATCGCATAATGTCCAAATAAGGGACGGTTTCATTATAGTACTTGCAAAGGGAGAGCCAAATGGGTTCGTGCGGAAGAGCTTCTGGGTGTTTCTTTTTGATTTCTTGATAGGCACTTTTTAAGTCAAGGCCTTCTGTTTCTTTCAGGGCGGCTATGCAAAAAGCCGTGGAGCGATTGATCCCTGCACCACAAGCAACCAAAATTTTATGAGCGTTTTGCTTTTCTTCTATAATAAAATCTACACCTTGTTTGATCAAGTGTGGCGGAATTGGCGCCATATCTTCTATGGATAAATATAGTGAGTTGATTCCGTCTTGTTTGACAGGCTCAGCCATTTGAAGCATGGCTTGAATAGATTCAGTGTCAAGTTGATGTTTATCAAGTGTGTCTCTATATTTTCCAATATAAAGCCAGGGGCGAATTTCATCCATGTTTTTACTTGATCTTTCTCTTCATTTCTTGAATTTGCTCTTCGCTCATATCAGGAATATTCTCAATCTTTGAAATCCCCAGCGCTTTGCGTTGAGCATCACGCCACATTTCCAGCCTTGCTGTAACTTGGGATTCATATCCTTCTTGTGAGGGCGAATAAAAATAAGTGCCAAGCAACCTTTTGGGTAGATACTGTTGTGGGGCGAAATGGCCTTCACTGTCATGCGGATATACATAATCTTTCCCTTGACCTGTCGCTGCCGCATCGCGATTGCCATCTTGTAAATGACGTGGCACAGAGACCAGGCCTTCTTCCTCAATCTTTTTCATGGCCTTGAAATACGCGCCAGCTGTATTGGATTTTGGAGCTGTTGCAAGATATAAAGTCGCTTCTACAATTGGATAAATTCCTTCGGGCAGACCAATGAATTCAAAGGCTTGCATTGCAGAAGATGCCACAACGAGTCCCATAGGGTCTGCCAGTCCAATATCTTCTCCAGCCAAAATAATTAATCGGCGAATGATGAACTTTGGGTCTTCGCCAGCGTAAACCATTTTTGCCAACCAGTACAATGCTGCGTCGGGGTCTGAGCCGCGGACAGATTTAATAAAAGCCGAGATGGTATCGTAATGGGCATCACCATCTTTATCGTAAAGGACAGCACGGCGTTGAATGGATTCTTGAGCAACATCCAATGTGATGTGGATAAGACCATCTTGATCTGGAGCAGTGGATTCAACGGCCAGTTCAATTGCATTTAGCGCGTTGCGTGCGTCACCTGAGGAAACTTCAATAAGATGAGTGCGTGCATCAAGGTCCAGTGTGATGCGTTTGTTTCCATAGCCACGTTCCTTATCTGCGAGTGCGCGGTCAAGAAGTAAGCCTGTTTCAGCTTGATTTAAATTTCTTAATTGAAAAACACGAGAACGAGAAATCAAAGCTTTGATAACTTCAAAGTAGGGATTCTCAGTGGTGGCGCCGATTAGGGTGAAAGTTCCATTTTCAACATGAGGGAGAAGCGCATCTTGTTGTGCTTTGTTCCAGCGATGTACTTCATCTACGAATAGAATGGTTCGTTCATTATGAAGGCGTCTTCGTTCAAGAGCTTCGTCAATGACCACGCGCAAATCTGCTTTGCCAGCAAGAATAGCGGAGATGGTAACGAAATGACTCTTGGTGGTGTTGGCGATGACTTGTGCCAGTGTAGTTTTGCCCGTACCTGGAGGACCCCATAAAATAATCGATGAAAATAGACGATCCGCCTCAATGGCACGACGTAATAATTTACCTTCACCGACGATATGTTCCTGCCCGATATATTCATCCAATGTGCGTGGGCGCATGCGTGCCGCCAACGGGGCTTCATTTTTCATGCGTTCTTGCATGGCGTGGTCAAAGAGGTCTTGAGTCATGGGATGATTATAGCAAAAAGTTATCCCCGCTATTTGCAGGGATAACTTTTTTGACTATCAAGCTAGAATGACTTAACTGCGTTGTCAAAAGTTTCAAATACTTCGATGTAGGTTTCAAAACCACTCAACTCAAAAGCATCTTTGACCTGTGGAGCGAGAGTTGATACTTTTACATATGGAGATTTGTAGGCTCCATTGTTCATTTTTTTACGAAGCTCTTCATCATCAACATCTTTATGAAGCGAACGAAGTTTGTTGAAAATGTTGTGAAGAGTTCTTAACCCTGCGCTGCTAATATAGGAAACTTCTGCCAAATCAACTAAGATGTGTCGAGCGCCATTGTCGATAAGTTTATCTGCTTCTTCTTGGAAAATTCGATAGGTTGCTGAGTCGATTTTCCCTGCAATATGAATTACTGTTACTGGAACGCTTGCATTTTCTGTACTTACTTTTATTTGCATCTTTTTCCTCAATTTATTTATTTTTCTGACCCTTGCTGTTTTACACTTACAAGCTTTCTTAAGATATCAAACCAGAACGGCGCTCCTTGTGCTGCAGCCGCTCCACTTAATATATACCCAAAGAGTTTCACCAAAATGCCCCAGCCATTATTTAGTGCAGGTAAACTAGTCACTGCCAAGCACTCACCGCCCGAGCGAATGGCAAATTGATACTTGGATATGCTAATGATGGGACATGAATTTGTCGAGAGGGAAGTGGTAGTCCATCCAATCGGGATGTTTAAGCTTTTGGCAGTTGCCATGGAGACAGGACTAGGCGTATCTTTCTGCGCCTCGGCCTGCGCTTGAGCAACGAGCACGGCTCTTGCTGTAGGCTCTTGCCATAGTTTTTGAGCGACTTGAATTGTATCAATGTTGATGAAGATGGCAAGGATAAGCCCAATCCAGAACGCCATCCACTGCGCACGGACCTTGTACCAGCTGCTGGCTTGTGACATGACATCGGTAAACCAGCCTTCTGTGTTTTTGCGATATTCCATTAACTTGTTTTCAAGATTATCCGCTGCATTTTCCATTTTGGGCATCAAGTAGTGATTAATGCGTGCAAGATTTGGGTTTTTCTCTGCGAGGGACTTCATACTTGACATCATTTGATCAATTGACATGGTGTCAATAGGCACATCTGCTCCATCTTTCCCAGCATTCATAATGACTTCACAGGCAACGGTGGCAAATGTCGCATTGGGAATGTATTCTGGCTTTCTCACATTCCCTTTTTTATCCCGAACTAGATTTCCATTTTTGTCTTTCATGGCCAATTCTGTGACCAGAGGATGTTCGTAGAATTTTTTTACAAGAGTTTCATCCTTGAGCATACTCAGGATGGATTTTTCCAAATGTTCAGCGCGCCAGCCTAATAGAATGGCGATGCGGCTGTGAATTTCCATGGTTGCCACGCTAATCACCAACCATACAAAAACAAGGCCAATGGCGACCTCAAGAATGGCATCTAATTGCATATCTTCCTCCTTTTATGTACTTATGAAGTTTCTGATTTTATCCTGAAAAAGAGCAGGAGAACTATCATCTCTGAAAATCAGGCGTTGGGAATATCAATATCTTGTGCAGCTTGAAAATGAGCTTGGTTTACGATGTAAATACCCACCAATGCAATCGCTCCACCCAGCCATTGGATGGGCGCTGGAATCTCATGAAGCATGGGAATTGCCAGAACTGTGGTCAAAATAGGTTGTCCAATTAAAGTGGGTGACACAACTGAAGCGGGTAAATGCCCGAGAGCATAGGAAATGGAAAGATACCCAATCATTTGTGAAACCACAGCACTAATGAAAAAAATAACCCATGATTGAGTCGAATATCCAGTGAATGAGTTTTTTAGAAAAATATTGATGAAGAACATAGCTGTGGTTGCACTGACACCTACAAACCACGTGTAACGAAAAGGGTCTATGTATTTTCGTCCACGTTGCGTGACGAGTTGATAAGAGGCGTAGAAGATGGCCGCTGTGCTGGCCATAATATCGCCAATTCCAAAGGTGGGATGTTTTAGAAAGTCGGTACCTACAATAAGCACCGCACCCGATAGAGCAAAAAGCAGACCAATCCAAAACGAGCCACGAAGTTTCTCTTTAAAAATAAAAAATGCTGCAAGCGCTACCCATAGTGGTGATGTATTTCCTAAGAGTGTGGCATTTGCCGCTGTTGTGAACTTTACTGAAGAATTCCAAAAGGCAAAGTCACAGGCAGTAAAGATACCGCCTAAAATTGGAAACCAGATCCATTGTTTTTCGATGGGTTCCAACGTTTTTTGGCGTTGAATGAATATTGGAGTGAATAATAAGGTGGAAATAAACAGACGGTAAAAGCCTGTGATGGGACCTGGCGCATCTGCCCAACGTACAAACATCGCGGAGAGGCTCAGTGCACTAATCCCTGCCACCAGTGCGATGTAAGGAAAGAATCGATTGTGTGTCATTAGGAAATTGTATCAGAGTTGGCTGATGGAGATTCTTTCAAGGGTAGGTAAAAGCTCGTTGAGTTTTCGTATGCTAAAGTCTGGTTTGAAGCGCTGTAAGTCAGCGGCTTTGAACTGTGCCCGTCGTGTAATCCAGATGGTTTTCATATTCAAGTTTTTTGCCCCTTGAATATCTGCTTCCAAGCTGTCGCCAATCATGATGGCTTCTTCAGGGGAGATGCTCCAATGGGCAAGGGCAAATTCAAAAGCACGTGCATGGGGTTTACGATAAAAGCAGGTTGCCGAAGTTAAGACAAAATCAAAATGCGCACGAATGCCAAAACGATCAATCAGAGTTTGCACATCTTTATCATCCCCTGCATTCGAAAGAATTCCAAGTTGATAACCCTGAGACTTTAATTGCAGGATAGTTTCTGATGCATCATTTTCAAGTCCCCAATTTTTTTGTGTGACAGCATACAGCGCATCCAACGCGGACCTGAGAATTGCCTCGTCCACATCTGCATACCCCAACTCTGACAAAAGATCTCTTAAAACAAAATGATAAGTGGTTTCTTGAAAATCCTGATCACGCCGTGAGTAGTATGCGTCGATATGCTCTCGAAATAGTTTACTTTCGAGTTGAATATTAAATTCAGCTAATTTTTTGGAAAGCGCATAGTCCCCTTCCGCTGTTACAGGAGACCAATCACCTTCGGCGTGCATTAACGTACCGCCGAGGTCAAAGAGAAGATAGCGAAAACGGGGAGAGGTCATTCGTTTTATATACCCTGAGACGCGCTCCCCGTAAAGGGGAATTAGGTGGGGTTATCCTGTAGGAATAATAACGAGCATTAACAAATAGAGAGCGATGCCCGGTACACCACCTGGTAGGAGCGCTATTAAAAATGCGAGCCGAAACCAAAATGCACTGATGCCGAAAAAATCACCTAGCCCGCCGCATACCCCTGCGATGACTCGGTTGTGGGTTGAACGCCGTAATGGCATTCTTTGTGTGTTCATGATGTTGCCTCCAGAAAATAAAAGTGACTACATCATGTATACGGCTTAAAATCAGTTTGGTTGCTGGTGAGAAAAATCTATTTTTTTGAATTTATTTGAAAAGCAGGCTGGAGTAATCCGCTGGCTTCGCTGTAATGGAACATGAAATACAGTGATAACAATGCTAGCCCCATGACCAGATAACTTGCAGTGTAAGAAACTACAGAAATTAAATTAAGGGCGGTATAGAAGGATTTTGGTAACAGGTCGTATCCGCCGAGCCAATAGAAGCTGTTGAGGCTGTCAGATAGGGCAAAGAGAATCAATCCCCACCACGGGCGAATCCATTGTCCGCGACCAAAGAGATAGGATAGATGTAAGGCGCTTACCCCTTCTGCTAAATCAAAGACGGGATATAACACAGTAATGAAAAGGACAATCCATGCAGAGCCTTGACCAAGATTGTTATTGATGACGATATTGGTGAGTACCGCAGTAATCAACAGAGCCAAAAGGATAACCGCTAGGTAATACCTTGTTCCGCGTTTGTTGTTTTTGCCGAAGATTAATCGATATTGATAATAGAGCGAGAGTCCTAAGAAAAGATATCCGAGCATCCAGAACAAGTCAATGAAAGTCAGGTCTGGATAACCTGTATCCCAATATATAGCGTCATAATAAAACCCGCAAAATTCTCCTGCCACCCAACACCATAATCCAATCGCAAACGCTCCCCAGATTCTATAAGGGGCTTCATCCTTTTCAAATTGGTTGGCCACTCGGGTGCCAGCCAAGGCAGCGCCAATGGCTGCAGCCAGAGTGAGAATATCTGTTGCTTTGTCGTTCCAGTAGGGAGATAGGAGACTTGAAAATGGTTCAGCGTAGTAAATCCAAGTGAGCAGAATCAGCAAAAGGATTGAGCCCGATGCGCTGATTTGAAGCACACGTGTGGGGGAAAATCTCGGTAATGGACGGTTTAATTCAGTCATGATGATCCTTGCTTATTCTGTAAATGCGGCAGGAATAAGCCTTTGACTTTTCAAAGAATCTTTTTCTTCAGGGAAAAGCTGTTCGTACGTTTCATTGAGTAGACGTTGAGTCAAAATATTTCCGATGAAGAAATTCATTTGTGTGCCCATTCCCATAAAAATAGCGCGGTAGGCGTGTGCTGCACTTTCCAAGTTTGGAAAAAAATGTGCGTCAATGAGCGATGTATTTTGTAGCACAATATTCCATCTCCATGGGGAAATGGAGCGATTTAATTCTCTGCCCATGAGTTGAAGCATTTTGCTTCCCACCATCTCTTTATATCGCTCCAAAAGTTTATCAGCCCAATCAATTGTGCCTTTATGCAGGATGTAGCATTGATATGCTTGAGAAGCAGAAGAGGTTTCAAAAAGTGTAGCCTCACAGGGGTAATGACTTGCTTCTTCCATAAATGTGAAATTATTGGAAAACCCCGTCGAGTCTTGAAAAATTGCTTCAGTTTTATTTTCTTCCCCGTGATTCAAAAAAGCGATGCCATGTAAAGAATCACTATAAATTTCTAAAAGGCCGCTCCAGGAAGAGGTCCGCAATTTTTCTTGTTGAGATTTCCAGCTTTCTGAATTATTTAATACAATCTTTTCCTTAAGTTTTGACTCTAAAGTTAACCATACCATGCGGGCAACATTGTCTGGTAAGTGGGATGCTTGAAACTCTTGATAGCTTGTTGCTGAAAAATCAGAGTGAGAAATGTGCGTGGCGATGTCGTTTTCCAGGGAATAAGTCCCTACAGGTGCCCCGCTTGCCATGAGCAAAGCCAAAGGTTTTCCATTGATACGTTTTTCTAGAACACCACTTAATTTTTGCTCGCGGAAATACTGCTCCATTTCTTCTGGAGATTTATTTTCTGGGAGTTTGATGGGTTGCGAGAAAGAACGCCACATAGAGAGTTATTTTTAAAAATCGCAAAAATGGAACTAGACTATATTGTATCCATTTTTGCGATTAATAACAGTGTATTTATTTATCCTGCACTTTTTAGATATATCCCTGTTGGGTCAAGTTCTTCATGCAGAATCCTTAATTCTTTTTTAGTAACAGGCTTGGTAATTTTGATGTCCTCGGCGACTTTTAAATCCCAGCCTGTGTTGGCCTTTGCTTCTTCCACAGTTTTATTTGGATGCAAAGCGGTGAGAATCATTTCGCCATCTTCATTTGGTTCCATAAAGCCGATATCAGTCACTACACCGACCATGCCACCGCCACGCAGACCTCTTTCTTTGCGAGCCTCTTTGCCACTGATGAAGCCAGCAGAAGTCATGAATTCCACCTTTTCAGGGAAGCGACGTTTTTGGTGCGGAGTCATAATATAGCAACGGTTTGCCCAGGCAGCAATTTCTTGTGAGCCACCAGATCCAGGCAAGCGTACTTTGGGATGGTTGTAATCACCAATCACAGTAGCGTTGATATTTCCATATTTATCAATTTGCGCGCCGCCCATAAAGCCTACATCTACATTTCCGCGTTGAAGATAATTGGCAAAAATATCATACATGCTGACCACTGAGAGTGATCCACTGACAAGAGTTGGGTCGCCGATTGAAAGCGGCAGACGTTCAGGTTCTGCGCCAATCACACCCGCTTCATAAATCATCACCAAGTTGGGAGCGTGTGTGCGCTTGGCTAAATTGCATGCCAGGTTGGGTTGACCTACGCCTACAAAAACTACATCGCCATCTTTCAACAAACGCGCCGCGTTGACAATCATCAACTCAGCGGAAGAATACTTTATTTCGGTCATAAGACCTCCTTCAGAAATGATTGCATCAAATCAAAAACTTTTTGTGGATATTCCAACGGCAGAATGTGCGTTGACTGATTCAGCGTTTCCAACTTAACTTTGGGTTGCTTCTGTTTCACAAGCTTCACTGCACGCTCTGAGAAGGTGTCTGTCTCTGCACCGCGAATGATAAGGGTGGGAATTTCCAGTTTGGAAAGCCCAAGCCACAAGTCTTTGTCGCGCATCCCTGTCATGTAGATGTGGCTTTCCCATTCAGGCGAGAAGATAAGTTCATACTTACCATCTTCTTTTTGTTTTGTGATGCCAGAAATATAAGCTCGTAAACTTTCGTCACTCATATACCTAAACACTTCACGTGAGCGATAGCCACGAAAGACCAAATCCAGATTGTCAAATGTACGCCTGCGCTTAAGCGCTCCTGCAATTTTCGGGTGGACTTTCTGTCCCAGCCCAATTGCACGAAAGACATTCCACATGCCTGCAAAGGAGGGCACGAAAAGTACAGGGTCAAATAAAACAAGGGCGCGGAATTTTTTCGGGTCACGCATGGCCGCACGCAGCGTGACAATGCCTCCGATGGAATGTCCAACTCCAATCACAGGGGCCTCTTTACGGTCAGAGAGGAAACGTAACAAATCATCAGAGAATGGATGCCAATCTTGAATCTCATCCATGTTTGAGTCAGGCCACAACGGGCGTAAGGTCATTCCAAAAAGATGATATTGAGAATTTAAAAGTTCAAATAATGGTTTGTAACAATCTGGTGGATAGCCGTTAGCGTGCAAAAAATGCATCGGCGCGCCATTGCCACCATAATCGAATTGTGGAATGTTCACTAATAACTTCCGTAATTAATCTTTTCGCTATATTTTGCTTTTACTTTCAAGCGTTTGTGAGTCTTCTCGCTGAGTTTTTTCCAATAGGCGTTGCGATCTTTCACACCATAGACCCACTCATCTAAATATTTTTTTACACTCTCAGGTGATTCGCTGATTTTGTCCCATGCTAAATAAAACTCGTTGTCACGATCATAATATCCTTGTGAATAGGATGGGTGACTTGCAAATGGAACGTGACAAACAGCATCGACGATATTCATGGGAATCATGGTGCGGTTCGGGTCTGACCTGATTACGGATTCATCCACAATTTCTTCTGCCGTGAGGATGACTTTTTTCGCAGCAAAAGCAGCTTCTTTTTGTTCTCCAATAATTCCCCATAAATGGGCATTCCCATTTTTATCAGCACGTTGCACATGCACAATCGCAACATCGGGATTTAATGCGGGCACCACGATTACATCCTTCCCGCCGTATGGATCGGGAATGCGTTTGATTTGTGGGTTGGATTTTTCCAAATCTTCTGCGCCTGTTTGCTTCATGGGAAGAAATGGAAGTCCTGCCGCGCCTGCCTGTAAACGGGTGATCATGCCAAAGTGAGAATATTCTTCCCATTCGAGTTCCCCTTTTTCGAGGGCGGCTCGGACAATGCGTAATGAGCCAACGCCAGGGTTTCCCATATAAGAAAAGATGACTTTTTTTGCACAGCCAGCCGCCACCATTTGATCATAGATTAAATCGGGCGTTGCCCGTGCAAGCGTTAAATTCTTTTTGCCCTGACGAATAATTTCGTGCCCTGCAGCAAATGGAATGAGATGAGTAAACCCCGCCGCGTAAACGACATCTCCATCGTTTACAAATTCTGAAATAGCTTTCTTAAGCGTAATTAGTTTGGACATGATTATTTCTTTTTTGCCTCTTGTTTTTTCTTGGCTCTTTCTTCCAGTTTCTTTCTGTTTCCTTCGCTCCATTTTTTAAACCATGCAAAACGCCCTGCAGATGGAGGTGGGGGTTTCTGCCGCCACATGCTCCAGCCAATGCCCATGAGTAAGACAGCGATAAACAAGTAATCAAAGTCGGTCTTATCTGCTATATCGGATACGACAAAAAGCAGAAAGGCACCTCCGCCAATTACCAGAAAAAAGAGTCCCACACGAACAACGAATGAGTCGTCAGGTTCCATGGCTTAATTTTACCAAAGGCCAATTTATGGCTTGATTGCCGAAATAAAAGTACGTTTGAAAGGATAAAACACAGGTTGACTAGGTAGTGCGCGATTTAATTTTTTCTGAATCACCTTCATGAAGCTTTCTTTTTGTTCTCCAAGCCGTTCAAGGTAGGGCACCAAGGCAGTTCCTTTGATCCATTCCAAAACCGCATCTGAATTTTCCAAGACATGGGGATAGACTTTTTCAAATACGTTGATTCCCATTGCGCCAGAATCGAATAATATTTCTGCATATTGTTCGATGGATAGGACTGGGGATTGGCGGTTGTATCCACGTAGGGCTGTTTTGAATGGCTCTTCCGCAGCTGTTTCACGAATGAGTTGATGTGAAATGTGCATGTGATTGGATGGAACTTGCACTGCAATTTGTCCGTGTGAGTTTAATTTTCCGAACAGGTCGGCAATTAATTCGGTGTGGCTATCTGACCACTGTAAGGCAGCGTTACTGAAAATTAAATCCCATGTGCCTGTGAGTTTTGTTTGATCCCCTTGCTCGAAATTCAAGTTGGAACTTGAATAGGCTTTTGCTTTTTCCAGCATTTCTGCTGATTGGTCGATTCCGTGCACGTAGCTGTTCGGCAGCCTCTCAACGAGATGTTGGGTGAGTTCACCTGTACCGCACCCTAAATCTACTACTTTAAGGTTGGGACGGATGCTTACTAAATTTAGCAAATCAAAAAATGGTGCAGATCGTTCTGTTTGAAATTTATGATATTGATCAGGATTCCAGGGCATAATATTTACCTTTAATTGAAAGCCCCTTTCTCGTAATGAGAAAGGGGCTGATGTTTCTAAATCCTTACTTTACGAGGGTGCGGATTTGTTCGTGCATGTAAAGCGGCAGATAGTAGTGGCCGCCTGCATTCTTACCACTGGAGCCGGAGCCTTTCCAGCCACCAAAGGGTTGGAAACCAGGCCAAGCACCGGTTGTGGCGCCTTGCGGACGGTTCGCGTAGGTTACACCTGCTTCAATTTTGTCAAAGAACCAATCGGTTTCTTCGGCTGAACCATAGAAGCCTGCGGTCAAACCATAATTAACATCGTTGGCGATGGTCATGGCTTCATCAAGATTCTTGAATTTGCCAATGGTAGTGATGGGCAGGAACATTTCATGTTTCCATAGGCGATGGGAGTAGGGCAGGTCAACGACAAAGGTTGATTCGCAGAAATAGCCCTTATCAAAATCGCCACCAGATTTGACGTTTCCACCGACCAAGAACTTGCCGCCGCCTTGGTTGATTTCTTCACAGAAATTCTTGAAATCGTTGTAGGAGCTTTTGTTGATGACAGGGCCGTTGTAGGTGTTTCGGTCTGTGGGATCACCCATGACGAGTTTTTCGCCAGCATCTTTCAGGCGGGTAACCAAGTCATCGTAAACAGCTTCATCAATCAGCACGCGTGAAGCGGCAGAGCATTTTTGTCCCTGCAAGCCAAAGGCTGAGCGAACGATACCAATAGTGGCGCGTTCCAAATCTGCATTCTTCGAAACGATGACTGGATTCTTTCCACCGAGTTCCAAAATGGTGGGGCGCACATAACTGCGTTTGCCCATATCCTGATGCATTTTCATACCCACATCAAAAGAGCCTGTGAAAGTGACACCGTCAATTTCGGGGCTATCTACCAGCGCCTGCCCCAAAGTAGAACCAGGGCCTGTAACAAAGTTCACTACGCCATCTGGAATGCCAGCATCGCGGAAACAATCAATTAAGAGACGAACAATCCAAGCGGTATCTGTAGCAGGTTTTACAATGACTGTATTACCTGTGGCAAGGGCTGCACCATGGGACCGCCTGTCAAAGCATGGGGAAGTTGAATGGAGAAACGATTAATCAAACACCATAAGGGCGAAGCACAGATACGTTACGGGCTTCGTACCCCACCAGTGGATCTTTGCCCATTTCAACGACGTAGCCGTCATTTTTTTCCATTTGATAGCAGGAGTAATAAATCAGGTCGGCAGTTTCTTGCACATCGCCAAGGGATTCCATGCGATTCTTGCCAACTTCCAACGCCATGGCCGCGCCAAGTTCAAAAATACGCTGTTCAATCAAACTTGCAGCCTTGCGGAGGTATTCCACGCGTTTCTGCCAGGGGGTATGGCTCCATTCAGGAAAAGCCTTGCGAGCTGCCGCAATTGCCTGAGTGGCATGGCTGGCATTGCCTTTTTGCATCTTGGCCAGCACCCAGCTGGTATTGACAGGGGAGGTGTCATCAAACTTTTCATCGGCCAGCACTTCCTTGCCATTGATGAACATGCCATATTCTTTGCCCATGTTTTTCTTGAGCGCTTCCACTGCCTTGTCGAAGCCTGTGTGAAGTTCTTCGGGTGGGTTGAACATGGTTGCGTACGTGAGTTTAAAATCTGCCATAGGAAATCTCCTTTTGATGTTTGTGAACCAAACTGCAAAACAAGTATAGCGTAGGATTTCACAACCGTCAAAGAAAAGCGTATCAACCTGTCAATGACGATTATCCCCACTTGTATGTAAGGTTCCTGTAACATTTATGCTGTAAGATGATAAAAAAGTGTATCGTCTTGTCACTAATACACATCTTAATCTTTAGAGGAGACTGATGAAACCCCGCTTCTTTTTATGGACCGTAGGCTTGGTCGCTGTTCTACTAACAGCTTCCTGCGCTGCGGCCACTCCCGCCCCGGTGTCGATGCCAGCAGTGACCGCCACTGTCGCCTCCGTTGACCCGTCCGTGCCTGTAGCGACAGAAGCCGTGCAGACGGCCATTCCCGTACAGGCTGTTGCCACCTCACGTGGACCTAATCTGGAGGCTACAGACCCCAACACGGTCAGCCTGGCGTCTGGTCAACTCCAGCTCGTTGAATTCTTCCGCTTTACCTGAAGTACCTGCCGCGCAATGGCGCCCATGGTTCATGGGCTTGAAGCGGAGTATTTCGGCAAGGTCAAGTTTTCATTCCTCGATGCTGACGACCCACAGACAGATGGTTTCCGCAGAACATTGGGCTTTTATTACCAGCCTGAGTTCTACTTCCTGGACGCAGATGGAAACCTGATAAAAAAATTAGTTGGTTATATTTCAGAAGAAGAGTTTAGAACCTTATTCAACGAGCATATTCAATAAAAGAACAACCTGCCAGAAATGGCAGGTTGTTCTTTTATATTAACTCAATATATAATCCACGCTTATGGATTTGATTTATCGAATTTTCGTTTTTATCATTGGCTTTGTTATTGTATCTGCCACCCTCTTTTCTGCAATTTCTACATTCGTCTTGCCGCGTAGCGCACGCAGCCAACTGAATCGGTTGGTCTTTGGCCTGTTGCGCCGTGTATTTGAATTTGTGAAGAAGTTTGCACGGACTTACGAACAAAAAGATGCGATTATGGCATATTATGCGCCGATTGCATTGATGACCCTCGTGCCGACCTGGTATATTCTCATTTCCATCGGCTACTCATTTATGTATTGGGCATTACGCGCAGGGGATTATTTCTTCGATTTCCGCTTGAGTGGCTCTTCTCTTTTTACCCTTGGTTTTGTGGTTCCAGAAGGATATGTTGTCTCTGCCCTTGCATTTACTGAAGCCATGTTGGGACTCATTATGGTTGCGCTTTTGATTGCCTATTTGCCCACCATGTACTCTGCGTTTTCACGCCGTGAGCAGGTGGTCAACATGTTGGAGATTCGGGCAGGCAATCCGCCTAATCCATTTGACATGCTTTCACGCTTTAACCGTATTCATGGCTTGGATAAACTTTCTGACTTGTGGCGAACTTGGGAAAGCTGGTTTGCGGACGTGGAAGAAAGCCACACCACATTGCCCGCTCTTGTGTTCTTTCGTTCACCTCGTTCGGATAAATCCTGGGTCACTTCTGCTGGTGCTGTATTGGATTCTGCTGCACTAACCTTATCTTCAGTCGATATTCCGTTCGATGCATCCGCAGCTTTATGCCTCCGTGCTGGGTCTCTTGCGTTGCGTGGAATTGCTGATTACTTTGATATTTCCTTCCCCAGAGACCCACATTACCCAACCACACCAATTGCTGTGACCCGTGAAGAATATGATGAAGTGATTCGGAAATTGGAAGAAGCAGGTATCCCCATCAAAGCGGACCGCGAACAAGCATGGATCGATTTCGCAGGTTGGCGAGTCAACTATGACCGTGTTTTACTTGTGCTTTGTAGTCTGGTGATGGCGCCACAATCTCCCTGGTCTAGTGATCGAGCAAATAAATTTAAAATGCCACCTTTGTTTTATAAAAAGAAAAGACATCATTAAAATAAAAACAGCGCGGATGTTCCGCGCTGTTTTTATTAATCAATTTAATTATGCAGAATTTCCATCATACTTCTTTGCATCAGAGATGGCTTTGTTTACATTTACAAATGGAAGCAGGATTAATCCCATAATAAAGAAGAAAATCAACGAGAGAATGGCAATGCGTAAATTGCCAAACATCTGGTTTGCGAGACCAAATACCAAGGGCCCAATCCATGAAGTGCCGCGCTCGCTGATTTCGTAAAACGAGAAGAATTCCGCTTCTTTGCCGTTGGGAATCATTTGCGCATATAAACTACGGCTAATTGCCTGCGAGCCGCCCATCACTAAAGCAATGAACACGCCAAGGACAAAGAACTGTGCCGTTGCAGTCGGACCTTTTAATCCGCCATAAGCATAAATCACCACACCTGACCAAATTACAAGGCTAACCACAACAGATTGTTTGGCACCGATCCAGCCTGCCAGTTTGCCCCAGAACAAGGCTCCAAAGAAGGCCACAAATTGAATCATCAAAATGACAGCGGTGAGCGTGGTTTGCTCAAGTTCCAAACCACCTTGAATAATTGGAGCAGCGGCGAAAGTTGCAGCTACTGCGATAACGGTTTGAATTCCATCATTATAGAGAAAATAGGCCAATAGGAATTTCAAGGTCTCAGGGAAGTGTTTGACTTCGCTGAAAGTTTTTCGTAATTGCTTAAAACCAATGGTGGCATACGTTTCACCAGCAGGGAGTTGACGTGCTGCATGGCGTGCACGTAATCTGTTCCAGGTGAGGAATGAGAATCCGAGCCACCAGATACCTGCCGAAGCGAGGTTGATGCGTACTGCTAATCCGCTAGGCACACCCAAGTCTTCACTAAATATAAAGAAGGCTAAATTGAGCGCAAGCAAAATTCCACCACCCATATACCCCATTGCCCAACCATAGGAAGAGACTCTATCTCTTTCTTCTTCGCTGGCAATATCAGGTAAATAGGCATTGTAGAATACGATGGCAGCGCCAAAGGTGAGATTCGCAAGAATAAAAAGCACGCCGCCCAACCACCATAAATTACCTGAAATTAGGAACATCAAAATGGTTGCAATAGCGCCGATGGTTGCAAAGATTTGCATCATCGTTTTTCTCAAATGCGAATAATCGGCAATGGCACCCAAAATCGGCAAAAATAAAACTTGCATACCGACGGAAAATGAAATGCAATACGGTAAAAATGAATCAGGGGCTACGGGAATTCCCAGAAACGAAACAGTCGAAGTCCCTGCTGCTTCTGCTGCGGTACGTGCCAAACTTGCTACATACGGACCAAGGAAAACGGTTCCTACTGTTGTGCTAAAGGCTGAATTGGCCCAATCGTACATCGCCCAGCCAAAAATCTCTCTCTTGTCGTTTACCATTGCACTTTCTGTTGCCATAGATCCTCCGTTGGTAGAAAAGATGTAAGCAAGAACACGCGCCAGTATAAGGAGTTTCGCCTTTGATGTAAAGCACATTGTGTAAATGAATTATTAAGGCGGCCCGCTTCCTGCTTGACCCTCAACCTGCTACAAGCTAAAATGCTGTTCCTACACTGGAGCGATTAACTCATGTTTGAAACCCTCACTGGACGATTAACCCAAGTATTTGACAACCTACGCCGCCGCGGCAAACTTACTGAAGCGGATGTGGATGCCGCCATGAAGGAAGTGCGCCTTGCACTCATTGAAGCGGATGTGCATTTTAGCGTTGTCAAAACCTTTATTGCTAAAGTGCGCGAACGTGCCATTGGTGCAGAAGTATCCAAGGCGCTCAACCCTGGTCAGCAAGTGATTAAGATTGTTAATGAAGAATTGGTTGCCACTTTAGGAGAGCCTGCTCCCTTAAATCTCACAGGTCCTAAACCACGTGTGATTATGATGGTCGGTTTGCAAGGTGCTGGTAAGACCACTGCCACAGGCAAACTTGCACGCTTGATGAAGTCTAAAGGGGAACGTATTTTGTTGGTAGCAGGTGACCCGTATCGTCCTGCGGCTGTCAAGCAATTGCAACAACTCGGAGAACGTCTTGATGTAGAAGTGGAAGCAGATACTTCCATCACTCCGCCACAGCTTGCCAAGCGTGCGCTCGATAAAGCTGAAAAGGGTGGATTCACCTTGGTGATTGTCGATACAGCAGGTCGGTCGCAAATGGATGCGGATTTGATGGATGAGTTAAAGCTCATTCATGCCAATGTCAAACCAGTAGACACTTTACTTGTCATCGATTCAATGATTGGTCAAGAAGCCTTGAATATTGCACAAGGTTTCAAAAGCACCATTGACCTGACAGGTTTGATTCTCACAAAGATGGATGGCGACTCACGTGGTGGTGCGGCCATTTCCATTCGCTCGGTGACTGGAGTGCCGATTAAGTTTATCGGTACAGGCGAGAAATTAGATGCATTAGAAACCTATGATCCTTCGCGTTTGTCCTCTCGCATTTTAGGCATGGGCGATATGATCGGCTTGATTGAAAAGGCCGAGGCTGCTTTCCAAGATGGCGATAGTGGCGCGATGGAAAAGCAAGCGCAGAAAATGATGAAAGGTCAATTCTCTTTGGAGGATTGGCTTGAACAAATGAAACAAATGAAAAAAATGGGGCCGCTTTCTCAAATTATGGAAATGTTGCCAGGGCAAATGGGGCAGGCCGCCCGTGGAGTGGACCCGAGTTTGGTCGAAAAAACTTTTAAACAATCGGAAGCCATTATCAATTCCATGACGCTGAAAGAACGTCGCGACCCTGATTTGCTCAATGCCTCACGTCGCCGAAGAATCGCAGCGGGCGCAGGCATGGAAGTGCAAGATGTGAATCGCCTCATCAAACAATTCCGTGAAGCACAAAAAATGATGAAAATGATTCAGAAAACAGGTGGCAAGGGGTTAGGCAGATTGTTCGGATAAATTCACGAGGGACACAGCCATATGCCGTGTCCCTCGTGTAATGATTACGGGGGATGTGTTGTCTGATTGACATCAAAATTAATATGTAGGAATTACCAATGGCTGAAAATAAAAAAACTTTTGAAGTTGGTGTGTACTCTTTTGTAGAGTTGACGCCTGACCCCGTGACAGGACAAATGCTCACCCCAGTAGAGCGGATGAGCAACTTGATGGAAACCATCGAACTGGCCGATCAGGTTGGGTTGGATGTGTTTGCGTTGGGGGAACATCATCGGCCTGACTTTATTTCATCTTCCCCAGTAACCATTTTAGCGGCCGCTGCTGCAAAGACAAAAAATATTCGCTTGAGCACGGCGGTTACGGTCTTAAGTTCAGATGATCCTGTGCGGGTCTTTCAAGATTTTTCCACGCTAGATTTACTTTCCAAAGGCCGTGCCGAAATTATGGCTGGCCGTGGCTCGTTTATCGAGTCATTTCCTTTGTTTGGTTATGACTTGAATGATTACAATGAATTATTTTCTGAGAAGTTGGATTTACTGTTAAAGTTACGGGAAATGGAAGTCATCACTTGGGCAGGTAAGCACCGCCCAGCTTTGTTTGAGCAAGGTATTTATCCACGCCCATATCAGAAGAGAATCCCCGTGTGGGTGGCCGTAGGTGGCACGCCAGAGTCTGTTGTTCGTGCAGGGACTTTGGGGTTGCCGTTAGCCATTGCTATTATTGGTGGGATGCCTGAACAATTTGCGCCTCTAGTGGACTTATATTGGGAGTCTGCTTCGAAGGCAGGTCACGACCTTTCGCAATTGGATGTCAGCATTAATTCGCATGGCTTCCTGGCTGATGACTCGAATCAGGCGGCCGATGATTATTTCCCTTCGTTTCAACAAATGATGAACAAGATTGGGCGCGAACGTGGCTGGTCTGGCATTACTCGCAGACAATTTGAAGCATCACGCACATTGCGCGGCTCAGATTTTGTCGGGAATCCCGATGAGGTGATTGAAAAGATTTTGTTCCAACATAAAATCTTTAATCATGGACGTTTCTTAATTCAACTTGGAATTGGTTCCATTCCACACGAAAAGATGATGCGGGCAGTGGAATTACTAGGAACCAAGGTTGCCCCTGTCGTGCGAAAAGAAATTTCAGGATGATAAAAAGAGAAGCCACTGACTCAGTGGCTTCTCTTTTTATTTAGTAGTTTTCGCTTGCTTCAAATTCGCGATATTGTCTTTCAACACTTGAGCAGAATGTTCCAATGCTGTTTGCTCTTCAGGAACAAGCTCGGTTTGGACGATACGTTTCACCCCACCTTGCCCTACAATACAAGGAATACTTAAACAAACATCATTGATTCCGTATTCGCCTTCAAGATAGGTGGAAACTGTCAATACGCTGTTTTGATCTTGTAAAATTGTCCCTACAATCCGCGCCAGAGACATGCCTATTCCAAAGTACGTTGCCCCTTTGTAGTTGATGATGTGATACGCTGACTCTTTCACTTCACGGGCGATGCGCTCTCGTTCTCCATGCCAATCTTTGCAATTCCCACACACAGGACAATAATTATCCATCGAAGTCCCTGCGACATGTGTCATTGACCAGGCCGCTACTTCACTATCTCCATGTTCGCCGAGGATGTAGGCATGCACATTGCTCACATCTACTTTGCAATGCTGGCTGATGAGATAGCGGAAGCGTGCGCTATCGAGCACTGTCCCTGAGCCGATGACTCGATTCTTTGACCAGCCAGAACGTTTCAAGGCGACGTGAGTCAAAACATCAACTGGATTGCTGGCCAGCAATAAAACGGCTTGAGAATTTTGCGCCACAATCTCATCGACAATTGATTCGACCATCGCTGCATTTTTCTGAAGAAGATCTAAGCGTGATTCTCCTGGAGCTTGTTTTGCCCCAGCGGTGACCACAATGACCTGCGCATCTGCATAATCTTGCTTATCTCCAACCCGAATCTGTACGGATGGATAAAAGGGTAGGCCATGTGCCAGGTCTAAGGCTTGCCCTTCTGCGAAATCATGATTTGCGTCTAATAAACAAATTTCATCGGCCAGACCTTTTTGCGCTAATGCATATGCAAATGTTGAGCCCACTGCGCC
Organism: Anaerolineales bacterium; assembly: GCA_046328925.1. GTDB lineage: Bacteria > Chloroflexota > Anaerolineae > Anaerolineales > Villigracilaceae > Villigracilis. Next base: position 25,388 of record JAXLVT010000033.1, read on the forward strand.
TGCACCGACCACTACAACCTTACGAGAATTCCAAAGTGTATCCATCACAAATCCTTATTAATAAAATAAACAGCACCAGTAAAAACAACACTTAACTAATTTTATTTTAGAAAATCAGCATTTTCTCTTTTCTGAATTCGATCCATTTCATTCATCACATCTTCGGGGTGGACATTTTTTTCAAGGTCTTGTAATTCCTGATCAGCATCATTGTCGATTCCCAGCTTGTCTTGAATTTCATCGAGCATTTTCAAGGCGCGGGTTAATTCATGTTCGGTCAACAGACCAATTTGCAGGTCCAGATCGGCGCGGCGGTCTGCTTCAGCACTCAAGCGGTTTTGGCTGATCAACACGAAAGTGGCAAGGAAGATGGCTTCCAATGAAACGACCATGGTCAGCAGCCCAAAAGGAAATGGGTCAAAAGGTTTGAACCCAAACCACCCAAGGTTGATTGAAATCCAAATGGCAAACCAGACCACATGGAAATAAATAAAATACATACGCCCTGAAAAATCGGTAATCAAATCGGCAATGCGCTCTTCACGGGTGCGTTGATTTGAAGTTTTGCGGCGAATACTTGCAATGGTATGAATGTTTTGTTCGATAATTTTGGCAAGCCGAACTTCCTGTTTGTTCGCTTGAGCTTTTGATTTTCTGCGAGCCATACGGGTTCTCCTGAATGAAGTTTGAAAATGAATGGGCGATATTATAGCCTTTAAAAAATCTGGTGACAGTTGAGTTTGCTGTCACCAGAGAGATGCTTGTTTGAAGCATAGGAATGGCTATTTTTTACCGGGTTTGTTTTTTGCTTTTTCTAGGTTTTGACCCACTCTAAATTTTACAATTTTACTGATTAACTTCAATGGCATGGGCTGATTCAATGGAAACTGAACTGAACCTTTGGCACCTTCGTAGACGGAGAGTTCTTTCTTAAACGCCTCAATTGCGCTTGGGGTGGGGTAGAACCCAATGTGATTCTTAAACGCTGCAAAGTGGACTAAATTTCCGTTTAAGAAAAAAGTGGGCATTTGATAGCTGATTTTCTCCTCGGCCATTGGAGCGGCAGTTTTAATGGTTTTTCGAACTTCATTCAAGATTTTTTGTATGTCTTTAGGGAATGTGGCGATGTATTCATCGATGGTTGTGATGGGTTTCTTGTTATCCATAAAATCCTCTTTTTAAAGCAAAACGGACTATTGTTCTTTTGAAAATAGTCCGTTTTACTTTTGGTTAGGCTTTTTTGCCGATAAGTCCGCTAACGATCATAATCATGCTAATCACAAGCACTACTCCCGTTACGGCTCCCACGGTTTGCAAAAGTGTGCCTGGGTCAGTGGACTGTGATGCGATAGAGACCATAAAGAAGAAAAACCCAAGGACAAGTGCAGCAAGAACCATTCCCACAATAACAACGCGCCAATTTCTTTTTCTCATACTTTTGCTCCTTTACTGAGTGAAGAACTTTTTTTGAATTTTAATCGATGGATGTCATTTTCGAAAATTAGAAAATTGAACTGGATTGTTTCCTGGACTTGTGAAATGTCCATTCGTGCTGACAATATTTACATTGGCAGTGGATTTTGTATTTTTCATAACGGGCAATGTTTCCACTGGAGTTTTGAATCCCCAAAAAGGTTTGCCGAAAAGATTGTCGTTTGGCTTTTTTGTAGATGCCGATTAATTCCTCGCGTAAATTTCCGACCGCCCAAGGCTTGTTGCAATTTGGACATTGAAATTCACTCTCGGCCGCCTTATACGCCCTCCAGTAGTTGAATGCCGCTCGCAGGCAAAGAAAATTCACCAGTAGCAAAAGAAGCGTTGCGCTTCCAATCCCAAGAGAATAAGCCACTGCTGGCCAGATTAATAAGCTGAATGCAAAGATTAAAAATAATCCGCTGCCCAGCAGACCAAGCAAGGTTGATTCATTGTGAGTGAAAAAGGTCTGTGTAACTACATTATTTTTTCGATAAATATTATATGCAGTCGGAGTCTGGGTGGGACTTTGGCCAGTTGCTTTTCGAAGTTGGAAATCGTACGTTGAGCGCTTCGCCGAATCACCGATGATGCGATAGGCTTCGTTAATTTCCTGCATCTTGACTGTCGATTCGCGGTCTGAATTTCTATCGGGGTGATATTGAATCGCCAACTGATGATACGCCTGTTTGATTTCTGCCAGCGTAGCCGTAGGGGTGACTCCTAAAATTTGGTAATAATCTTTTTTGAGGGCCATGAATGGTTATAAATAATCTTCAAAAATCATGAAATGTTCGTTTAGGTGCAAATCCAGCGCATATGCCATGTTGCGTAAGATTTCATTTCTTTCGCCAACTTCTTTGATTGAAAGGTCAACTTTTCGGCCATGTGCAATTGAGTTGCGAAGATTTCGAAACTCATGATACTGATTTATCGTCGCTTCGTCCAGTTTCAAATGTAAGCCGTGAGTCAGCAGGTCTGGAATTTCGTTTGACTTTAAATTCGCAACTTTCTGACTTAACATCTTGATGCCATACCCAGAAAGCAATTCACTTGGAAAACGGTATCCCATGCTTGCCAATTTTTTGGAATTGCTTCGATATTGAGAGATTTTCATCTTATTTCTTTTGCCACGCAATTTCCGCTTCTTTTCGTACACTTCAGCACTCACGGATTTCATGAACATTTTATCGCGTTGTGCTGCTCGTTCTTGGAATTGCTTTAATCCGCCATGAAATTCAAACATTTCCTGAATGGCGTCGATGACGTACGCTTCGAAATAACTAAACAGGCTGATGACCAAATAAGAAGCCAATTGCTTCTTATAGATTTGCGCCTGAGCCCTAAGGCTTTCGTTACTGCTGGTTTTTGGATAATAATCAGGCTTGGGAAGATGCGGAATGATTCCATTGTCGATTAAGGTCATTTGTCGCTTTAGAGTCGGCACGGCATGGCTGACCAGTACGCAGAAGTCAAATGTGGCTTGAGTTTGCTCACGCCAGCGTAAATACGCCTGAGTGTTTGGAATTTCACGAGTCATGGGTTATCCAATGTTTTTAATGGGTTGTGGGGAAAAGTTTCTGTTTTAAATAGTCCCCATCTTCCATAAGACAAAATCGTAATCGGGAATGAACAGTGCGTTTCCTGATTTTACTTGAATAAATCCTTCTTTTTCAAAAGAGGGCAGCAAATGTAAATTTGAGTCGACAACCACTAAGCGTCCACCTGGTTTGAGGACACGCGCCATTTCTTTAATGCCTTGAATTTTTGTTTCATCAGGCATGTGATGCATCACAATCAGGCATAGCAGAACATCAAAAGATTTTGCGGGATAGTTAATCTGCTCAATGCATCCAGGGTTGATTTCGATGATGGCATTCTGCTTTTTTGCTTTCTTTCTCGCAAACGAAACCATTTCCAGTGATGGTTCAATGCCACAGGACTTGCCTTCTTCACCCACGTATTGTTTCGCAAGGATTGCCATTGTTCCTGTTCCACATCCAACATCCAAAACAGATTCACCTTTTTTTAAATCAACCAAGTCTGCAATGAATTTGCGAAACTGCCCTTCTTTTCCGCGCGCCATGGCCCATACGATAAATTCATAGAGCCTGGGTGTGTGAATGACTTGCCCTTTTGTTTGCGGCACGGCTTCTGTGTTTGTTGGTCTGTTTAGTTCAGGTGACATCATTAGGTTTCTCTTTCTCTGTTGGGCTCATCTGTCAATAGAATTTCTTGTTATCGTTCATTGGCGCGCTTGAAATTACCAGTAACTTTTGCCATCAACAGTTGTGCCCCTTTATGGTCAAGATTTTTTATCTTGCCGATAAACACATGAGATTCTTGCTCTTTTAAGACCTTAACTTGTTTACCTCTCCAGTAAATAAATACTCTGTCTTCCTTGCTAACTAGGTAGGTAAAGACTTCAGTGTCCAGTAGATTCCGTTTATCAATTTTGTCCATAGTGTTTTCTATAGTAGCAGAAAAACTCGATGAAAATCTGCGAAATTCCCAACGCCATGTGTATTGCTCCGATTTTTTCGGGACACTTTGTTAGGCTGCGTTTTGGTTAAGATGGATTTATGCCGATATAAAGGCCGCGCCCATCTAAACCTTCCTCGTCATACATTACGTTCGTTCCGCATTCTTGAAAAGCGGCTAAATATTCTTCGTGAGTGAATAAACCTAATTCGTGGTGTTCTGTGAAATGATTTACACCTTCAGGTGTCGCAATCAAGTATTGAAAATCCAATACGGATATGTTGCCGTCAACCACTTTGCTGACATTCATACGGGCAATTTTTAGAGTAGGCTGATTGACAAATGTGGCGTGCACTATTCCTGAGTGAAATTGCTCTGGACCAAACCAAGGCTCTATTACTAGTAAGCCGCCCGCTGACGTGTGCCTTTGCATATTCTTGATTGCCAAATTCATTCTTTGCTTTGTGACTGCGTAGCCGATTGAACTAAATAGGCAAGCAACCACATCAAATGTACGATTCAAATTGAAATCTAGCATATTGGCATGATGAACTCGTATGTCTGGCAATTTCTGGTTGACACTCTTTAGAAGTTCTGCGTCAAGGTCAAGACCTTCCACTACAAAATCTTTTTGGAGATGTTTTAAATGTTCCCCAGTGCCACAGGCAACATCAAGCAATGTTTTGGCTGGATGACTTTGGTATTGACGCACGAAAGAATGTAGGCGATTGGCTTCGAGTTCGTAGTTTTTGCCTATCGTCTCGTAAATAATATCGTAAAAATTTGCTGTAAGAGAAAACATTGATGATTCCAGTTTTATTTGGTTGATGTTTATGGCGTAAGCAGGCTAACGGATTGCGTCTTAGCGAAGCTGTTCAACTTGTTGGAACGATTTTTGAATTTACTTGAATAAGAATCCTGATATTTTACCGTTTGAAAATATCAATTTACTGCTTATATCATTAATCACTACACATCTCAGCTAATTTCCTTGCTGTATTAGCATTACGGGTAGTCATTTTACTGTAAGAGCTATGACCCGCTATTTTGGTTATTTGGCTTTTATTGTAATTTTCTTTTTTAATATTCCAAATTATTGCATCATGTGCATATTTAATTTCCATATATTGCTTTTTGATAGGCAGCTCATTTATCAATTCAGGATTAGCTATGTCACTAAATAAATACGCAATATAAGTCTGCTGTGTTTCATCATTTTTCCAATGATCGGGGATAGACTGCGCAATGTTAACCATATCCATAGAAGTTTTAATTAGTATTGGTATCTTCTGACCAAATTCTTTTTCCAGCCTTTTTTCTATTAGAGTAGTCAATTTTGCAGCGGATAGTGATGATTCAAATATAGCATTCCCCGAATTAAGATATGTCACAACATTTCTTAACCCTATTTCTTCAAGCAAAGTCTTTAATTTTTTCATCGGTACTTTTACTGAATTTCCAACATTGATACCGCGTAACAAGACAACATATTTCATTTTTATGATCCTTGTAAAAAGAAAACATACAGTTGCTAAAAACGGTTTTTATTCATCTATATTGCCCTGCGCCAGCCGCCCAACGGTTTGCGTCGCGGATTGCTGGCCTATTGCATAGACCTGATAATTATGATGAGATAGTGTTTTTATGCCCGAAAATGATTACGACTTTTCACTTGAGAATTTGCTTTCTTCCCAAAATTGAAGAATTTGATGTTGAAATTCCGAAAGACCCAATGACGCAATTGCGTTCTCTAGGGATTCAAATATGCTGAGTTTTAATGTAACTTTACTTGACATGAAATTGAGCGCTTCACTTGTAAGGTGAAGGCCTTTGTTTTGTGTGAGAATAACAATTTGTTCGGGTTCAAAACCATTTGCTTTTAATTCATTTGCCCAAGAGACAAATTGATGTAAGTCTTGTAAATCGAAATCTACCTTTGCAGAAAGTAAATCAATGATTGAAATCATGCCGTATCTGCGGCGTTCGTCCACATAAGCAAGCCTTGCCGTTTTGAGTAACTCAGAGCCAGTTATCAATCCATCACAAGGATAAATTATCAAATTCAATTTCGTGCTAATGTTGTAACGAATGGACATGTTTATAACGATACCTCCTTTTCAAGAATTGGATTTTTGGTGAATTATCCCGATGTTTTTACACGGAGCAGACTTTGTTAGGCTCGTTTTCATTTTACAACGAACGATGCTGAAATTAAGTAAAAAGTACCCATACGTGCTTGGACTTCATAATTCCCCTTCGGAAATTCGGTCAACCCAAGTTGTGTCCTATCTAATTTTGTAACCATTTGCCCTTTGGTAAATGTTTCCGTAAATGTATACATTGGTTGTCCATTAACTGACCAATCAATATCAACAGCAGTTGGTTCGTTGACTGGTATATCAAAATAGAAACTGAAATAAATAACTTCTGTTTCCGAAGGTATTTCTCCAATGGACTGAGAAATTTGACCACTATTATTGATTTCAGTTCCGATAATTGGATTTGTCGCATTGATTGCTTGTACCATTGACCTCATTTGGGAAATAGCCACCACCCCAAAACCAACGCATAAACAGATGATTGCAAATAAAACTACAATGACAGGAATCCAATTAGATCGTCCAAATTTCTTGTTGGGAGAGGCTTCCTTGTTTAATCCGCTATCATTTTGAGTAGACACTATTTCCTGTTTTGGAATGAATCGCATTACAAGAAATGCGATTGCCGCTCCTGCGATTGCTCCTACCAGAGCCATTAAGTATTTGAGCAAGAAAGAACCTTCTCTGCCTAGAAATGCATAACCTAAAGTGCCACCGAAAAATTCTCCACACAACCAAAGCAAAACAGCCATAATCTGATAGCCGATTTTCTTGAGCCCTTTTTGTTCGGCAACATTTCCGATATTTTCTGCCAATTTCCAAATTATGATGATTTCTAGCATGAGACCCTCACTTTTTTGATTTTCTTTTGAATGTTGTGATTGTGGCAAAGCGCCCCAAAATCAAGTGCATTATCCTGATGTTTTTCGGGATGCTTTGGCGGCCCACTTTCTGTCTTACCAATCCTCGCCATCTTGGTGAAATCTAACATTTTCATCTTCTATAAATCCATAATTGGTTAGTACGTATTCGTGTAAGACTTTGCAATCTTCAGTCTTTTGTTCTGGCCGTTCGTAACTTATCGTTGAATTAACTGGAATAAAAGAATGCTCGTTTTGATTTCTTACTTCTATTTGACCCTGTGAGTTTACACCAACAATCACAAAATCGCTTTCTGATGTTGGTATAGGAAGAGATGGAAACAAACGAAGTTGAGAATCCCACATACTCGAAAAACTGTATAACGCAATGAAGTTATTATTTTTTCTAACTTCGATCCAGCTACTTGGAATTGGATTGAAGTAGTGTTTATTCAGAACTAAAATTCCGTCAGCATACTTGTAAGACCTGATTGGGGCTTCTGATACTGGACAAGAACACAACCCATCAAGACATGAAGATTCATAATCATCTAAAGTAACAAACAAAAACTCATTTTCTGACATTTCCTCAGGATATTTAAAGGTTGATATTGATTGTGGAAGGGTAGGTGAAGATGTAGGGACTTGGGCAGGTGATCCACAAGCAAACACCTCAATCATAAAGAAAACTGACAGAAAAATGAGTGCTGTATTTCTGTTTGTCACCAAGACTCCAATTTGAATAGCTATGATGCTTTTCTGTGTGAGGGCTAACGGCTTGCATTGATCTGCCCTGTTGCATGGACTTGGCTCATCCGTCCAACCAGAAAAATGCTTGTAAATACCTCAGAATCCCTAGCATCAAGTGCACGCGGTGTTGGCCCGCTTATTCATAAGGCTGGTACAAACTTAATCACTGCCTTCAATTGGTATATCATGTTCCAAAAAAGCACATAACTTGTTCGCAAAACTCTTGCAGTCATTGCTCCTAAGTTTGTTTGATGATAACGGTAGCTTTTGTCCGTCGTTAAGTACAAGGATTATTTTGTATGTGTCACCGATGCGACTTTCATACCTTTTCATGTTCAGTTGTTTTATCTCGGATACGCTGCAATGAATATTTTGTTCAAAGAAAGAAAATCCCAATAAGCCTTCTCGAAAGTAATCAATTTGCCCTCGTTGTTTATCAACTACGCAGTTTACAGGGCGGTCCTTGAACAGGAAATGTGCAGCAATAAGAAATACAAGTATATAAGCGTATGTCAGCGGCATTTTGAGAAATAAAAATGTTAAAACGGAGAAACCTATCAATATGGCAGATATGAATAAAAAGATTGAATAGTCTGTATATTGCCTAATCACCAGAATATGTCCATCTTTCATGGACGTTGAAATTTCGACTGTCTTTCTTCTCTTATGTGGAGAAACTGACAACTCTGGGTCTGACTTTGATTCCTTCATTTCTTGATTATTCCTATCCTTTGCAAGGGCGGGCTAACTAGTGTTTATACAGCAGTATTGCTGTAAAGTCCCCGTAGGGGATAACACCTTATCTATTGCATACCATCATTATACAGGCACCCACCAAAACCTGCCAAACTGCCATTCTCTGGTAAAATACAGGCCGTGTTTTCAGCTCGCCAGCGCATCGGCCTGTCTGAAGCATATCAAACAACTTAAGGAGCAAGTATAAAATGGTAAGAATTCGTTTACGTCGTATTGGCCTCAAAGGTCAACCCACGTACCGCTTGGTGGCAGCTGATAAAGAAGCCCCTCGCGATGGTCGCTTTTTGGAAATTTTGGGTATTTACAATCCCCGCACCAACCCCGCGACAATTCACTTAAAGGAAGATCGTATCTTCCATTGGATGAAGAACGGCGCACTTCCCACCGAATCGGTCGCTCAAATCTTCAAGACCTCTGGCACCCAGGCTCGCTTTGAACGCCTCAAAAAAGGCGAATCCCTCGAAGCCTTGGTCGCAGAAGCTTCCGAAGCTGAACTCAAACGCGCTGCCCCCGTTCGCACCACCAAGAACTAAGGACATATAGACCCTAAAGGTTGTAGAAACCTTTAGGGTCTATTGAAAATAATCATGAAAGAATTAATCGAATACATCGCCAAATCCCTTGTGGATCATCCTGAAGAAGTGACCGTCAAACAAAGCGGCGGCAACCGCACCCGCATTGAACTCAGCGTTGCCAAAGATGATATGGGTCGTGTTATCGGAAAAGGCGGCAAAGTCGCCAACTCCATTCGCACCTTATTGCGAGTGGCCGCAGAACACGAAGGCAAGCAAGCCACCTTGGATGTGACGGAACCCTAAATGTCAGACTCACAACAAGAAGCAGGCTCGCCGCAGGGCGAGCCTATTTATTTAGTCATCGGCTTTCTCCGTCGTCCGCACGGTGTGCGCGGTGAAATCATCATGGACTTACACACCGATTTCCCCGAACGCATTCGCGCAGGCCGAAAAATCTTCATCGGCGAAAAGCACGAAGCCGCCACCTTTGACACAACCCGTCCGCATGGCGATAGCATGTTAATCAGCCTGCGTGGATACGATACCCCCGAATCCGTCGGGCGCTTTCGCAATCATTGGGTCTATGTCAAAGTCAAAGAAGTGCCACCCTTGCCCGAAGGCAAATACTACAAACACGAACTCATCGGTGTTGAAGTCGCTGACGATGCGGGCAATTCCCTCGGTACCTTAGCTGAGATTCTGGAAACAGGCGCCAACGACGTTTACATCATCCGCGATGAAGCGGGCAAAGAAATTCTCCTTCCCAACATCCCAGCGGTCATTCTTAACGTAGATATGCTTGCTCGCCGAATGACAGTTCACCTCATCGACGGCTTAATTTAAAACGGCTTCACTTATAACTTTTATGCTCAGGCGTTCAACTGCCTGAGCATTTTTTTCTTAACTAGGAGTATGGAAGTTCTACTTTCATACAACAAAAGCAGAGCTTTTGCGCTCCATATCTTTTCTTTTTGTGGTTAAATACATCCCATGGATGATAAAAAATATTGGATCGGATTCAATCTCATCAAAGGCATTGGCGCAGTCCGCATGCAAGGACTGGTCTCCTACTTTGGCGATATGGAAGCCGCTTGGAATGCAGATTCTGATTCGTTAGCAGAAGCAGGTCTCGGCGCAAAAGTGATCGAAAGAGTCCTCGCCGCCAGAGAAACCGTCAGCCTCGATCAAGTCTGGGAGAAAATCGAAGCGCAAGGCATCAAAATTCTCACCTGGGGGGATGAAGAATATCCAGCTCGTCTCAAAGAAATTGATCAACCTCCGCCCGTGTTATACATTCGCGGTGAATATCTGCCAGATGATTTATTTGCAGTGGCCATCGTCGGCACGCGCAAAGTCACACCCTATGGCAGGCAGGTGACCGAAGAAATTGCATCCTTTCTTGCCGCCAATGGCATGACCGTTATCAGCGGCCTCGCCCGTGGAGTGGATGCCATCGCGCATCAAACCGCCCTGAAAGCGGGTGGCCGCACCATCGGCATTCTCGGCTCTGGAGTTGACAAAATCTATCCGCCTGAGCATCGTGGCATGGCTGAGCAAATGATGCAACGCGGTGCCATCATCAGTGATTACGCTGTTGGCACACCACCTGATGCTTCCAACTTCCCACCACGCAATCGTATTATTTCAGGCTTATCCTTGGCAGTGGTGGTGATTGAAGCCGCCGAAACCAGCGGTGCGTTGATTACGGCTGAATTCGCCGCCGAACAAGGCCGTGAAATTTTTGCTGTGCCTGGTAGCATTCTCGCTCCGCAAAGCAAAGGCACCAATAAATTAATTCAAAAAGGGGCACAGCCTTTATTAACTCCAGCCGACCTGATGCAAGCTCTGGATTTAACTCGGGTGGGTGCACAAAAATCGGCTCGTAAAATTTTGCCCGCCGATGAAACCGAAGCGCGGGTATTAAGTGTATTGGGCAGTGAACCCTTGCATGTGGATGAAATCCGCAATCAAGCAAACCTTCCGATTGAGAAAATATCTGCCACCCTGGCTTTAATGGAACTGAAAGGAATGGTCAGGCAAGTTGGTGGTATGAATTACGTAGCAATGCGCGAATCACAGTCGGACTATACAGTTTAGGAGGCATTCATCATGGCTACAGATTTTTCTCATACCTACGCAGTGATTATGGCAGGTGGGGGCGGTACACGGCTTTGGCCGATTTCTCGCAAAGAAAGACCCAAACAACTTTTGCCATTGATTGGGCAGGAAACTTTATTTCAAAGCACAGTGGCACGCTTAAAAGATTTATTTCCACCAGAACGAATTTTGGTGGTGACGGTAGAAGAGCAAGCCCGTGAGATGAAAGAACAAGCTTCTGACATTCCTGAAGAGAATTATTTAATTGAACCAGGTCCACGGGGCACTGCATCGGTGGTGGGGTTGGCCGCGATGGTGTTGCAAAAGCGTGACCCGAATGCTTCGATGGCAGTCTTGCCATCTGACCATTTCATCCGCAATGTTGATTTATTCCATTACTTGCTCAAAGCTGCTTTTGAAGTTGCAGAGAATAAATATCTGGTCACCTTGGGCATTACTCCCAATTTACCTTCCACAGCTTATGGATACATTCAACAAGGCAAACCGTTGGATGGTGACTATAAATATCCAGCCTACATGGTAAAAAGTTTTAAAGAAAAACCAAGCGAAGAAGTGGCTCAACAATTACTGCGCACGGGTGACCATTCATGGAACAGCGGTATGTTCATTTGGCGTGCCGACACCATTTTAAGTGAAATCGAAAAACAAATGCCTGCCTTGGCGAGTGAATTAAAGACAATTGGCGCTTCATGGGGAACTGCGAATCAAAACAAAGTGTTGAATGAACGCTGGCATGGCTTGAAAAATGAAACCGTTGATTATGGCATCATGGAAAAAGCCGAACGCGTGGCAGTTCTTCCCGCTGGTGGCTTGGGTTGGAGTGATGTAGGTTCCTGGTCTTCTTTGTTTGAAGTATTACTACCTGATATGAATGGAAATATCGCCACCAATGCCAGCTTACATTTGGCACATGAAACTCATAACACATTGATCTATGGTGGCCCCGACCGTTTGATTGTCACCATCGGTGTAGATGATATGGTCATCGTTGATACAGGCGATGCCCTCTTGGTTTGTAAGACCGATCAGTCACAAAAAGTAAAAGAAGTGGTGGAGCATTTGCGAAAACATCGTCAGGAAAATTTCCTGTAATTCAGTGATATTCAAGAGGAAAAGACCTCGCTTTTCCTCTAAAGTGCCAATCCTCAAAAATTGACATTTGCAAAAAAACGAAAAACTGCTGTAGAATGTCCATCCCGTGCCTGTACGGGGTGGATTTGTGTTATTTGGAAAATAAGCGCACACTTTGCGCTGGAGGATTGATGGAAGCATATTGTATGAAGTGCAAAACCAAACGAGAGGTCAAAGACCCTGTCGCTGCGTTTAATGCCAAAGGCTCAGCAGTGACTACAGGGACTTGTCCCGTTTGCGGCACAAAACTTTTTCGCATGGGAAAAACAGAAGCCCATGCTGGTTTGATTCCACCCCCCAAACCTGAGAAGGTGGAAATCCGTGAAGGCAAATTGGTGATTGTGGAATCACCAGCAAAAGCCAAAACGGTGGGGCGTTATCTTGGCAAAGGCTATACAGTTCGCGCATCGGTTGGGCATGTCCGTGACTTATTAAAGTCACAACTTTCTGTGGATGTAGATAATAATTTTGAGCCCAAATATCGCGTGCCGAATGAAAAGAAAGAAGTTGTCAAAGAACTCAAACAACTTGCCAAGAAAGCCGATGAAATCTTTCTCGCGACCGATCCCGACCGCGAAGGAGAATCAATTTCATGGCATTTGCTGGAAGCCGCACAAATTGATCCCGCTCGTACCAAACGCGTAGTCTTTCATGAAATCACAGCTCCTGCCGTGGCAGAAGCTTTTTCCCATCCACGCGATATCAACATGGACTTGGTCAATGCACAACAAGCCCGCCGTGTATTGGATCGTCTCGTTGGATATAGCATCAGTCCCATTCTATGGGAGAAGGTGCGTGGTCGTCTGTCTGCTGGGCGTGTGCAATCTGTGGCACTCAGGCTCATCGTCGAGCGTGAACGTGAAATTGATGAATTCAAGGCAGTGGAATACTGGTCGATTCACGGTGAGTTCAAGCCTGAAACCTTAAAGTCATCCTTCATTGCGAAGCTGGCGCGTGTGGATGATAAAGAACCAGAGCTTCCCAACGAAGAGACGGTCAAACCGCTTCTCTATGATTTGGAAACTGCTGTGTATTCCACCACAAAGGTCAAACGCGGAGAGAGACGTCGCAAACCATCTGCGCCCTTTACTACTTCCACACTGCAACAGGAAGCTTCACGTAAATTAGGCTTTACCGCCAAACGCACCATGGCTCTTGCGCAAGGACTATATGAAGGACAGGACATCGGTGAAGGCGGTACCACAGGTTTGATTACCTACATGCGTACCGATTCAACCAATGTCTCAGTGATTGCTCAAACTGAAGCGCGAGAATATGTTTCTGGGAAATATGGAAACGATTATCTTCCTCCAGAACCTCCTGTATACAAGACAAAATCTGCAGGTGCGCAGGAAGCGCATGAGGCTGTTCGTCCAACCTCATCCATGCGTGACCCTGAAAAAGTAAAAGAATATCTCGACCCCGCTATGTTCAAACTCTATCGTTTGATCTGGCAACGCTTCGTCGCTTCTCAAATGGAATCGGCAGTGTTTGACACCTTGCAAGTTGAAATCACAGGTAAGACCGATGCGCATCAATATCTCTTCCGCGCTTCAGGCTCGGCTGTGAAATTTCCTGGCTTTATGGTTGTCTATGAAGAAGCCAAAAATGAAGATGTGAAGACCGACGATGATGAAGAGAATGTGAAAATTCCTGTCGGCATTGCTGAAGGACAAAAGCAGGAACTCGTTCACTTAATTCCTGAACAGCATTTCACCCAACCTCCGCCACGTTTTTCAGAAGCCTCTCTCGTGCAGGCTCTTGAAGAAAATGGAATTGGCCGTCCTTCCACATATGCGCCGACCATTTCGACTATTCAACAACGTGGGTATGTAGAGCGCGTGGATAAGCGCCTCATTCCAACCGATACAGGCATTCAAGTCACTGACTTGATGAATGAATACTTCCCTGAAGTAGTGGATTTAAATTTCACAGCTCACATGGAGGAAGACTTGGATAAGGTCGCCTCTGGGGATATGGTTTGGACCGATGCCATTAGCGAGTTTTACGCTCCCTTCTCTGAGAAGGTGGCAAAAGCACAAGCAGAGATGCCCGTCACTAAAAGTGGACCCGAACCGATTGGCCGCAATTGCCCTGATTGTGGAAAAGAGTTGGTCATTCGTTACGGTCGTTTTGGAAAATTTATTTCCTGCAGTGGCTTCCCCGAATGTCGCTATACCGAACCATGGTTGGAAAAAATCGGTGTGACTTGCCCCAAAGATGGCGGCGATTTAGTTGAACGCAAGACTCGTAAAGGTCGCACCTTCTTCGGCTGTATGAATTATCCCAATTGTGATTTCACTTCATGGAAGCGACCCATTGTCAAACCATGTCCCAAATGCAATGGCTTGCTGGTCATTGCGAATAAGCGTGAAGCACAATGTACCAACTGTTCCGAATCCTTCCTCCTGGAAGAGATCATGCCAGAGATGGCGTAGTTTACAAATTGACAGTCACCCTCGCGGTGACTGTCGCTTGAAAGGTTTCTCAAATGCATTTCTCACCTGTTCCATATCTCGACCCTGGCTCTGGTAGCCTGATTATTCAAATTGTGATTGCCGCTTTGTTGGGCCTTGGCGTTGCCTTGCGTGCTTCCTGGGGCACAATTAAAAAATGGCTGGGCGCAAAACCCAAAGTAGAAGATGACGACGCTGATGGCGAAACCAACTAACGAGCAACTTTCCGCCTCTTTTCGTGACCCAAGCGGATTCCTGTTTTCTCGAGATGGAATCCTGTATCGACAGATCAACCGCGCATATGCAGAAGATTATGCGCGGTTGATGGATTCTGGTTTGTATGAGAAGTTGGTCAAAGCCAATTTGCTGATTCCGCATATTGAAGTGGATCAGGCTCCAGCGGAAAAAGATGCGGCGTTTAAAGTCATTCAACCTGAACGTGCCCCTTTCATTTCTTATCCATATGAATGGTCATTCAGTCAGTTGAAAGATGCTGCCCTTGCAACTTTATCTATTCACAAACGCGCTTTGAAGTTGGGGATGGCACTGAAAGATGCCAGTGCATATAACATTCAATTTGTACGCGGCAAAGCCATGCTGATTGATACGCTTTCTTTTGAAATCTACAAAGAAGGCGAACCGTGGACGGCGTATAAACAATTCTGCCAGCATTTTCTGGCTCCGCTTGCCTTGATGAGTTACCGCGATATTCGTTTGAGCCAACTCTTACGCGTTTATATCGACGGAGTTCCGCTGGATTTGGCCAGTGCTTTATTGCCTTTCAAAACAAAACTTAATTTTGGTTTGTTGACCCATATTCACATCCATGCAGGTTCACAGAAACGATATTCAGATAAAGCGGTTGAACCTCGTAAAGGCCTCATGAGCCAACAGGCGATGATTGGTTTAATCGAGAGTCTTGAAAGCACAATCAAAAAATTATCATGGACTCCTGCAGGCACTGAATGGGGTGCATATTACGAAGCGACGAATTATTCTGATGCAGCTTTTGAACACAAGAAACAATTGGTGCGTGAATGGGCTTCTGAAAAGAAACCTGCTTTGGTTTGGGACTTGGGCGGGAATACAGGCATCTTCAGTCGTGAAGCGGCCTCATCAGGCGCTTTCACAGTTTCATTTGATATTGATCCCGCTGCTGTGGAACAGAATTTTCAAGTGGTGAAAAAGAACAAAGAACAAAATCTTTTGCCTCTGGTTCTTGATTTGACCAATCCCAGCCCTGCAATTGGTTGGGATCATGCCGAGCGTGATCTTTCTCGGTCAACGTGGCCCTGCGGATATGGCTTGGCCTTGGCTGTGATCCATCATCTGATTTCAATAATGTGCCCTTGTTACTACTTGCTCAATTCTTCGCTGCCCGCGCCAAATGGCTGGTGATTGAATTTGTCCCCCAAGTCTGATCTTCAAGTCAAACGTTTGCTTGCCTCCCGCAAGGATATTTTCCCTACTTACACCAAAGAAGGCTTCGTGAAGCCGCGTTTGGAAAATATTTTGTATCCATAAGACCGAAGCTGTGAAGGAATCTGAACGGCACCTGTACCTCATGGAAGTTTTGTAAGGTCGCCTGACTTAAGTCATAGTTCTGATACGTGGTCATTGAAATTACGATGTATAATTAAACAATCGTAATCATAAGGAGTCCTGTATGGATTTTATTGTCGCCTTGTTGAAAAAATTGCCAATTGCCTCAATTATCGCCGTTGTTCTTGGCTTGATTGTTGGGCTTTTTATTGGCTGGGGAACAAAGGAATTTAAAGACGCAACCCCGTTCTATCTTCGTCCTGATTTGCAGGTGGATTACCTGCGAATGACGATTGACTCCTATCGTATTAATCAGAACCCGAACCTAGCCGTGGAGCGTTGGAAGGGATTGGGTTCAGGTGCTCAAGCAGCTTATGCCACTATTCAGGCTGACCCACAAGGTATGGACCCTGCGGTCATTAAAGCGTATGGAGACCTTGTTACAGCAGTGCTGACTGCTGAAGGGGCTCAACCTACAACTCCTGCCACGTCTTCATCGTCTTCGCTAAATATGGCGATTATTATCGGTGGAAGTATTTTGGCGCTGGCTGTCTTTGGGATTGCAGGCTTGTATCTCTATCGTCTGCTTGGAAATCGTGGCAGCGGTGAAGTCACTGCTGTTATGCAGGCCGCAGAAATTAGCCGCAATGCCGAAAAAACCAATTTTGAACAATTAGGCCTTGCTCCTCCCATCACTCAAACCATGACCACTTATGTCTTGGGAGATGATTTATATGATGAGTCTTTCAGCATTGACACACAAGCTGGAGAATTCATGGGCGAGTATGGCGTGGGCGTTTCTGAAGCAATTGGCGTAGGCGACCCAAAGAAAGTCACAGCTTTAGAGATTTGGCTCTTTGATAAAAACGATATCAAAACCGCCACCAAAGTTTTGATGTCTCAACATGCTTTCGGTGATCCTGGAATTCGAGCACGCCTCGAACCTAAGGGCGAGTTGGTTCAGGTCGAGCCACAGGCTCAAATTCTGTTGGAGACCGCCACCTTACAACTCCTCGCCACGGTTGTTGACCTTGAATATGGCAAGGGACCCATGCCTGGAAATAGTTATTTCGAACGCATTACTCTGGAATTGGCCATCTGGCCACGCCAAGGATAATTTTTTGAGAAATAAAAACGCATCGCTCCAAGCGATGCGTTTTTTGTTTTATTCAATTTTGATGATCTTGAATTTTATTTTTCCGCCAGGGGTTTCGGCTTCGGCAAACTGACCGACCTTTTTGTCCATCAAAGCACGGCCGATGGGTGATTCGTAAGAGATTCTCCCTTTTTGCGGGTCTGCTTCGGTGGGGCCGACCAAGTCATACGTTTCTGGGTCAAAACCATCTTCTTGAATCGTAACTTTGTTTCCGATTGAAACTGCATCCACGCTTTGTTGCTTTTCAATGATGACAGCGTTTCGCAAGATGGCTTCGATTTCTTGAATGCGTCCTTCCAGAAAGCCTTGGTCTTCCTTGGCTTTATGATAATCCGCATTTTCAGAAAGATCTCCCATTTGAATGGCGGAACGGAGACGTGCGGCCAATTCTTCGCGTTTTGGGCCTTTTAATTCTTCCACCTCGGCTTTCAGTTTCGCTTCGCCTTCGGGGGTGAGGTAATTGGGTTGGGTCATGGGTACCACTCCTTTCACTATAATGATGAATATAAAAATAAGGGGAGACTTTGATGAATATTCCCCCCTGCATTGGTAAAACCTTTAAGGCTTTTCCAGGGGATTGAACAACTTTTGATGTTCTTCAACTGCATAACGATCGGTCATACCTGCAATGTAATCACAAATCGTGCGTTCCAGTCCGCGCTTTTCAATGAGGCGTTGGACGTGGTCTGGCATCATGGCGGGTTCTGCTCGATAGGCGTTAAACATATCTGAAATCAATTTCTCGGCTTTGACTGACATACGCACCACACGAAAATGACGATATAACTTTTTGTAAAGAAAATCCTTGAGTTCGCGGTTGCGTCTTTGCATGTCTTCACTATAGCCAATTACATTGTACTTTAGCTTTTGAATATCCATGGCCGATTTTACTTTGCTTTCGCGCAGACGGATATCAGTGGCGGTGATCATGTCGGTCACCATCAGCCCAACCAATTGGCGAATCATGCGATGACGTTCGATTTCATCCAATAGCGGACCATGCCAATTGTACGTTTCGCGCAGAATTTCCCATAAAGCAATTCCATCTAGCATGTGGGGGGAGATCATTCCAGAGCGTAAGCCATCGTCGAGGTCGTGAGTGGTGTAAGCGAGTTCATCTGCGACATTGGCGATTTGGGTTTCAAGATTGCCGCGCAGGTCTGGACTGAAATCCCGCGCATCTGAAACGTCATATTCTGATTCGTGTTTGACCATCCCTTCACGTACTTCCCAGCTTAGGTTCAACCCAGGGAATTCAGGATAGCGATTTTCAAGTTCTGTCACAATGCGTAAGGATTGCTTATTGTGGTCAAAGCCGCCGAAATCTTTCATCAATCGTGCC
>JAXLVT010000034.1:0-42885 GCA_046328925.1 Anaerolineales bacterium
TCAAGCTCCAAATCGAAAAATTGTCTCGTGGTGGTTGGATGACCCGATTTTATATTTCCACGATTACCCACAGGTGCGAGCTCAACTCGAGCATCTTCATACATTATTCGTCTTTGACCGTGGAAGATTTAAAGAATTGAATGGATTTGGTGCTCGTCAGGTTGCTTATCTTCCATGTGCATTTGACCCTACTATATATCGTCCAAAACAGGTATCGATAGAAGAAATGAATCGTTATCAATGCGATGTTGGTCTTGTTGCTAGTTACTACCCCAAAAGAGGCGAACTTGTAAAACATATGCAAGGATTGGATGTTGCTATTTGGGGTGTTGGTTGGAAAGACAAGCCTGAGATCAAGGCCTTTCCTCAAGGAGTCTTACGTGGAAAAAGCCTTGAAGGTCCGGATATTGCAACTGCTTATAATGTAATGCGAATTAGCCCCAATTTGCATCATTCACAAACGATACTTGGTGGGTTAAACATGCGTGCGTTTGAAATACCTGCTGCAGGTGGTTTTCAATTAATGGATGAAGTACCCGGTGCAGAAGAACTTTTTGAGCCTGGTAGTGAGCTTGTCATGTACCACTCAACTGCTCACTTTCGTGAGCTTGTGGATTACTATCTCTCTCACCCTTCTGAGCGAGACGCCATAGCGAGGCGTGGATACGAACGGGCGATACGCCAGCATACATATAAACATCGCTTACAAGTTATGCTTGAGACTGTGGAGAACTCGCAATAAAATTGCGTATGTGAAGCCATGCATATTTTAATTACAGGTTCTTCAGGTTTCGTTGGTTCTCAACTGGCAAATTACGTGAGCAAGTTGAATTGGCAGGTTTCTGGTTTTGACCTGCGCTCTAACGGAACAATAAATAATTTTTTCCAAGGTGAACTTGGTGACAGAATAGTTGTTACTAATACTCTTAATAATACAAAACCGGATGTGATTTTTCACCTTGCGGGTTTGATTAAATCTCCTGACGCGCAGGAATTGTATAATGCAAATGTTCTAGGCACAGTTACTCTTTTTGATTCAATCATCGATTGTGGGTTGAGACCATTGGTTGTTATGGCAAGTTCCAGTGCGGTGTATGGTATGAAATCTGGCCGAGAGCCAATTGGTGAGAGGACTCAGGTGCGTCCGGTTACTCATTATGCGGTTAGCAAAGCTGCACAGGAATTGGTAGCACTGCGATATTTCGATTCGTATCAATTGCCTGTGAGAATCGTTCGCATGTTTAATTTGCTTGGCCCGGGACAGTCGCCTGGGTTGGCGTGTTCTAGTTTTGCAAGGCAGATTGCTTTGGCAGAAAAGCATGGCAAGGATGATATATTCACAGGAAATCTGGATGCATACCGTGATTTTGTAGATGTACGTGATGCAGCACGAGCGTTTGCCATGATTTCTGAAAACGGTCAGGATGGACAGATTTATAATGTTTGCTCGGAACAGGCGGTTTCATTGCAGGAATGCTTGAGTGAGATGATGTCCATGTCGCCGAGACAGCTTACAGCGCGGCTGGATGCGGAGCGAGTCCAGAAGAATGATCTTCCCATTCAAGTGGGAAGTTTTCAGAAAATAAAAAAAGCCTGCGGGTGGCGTCCGCAAATCTCTCTGAAAGAATCTTTGACGGATTTGTTGAACGACTGGCGTGAGAGAGTAAAATCAGAAGCGGAGTAAAACATGAATTGGAAAGATAAAAAAGTTTTGGTGACAGGCGCTGGTGGATTTATCGCCAGTCATTTGGTGGAGCGGATGGTGAAGGAAGGTGCGCAAGTGCGTGCTTTTGTTCGCTATAACTCGCGTAATGATGTTGGAATGTTGCGTGTGATTCCCTCGGATGTATTTTCGCAAATAGAAGTTATTCATGGAGATCTGCGTGATGTGGAAGCAGTGCGTGGCGCAGTGCGTGGCGTAGATACTGTTTTTCATCTCGGCGCATTGATCGCGATTCCTTATTCATATGTAAATCCACGTGAAGTGATTGATGTGAATATTATGGGCACGCTTAATGTTTTGATGGCGGCACGAGAGTTTAATACGCGTCGTGTCGTGCATACTTCAACAAGTGAGGTGTATGGTACTGCAAAATATGTTCCGATTGATGAGAAGCATCCGTTGCAGGGACAGTCTCCATACTCTGCCAGCAAAATTGGTGCAGATCGAATTGCTGAAAGTTTTTATCGTTCTTTTGAAGTTCCCGTTGTTACACTTCGCCCCTTTAATACATTTGGCCCACGACAGTCTGCGCGTGCCGTGATTCCAACTATTATTACACAGGCGTTGACTCGTGATGAAGTAAAACTTGGTAGCCTTGAGCCTTCGCGTGATTTTACATTCGTGGCAGATACCGCCAATGGATTTGTACGTGTGGCGGAGGCTGAGAATGTATTGGGTGAGGAAATCAACCTTGGAAATGACAACACCATCCGCATTGGTGATTTGGTGACAAAGATTTTCGAAATTATTGGAAAGACTCCTAAAGTAGTAGTTGATTCACAACGTATCCGCCCTGGAAAAAGCGAAGTAATGAAGTTGTGGGCATCGAATCAAAAAGCCAAAGAAATGATTGGATGGGAGCCGCGCGTCTCACTTGACGAAGGCTTGCGCCTCACCATTGAGTGGCTCTCCGCTCATTTGGATTTATATCGCCCCGATCAGTACACAGTGTAGGTAATGATGCGAGCTATTATTCTTGCAGGCGGTAAAGGTACCCGCCTTGCCCCGTATACAACCGTTCTTCCCAAACCTTTAATGCCCATTGGTGAAATGCCAATTTTGGAAATTGTGATTCGCCAGCTTGAAAAACATGGCTTTAATGACCTGACTCTTGCCGTAGGGTATCTTGCTGAATTGCTCATGGCATATTGTGGAGATGGAAGCAAGTTCAATGTGAAATTGGACTATTCACGAGAAGAACAACCTTTAGGTACAGCGGGGCCCATCGCTTTGGTCCCAAACTTGAATGATACTTTCCTTGTCATGAACGGTGACCTGCTTACTACGATTGATTACAGTGCAATGTTGAAGCATCACCGCGAACGTGGTGCACTGGTCACGGTTGCTTGTTATCAACGGGATGTTAAAATTGATTTGGGCGTAATCGAAGTTGATGCAGATAATTGGGTCACTGATTACATTGAAAAACCAACTTACCATTATTCAGTGAGCATGGGAATTTATATCTTTGAACCAGAAATCTTGAAATATATTCCGAAGAATCAAAGACTTGATTTGCCCGAATTGATCATCAACTTAATGAAGGCCGGACAAAAGGTCAACGTATATAATTTTGACGGCTACTGGCTCGATATCGGTCGCCACGATGATTATGAAAAAGCAGTTCAGGAGTTTTTTGTAAATCGGACCACATTTCTTTCTGACGGTGTTTGAAATGATACTTGTTTTGTTTACAGGCTCATACCCATATGATTATTCTACAGAACAAACCTTTCTTGATGGGGAAGTGCGGATTCTTGTAAAGAAATTTGACCGAGTCATTCTTGTTCCACGAGTAGCAAAGGGAAAGCTTCTACCGCTTGTGGAAGGAGTTGAAGTTGATACGAGTTTTGCTGAATCTTTTACCTTCGTAAGAAGGGTGGTTGCTGGGCTTAAATCTTTGTTTTCGAAAGATTTTCGTCAAGATATAAAAAACCAACTACCAAAATCTCTGTCACCTTTATATGGACGTAGACTTTTTTCGTTTTTAGCAGGGGCAGAATTGACTCGTATTTGGGTGCTGAACTGGTTGAAAAAACAGACTGTGACTGCTTCATCCATTGTTTTTTACACTTTCTGGTTTGATGAAATTACAATGGGAATTGGCTTAGCAAAAGAAATAGCCACTAACTTGCGAGTTGTTTCCCGTACACACGGATACGATCTTTACGAAGAGTTGTATGGAGTTTGGCCATGCCGTTTTCGTGCAATTTCTTTGCTTGATGGTCTGTTTGCAGATTCAGATATTGGAACCAATTATCTCAAAGATAAATACCCGCAGTTTAAGAACAAATATGAAACTATGCTCCTTGGTGTACCAGATCCGGGTGGCGTTTCGAAACCCTCACAGGATGGTGTGTTACGTATCTGTTCTTGTTCTATCATTAATCCTGTTAAGAGAATTGATTTGATTTTTCATGCAGTGGTTGTTGCTGCTCAAATGCGAGATACACAACAAATTGAATGGCGTCATTATGGCGATGGTCAAGAGATTAGTAATTATATTAAGCGAATTAAGAATGAATTTCCCTCGAATGCAAAAGGATATTTTCCAGGTTATAAAACACAACAGATACTTATTCAGGACTACTTGGAAAACCCTGTGGATGTTTTTATTAATGTTAGTTCTACAGAAGGCACCCCAGTCTCGATTATGGAGGCAATTAGTTGTGGAATTCCAATTATTGCAACTTCTGTTGGCGGAAATGTAGAAATTGTGTCTCAAAAAAATGGCTTCTTATTAAGTGCCAATCCAGATCCGAGAGAGATTGCTGAAATACTGTTAAAGGTTTGTGATCTGACCGATGAAATACAGGAAAAAAGACAAGCCAGTCGTGAGGTTTGGTTAGAAAGATATAATGAAACAACTAATTTTGAATTGTTTGCTAAACGTTTAATTGAAATAAGGAAAAGTTGATTATATGTGTGGAATTACAGGATTTTGGAATCTAAATGGGCAGCCCGTCTCCCGCAATGAGTTGATAGATTTTACCAATATGATTGCGCATCGTGGTCCAGATGGCTGGGATATTCATGTAGATGAATCTGCTGCATTGGGCCTGGGTCACCGGCGTCTTGCAATTATTGATATTACAGATACTGGTCGACAGCCAATGTCCTATGCTGATGGAAGATACTGGATAGTTTTTAATGGGGAAATATATAATTTCATGGAATTAAGAAAAGAATTGGAGGGATTAGGCTGCCAATTCAAAACTGACTCAGATACGGAAGTCATTCTTGCAGGATACCAAACATGGGGTGAAGATTGTCAATTCAAATTTAATGGAATGTGGGCGTTTGCGATTTGGGATTCTCAGGAAAGAAAATTATTCTTGTCGCGTGATCGTTTTGGCGTAAAACCTCTTGTATATTATATTGATGAGAAAAGATTTGCGTTTGCCTCTGAAATGAAGGCATTTCTTGCCTTGGATGGCTTTCATGCAAACTTTTCTGCTGAAGTTATGGCTACTTCTTTGATGGATTCATCATTAGTAGAGGGGACTGAAAATTGCTTGTTGCTTGGCCTTAAACGTTTGTTAGGTGGCCATTGCCTAACGATTAATCATAATGGCGACATAAAAATTCGACGTTGGTGGAATACACTTGACCATCTTGTTGATGCACCAACCTCTTACAAAGACCAAGTTCAAATGTATCGTGAGTTATTCCTAGACGCCTGCCGTATTCGTATGCGAAGCGATGTGCCGATTGGTACAGCTTTAAGTGGCGGACTGGATTCAAGCTCTGTTTTGTCTTCAATGCATCACATACGTAAATCTGGAGATGCCACCATGCGTATGGCAATGGATTGGCAGAAAGCTTTTATAGGAACATATCCTGGTAAGCTTATTGATGAACGCCATTATGCAGACGAAGTGATAAAGCATACAGGTGCTACTCCGTTTTATTGTGAAATGAACGCGGATTTGTATCTTGACTATTATCAAGAGATTTTATATCAATATGAAGAATTGTCTGATATTCACCTTGGTCCATGGTTTGTTCATAAAAAGCAAAGAGAAAATGGAGTAGTTGTTACGATTGATGGACATGGAGGTGATGAGGCATTAGGTGGGTATACTTGGCATGTATTTGCAGCCATGCGTGATGCGAGAAATAATCCGAAGCGCTTTTTGGAGTTAGTATCTATTCGAAATAACATGAGCTTGAAGAAAAATATTGGTTCGTACTTTTCAGGAATACTAAATTTTGGGAAACGTTTTTTTAATAAGTCTTTGGATGTTCGAAATTTAGACTGGTTAAATGCTGAACCACAAGTTTTTTATTCCGCCGCTATGGAAGCAGACATGCCACGCCTTGCAGGAAAGGATCAGTTATTTAAAACTTTGTATACTGACTTTCATTTTACTCACTTACCAATGAATTTGCGTGATTTTGATCGACTATCTATGGCACATGGTGTGGAAGTCCGCTCTCCTTTTATGGATTGGAGATTAGTGACTTTGGCTTTTTCACTGCCGTCAGATTGTAAAATTGGTGGAGGATACACCAAAAGAATCCTTCGTGATGCATTACGAGGAATCCTGCCTGAAACCATTCGGACTCGCACAAAGAAATTGGGATTCCCAAACTTGGATGAAGGTTGGATGTCTTCTCGCGGACAGGAGTTTATAAAAGACTCTGTCAATTCCATGGAATTTAAAACATCTTCTTTTTGGAATGGCTCTCGGGTCTTAGACGAT
Source organism: Anaerolineales bacterium (assembly GCA_046328925.1). GTDB lineage: Bacteria > Chloroflexota > Anaerolineae > Anaerolineales > Villigracilaceae > Villigracilis. Next base: position 6,430 of record JAXLVT010000034.1, read on the forward strand.
CTTCAATCTGCATTTGAAAATCAAGATCGTGCTAACATTTATAGTGCGTGGAAACTATTGCAGGCTATGTATCTAATGCAAGCATTCCGTAAGGCAAATAAGAAAGGGAGGGAGGAATGATAGTTGTAGTTGATTATGGAGTTGGCAATCTGGGTTCAATTGTCAATATGTTTAAAAAAATAGGTGTAAAAGCAATTGCTTCTTCAGATCCTAAAGTAGTTGAAAGCGCAGAGAAAATAATCCTTCCAGGTGTTGGTGCATTTGATGCGGCAATGCGTAAATTTAAAGAGGCTGGTTTGGAGGCCCTTGTAGGACATTTAGTCTTGGAGAAGAAGATTCCAGTTCTTGGGTTATGTGTTGGTTTACAACTCATGACTAAGGGAAGTGAAGAGGGGCAGCTCGCAGGTCTCGGGTGGTTTGATGCGGAAACGATTCGCTTCAAGTTTGAAACCGAGCATGCCAATCTCAAAGTCCCGCACATGGGATGGAACACAGCTCAAGTTTGTCGTGAACATCCACTTGTTGCGGATTGGGATGAGGAGTCTCGCTTTTATTTTGTTCATTCCTTTCATGTAGTAGCAAAGGACATGGATGCTGTACTCGCCAAAACAGAATATGGTGTTACCATCCATTCGATTTTGGGGCGTGAGAATATTATGGGTGTGCAGTTCCATCCAGAGAAAAGCCACCGCTTTGGAATGCGATTACTAAAGAATTTTGCGGAGAATATTAAATGATACAGGCCCGAGTGATTCCTGCGTTGCTATTAAAGGGGCAAGGGCTGGTCAAGACAGTCAAATTCAAAGACCCCAAATATCTTGGTGATCCGATTAATGTTGTACGTATTTTCAATGATAAGGAAGTGGATGAAATTGTTCTGCTGGACATTACCGCCACACCAGAGAAACGTGGTCCGCAGTTCGATATGTTAAAAAATATTGCTAGCGAGGCATTTATTCCGCTAGCATATGGCGGTGGTATCCGTAGCATGGAAGATGTCTACACTTTGCTTGCTATTGGTATTGAGAAATTGATTTTGAATACAGCTGCGATGGAGAACCCTACGCTAATACGTGAGATTGCAGATCATGCAGGTAGCCAGGCTGTAGTTGTCTCGGTAGATGTGAAGAAGAATTTCCTTGGAAAATATGAAGTGGTCACGCATTGTGGGCAGAAAAAGACCGGCGTTGACCCTGTGAAATATGCGGTTGAGATGGAAAAGATGGGGGCAGGTGAGATCTTTGTCAACTCGATTGACTGCGACGGAATGATGCAGGGATACGATATTGAGTTGGTCAAAAAAGTCGCGGATGCTGTTAGTGTACCCGTAGTGGCTTGTGGCGGGGCAGGGAATTTGAACGATGTGGCTGAAGTTATCAAGCAGGGACACGCTTCCGCTGCGGCGGCTGGAAGCATCTTTGTATTTCAAGGTCCATTACGTGGCGTGTTAATCAGTTACCCGTCATACCAGGAATTAAAAAAATTATTGGAGACCGTATGAGTTCCGAGTATAGAATGTGTACCCGTTGTGTCATGGACACAACAGATCCTGATATAGTTTTTGACGAAAACGGCGTTTGCAACCATTGTCATACCTATGACCGTATGGTGCGTGAATATGTAGTCGATGGAGAGGAAGGACTCCGCGAGTTGGAGCAAATTGCCCAAAAGATACGTAAAGATGGGGAGGGCAAAAAGTATGATTGTATTATTGGCGTAAGTGGTGGTGTGGACAGCACCTACGTTGCATTCCGTGTGAAGGAACTTGGTCTACGCCCGCTTGCTGTTCATCTTGATAATGGTTGGGATTCAGAGTTAGCGGTAAAGAATATTGAAGAAACACTCAAACGCCTCAATATTGATTTATATACTGAAGTGCTCGATTGGGAAGAATTCAGAGATTTACAAGTTTCCTTCTTGAAAGCATCAACACCTGATTCTGAAATTCCCACAGACCATGCTATTGTCGCTTTGTTGAGCAATATGGCCGAAAAACTGGGTGTTAAATATATCATTGTCGGGCACAATGTTCGTACGGAAACGCATTTGCCCCGCTCATGGTCTCAAGGACATTTTGATTGGAAGTATATTCGTGCTATTCAGAATATGTTTGGTACACTCCCGCTCAAAACATTTCCACATTTCGGTTTCTTTAAATTCTATTTCCGCATGATAACCCAGAAGCGCATTGAGATTCTAAATTACATCGGCTATAACAAAAAAGAAGCCTTGCGGGTTTTACAGGATGAGCTTGGATGGCGTTATTATGGTGGAAAGCATTATGAATCTATCTACACTCGCTTTTATCAAGGTTATATTCTGCCTGAAAAATTTGGATTTGATAAACGTCGTTCGCATCTTTCGAGTTTAGTTTGTTCTGGCGAAATCACCCGCAGTCAAGCATTGGATGATCTAAGTGCCCCAACTTACGCCCCTTCTATGCAAGAGGAGGATCGTGAATATGTGGTCAAGAAGCTTGGCCTCACAGACGATGAGTTCACAACCATCATGGCTTTACCCCGCAAGACCTATTGGGATTATCCTTCTTACGGGAAATTCATGAGACATCCACTTATATTGAAAATAACACCATTTGTGAAACGCATAGTTTCTTTGGTTAAGTGATAACTCGTATGAAAATCGCTTATGTCACCATTCATGTTGCACCGGAAATTATGCAAGGAGGCGTGGGGAAAAAAATAAAGACGCAAATGGGTATCTGGCGCAAAATGGGACATGCTGTAACCCTGTTTAGCCTAACTCCTGCTGAGATTCCGTTTCCGGAAGAGCGTCAGTTCGTTTTTAATGCAAATGTTAATTTACTTAAACGTGAACTTAATCGTGCATTTGTTTTGCGGCAAATGCTAAAAGCGATTCAGTCATATCAGCCTGACATTATTTATCTTCGTTTTGGATTGTATTCATATCCACTGCACCGACTTTTCAAAATCTCGCCGGTGGTTCTGGAAACAAATTCAGACGACAAGCAGGAATATCTGAAACGAGGCACTTTCTTTTATTGGATAAACCGCCTCACGCGGAATCTGACATTTGGTGCTGCTCGCGGAATCATTACCCCCTCTCATGAATTGGTGGACATCCTGTTGCCCAAGCGCAATAAACCTTTTTGCGTCATTTCCAATGGTCTGGACTTAAGCCAAGCTGAAACTTTGCCGCCAACGACTCATAAGCAACCTGTTATTACCATGGTTTGTTCTCCAGGTATGAAATGGCATGGAGTGGACAAATTAATCAAATTTGCGAATATGAATCCTGATATTACTGTAAATCTTGTTGGGTATGCCAAAAAAGATATGGATCAGCCTGTACCGTCCAATTTACTGTTGCATGGCTTTCTGGATAAAGATGGTGTGCGTAATATACTTGCCGATACAGATGTAGCTTTAGGCTCTTTAGCATTGCATCGCAACAAAATGGAAGAAGCCTCTGTGTTGAAAATTCGAGAAGCGTTGGCTTATGGTATCCCGGTTGTAATTGCATTTCGTGATACTGATTTATACGAATTATCGTTGGATGTCATTTTACGCATTCCCAATACCGAAGAGAATGTTGTTGCAAATTCTGAACGCATCCGCAAATTTGCCTACGATATGATTGGAAAGCGTGTGGATATTAATTCTGTGGCTTTTTATCTTGACCAGAACAAAAAAGAAGATATTCGCTTGAAATTTTTTGAACAAATCCTGCAAAAACTCCCAAGCATTTAAGCAAACCCTTTTTAATTAAGCTCATGCCCAGTTTTGACTATCTGTTGAGACTGGGTATTTTTCTGTAACATCAGCAATATATGCTTTGTTATAATGCTAAAGTTTGTTTTCATCAAAAGAATTCGATTTGGACACTAAATATTATGAAAATTCTTACTGTAGTTGGGGCCAGACCTCAATTTGTTAAAGCTTCGGCCGTTAGCCGTGTCTTGAGACAGGCGAACACTGAGGTTTTGGTGCACACTGGACAGCATTATGATGATCGTATGTCTGAGGTGTTTTTTCGTGAACTGGAAATTCCCCAACCTGATTACAATTTGGAGGTAGGTTCTGCTGGTCATTCAGTGCAAACTGGTGAAATGTTAATTCGTATGGAGCCTATTTTTGAGCAGGAAAAGCCTGATTGTGTTTTGGTGTATGGTGATACAAATTCAACACTAGCAGGTGCGTTGGTGTCTTCAAAACTGCATGTTCCTGTGGCACATGTTGAGGCTGGATTGCGCAGTTTCAATCGTGAAATGCCTGAAGAGATAAACCGTATATTGACAGATCATGTTTCTCAATGGCTGTTTTGTCCCTCTTCAAAATCCGTTGATAACCTTGCCCTTGAAGGTATCACAAAAGGTGTTCATGTAGTAGGTGATGTGATGTACGATGTAATCCTGCGAAATGTTGGTGAAGCGGAAAAGAAATCCAATATATTACATTCATTGAATCTTAAATCTGGTAAATACTTACTGGCAACTGTGCATCGTGCGGCAAATGTGGATGATACCGTACGGTTATCTGAAATCCTTGAAACGTTTAAGCTGTTGGGTGAAACTGTGGTCTTTCCTGTCCACCCGCGTACGTTCAAGGCAATTCAGTCAGCAGGTTTTTTGGTTGGAGAAAATATAAAATTTATTGAGCCTGTTGGCTATCTTGACATGCTGTGGCTGGAGAAAAACGCTCGCATGATCCTTACGGATTCTGGCGGGGTTCAAAAAGAAGCATACTGGCTGAAGATTCCATGTGTTACCTTACGGGACGAGACAGAATGGGTTGAAACCGTTCTAGCAGGTTGGAATGTATTAACAGGTGTAGTGCAGACAAAAATTATTGAGGCTGTACAGACGTTTTCCATTCCTGCCGCACATCCTGCCGTTTTTGGCAATGGGGATGCTGGGCAGAGAATAGTTCAAAAGCTTATGAGTGACATTAAGTGATTCACCTAAAAAATATGGATATATATATAACAAATACAGCAGTAGCAAGCTCATGAAAAACACTTCTGAAACTCATATGACAGAGAATTTGTCCATTCTTTTTTTTGGTACACAGATGGCAACTGGGGGGGCACAAAAGGTTTTATTAGATCAAGCTCGTTGGTTTAAGGAGCGCGGATATAAAGTGGCTGCTGCCTTTTTTTATGATAAAGAAAACTTGTGCGAGAAATGGCAAGCGGAATCAGAATTTCCAATTTATGTGATGTTTAGCAAGCATGGTAAGCTAGGTCTCTATGGTTTGGTTGTTGGTTTATGGAATTTGTGGGTGTTGCTACGTCGCAATAAATTTGATGTAATTGAAACCTTTACTCATGACAGTAATATGCTTGTACTGCCTATTGCAAGTTTGGCAGGTGTAAAAATACGTATTGCTACTCATCACGGAGTTATTGATGGTTTTCCTCGTTGGCGGGAAAGGATTCATTCATGGATGATAAATCACAACATCGCCCATGTAATTGTAGCTGTTTCTGAAAAAACACGTCAAAGCGCCTTGAAAGAAGGAATTCATTTAGATCGTATTCGAGTAATCCAAAATGGAATTGCACCCGTGTCAATTGAAGGTGTCAATAGGTTTGACATTAGAAAAGAGGTGGGATTTGATGAGGGAGATATTGTTTTATTGTCAGTGGGTAGGCTTGTATATCAAAAGGCACATGAAATTCTAATTTCAGCAATGCCTGCAGTTTTAAAGGAATTTCAAAATGTAAAATTAGGGATTTGTGGTGATGGTCTTTTGCGTGCGGATCTTAAAACACAAATTCAGTCATTGAATCTTTCAGGTTCTGTTAAATTACTTGGTAAAAGAGATGATGTGTCAACATTTCTAGCCGCATCTGATGTGTTTGTCTTGCCATCTCGTTGGGAGGGGTTGCCTATTGCATTGTTGGAAGCGATGGGGGGAGGACTTCCAATTATTGCTACGGAAGTAGAAGGGGTTGATGAAGTTATCGTACAAGGGGAGCAAGGTCTTTTGGTCCCGGTGGAAAACGCTGACGCATTATCCCAGGCTATATTACAATTGTTACGTCAACCGGAGTTAAGAGTGAATATGGGGTTGGCTGCAAAGAAAAGATTAAGGGATTTGTATTCGATTGATCGCATGTGTGAAAGATACTTAACCCTCATGCTTGAGTTTAATTCGTATCATAAAGGCTAAACCCGATTTATAAGCAGGTTTTTTGATGAAACAATTTCCGCACAGACTTATAGAAGTTTTTTTTGTATTAGGCATAGCATGGTTGCTGATTGGATCTTGCTTTGAGCTTTATCAAATTGCCTGGGGAACAGGCGTTTGGTATGGGGAGTTCTCACGTACCTGGGCAGTGCTTTTTATTTTATTTCTTATTATTTGTATTACTTTTTTTCTGTTGGTTTGTTTTTTCATTTGGAGACAAGATTTTTTTGTACCGTGGATAGACGGTGCAGTTAAAATGCGTGAAAAATTAGGTGTTTTCCGTTGGTTCGTATGGTTCGTAATCCTAGTTTTTCCTGTTTGGTTTTTTCAATTTACTGCATGGGGAGTTGTATTCCAAAAGTTATATATTCGAGTGAGTGTTTGGGGATTGACTGTCCTTCTATTATCATTTGTTTCTTCTAGTGAAAGGGTATTAATTGGTTGGAAACAATTTTTATCTTCGCTGATTGTAACTGGGAGCGCCTTTTCCATTATGGCATCTCTTGTTTATGTTAATAATTATCCCTTTTCTTTAGGCTGGTCTGAAGGAAATCGTCTGTGGGATTACTCAATTCTTTTTGGACAACGTTTATATGACTATCCATCTGATAAAAAGATATTCGTATTACTTGACTTAGGACGGCAACTGGTTGGAGGGTGGCCTTTTATTTTTCCAGGTCTTACCATTGGTGTGGAACGTTTATGGGTTGGATTAACCCTTGTTATCCCGTATATCTTGCTTGGATTCGCTACGTTTCGTACCTTTGTTAAAAACAAAAAGCAATGGCTTCTCGTCACTTTATGGACATTTTTATTCCTAAAACAAGGGCCAATTCATCCACCACTTGTTTTAAGTGCTGCTCTTGTTGCCCTTGCATGGCAGATGCCATTGTGGGGTGCAATTCCCCTTTTAATTGGTGCGGGATATTTAGGTCAAGCCAGTAGATTCACATGGGCGTTTGCTCCCCCCATTTGGATTATTATGCTTGAGTTTGCTTCCGCTTCTTTTTCTGACCGTAAATCTTCTACACAAACTTGGGTACGTTCGGCAATTTTAGGTTTATCAGGCATTGTAGGTGGTTTGCTTCTTCCTAAAATTATTGCTGTTACAGGAACTCTTTTTAGTCGAGTAGTAGCTTCTCCAACTGTGAATTCTCTTCCAGCAGAAACAACAGTACCTTCAGTCGTTGAGCAGTTTTCCTCTTCAGGCCTTACTCTGAACAGAATTATTTATGAAGTCACTCATCAGCCACTGTTGTGGTATCGACTTTTGCCTAATTCAACTTATGGAGAAGGCATTCTTTATGCGCTCTTGTTGGCTGTTGGACCACTAAGTGCTATTCTGATTTATCTTGTTGTGAAAAAATACTGGCAATTAATGAATTTGCAAAAGATTTCTCTTTTATTACCATTAGTAGCATTTTTTGTTGTTGGGATTGTTGCAAGCACAAAAATTGGTGGTGGTGGCGACTTACATAATATGGATATGTTTTTAATTGCATTGTTCTTTGTGGGAGCAATTGCATTACACAATGGCGGTAGTGATTGGTTACAGGATAGTCAAGTTATTCCTTTTTTTCTAAAAATTTTGATTGTATTTTTACTTGTAAACTCTTCTATGATTCCATTGCTTGAAATGCGATCTATTAATTTTGGTAATGATGTATCTTGGTTAAAGACTCTTGCAGATTATCCCACCGAGGCTGCACTGGGGATGTTACCTCCTAACGATATAGTTGATGCCTCACTACATCGTATTCAGTATGAAGTGGATAGAGCAAAGATGTCAGGGGATGTCCTCTTTATAGATCAACGGCAATTACTTACATTTGGTTATATTAACAATGTGCCATTTGTGCCTGATTATGAAAAAAAACTATTAATGAATCAAGCATTAAGTGGAGATTCTGTTTATTTTAATGGCTTTTATAAGGATTTGGCTTCCCACCGTTTTTCATTGATTGTTACTGAGCCATTACGAACTCCAGTACAAGATAGTTCTTTTCAATTTGGCGAAGAAAATAATGCATGGGTCAAGTGGGTCTCAGAACCTGTATTATGTTATTATGAGCCATTAGACACCTTGAAAGTTGTAAAAGTTCAACTCTTAATCCCTAAAAAAGATACTGTAGACTGTTCTTCAGTCATACCAAAATAAGGACTCCTCTTGAATATCCGTTATCTTATTCTCCGCCTTGTTCGTCATTTTATGCCTGAAGGTGTGGCTCGTTTTCTCCTAAAACAAAGATTGATTATTCGGCCTGGGCTTGAATCGAGCGATCCGTTAGCTGCTGTTAATCAATACATTTCTACTTTGTCTGCTCGTAATAAATCTATACAAGGGAAGAGAGTACTGGTTTTTGGTTATGGTGGTCGCTTTGCAGTTGGTGTTGAATTGTTGAAGCAAGGCGCTGCGCATGTTGTTCTTTGTGATCATTTTGTTTTAATTGATAAGGAGCGCAATCTTGAATTACTGCCTGCTTATAATGAGTACTTAATAGTGGATAATGGGGATGTTCTCCCACGATCTGAATACATAACCCTACTTCATGGGGATATACGAGATGAAGAAATCCAGACCCAAATTGCAGAAGTTGATTATGTGTTGAGTACATCTGTGTATGAGCATTTGGACGATGTTGATGGAATTACTATAGCTCTTGCTAAATTGACAGCGTCTAATGGAACTCATTTACACTTTGTTGACTTAAGAGACCATTATTTTAAATTCCCATTTGAAATGCTGACATTTTCAAAAAACTTTTGGGTAAACTTCTTGAACCCAACTAGTAACTTAAATCGCTTTAGGGTGGGTGATTACCGTAAAATATTCGAGTCTTATTTTAATAAAACCGAAATTGTTGTAATAGCGAGAAATGAAGTTGAGTTTCAGACGGCACGTTCACGAATTCGTCCTGAATTTCTTACTGGAGACGATTCTATAGATTCAGTCGGTTTGATTTATGTGATTGTGGATTCGCCGAAGGTTTAATTTAATGGCAATTAAAAAACCACTTTTATTAAAGTTTTTTTTTATTGCTACTTTATTGGAAAGTGCTGTTGCGTTATTGTTTTTTCTCTTAATACCTACTGGTACCAAAAACTCTGCCTTATTTGGTTTCTCAGCAAATCGTTTGGTGTTGGCCGGTTTTATACTTGCAGTGGTGATGGTTTCTTTGGGGGCAATATTGTTCACTACCCAGCTTGCTAAAGTTTTAGATGTTTTCCTGATTAATAATAAAAATAAATCCCTGTTGACTCTTTTTGGAAGTCTTTTATGTGGGGCTAGCCTTTTATTTTTGCTTATGCCAACAAGTAATATAGGAGAGGCAGTTTATGAACGTTTGTTCCCGTTTCTAGTTTTATTTATCCTTATCGGTTTGCAAATTGTACTCGTTCAGTTTGTGTGGAATGGAAATCGGCTGAATTGGCTTCACCTTGTGCAATGGAAACATTCTTTACAGTTAACAGGTGGAATAATTATTTTTTTTATTCTTGTAGGAGTATTTGTATTATGGACTGGCATAGGAATACAACCAGACCCTAATCGATGGTCGTCTCCTGGGACACCTTTATTGCCTCAACAGGTTTTATTTGCATCTGCGTTGGGTATTATTTTGTTTTTCTTTCTCAGGAAATATACCCATTATAAGAAATTAGATTTAGTCCTCGGTGTATGTTTGTGGTTTGCTACGGTTCTGACTTGGTGGTTGGAGCCAATGCGCCGTTGGAGTTACTTTACACCGAAACCCACACCCCCAAATTTTGAATATTACCCTTATTCTGATGCAGCTCTTTATGATAAATTTGCCCAAAATTTCTTGATTGGAGAAAGTAGACATTTTGGAATAACACATCGTCCGCTATATTCGATTTTTTTGGCTTTTCTCCATTTTATCGGTGGTCAAAAATTTAATAATATTATTTTTTTACAAATATTGTTTTTTGCAATTACTCCTGTTTTTGTGTATTTATTAGTTGCGAAGCTTGGCAGTAAGCCTGCTGGAATAATAGCCGGTTTGTTAATTTTGTTTCGTGAACGAAATTCGATTACCCTTACAAATATTATTGAAGTGTCTGACTTAAAGCTTTTGATGTCTGATGTGCCAACCATGGCTATGATGATAATATTTATTTACTTTTTTGTGGTTTGGCTTCAAGATCGTGAAAAGCGTGCATATCTTGGAGTTTTGGCAGGTGGATTTTTTGGCCTTACCGTTCTTATTCGCAGCCAGGCGCAACTGCTAATCCCGATCGTTATTTTTGGTATTGTGGTTTCAGATAAATTTAGCTGGAAGGTTTTTACTCAAAGATTCTTAGTGTTTGTTTTTAGCTTTCTTGTCGTTATCGCTCCCTGGATTATTCGAAATTATGTAGTCTCAGGACGTGCAGTGGTGGAGTATCAAGAAATATATACAAAACAAATAGCTAGCAGTTACGCTACCTCTCCAGGTGAAATTGAAATTCTCCCTAATGAGAGCCAAGCTGAATATGACGCTCGTATGAAGAAAATTGTAGTTGATTATATTTTGGCGAACCCATTAGAGGTAGCCAAGTTTTATACCTCCTACTTTATTCATAATGAGATACTTTCAGTTGTAACATTGCCGATGACGGTTCGATTTTTCAATTTGTATCAATATGTGGATGTTTTAGGTTTTTGGAAAGAATCTTTAGGTAGCCTTCCAGGAAATGTCTTGCCGATATTTTTTGTTTATTTGTGCGTGATTGCCGTAGGGATTTCGATCTCTTTTTGCCGATTCAAATGGGTTGGCTTAATGCCTCTTCTTTTTCATTTAGGATATAGTTTAAGTGTGGTGCCGGTACGTCTCTCTGGTTGGCGTTTTATTTTGCCGGTTGATTGGGTTTCTTTTATTTACTTTAGCCTAGGGTTGGCACAAATTGGCGTGATGTTGTTTAATTTGCTTTCACAAACTAGTTATGAAGTAACAGAAATAACTTCACCTACAGAGAACTCTTTTAAACCCATTAATTGGAATAAAGTTGGTATGACCTTTCTTGTTTTTGCAATACTAGGTGTTTCTTTTCCAGCTATTGAATGGTCAATACCACGATATTATCCTAAACTATCGAATGATAGTTTGATTCAAAAGTATGCTCTAGATGGATTTATGTTGCGAAAAGATGTTAAGGTCTCAGCTTCAGACTTGAAGTCTTTTATCGAAACTGATTCTGCCGCGGTTGTTTTGTATGGACGCGCTCTTTATCCCCAGTTTTATGAAAAAGGGAAATATTGGGGCGATTCTAATCAGAATTTACTTGAGGCCAGCCTCTATAATCGGATCCAGTTTGATGTGATAGGACCTCGAAGTGGTTTTGCATTTATTCCTCTTGAGCAACCATTGGAGTATTTTCCCAATGTGTCAGATGTGTTTGCTGTAGGTTGCAGACAAGGTGATGCTACACGAGTTTTATTTGTAAGGGTGAATGATTCTTTAATTGTTTCTTCTGATTGGCATGGGTTAAATTGTTCAATGATGGAGTAAAAATGTTGGTTAGTATTTCTGATTTCCTCGAAAAGTATCGAAAATTTATTCCATTTGTTCTGTTTATAACATTTCTTCTGGTTTCCATCCCAGGAGTTAATTGGGGGGTACCAGAGCTTTGGAACCCAGATGAAGTTGTTTGGCGTGCAGATGCTGCATTAAGTGGGGAGTTAGTATTTGATGAAACGGAACCCGATTTTAATTATCCTTCATTACCTAAATATGTAATGTATGGAATAGGAAAAATTGTATATGGGTTCGGATACTCTCGTTCGACGTTTATTATCGCTGCTCGTGTATTTTCAGCTTTATTAGGTGCGGCTGGGGCTGTGCTTGTGTATGGATTGACACGGATAATCGTTGTGGAAGAATTACCTTCCCTGCTTGCGGGACTATTGTACATTGCAAGTGGTGTTGTGCCTGCTAACGCGCGTTTTGCACATAACGATTTGTACTTGCAATTCTTTTCTATTTTGTGCGTTTATTTTGGCGTGAAGTATCAGTTTACAAAATCTAGGCTGTGGCTGTACGCTTCTTTTTTCTCTGTTGGCTTGGCAGCTTCTAGTAAATATACCGGTGGTAGTCTTGTACTGGTCTCCTTGTTTATTTTCATTGTAATGAACTGGAAAGAAGTCTATAAAAATTGGCTTCAAACCTTTGAGATGTTGTTTATTGGTACAGTTCTGACTTTTGGTGGTTATGCATTGGGTACACCAAAAGCTTTATTGTGGATGGTTTATTACTTTAAACGGGCGTTGCCAGCAATTTTGCGTTATCCTTTATATGGGCAAAACTCTGGTACTCCAATTGGACTTTATGGACAGTGGAAGATTTTTCAGGATGCGGTAGGCCCATTTATATATTATTTGTTTATAGTGGGATTTTTGTGGCTTACTTTTAAGTTGGTTTTATCTCGTATGGGGAAAACTTCTATGCAGGAAAACCAATCACAGGCAGTCTTGATTTTGGTGGCAACTGTAGTTTTATTTGATTTGCCTTTTATGGTGTCTGTGAATTACATTCCACGTCATTTCATTCCTTTTGTGCCTTTTTTGTCAGTTCTTGGTGCCTTATTTGTTAATGATGTGATTAATCTCTCGCAAATACAAAAATACAAATTTGCTCAACTTGGAATACTGATAGTCCTTGCGTTAGGTGTTTCTTATTGTTTCTTGCGGCTAATATCAACATCCCTCTTGTTTCTAAATGATGCGCGTATGCCAGCAAGTGAATACATTGCAACTTTGCCGGGAAAAAACAAAACCATTGAATATACACTGTATCCACCTAATGTAAATAAAAAACAGTTTGAGAAGGCTCATAATTACCCGATTTACTTTTTAAAATATCCGGGCGAAACTATGCCAACTGGTGGAAAAATTGAATACAACCAGGGAGAACAGGGACTTTTGGACCGCGATGTGGATTACCTAGTGATTGATACATTTACTTATTCGAGATTGTATAATGATAACGTTTGTAAGACGAATCCAGTTGAATGTGATTTCTTTAGAAAGTTGCTGGCAGGTGAAATATCTTCTTTTCACTTAGTAAAAGAGTTTACTTATTCCCTGCCATCCTACTTGCCGAATGTCTATATATCGGCGGTTAATCCTGAAATCAGAGTCTATGAAAGAAATCGTTGATATAAGGCGCTGCTGCATTTGTAAATGAGGTTTTTAGATAGGGTAAGAGTGTGAAGTTAAAGTTGTTGATAGTTTTTGGAGCTTGATATGTCGATTTTGGTTGGATGGGTTAAGAAAAATAAATGGGCTTGTTTGTTTGGTATATGGGCGATACAAGGTGCTTTTGCGGCTGGGCCATTACTTTTCCCATTGCTGACAAGTAATGATATTTCCCGTAAGTATTTATTTTTGGTGCTTGTTTTTTTTACTTGGATTTTTTTTAATGCGATTTTGTTTTTAGGGGCTTTGAAAAACACACATTGGTGGAATACTCTTCTTGAGAATTTTTTTCGACTTGCCTCAGTTGAGACTGTTTGGACTATCTCTTTAACAATTCTGCTAAGTATGCTTTCAGTAAAGTTGTTTGCAGGAGTTTTGGGGCGTCAGTTGATACTGCTATATGGTGGGTATTTGAAAGTACTTTCTCCTTTGATAAATTTAACAATTCTTGTTTCTTTAGAGATAATGCTGATTGTTTTGTTTTACTATTCTCATCTTTGGCTGAACTCTAAAGATGGGCTTTATCGTTTTTTACGTGTTTTCGGGATAGTTTTTTTAGGATTGATAGTTTTTGTTTTTATTGTTTCTTTTACTAAACTGGGAATAGAGCAAGGCTATAAAGGAGATTGGTCACGAGGGTTACCAGCTGTTCCGCTCCTTGAGTGGCAAATTTTTTTAGCTGTCCTAATCGGAATATTAATATTGCTTTTTGAATCTAGAAACAATATTAATAGGTACAAAAGATTTGATTTGCTGATTTGTGTTTTTATTTGGTTTGCCGCGTCATCTCTTTGGTTGAGTCAACCCGTTATTCCCAGTGCATCAGCACTTGCCCCACATGCTCCAAATTTTGAGATATATCCCTTTATCGATTCGCAAACTTATGATGAGTTTGCCCAATTAGCAGTCATTGGTAAAGGCTTTGGAGAAAATCGTATTCCTCAACGCCCTTTATATATTGTATTTCTTGTGTTTTTGCATAACCTTGTGGGACAAAAGTACGATGATATGATTTTTGTACAATCCTTGGTGTTTGCCCTATTTCCTGTTCTTCTTTACTTGCTTGGAAAAGAATTTTTTGGACGACCTTTAGGTGGGGCGATTGCTTTTTTGGCAATATTGAGAGATTACACTTCCAATTTTGTTGCGCCTTTTACTGGAAACCTTAGTTATTCAAAACTTTATCTTTCTGAAATTCCAACGGCTATGTTGCTGGTATTATTTTTATTATTTGGGTTGCGTTGGATTAAATTGTCCTTTCCTGTGCTTTCTAGTATATTGTTGGGAGGCATTTTGGGAACTGCAATATTAATTCGTACCCAGGTAATTGTTGCCCTGCCGATTATTCTTGTTTTTGGGGTTTTAGTACACCCTGCAAAATCTAAGGGCATGCTAAAAGGCGCTCTATTAATGGTCATAATGATTGCCTTGATGGTTAGTCCTTGGCTTTGGAGAAATTGGCGACTAACTGGGGAAATAATGTTTGATAGCCCTGAATCTCAAACAATTAACCTTGCATTGCGTTATAGCAGGTTAAATGGTGTTGAGCCAGATGTATTACCTTTTGCAGGGGAGACGAATGCTGAATACAATGCTCGATTAAAAAAGACAACGTGGGATGCAATTACATCTAATCCGTGGGGAGCAATAAGAGGTGTGCTAAATTCATTTTTAAATCATGGTGTAAATAATATTTTGGTTTTTCCTCTAAGGAGTGAAATTCGTTCTCTTGATGAACTTTTGATGCCTACGCATGCTTTTTGGGAAGAGTGGGAAGGCACGCCAAATTCTACACAAATGACCTTGCTTGTTTTTTATATTGTTTTATTTGGACTTGGCCTCTCTGTTGCATGGTGGCGAAATGGTTGGCTAGGTCTTCTACCTTTAGGCTTAAATCTTATTTATAATTTGTGGACTTCTCTAGCTTTGCTTTCAGGCCAAAGATTTATGTTGACCATGGATTGGTCGATATACTTGTATTACATGCTTGGTGTTTTGGCTTTGGTAAGTGGTTTTCTGTTTTTACTAAAAGGTGGGCGAGTTTCGCTTCTTAATTGGTTTCAAATGAATCAATCCGCTTCTCTTGTGCCACATGTTGAGAGAAATCAGATTCTTTCCTTTGTATTGGTCGTATTCTTTTTAGGTATAGGACTTGCTCTGCCAATTACAGAAAAATCTTTTGTAGATAAATACCCGCCTCTTACTCAGGGGCAATTGCTCAATAAATTAGTGAATTCGCCTTCTCTTTCAACAGGTGAAATCTCTTGTATAAGCAAGATTGCAGACAATGGGAAATTGAAAATTATTCAAGGTAGGGCGATTTACCCACGTTATTATCTTCCTGGAGAGGGTGAGGATATTACAGATTCTGTCGGTTATAAAAAGACAAATGAAGGAAGATTGGTTTTTGATATTATTGGGCAAAGTAATTTCCGAGTAATATTTCCCATGGAGTATTCCCCTGAATTTTTCCCGCACGCATCAGATGTGACTTTAATTTATGATGGAAGCTTGGCTTTTATTCTTGTTTCAAAAGATGGAACTGAAAAGCTTTATCCTTCCAGTACATTTGATGAGATTCAATGTAAATCAAAATAAAATAAAGAGCGCACTTTTTGAAAGTGCGCTCTTTATTTTTACACGAACTTGATTCTACGGGCTGCGAATGCTACCATTCTTAGCAAAAGCAATCCGTGTTTCCAACGGGAGATGTTGGTAGTTCCATAAGTTCGGTCACGGTAACGGATGGGAAGGTCAACAATTTTCCGATTCAATTTGGCAGCACCAAAGATGAGATCAAAGTCGCCGAAGGGATCGAAATCTCCAAAATAGGATCGGTTGGCGGCAATCTCTTCGTAATCTTTTCGCCACATGACCTTGGTGCCACATAATGTGTCTTTGATAGATTGTCCAAGCATCCAGGAGAAAGTAAGGCTGAATAGTTTATTGCCAATAAAGTTGAGGGTGCGCATAGCTTGTTTCTCCATCGGATAAACAAGGCGCACTCCATTGATAAATTCACCTTTCCCAGAAGCAATAGCTTCGTAGAAACGTGGCAAGTCTTCTGGGGGAACAGTCAGGTCCGCATCCAAAATCATTAGAATGTCACAGGTGGATTTGTCAAAGCCCAGTCGAATTGCATCAGCTTTGCCAATGCCCGGTTGACGGAAGAGCAAGCTGGGGGTGTCGGGGTGAAGCGGTATTTCCTTTTCAATTGCTTCGTAGGTATTATCGCGAGAATGTCCTTCTACGAAGATGATTTCGGTTTTACTTCCCATTTTTGGAACACGTTCAAAAATTGACTTAATATTGCCTGCTTCGTTTCGTGCTGCAATAACAACCGAGACGCTTGGCTTTTCCACTGCCTGTGCCGCTGGGCGGGCAATCACAAAATTGGACAATGCAAAATCACGGAATGGCCATAGCTTAACTAAATATCGATCGGCGAGGCCTCCAAGTGGGAGCGGCCAGAGCACTTCACGTGTGGTTCGAATGCTTTCGAAGCCAGCGAGCCTCAACATATTGTCCACATCTTCTGGGGTTAGCCAGTTTTGGTCTTGAAGACGGGTGGCAAGGTTGAAACCTTGTGCGATGGTCAGTGGCAATTGCCAAAGGTGGCTATAAAAATTTAGAATTAATCTAGTATGTGGCGAGCATAATCTTTTGATTTGCTCAAGCGCACGTTGAACATCCCAAAGGTCATTGACTGTATCTGAGAAGATAATAATGTCAAATGTGCCTTCCAAACCAGAAAGGTCATGGGCGTCCATTTGGTGGAATTCGATATTTGGATTTTTCTTTTTGGCACGGTCAATCATTTCTGCAGAAAAATCGATACCAACTCCATGGGAAGGTTGTAGCTGTGCTAATAGATCCCCTGTGCCACAACCAATCTCCAAAATGCGTTGATTCGGGTTGACGAGAAATTTATAAATTTTTGCCAACCGACGGTGATACCAATATCCCATACCGCGCCAGTGTTCACGCTTTATGGCAATGGTGTTCCAATGTGTCATGCGGGTTTGTTGATATACAACCACTGCTTCATCAAAAGGTGGATTTATTTTCATAGCGTAATAATTTTACCTGAATATCTTAATATGGCACCAAGCAAGTTGTGAAAGGTGTGTGATAGCCTTGAAATTGGGTTATAATTCAGTGACTGAATTTTGGAATTATAAATCATGAGTGTTGAATCAACAAACGATGAACTTCGCGAACTTTCACTGCTTGAGCAGATTGAAAGTGACCCTAATGTTAACCAGTCTGCGCTTGCTACCCAATTGGGCGTGGCAGTTGGAACGGTCAATTGGCATTTAAAAAGACTCATTGCAAAAGGTGCTGTCAAGGTTTCACGCGCCGAACGCAAAAAGCTACGTTATATCATTACCCCTGAAGGGATTGCTTTGCGTGCTCGCCTTGCTGTGGATTATGTTGAGCGTTCTTTTTCTGTGTATCGCCGTACACGACAAAAGGTAAAAGATCATGTGACAAAGATTCGCAGTGCAGGCTTTGACCGCGTGCGTATAGTTGGCTCTGGTGACGTAGCTGATATTTGCAAGCTCACTTGTTTGGAGCAAGGTATCGCAGTGGTGAATGATAAATCTGCACCTGCTTTAATTTTGGATGGATACAAAATAAGATTGGAAGGTCTGGAATGACCGATCGACATGTATTGATTACTGGCGGTGCGGGGTATATCGGTTCCATCTTGACCTCGGAACTGCTACGTGCTAATTACAGAGTCACCATTCTTGACAGTCTCCTGTTTGGTGGTGAGGGGATTGTCCCATTTTTGAATCATCCTAACTTCCATTTCATCAAAGCAGATGTGACCGAGAATCGTGCGATTCGTGATGCTGTAAAACAAGGTTGGCAGAAGCCTGATGCAATTATTCATCTTGCCGCGATTGTTGGATTCCCAGCTTGTCAGGCGGTCGGGAAGCAAGTTTCTTGGAAATATAATGTTGAAGCAACGAAAACTGTCTTTGGGCAGGCAGCAGATTTGGGCGTAGAAAGATTCGTGTTTGCATCCACTTATAGTAATTATGGCTTGTCTGAAGATGGCAAACCAGTGACAGAAGAATCCCCATTAAATCCCCAATCGCTTTATGCCGAAACAAAAATTGCGAGCGAAGAATTTTTGCTTGCACAAAAAGATGCGACCTGTGCTCCGCTCCTGTTCCGTTTTGCAACTTTATATGGGATTTCACCTCGTACACGTTTTGACTTGATCGTAAATCAATTCGTTTTGGAAGCTTTTACAAAAAGGGAATTAATTATTTACCAGCGCGGATATTCACGCTCGTTTGTTCACATCCGCGATGTGGTACGGGGAGTAATCATGGGGTTGGAAGCAGAGAAAGAAAAAGTCCGTGGACAGGTTTTTAATTTGGGGACTGAAAATGGAAATTATTCAAAAAACGACATTGTGAATTTTATTCTCAAGCGCATGCCTGAAACGATTGTCGAATATAAAGACTTGACCTTTGGCGGTGATATGCGTGATATCACAGTCTCGTTTGAAAAAATTAAGCGTGTACTTGGGTTTGACACCACTTTAACTGTGGATGATGGGGTGCGCGAAGTGTTGTTTGCGTTGAAGTCTGGATTAATTCGCAACCCAACAGATGATCGATACAGAAATGCGCAATTTATTGTGCAGTAATATAAGGAGACAAACATGGCAGAAGGTTTTTGGAAAAATAAAAGAGTTATCGTCACAGGCGGTGGAGGATTCCTCGGTTCGTTTGTGGTGGAGAAATTGAAAGAACGCGGTGCGACAGATATTTTCATTCCGCGTAAAAAAGATTATGATCTGACTCAACGTGAAGCGATTGAGCGTTTATATGTAGATGCGCTTAAAGGTGTGGATGCGAAAAATGTGGTTGTGATTCATCTTGCCGCCAATGTAGGTGGAATTGGAGCCAATCGTGAACATCCTGCTGAATTTTTCTATGACAATATGATTATGGGTGTGGAATTAATGCACCATGCATATAAGCATGGCGTTGGGAAATTTGTTGCTACTGGAACGGTTTGTGCTTATCCCAAGTTCACTCCTGTGCCTTTCAAAGAGGATGATATTTGGGATGGTTATCCTGAAGAGACCAATGCTCCTTATGGCCTTGCCAAGAAAATGATGTTGGTGCAAGCACAGACGTATCGTCAACAATATGGTTTTAATGCCATTTATCTTTTGCCTGTCAATTTATATGGCCCACGTGATAACTTCAACTTGCAGACCTCGCATGTCATTCCAGCCTTGATTCGGAAGGCGGTGGAAGCAGGGGAACGAGGTGATAAGGAAATGCCAGCCTGGGGCGATGGGTCTCCCACTCGTGAGTTTTTATATGTGGAAGATGCTGCAGATGGCCTTGTGACCGCTGCTGAAAACTACAATGGTGATTTACCTGTCAACCTCGGTTCTGGGTATGAAATTTCCATCAAGGATTTGACCGAATTGGTTGTCAAGATGACAGGTTTTCAGGGAAAGATTGTTTGGCAAACAGACAAGCCCAATGGTCAACCCCGCCGCGGCCTTGACGTGAGCCGAGCGAAAGAATTATTCGATTGGAGTGCCCAAGTTTCCTTTGAAGAAGGCATGCGTCGTACCATTGAATGGTTCAAAGCCAATCGCGATAAGATTAAATAAAATGACAGAAATTACCAAACACGAACCCACCACTGTTTACATCAAGCCGCCGAAAGGCATTGCGGCATTAAATCTGCGCGATTTGTGGATTTATCGCGAACTCGTCTTTTTTATGATTTGGCGTGACATCAAAGTCCGTTATAAACAGACTTTGCTTGGCGCGCTTTGGGCAATTATTCAACCTGTCTTGACGATGATTGTATTTACTTTCATCTTCGGGAAAGTTGCCAAAGTATCAAGTGATGGAGTGCCTTATCCCATCTTTTCTTATACTGCTTTGTTGCCTTGGGGCCTGTTTGTGGCGGCTCTCAATCAAGCCAGCCGCTCGTTGACTTCAAATCACAACATGATTACCAAGATTTATTTTCCACGTTTGATTTTGCCTGTGTCATCTGTTCTCGGCGGGTTGGTTGATTTTGCAATCTCTTTCCTCGTATTGATTGGCTTGATGTTCTACTACAGGGTTACACCTTCCTGGGCCAGCTTGTGGACTTTGCCGCTTTTCCTTCTGCTTGCGATTGTTACAGCTTTGGGAGTCTCATTATGGTTATCTGCGATTAATGTGCAGTATCGTGATGTGAACTACGCACTTCCGTTTCTGACTCAGTTTTGGCTGTTCATTACACCCGTGGCCTATTCCTCCTCTGTAGTTTCTGAAAAATGGCAATTGGCCTATTCGATGAATCCCATGGCGGGCGTGGTCAACGGCTTTCGTTGGGCCTTGCTCGGTTCAGGCAGTGGACCAGATGCGTCGCTTTGGGTTTCGGTGGCAATTTCCTTCCTTATTCTGTTTAGCGGATTGTTCTACTTCCGCAATATGGAAAAGACCTTTGCGGATACGATTTAATTATGACAACTGCAATTAGTGTAAAGAATCTAGGAAAACAATATCGCATTGGTGCGGCACAGACCAAGTTTAAATATGGCATGTTGCGCGAAGTGCTTGTAGATGCAGCAATGACTCCTGTCCGCATTTATAAAGCATTGACTGGTACTGGCTCACGTGGCACTGCCAATACAGCATCCTTTTGGGCGTTGAAAGATGTTTCTTTTGATGTTGAAGAAGGCAAAGTACTCGGCATCGTGGGACGCAATGGCGCAGGCAAAAGCACCTTGCTTAAGATCCTTTCTCGCGTAACTGAACCCACCACAGGTACAGTCACCGTGCGTGGACGTGTGGGTTCACTTCTCGAAGTAGGGACGGGGTTTCACCCTGAACTCACAGGTCGTGAAAATATTTATATGAATGGTGCCATCCTTGGCATGAAAAATGCAGAGATCTCTGCAAAGTTTGACGAGATTGTGGATTTCTCTGAAGTCAGCCAGTTTATTGATACACCTGTCAAACGATATTCATCAGGAATGTATTTACGTTTGGCTTTTGCGGTAGCCGCACATCTTGAGCCTGAAATTCTTGTGGTGGACGAAGTATTGGCTGTGGGAGATGCTGAATTCCAACGTAAATGCCTTGGCAAGATGGGTGATGTTGCTCAGCAAGGTCGTACCGTTTTATTTGTCAGCCACAATATGTCTGCAATTTTACGGTTGACACAGGAAGCCATTGTCTTGAACAAAGGTCAACTGATGATGCGTGCGCCCACACAGGAAGCCGTTGATTTTTATCTTTCTTCTGGTCAGGCGCAAGCTGGTGAACGTATTTGGGATGCGGATGAAGTTCCAGCTTCGAGTGCTCCATTTCGGCCGATCAGTTTGAAGGTCAAGGATAGAAGCGGTAAGGTGGTTGATACTGTCCGCTCCACAGAACCAGTCACCGTTGAGTTTGAATATCAACTGGATGCACCCATTACTGGTCTACGCATTGGATTGTATCTCAGCACCATGCGTGGTGAATATGTGTTGGCATCGTTTGATACAGATAGCCCTGAAATGTTTGATAAATTTGATTCGCGTAAAGCAGGTCGTTTTGTCAGCCGTGCTGAAATCCCTGCAGATATTTTCAATGAAGGCCGTTATGGCCTCGGTGTGAATGCCAGTTCATTTGGCGTGCGTCGTTATTTCATGGATGAAAACGCTTTGGCCTTCAACGTGGATATTTCTGGTGCGCCCGGAACGCAATGGGGTGAACCGCGCGTTGGCCCTGTGCGCCCACGTTTGAATTGGAAGATTGAGAAGTTAGATTAGTGGCAAACAAATCCATCCTCAAGAATCTTTTAGGCGACCTGCCCTTCACGGCCGAAATCGATTGGATGCTTCGGTCAAAGAATCGTCCACGCAAAGATCATTTCAACTTGGATCGTTTGCAGAAATCTTTGCCTGCCGCGCGTGCTGTCGTTGACCCAATCGCAAAAAATGCCAAACCAGGGAAGAAGGTTTTATTTTTTGCCACACTTCATTATTGGATTGAACAATCTGCTTATCTCGGCTTGACTCTTGCAGGCCTTGGACATAAAGTTACCTTACTGACTTTGCCATATTCCGAATGGCACAAACAAAAAGATAACTTTACACAACGACAACGCGTACTTCACACAAAGGATGCTCTTTCTGCATTATCACCCTTAATTGAACACGTTTCCATGCTGGACCTCAAGCCTGTTGCTGTACTCCCAGAAAAAATCCAAGTTGACATCAAAGAGATTTCGCTTTGGGATGTGCAATACACATTGATGCGTGAAGAAGTGAATATGGATGATGCGGGTGACCGTGCGCTGTATGATTTGCGTATTGAGAGAAATACATTTGCGGCAAAAGCTGCATTTGAATACTTGCAATCCAACAAACCCGACGTAGTGTTAATTCCCAATGGATTAATTCTTGAGATGGGGATTGTCTTCCGCGTAGCCCGTTATTTAAATATCGATGCTGTCACTTACGAATTCAATGACCAGCGTGAACAGATTTGGCTGGCGCAAAATTCGTCGATTATGAAGCAGGATACAGATTATATTGTCGATGCGCGCTGTTCATTGCCTGTGACTGATGAGATGTTTGAGCGTGTCGCTGATTTGGAGAATGCTCGTCGCGGTGCTCGCGTGTGGGGTAAGTCCAAGAGACTTTGGCAATATGTCTCGTCGCAAGGCGCCCAAGAGACACGCAAGATGCTAAATCTTGATAACCGTCCTGTGGTGATGTTGGCTGCCAATGTTCTCGGTGATAGCCTTACCCTTGGCCGTGACATTTTCGCTTCATCCATGACCGAATGGATTACGAAGACCGTTCAATATTTTGCCAAACGTACAGATGTGCAAATGGTGATTCGGGTTCATCCTGGTGAGAAGCTTGTGCCACAAGCCAAGTCTATGGGAACAGTGGTTCGTGAGGCGTTACCTGAACTTCCCAGTCATATTCATGTGATTGGTGCGTTGGATAAAATCAACACCTATGATTTGATTGAAATCGCCGATGTCGGTTTGGCATACACCACCACAGTTGGGTTGGAAACCGCAATGAATGGACGTCCAGTAATTTCTTGCGGCCAGACTCATTATCGCGGCCGTGGCATTACGATTGATCCCAATACATGGGATGAGTATTATGCCACCCTTGAAAAAGTGCTGAACGATATTCCTGCTCATCAAATGAACGAAAAACAAATCGAATTTGCATGGAATTATGCCTATCGATTTTTCTTTGAATATCCACGACCATTTCCCTGGCGTTTGATGAACTTCTGGGATGATCTGGAAGTGTGGCCTTTGGAAAAGGTGTTGAGTGCAGATGGTCTTATGCAGTTTAAAGACACATTTGATTTTCTAGTAAGTGAACCATTTACCTGGAAAAATTAACTTCAAATCAAGATAAGAGTCACGTCCCTGCACGGTAAAAGAGAAAATACAATGACCAACGAAACCAAACAAAAAGTACGCGAATTTTATGATGAAATCGGCTGGCAACAGGAAGATGACGGGAATTATCAAAATGCCCGTTATGAAGACTTGCGCCCCGTCTCTCGCGAATACATCCACAAGACTCGCTTGCGTGTGATGAATGGACTGATTCCCACAGGAAAGTTTCTTTTGGATGCTGGCTCTGGACCTGTGCAGTATGAGGAGTACAAAGTTTATTCTCAGGGATATCAGAAGCGGGTTTGTTTGGATATTTCCATTCAGGCCTTACGAGAAGCCCGTGAGCGCATCGGAGATCATGGACTCTTTGTGGTGGGCGATTTGGCAAATCTGCCTTTCAAGAAAGAGTCTTTTGATGGTGCAGTTTCCATGCACGCCATTCATCATCTTGCGTTGACAGAACATCCGCGTGCTTACGGTGAAATTCATCGTGTGCTTGCAACAGGAAGAACTGCTGCAATCGTCAATGGGTGGCATGAACCTTTCTTAAGTCGTATGGCTGAACCGTTAATTGGTCTCATGCGCAAACTCTCAGGCCGTGCTGAAAAGAAGAAAAAAGAATGGTTGAACGAAGAAGACCCAGCTGGGACTTTTGTGCAAAAGATGACGCCTGAATGGCTGAAGCGTGAAATTGGTTCCAAGATGAATATTGAAATTAAACCCTGGCGCAGTGTCAGTACCCGCGTCTTGCGCTGGTTTGTCCGTCCCTTTGGCGGACGCGCGTTTTTGAAATTTGTCTACTGGCTTGAAGGTGTTTTCCCAAGATTCTTTGCCGAAAATGGTCAGTACCCCTTGATCGTTATCAAAAAATAAAATGATTAGATTTACAGATCAAAACTACCTGACAAAAGATCAATACAAGGACTCGTCCAATCTGGATGCGCGGATTGCAATTCATCAACGCTTTAGCACAAATCCGCAGGGTTGGTTCAATTGGGTATTTGATACACTTGTACAACTCCCTGAAGATGCAGTTGTATTGGAATTGGGATGTGGTGCAGGGACGATGTGGAAGGAATGTGCAAATCGAATTCCTTCTGGCTGGGTCATTACTCTCTCGGATCTTTCTGACGGGATGCTTGATTCTGCCTGGCGAAATTTGCTTCCACTCGGACGCAGTTTTAAGTTCGAAAAAATCGATGCCCAAACCATTCCCTATGGAAATAAAGTGTTTGACGTCGTCATTGCCAATCACATGTTGTATCATGTCCCTGACCGTATGAAGGCCTTGACCGAGATGAAGAGAGTTCTTAAGGATGACGGTTGCCTGATTGCTACTACAGTAGGGGAGAATCACATGAAGGGAATGTATGGTTGGTTGAAGAGAGTCAATCTTAACTCGCGTGCCGATATGTTTTCAAATCCGTTTACACTGGAAAGTGGATTTGAACAGTTAAAAGCAGTTTTCTCAAAGGTGGAGAAAACGCAATATCTGGATAACCTGAAGGTGACCGAATTACAACCGCTCATGAATTATCTCCGCTCTTCCATTGGAGTGGAAGATGTTTCTCAAAGCGAAATGGAAAAGCTGGAAAGTGAATTTTCTGAAATGCTTGCCAAAGATGGCGAAATCTTTATCACAAAAGACTCTGGCTTATTTAAAGCCTTGAAATAGGAGAATGTATGGACTGGAAAAATCAAGTTGTACTTGTCACTGGCGGAACAGGTTCGTTTGGCAAGAAATTCATCAAGACCCTGCTTGAAGAAAAGCAGCCTAAAAAGGTAATCGTGTTTAGCCGTGATGAATTAAAACAACACGAAATGCAAGTGGGTGGATATCACCATGAGAACCTGCGTTATTTCATCGGTGACATTCGTGACCGCGAACGTCTTGTGCGCGCCATGCATGGCGTGGATATTGTCGTCCATGCGGCGGCGCTTAAGCAGGTCCCTGCTTGTGAATACAATCCAATGGAAGCCATCAAGACCAACATCATGGGCACAGCCAATGTGGTTGAAGCTGCTTTGGATGCTGGTGTGAAAAAAGTATTGATGGTCAGCACAGATAAAGCGGTCAGCCCAGCAAATTTATATGGAGCGACGAAACTAGCGGGAGAGAAGTTGACGATTCAAAGCAACGCGTATGCTGGAGGATCAGCAACCAGATTCTCGTGCGTACGATACGGAAACGTCGTTGGTTCACGCGGTTCAATTGTCCCGTTGTTCCTACATCAACGTGCAGGTGGCAAGATTACTGTCACAGATGACCGTATGACTCGTTTCTGGTTATCTCTGGAACAGGGCGTTCGCTTTGTAATTAACTGTATTGAGCAAATGGAAGGTGGCGAAGTGTTCGTCCCCAAGATTCCCAGCACAAAAGTGGTTGACCTTGCGAAGGCAATTGCACCCAATGCAGAAATTAATATCATTGGGATTCGCCCTGGCGAAAAATTGCATGAGATGTTGATTTCAGAAGATGAAGCTCGGCACACCATTGAACTCGATACCATGTTCGTGGTCCAACCTGCGGAAGCTTCATGGTTTGGATATTCTTGGCAGGCCAAAGGCAAGCCATTGGCGGAAGGCTATTATTACTCCAGTGACAATAATTCGGAGTGGCTGGATATTGAAGGGATAAAGAAGTTTATTGCTCCCTTTGAAGAATTATTTGCGCAAGGCAAGTTGGAAGGCTAATTAATGGCCAGGCTCTTATTTACTGGTGCGAGCGGTTTACTGGGCATGAATTTGGCTCAGGAAGCATCATGACGAAACATGAAATTATCGGTGTCGATCGCGGCAAACTGGTCCATGCGCCATATACAATGGTGAAGGCTGACTTAAACGTGCAGGTACTATTTCAAGTGTATTGGATCATGCGCCCCTGCCTGGCTAATTGGTGTGCGGCGCTCGCAGATTTTGGATCTGTGCGAAAACGATCCGCAGCGCGCTCGTGTTTGAATACAGACCTGCCAGCTCAGCTTGCCAAAGAATGTAAAGTGCGTGGTATTTCCCTTGTCCATATTTCTACTGATGCTGTTTTTGATGGACAAGGGAATGGATTTTATACAGAGCAGGATACTCCCAATCCGTTGAATGTATATGCAAAAACCAAGCTGGATGGGGAGTTGGCAGTTGCCGCTGAAAATCCAAGTGCGATTATTGCACGCGTTAATTTTTATGGTTGGAGTCTGGGTGGTCGACGCAGCCTTGCGGAATTCTTCTTCAACAATCTCACCACAGGGAAAAGCATGAGCGGTTTCACCGACGCTATTTTTTGTCCCATGTTGGTGAATCACACTTCCCGTATTTTGTTAAAGATGTTGGAGCGTGGATTAACTGGGCTGTATCATCTGGTTGGTCCCCACTCCATGAGCAAGTATCAATTCGGGGTGGAGTTGGCGCGCAAGTTCGGGCTAAAAGAAAGTGAGATTGCCCCGCGCTCCATCCACACCTCAAACCTGACTGCCAAAAGATCCCACAACTTATCCCTATCTACTAACAAGTTATCCACAGTTTTAGGGGAACCTCTCCCCGAGTTCTCCACAGGATTAGACGAGTTTTACCAACAGTATCAACAAAGCTATCCACAGAAAATTAGAAGTTACCAACAGTAAGGTCACAACTTATCCCAAGATTTTGGGAGTTTATCCACAGCTTTTGGATAAAAAGTGCCATTTTTCCACAAGAAATCCCCAGTTTTTGCCCGAAAAACGGCTTTTCTGCCCAAGTTATCCACAAGTAGACCGTAGTTATCCACAGTCAATACCCACCTTTTTCCACAGAATCGGAGGAGTTATGAACATAAAATTCGGAAATCGCACAATAGGTTTGGAACATCCCACTTATTTTATTGCAGATATTGCTGCAAACCATGATGGCGACATGGAACGTGCCAAGCAATTGATTCGTCTCGCAAAAGAAGCAGGCGCTGATGCAGCTAAGTTCCAGAATTTTGATGCCCCGAAAATAGTTTCGGATTATGGTTTCAAAGCGATGAGTGGTGGTCAAGTTAGCCATCAAGCATCATGGAAGAAGTCTGTCTTTGAAGTATATAAAGGTGCGTCTATTCCATTTGATTGGTCTATGACTTTGGTTGAAGAATGTAACGAGGTTGGAATCGATTATTTTTCTTCACCTTACGATTTTGAAGCGATTGATTTTCTTGATCAATATGTTGAAGTTTATAAAGCTGGTTCTGGTGAGATTGATTGGATTGAAGCATTAGAACGTATGGCAAGTAAAGGGAAACCATTCTTTGTCGCAACAGGTGCTTCTACAATAGGAGAAGTACAAAAAGCTGTTCATGCGATTTTGAAATTGAATAAACAATTGGTATTGATGCAATGTAATACCAATTACACTGCCAGTCCCAATAATTATGACCATTTACACTTGAATGTTTTAAAAACCTATGCAACTATGTTTCCAGATGTAATTTTAGGTCTCTCCGACCATACGCATTCAGTTGCTCCTGTCCTCGGCGCAGTGACTTTGGGTGCGCGGGTGATCGAACGTCACTTTACAGATAGCAATGACCGCGAAGGTCCCGACCATAAGTTTGCGATGAATCCTGAGAATTGGGCGAAGATGGTCGAAGAGACTCGCTTGCTCGAACGCTCATTGGGGAGTTCAGATAAATTCATTGCTGAGAATGAACAGGATACCCAAGTGGTTCAGCGACGCTGTCTACGTGCCGCACGTGAGATCAAAGCTGGCGAAGTCTTTACCCGTGACATGATTGATGTGCTTCGCCCTGCCACACCTGGCGCGATTAAGCCTGACCAAATTCAAAATGTGATTGGCACAAAAGCATTGACCGATATGCCTCTCGGTAAAGAACTACGCTGGACGGACTTGGGCGCTTAATTTCTAAAACCAAAAGGACACGAAGCGCACAAAGGGTTTCCTTCGTGACTCTTCGTGTCCTTCGTGGTTAAATGCTCTTATGAAAATTATTTACTTCTCCCTTGGGTACTCCACACACGATTATCGTTTTCTAAAATCCATTTCAGATGCTGGGCATGATGTGTTCTTTGTTCAATTGGAAGGGAATCAAAGACAAGTCGAATCCCGTTCTGTGCCAGAGAATGTAAATCAAGTCATCTGGAAGGGCGGACGTGAACCATTCCGCTGGGGAAATCTTGCAAAATTGGTTTTGGATTTTAAGCGTCTGGTCAAAGAAATTAAACCTGATTTGATTCACGCAGGACCGATCCAAACCTGCGCATTCATTGCCATCTTAAGTGGCTTTCGTCCCATCCTGACTATTTCATGGGGATTTGACTTGATGGATGATGTTCATCGCAACAACTGGTGGGAATGGGTGACACGTTACACATTGAAGCGCTCCACATTTTTTACCAGTGATGCCAATGTGACCAAAGATAAAGCCATTGCCTATGGGATGAATCCCGAAAAAACGATCGTCTTCCCCTGGGGTGTTGACCTTGAACATTTTAGAATGCAGAATACAGAAGGCAAAATGAAGGAAGGATTTGTGTTGTTCTGTAATCGTTCATGGGAAACTCGTTATGGAGTGGACGTATTGGCTCGCGCTTTTGTGAAGGTGGCGCAGCAGCGTGACGATGTGCGTCTGATTCTTTTAGGAGGCGGATCGCAGGGTCCGAGTATTCGTAAAATTTTGCAAAGCGGCGGCGTTGAAGAATACGTCACATTTGGTGGGCAAATTTCACAAACCGACTTGCCACGCTGGTATCATATGGCTGATTTATACATCTCACCTTCGCATGTGGATGGTTCGTCTGTTTCACTGATGGAGGCGTTGGCTTGTGGATTACCTTGTCTGGTTTCAGATATCCCTGCAAATAAAGAATGGGTATTTGATGATGAAAACGGTTGGCTCTTCCGTGATGGTGATTCGAATCACCTGGCGGAGAGAATTTTGGCGGCGATGAATCAGCGTGAGAAATTGCCAGAGATTGGCAGAGCCAGCCGCAGGTCCGCAGAGATGCGTGCGGATTGGAAAAAGAATGCTGAAGCGTTGATGAATGTCTATCGAAGTCTCGGAGGAAAAAATGCTCAATAAAAAAGATTTGCTCGATGGCTT
Source organism: Anaerolineales bacterium (assembly GCA_046328925.1). Lineage (GTDB taxonomy): Bacteria > Chloroflexota > Anaerolineae > Anaerolineales > Villigracilaceae > Villigracilis. Next base: position 36,260 of record JAXLVT010000034.1, read on the forward strand.
TGGAAAAATAAAAATCGAGAGCGATACGATTGTTGTTCACACTTCCTATAAATCACTGGGTGGTGTGGAAGGCGGCGTGGATACGGTCATTGATGTGATGCAAGAGTTGGTCGGAAAAAATGGAACTGTACTCTTTCCTGCTTTCAATTTTCAATCTTGGACCGAGACACATTACTTTGATGTGACTGAGACACCTTCGAAGATGGGTATGATTACGGAACAAGCGCGCCTCAGACCTAACGCCAAACGGACACCACACCCGATTTACAGTTTCTCCGCTTTGGGCGCCCGCGCTGATGAATTTTCCAAAACCGAAGATGTGGAAGCGTACGGGCCCAACTCTGCATTTGCATTGTTTCATAAATTAAACGCTACCATCATCAGCATTGGTCTTGACTTCAATAATTCGTTTTCAATGCATCATTACATTGAATATAACGTCGGCTGTGATTATCGCCGCATCAAAGAATTTGCAGGCATTTATATGGGCTATGATCGTACACCGCAAATTAAAACATATACGATGTTTGTTCGTAGCAATGACCGCGTAAAGACTTTTATTACTCCTGGAATGAACGATTTGCTTCATGCAGGGGTGATTAAGGAAATTCAAGTAGGCGCGGCCAACGTGCATTACCTGACCGCTAACGAGTTTTTTGATAATATGTCTATAATTGTGCGTGAGCACCCTGAGAAATTGCACTATATTGAAGAGCCGAAATATTAATGCTTGCAGGGGTGAGGTCAACCCACTCCTGCAATATAAAAGGTAATTTATGAAACCCTATACCTCCCTTAAATCCATTCTCGCTGAATTCTATCCGCTTCACCGCACGCTCGCTTCCGATGATCAAGATAAGACTCTTGAAATTATCGGCTCCTATATGCCCGATTCATCCAACTACACCATTGAAACCTATGCTCCTCTCGAGCAAGCATGGACATGGAAAGTGCCTGAGCGTTATGTGGTGCATGAGGCCTATCTTGAAATCGAAGGCGGCGAGCGCATTGTGGATTTCAAGAATAATCCGCTGCATATTGTTTCCTATTCCCTGCCTGTAGATGGGACTTTTACTTTTGAAGAATTGCAATCTCATCTGCATTTCAATGAAAAACGCCCGCATACCATTCCTTGGGTATTCAAATATTACGAGCGCGTGTGGGGATTTTGTCTGTCGAAGAATGTCTTCGACAAACTTCCGCGTGATAAAAAATATCGTGCTGTGATTAAGTCCGAATTTATTACCGATCCCAAGCAAGGCTTCAAAGTGGCAACCGCCGTGATTCACCCAGAAGGTGGCCCGAACCCAGAAGCGGGTGAGATTGTTATTCAGGCGCATACCTGTCACCCTATGCAAGCCAATGACGACGGCGCGGGTGTGGTCAGTGCCATTGACCTTGCGAGGCGGCTTGCGGAAAAACCATTGCCTGCTGGCTCTATGAGTGTCCGTTTTTGGTTTGGGCCTGAAACCATTGGAACCATTGTATATCTTTCACATAATGAACATCTCATCAAGAATATGCGCGGAAGTATCTTTATGGAGATGACGGGTAATAAAAATAAAATTGCCTGGCATCATACCCGCCAACACACCCATGTGCTTGATCGCATCGCTGCTTATGTTGTAAAAAATGTACAGCACGATGAAAGATTCTTCGCAGATTATCCGCCCAATGATGAGCGCGTAATGAATGGCCCTGGTGTGAACATTCCCAGCATTTCAATTAATCGCTGGCCATATGATGAATACCACACTACTGATGATAATCTCGACATCATTCATGATGATATGCTAAGTGGCGCTGCTGAAACTGCCGAACAGGTTGTGCGTGTTTTTGCCACCAACTACATTCCAAAACGTACTTTCCGCGGACCTGTATTTTTAAGTGGCAATGGCTTGTGGGTGGATTGGCACGAAAACTTTGCGCTCAATCGTGCCATTGAAAAAATTATGATGCGCTTTGAAGGTCAGCATACGGTCTTTGACATTGCCGAACAAGTTGGCCTTGATTATTGGATGGTGCGCGACTATGTTGAAAAATTCCGTGCAAAGGGATTTGTCACACCGCTGCCGATTCCCTCTGAAGCGCAGACCGAATAATGATCAGACCTGACAGGTTTCTAAAACCTGTCAGGTCTTTAGAGACTTTATGAAACAAAAAGTAGTAGCCATCATTCAAGGACGCATGTCCTCATCTCGTTTGCCTGGAAAAATCCTCGCAGACATTGCAGGTCAGCCGATGTTGACTCGTGTATACACGCGTACCTCGCGAGCGAAGACTCTGAATGAAGTCATCTTCGCGACGACGACAGACGCTTCAGACGACCCCGTAGCAGAATACTGTGACTTTAGCGGCATTCCCTTCACCCGTGGTAGTCTCTTCGATGTGTTGGACCGTTATTATCAAGCCGCCAAAGAAGCCAAAGCGGATGTGGTTGTTCGCATCACCGCAGATTGTCCCGTCATTGACCCTGAGCTGATTGATAATGTAGTCAATACTTTGCTTGAAGATGAATATGACTTCGTCTGCAACCGCTTACCGCCGCCATGGACTCGTACATATCCCATTGGGTTGGATGTGGAAGCCTGCACCTTCGATGTCTTGAAAAAAGCCTGGAAAGATGCCAAAGAACCTCAGCACCGCGAACACGCCATGCCGTATTTTTATGAAGGAGTGCAGCTTTCAGCAATGAACCGTCAGCTTTCAGAGGGAACTTCACCAAGAGGGTTTAGAATTGCCCTCCTGCATCACACCACCGACTTTGGTGATTATCGTTGGACGGTGGATACCCCTGAAGATTTGGAGTTTATGCGTCAGGTCTATGCCCGCTTTGATGGACGGGACGATTTCACTTGGAAAGAAGTTTTAGATTTGGTTCACGATCACCCTGAACTTCCAAAGATTAACGCGGATGTGCAACATAAGACTCTCAAAGATATTGATAAGAGAGCGTTAAAAAAATAGCTATTAGAACTGAGTAATAATGAACGTTAATGATTATTTTATTGAAGAGCATCGAGGTTTATCTAATAAGGAGCGTGATCTGATTCACTGGCTTCTTGTGGAAGCTAATCATCCTGAGCTTCAAGAGCAAGTTGCGAATACAGAGGTGATTTCAAAATGTAGTTGTGGGTGCCCGACTATAGATTTGAAAGTACTAGATTTTAAACAAACACAACTACATTTACGTTTGTCTGCATCAGGGTTTTCTGAAAATGGAATTCCAGTTGGCATTATTTTACACATCAAAAGTGGATTGCTGTCTGAACTTGAAATTTTTTCAGAGAATGGTGAATATCCCTTTGGGTTGCCTGATATTGATACTTTGAAGGTTTTTTGATTACTAATGTCATTACTTACTCTCTTCTCCGCTCCCAAACCGTTCACCAATCCGCATATTGCGATGATTCAACGCAATGCCATCAAATCATGGACATTGCTGCCAGATGTCGAAGTTATTTTGCTTGGTGAGGAAGAAGGTCTTGCCGATGTGGCGCATGAACTGGGTGTGAAGCATGTTCCGCATGTTGAACGCAGTGTCGGCGGCACGCCGCTGATCTCGTCCATGTTTAAGCTGGCGCGTGAGAACTCAAACAGTGATCTGCTTTGTATCATCAACGCAGATATGATTCTCATGTCTGACTTTGTTGAGAATGCAAAACAAGCTGTAAAGTTGAAAGATAAATTTGTGTTGTTGAGTCAGCGTTGGGATTATGACATCACAGCCCCTATTGATTTTGTAGCGGGGTGGGAGTCTGAGTTAAGGGAATCTGTCAGAAAACAGAACCAGCTTCATCGTCCCGCTGGAAGCGATTTTTTCCTCTTTCCCAAAACCTGTTATTTAGATATTCCAAATTTTACGATTGGACGCGCAGGTTGGGATAATTGGATGATTTACAAAGCACGAAAAGAAAATTGGGCGGTGATCGATTGCACGCCGTCGGTGATGATTGTGCATCAAAACCATGATTACAGCCATTTGCCTGGCGGCAAGTCGCATTATGATCATCCCGATACGAATGAGAACATCCGACTTGCAGGCGGGCAGGCGAATATCCGTTACACGATTTTAGATTCAACCCATCAACTTGCAGATGGTAAACTTATTCGCCCGAAGATGACGTCACTGCGCTTCACACGCCGCCTTGAGTTGTTCTTGCGTTCTATATTTTTCTTTTTACCTGAAAGTACGATTGAAAATATTGCCAGACCGAAGCGATGGAAAAAGAGATTTAAGAAATTATTCAAGTAACCCAGCTGGTTGAGTAGACGGCGTGTTCTTTTGCCGTAGTACACTTGCACCGAACGCAAGTGCGGTGTCAAAACCAGCAAGGTACCTATAAACTTAAAGTTTTCAAATAAGTGGTGGTTTCGATACGGGCTTCGCCCTACTCAACCACCGGAGATATAAAATGCGAAAAGGTCAAAACCCTGCCAAGTTTGTTAAAGATGTTGCCCACCCTGAAAGAATTACCGTGGCGTTGTTGAATTACATCCCCTTCCTGAGCGGATTTTATGCGGAGACTCTGGATGTGTTGAAAGTCTCACTTGAGTCGATGCGTAAGGATGCGGGCTTGCCATTTGATTTAATGATTTTCGATAATGGTTCATGCGAAGAAGTGCGTGAATATCTTGTGAATGAAAAAGAAGAGGGACGGATTCAATATTTGATTCTCTCTGAAAAAAATATGGGCAAGGGCGGCGCATGGAATGTGATGCTGGCAGGCGCACCGGGTGAGATCATTGCCTACACTGATGCAGATGTGTTATTTTCTCCAAACTGGCTTTCACGTTCTGTAGAGATTCTTGAAACTTTTCCACATGTGGGCATGGTGACCGCGCGTCCCTTCCGCACACCGCCTGAATTTTACGAAGGGACTTTGAAGTGGGCGAAGGACAATGCTACGCTAGATGAAGGTCAATTCATTCCATGGAATACTTTTCTAGAATTTAATCTTTCACTCGGGCAGACCGTGGAAGAGAATGAAAAAGTCTACGCAGAAACAAAAGATTGGCGCATTCAATACAAGGGCGTGACCGCGATTGCGGGCGCGAGCCATTGGCAGTTTACAGCCTATAAATCCACGTTGCAGCAGTTCCTACCCTTTGACATGGACAAGCCGATGGGTCAGGTCCGCCAGTTGGATAAGCGTATGAATGATGCGGGCTTGCTGCGTTTGATGGTGAGTGACCCGCTGGCGATGAACATGTCCAATACGCTGGGGTATTTGCGCGGGGAAATGAAAAATGCTGGGAAGACATCGTCCCCGAAGGGGAGGAAGACAGTTTCATTTAGGAAGCGTGTGTTGGAATTAGGGCCGATCAAGAAAATTTTGCTGGCGGTGTATAACAAAATTTTCAGTTGGTATTATTCATAGAAGTTAAATAGATGGTGGGACTGACTCCCTAAAAATACGCGTAAAATCAAACCACACGACCAAAGGCATCTTCAGCTTCACTGAGAAAATAAAAAATCTCCATTCACTGTGAACGGAGATTTTTTATTTAACGAATACTGATTGAGCCTAGGTGTGCTATGTTTTCTGTAATAGTTTATCGATCTTTCCAACCAGTTCCTTTAAACTAACGGGTTTGCTCAGATAATCATTGGCTCCCGCACTCAGACATTGCTCACGATCGCCGGCCATGGCTAGTGCGGTCAACGCAATGATCGGGGTGGTGGCGAAGCGCGAATCGGCACGCAAGCGGCGTGTGGCTTCCAAGCCATCCATTACAGGCATTTGAATATCCATCAAGATCAACTGCGGATTAACTTCTTCAGCTTTAATCAATGCCTCCATGCCGTTGGAGGCGACCACAACCGAATATCCCTTAAATTGCAAATAGTCACCGATGGTTTCAACGTTTGTAGGACTATCTTCTACTAAAAGTAGTATGCCACGTGAATTGGGTTCTGATACTATGGCTGGTTGTGCGGAAGTTTGTACAGTGGAAGGTTGAGTGCTAGGGATGACTTCTGTATGCCAGGGGAGGGAAATAGTGAAACTACTGCCTGTGCCAACTTGACTCTCGACTTGCACATTGCCACCGTGCATTTCTGCCAATCGCAAGACCAATACCAAACCTAGCCCAGTCCCTTCATATTGACGGTTGAGGCGGCTATCCACTTGTGTAAATGGGGTAAACAGGTGCTTGAGATCGTCCTGGGCAATGCCGATGCCAGTATCGGTGATTGTGAAGTGAATCTGTTGTTTTTCAGAATCGGCATGTACGATTAAGTTCACTTGTCCCTTTTCAGGGGTGAACTTGACCGCATTGCTGAGTAGGTTGACTAACATTTGTTTCAAGCGACGCGAATCAGCAAATACTGATTTGGCATACTTGGTATCTTGATACTCCAACAGAATTGATTTTTTTGCAGCCTGCTCTTTGACAAATAACAAACTGGCACGGCAGGTTTCTTCAATGTCGATCATTTCTGGGTAGATGTCAAATTTCCCGGCTTCTACTTTTGATAGGTCAAGAATGTCATTTATTAATTCAAGTAAGTGACGTCCGCTTGTTTCAATACTATTCAAGATACTCGATTGTTTCTCGTTGAGCTGCCCATAGGTACCAAGTTGTAAAGATTCTGCGATTCCCAAAATACCAGTCAGGGGTGT
>JAXLVT010000035.1:0-42864 GCA_046328925.1 Anaerolineales bacterium
TATATATAAGTAGATTCCAAATTCCAATAAAAGACTTGTATAGTTCGTTTCTGGTTGCCCACACGATCCAAACAAGTAAAATTAAGCGAATTGTCTTTTGCCAGAAGCTAAAGCTTCGTAATCGTGATGTGTTCCACATTATGGTAACCCTGCCTCATGTAGCCATGCCATACTCCCTGCAAGCAAAACCTGAGTTTTATCTATATCTTGACCTTTGATAAAACAATGATGGATGTAATGAACCAAAGAACGGTCGTTAATTAAAGTTTGCGGTAATGGAATAAGATGCTGGCTGTTTTGCTCCTTGACTATAAAATTCGCAAGAATTCCCCGAACATGTTCAGGAGACTCAGAAGAAAATCTTTCATAAAATGCTGGCCAGGAGTTGTATAGCAGAATCAGGGCAAATATCATGTCCGGTGTAGCAGCTGCACCATGTTGAGTAGGGGTGGTGTATGCTTTATAAAACCTATGGGCAGTCTTTAGTAATCGGCGTGGAATAAGAACTTCAGGAAGTTGTGGAATCTTTGTTAGATCAATTGTTGGAAGGTTTGCAAACTTTGTTGGTCTGGCCCTTGAAAGGAATTTCTGAAGTTTTGCCATGTCATTCCCAGATACAGGGGGGATATGGAATTGTTCGGGAATGATTTTATCCAGATAGCTATTCCCATCCATTCTTGTCCCTTCATATTTTCGATCAATGTAGCTGGCGATGACTCCTGAGTCCATGGCAAATACCCAGGTACATTGTGGAGCATATAGGAAATTCTTAATGGATTCTAAAAGACGTACAACATTTTCGGGAGAGCATCGATCCAGATTGTCGATTTGAAAGACAATCCGTCGATTTTGGTTTTCTTTGCAAGCAAGCTCAACTAACTCTCGAAAAGCAACTTGAGCACCTTGGATTTCTTTCACCATAGTTTCAATATTAGAAAAAACTGTTTGATCTAATCCACCATTCTTAATATTGTCAGCGTATTTTTCGACATCACCAAGTTCTATGTTTAAAGTTCGTCGTAATGCGATATCTAAACTTGCTTGTGCAACCACCCCAATTACTTTCTGCCAGTTACGCGAATAGGCGGCATCTGGGGTTTTCTTGATAAGACCTCGTACTCCCATGACGATTGGAAGAGTTAAATCCCCTGAGATTTCATAAGGCCACGCATCGATGTATGTGATGATAGGTTGCTCCAACCCTTGAAGATGTTCTGGGCTGTTTGATGCTTGCATTAAATACAAGATGGATGTTTTTCCCGTCCCCCAGCCTCCATATAGCCCAATTGTGGTTGGGCAGTCCGATTCTGCCACCCGTCTCAAAAGTTGTCTGGCAAATCGAAACCTTCCCAAGGCATCAAGTTCGAGATTTTTGATTGGTTCAAAGATGCTTGTGTTTTTATCCGATTGTTGTGATGTACCCGCATTCATGATAGGTTCCCTGTTACAAGCTTTATTACAAGTTATTCATTCTTAATGATGAGCCACCTGATAAGATAGAATAAGCCAAATTGTTAGAAATTTGGTTGAGTTGAATAATATTTATAATACACTAAAAAAGAACTCACTTGTATAATGATACGGAGAATTTAAGTCACATATTTTTTATGATATTTGACTGAATACGAGCACTCATTCACATCTGATATGGAAGGAACTATTATGAAACAATTTCTTGTAAAACCAGAAACCAAGGTCAAACTTTCTAAATGGGACCCAAAAGATACTGGGGATTTCAAAGGTGGCAAGGAAGAAGGACTTGCGAAACTTGAGAAGTTAAACAGCAAACTTGAATCTCTTCAGGAATTATTATTTGCAGAACATAAGCATAAGGTGTTGGTTGTGTTACAGGCGATGGATACAGGCGGAAAGGATGGAACGATTCGTCGTGTATTTGATCGGGTCAATCCTGCGGGGGTGCGTGTCGCCAGCTTTAAGGCTCCCACTCCCGAAGAATTAGATCATGATTTTCTGTGGCGTGTTCACAAGGTGGTGCCAGGGAAAGGCGAGTTGGTGGTTTTTAATCGTAGTCATTATGAAGATGTCTTGGTAGTGCGAGTCCATAATATTGCTCCTCCTGAGGTGTGGGGCAAACGCTTTGACCAAATTAATGAATTTGAACGTAACCTTGCAGAGAATGGGACCACCATCTTGAAATTTTTTCTGCATATTGATTTGGATGAACAAAAAGAAAGATTACAGGCGCGCCTCGATGACCCTTCCAAGCACTGGAAATTCCGCCTTGGAGATTTGGCTGAGCGTAAGCTATGGCCAGACTATATGCAGGCTTATGAAGATGTGTTAAGTAAAACCAGTACTGAGTATGCGCCTTGGTATATTGTCCCTGCTAATCGCAAATGGTTTCGTGATTTGATGATTTCTTCAGTTTTGGTAGATACACTCGAAGGGTTGAAAATGAAATACCCTGAGACTGGGGAAGACCTGACAGGGGTTATGATTGAGTAATTTTCAAGAATCAAAAAGCGGACGAGAGCTCTCATCCGCTTTTTTTGTTTAAGGTACTTGAAATTACAACTTTCCGAACGCTACACCTTTGTAGTTCCATCCACAGGCGGTGACTGCTTCTTGAATTGGTTTCTTAATTTCGTTGGTGTTGAAGCGGTAGTTATAGACTACCCCAGGTTTTAACTCTTCTGTAAAGGCGTAGGCTGCGCCAAATTCCACCGAAGTCATTTGACCTTGAAATTTCGAAACTGCTAGAGAAAGAGATGGCACACCTGCTTTCCATTCGACGGTGAATTCTTCATCCTTTGCACGTACTTCATGTTTGGCCGGGTCAAATTTCATATAGATGCGAAAGACCTTGGTGATATTTGCTTTTGCAAATAATTCATACCATTTTGCATCCACGATTTTCCACTCAGCGACCAAATCCACATTTTGAGGTGCCCCATCAATGATTTGGTAGGGAGCAGTTTCTCGGTTCAGTGTTAAGATGCGCTGGCGAACTTCATCCACTGAAAGTACAGCTGTATTCTTATCAGCTTTCTTGCCAAAACCAAAGAGTCCCATAAAAAAATCCTTTTCTATCTAACGCCAGAACGTGGGAGCGAATGTTCTTAAGAGCGTATCGATAATCAATGCTAACACAAAGTAATTACTAAATACGCGATTGTGAACAAAGCACACAGTTGAGAACCATCGTGGCCAAATGGGATACCCAGCAGGTGGTTCAGTGGGGCGTGGTTTTGACATGCGCTGAATGGCTGCTATGGCAGGTTTGTAAGCTACAAACACAAGCAACATCACTGGTGTAAAGAAATGCGTGACAAAAATGAGATACAGTGTCACGATATAGGAAAGAACGATGGCTGCCATGGTGATAAAACGTGCGGCAGGCTCACCGACCAATACAGGTAACGTGCGTACTTTCTTTACTTTATCTTCCTTGAGTTTATCTGTATGCTTTCCTAAGTTGATTGTTACTACATTGAAGCCAACAGGCAGGCTAGCAAGAATCACTGCCCAACTCCAAACACCAGTCAATACAAAATACACGCCACCAATCATCATGGGTCCCCAAATTAAAAAGATGGACAATTCGCCAATGCCAACATACTTTAATGGATATGTATAAAACAATAGGATGAAGGCGCCAATTGCAAAGAGCCACACAACTGTTGGTGCAAAATTGGTAACAATCAAAGCATACACACCGGACAAAGCAGCTAATAAGCCGCTGATCCCAAACCAAATCAAGTGAGTTTGCTTATCCCAAAACCCTTGTGCGAGGGGGTGAACGCCATATTGTGTGCGGAAATAATTATCCTTATCGATGCCACGGCTGAAATCTGTGTAATCGTTGATTAGGTTGTTGGTTCCATGAGCGATGAACAAGCCCAATGTCATCACCAACCAAATTAGAAAATTAAAAGTACTTTTTTGGGCGTATAAATATTGCCAGGCCAAAAGCCCACCAATTAAGCCTGAGTAAAGTGTGATGGTTCCCACTGCAGAGCGAGTGGCAATAAACCACTTCGAGAGAACATCTAGAGAATCCCATTCTTTTTTGTCATCCATTTTTATTAGTTGCGACAGAGATTTGCGCCACATGGCAAAAGTTGAGTTCATTTTTTCTCCTGTAAAAAGACGAAAGTTAATAACAGTCGATATTATATAACTTATTTATAGTAAGATATATTTAAAATTAATTTGATGGAGATTTCTACATGGCAAAACTGATCCCAGCCGCAGAGCGCATCCTCCGCGCCCGACAATTGATTCAAAAAGCCCGTGAACTTCCCGTCCCTGCGGAGGGTGGACGTTGGGATTTTTCATATATTGCCGGGGTCAAGGATTTATTGCGTCAGGCAAAAGATTTGATTAAATTCATCTCAATGACGCCTTCCGCGACTGCCGAAATGAAAGCTGATGTAAAAAAGATTTACGAAGAGATAGAAATAGCTGAACGGGAAATTCTGCATCCTTCCTAGTAAATAAACAGAATCATGAATAAAGTTGTAAAATAGAACTAGGGATAACAAGAGAGTTCAAAAGTCATATTTTCAAGAGAGGTGTATTATGAACAATCAAGAACTCGAAACATTGCTTGAGAAACTTCACGCTGAAGTGGATGGAATTGATAGTGTGGATGAAAAAAGTCTGCAACTTTTGCGAGACCTGGAAAGAGACATCAATGAGTTGTTGGATCGCTCGGATCGTAGTTCCATTCTAGAGCGTCTGCGCGATGCTGTGAAGCAGTTTGAAGTGTCACATCCCACACTCACTGCCATGCTTTCGGAAATATCCAGTATCCTGAATAACGCTGGAATTTAAGATTAAAGCAAAACGGAGACGAATTTTCGTCTCCGTTTTGCTTTAAGGGGTATTCGTTACTGCTGGTGTGGTGACATTTCCTACAGTGATGTTTACGGTGAGTGTATCTCCAAAGAAATTGCCATCTGCATCAGCCATGCGCCATGAGCTTTGGATGAGCCCGTTCTTGCCGCTGGGAACAATCAATTTGACGGAGATTTCGCGTTTTGCCCCAACAGGTACTGGTTCACTCAAAGTGACAGGAGTGCCACGCATCAAGTCGCCGCCAACATTGTTAAATGTAAAGCCAGGTGCCCAGGCACAACCGCCATTATTTTGTACGTACCAAGTTTTGGTAAATACTTCATTGGGTTTCAATTGTTGGCCATCAGGAATGGTGCGATCTTCAATCCAAAGTAGGTTGTAGCATGGGTTTGCCAAGGCCGGGGTTTCAATGGTTGCTGTAGGAATGGGACCGCTGGCGGTAGGGGTGATTGTTGTCAGCGTGGAGATTGCTGTGGGGGAAGCTGGCAGAGTCTCGGTTAGGGAAGAGGCGTAGGTAGAGACTGCTTGAGTCCGAATTGCATCCGCATCCAAATTTTCAGGTTGTTTTGTTTCATTATTATTTACACAGGAGAAGAGTAACAACCCTGCGATTAACATGCCAATTAGAATTATTCTCTTAGTCATCATATTTAATCTTGAACGAGCCAATGTTTTGCTTCGTTTTCATTGCTGAAATACATTAATGATTGTCCAGTCAGGCGACTGAGTAAATCTCCAAAGGTGCGCCTGATGCCGGTAATTCCAAGGACTGCCACCTTACGAACATGGGATTTGGTGTTTCTGGATGATTGATTCATGATGGGCAGTATTTCGCCGCTAACTTCTGTATTTGTGAAGTCTGAAATAACCAGTACAGAGTTTTCTGGCTCATTTAAAACAATTTCTTCTACAGCGGCAAGTTCGTTCTTTACGGCTTGAACGTTGTAAAAGAGATTTGAAAAATCCTGATAAAAGATTTTTTTGTCGTTATATTCTATCCATCTAGATTTCATTCTTTTTCCTTACTGGGTCTTTCCCTCATAGCTGAGGGCTATGCCTGTAGAGATGGCTCCAAGCAATTCCCAAATTCCAACCCCGAGAAATCGCACAGGCGCAATTCCCAAAATGACAATGATAGTGAATACTGTAAAGGTCACAACACGGAAAGGGACCGTCCATTTATAGAAGATCTTTACATTATTTAAAGAGGCAAAGACGTAATAGATACCAATATTGAACGAGGCCATGGAAGAGGCGGTCATAAAGACAATGGTGTAATCGCCAGTGGCTCGCTGTGCGCGGGCAACCACTTCGAAACCAAGGAGTGAGAGAAGGAGTTCCGGACGAATCAGGCCAACCAGCCCTAAGAGTAGTGCGAGGATACCGAAAATAAACATGGTCCAGCCAGAGGCATCACGAATTTTCATTTGAGTTTTATTTCTCCTTTCTAAAATTATACCCTCTGTCATGATAAAATAAAAAATCGCTTATGGCAAAACGACTTGTTTTAGTAGCTGGAAATATTGGTGCGGGAAAGACTTCACTAACCGAACGGATTGGTGCACGCCTCGGATGGTGGACTGGGTATGAATCTGTGGCTGATAATCCGTATCTCTCTGATTTTTACTCAGATATGAGAGCCTGGTCTTTTCATTTACAGATATTTTTCCTTGGGCATCGTGCCGATCAATATCTGGAAGCCGCACGAGATACGCGGTCTTCCATTTTAGATCGAAGCATTTACGAAGATGCACACATTTTTGCCCGTGCTTTGCATCATATGGGAAATCTGTCTGAGAGAGATTACCTTGCTTATCGCCATTTATACGAGTTGGTGGTGAACGGCTTGCCTCGACCAGACCTTTTAATTTATCTTAAAGCGCCAGTTCCCGTATTGATGGACCGCATTCGCCGTCGCGCTCGCAATATGGAGACGGGGATTTCCGCTGATTATTTGGCGCAATTGAATATCTTTTACGATGACTGGTTGGGGGCTTTTGACCTTTGTCCTGTTTTAACAATTCCAAGTAATGACTTGGATTTTGTTCATCAACCTGAACACTTGGATACAGTGGTTCAGCACATTCAGGATAAATTAGCAGGTAAGGAAATTGTTGATTTGAACAAAAAGTAATTATGATTTTTATCTCTGTACAAAATAGGCCATTATTATGTCTGTAAATCTCTTATCTCAAATCCCATTATTTTCTGATCTTCCCGTTGGTGAACTTGACAACCTGTTATCTCTCCTAGATTCAAAAATCATGAAAGACAAGGAGATTCTTTTTCGAGAGGGAGATGCAGGTGAAAACTTTTATGTGGTAGTGAACGGCGAATTAGAAGTCTTTAAATCAGAAAACGGGGCAGAAGAGTTATTGCTTAACATTTTGCAAGAGGGAGAATACCTTGGCGAGATGGGGCTTCTGATGCCCGGCGGACATCGTACAGCAACCGTTCGTGCTCGTGGAGATGTCAAATTGCTTTCCATGAATCGATCTCAGTTTATGGAATTGACTCGTAGGCATCCAGAAATTTCTGCCTCCATGGTCAAGGTGTTGAGCCAACGTTTAGATGCAACCAACACTGCTACGTTTCGCGATCTAACAGAAAAGAATCGACAACTCCAAACAGCTTATGATGAATTAAAAGCAGCTCAGGCGCAAATTATTGAGAAGGAACGCCTCGAACGTGAACTTCAAGTGGCTGCTGATATCCAATTAAGTATCCTCCCCGATGAATTGCCCAAAATTGTAGGCATTAACTTTGGCGCTCGCATGTTGCCTGCTCGTCAGGTGGGTGGTGATTTTTATGACGTGTTCAATATTAGTGAAAACCATATCGGCGTATTAATCGGAGATGTGGCTGATAAGGGAATTCCATCTGCTTTGTTTATGGCCCGAACCCATGCTCTTATTATGGCCGAGGCCGATGTTGATTTGTCAGCTGGCGAAGTGATGCGTTTGGTCAATAAACACATTACACGCTTACAAAAATCATCTCAGTTTGTGACTGTTCTTTATGGAATTTATGATTTGCAAACCAATGAATTTAGCTATGCCCGTGCCGGACATGAGCCTCCATTAATTTTACATGTAGATGGAAGTGTGGAGCGCATCCCTCACAGCCCAGGCATGGCTCTGGGACTATGGGATGAGATTACCCTTGATGAGCGCGTCATACAACTCAAGCACGGAGATAGTCTTTTGATGTATACAGATGGCCTCACTGATTGTCGCGACCCCAAGGGCGAGGCTTTTGGTTTGGAACGAATCAAAGAGTTATTTAGTAAATTATCAGAGCGAAACGCACAGGGAATTTCTGATGAGCTCCTTGAAACGCTCTTGCGCTATCAAGATGGCTCCAAGCAAGATGATGATGTAACCTTGGTTACGATACAAGTTAAATAAAAAGAAGCCTCCCATTTGGGAGGCTTCTTTTTATTTAAGAGCTTGCTGCAAATCTGCAATCAAATCGTCGACATTTTCAATTCCTACCGATAACCTGACCAAACCTGGGTCAACTTCCAATTTTGAACCTTGTGTTGAGAGGTGAGTCATTGCGGCTGGAACTTCAATTAATGATTCAACGCCACCGAGTGACTCAGCCAATGTAAATATCTTTGTCGATTCTGCGACTCGAATCGCAGCATCTTTGCCATCTTTCATGATGAATGAAATCATCCCGCCACCGTTTTTCATTTGACGCTTCGCAATCTGGACCTGTGGGTGGCTCTCATGAAATGGATAGATGAGCCGTTTGACATTTTTCTGCTTTTCAAGAAAAGCTACAATTTTTTCCGCATTCTCTGCATGACGGTCCATGCGAATGGGGAGGGTTTTAATTCCGCGCAGTACAAGAAATGAATCCATTGGACCTTGAACTCCGCCGATGGCATTTTGCAAATAGGCGAGTTGAGCACCAAGTTCCTTGTCTTTGCCAATAATTGCACCGCCGACTACATCTGAATGTCCGCCGAGATATTTGGTCATCGAGTGGACAACCAAATCTGCGCCAAGCTCAAGAGGGCGCTGTAAATAAGGAGTGGCGAATGTATTGTCTACTACCAATAAAGGTTTGTTGGGATGTTGCTTCACCATCTCTGCGACAGTGCGGATATCTGTCACAGCCAATAGGGGGTTGGTAGGAGTCTCTAGCCACACAATTCGTGTGGACGGGGTCAATGCTTCAGCTAGATTCTCTGGATCGGTGGTGTCAGCAAATGTAAAGTCAAGGCCGAAGCGGCGCAGTACTTTGTCAAAGAGGCGGAATGTTCCTCCGTAGACATCATTGCCAGCGACAACATGGTCACCTCGTCCAAGCATTCGCAATACAGTATCGGTTGCGGCCATGCCTGATGCAAATGCCAGCCCCCATGTTCCATTCTCCAATTCGGCGAGGCAATCTTGCAAGGCCTTGCGTGTTGGGTTGAGCGTGCGTGAATATTCATACCCTTGACGCGGTTTTCCGATTCCATCTTGTTTGTATGTCGAGGTGAGATATACAGGCGTCATTACGGCGCCGTTGTTGGGGTCAGGTTCTTGACCTGCGTGAATCGCTAGCGTTTCAAACTTCATGATTACTCCTGTTGGATTATAATTATCACACGTAAATATGGGTGGATTATAAAATAACTTAAGTTTGGAATAGGAGGATTTATGGAAGGGCTATTTGAATCTCTTAAACCTTATATGGATGTTTTTATTATTGGTGTAGTTGGTTTTTGTCTGGCATTTCTGGTCTCTCGATTTTTAACAAATTTTCTTTCTCGTTTTCTTGGGCAAGGGTGGAGTCGGCTTATTGGCAATTTGATTGCTCTTGGCATTGCCTCTTGGACTGTTAAACTAATTCTTGATATTGCTGGAGCCGAAGGCTTAGTAATAGTTCTTGTTACAGTACTTACTGCGGCATTTGCCATCGGTTCCGAGCGTGCTGCTGCAGATTTGGTTTCTGGGGTTAGTCTGTTTTTTTTACGCCCTTACCAAGTGGGGGATTTTGTCTCTGTAGCAGGACAAGAGGGGCGGGTTCGTACAATCTCAATCACCCAGACTGTTTTAGAAAGTGTTGTTGGCGATCAGATTTTTATCCGAAACTCGGATGTCATAGAAGGTACGATTGTTAATTATTCAGCCACTCAAGGTCATCTTATCACTGTTCATGTGATATTGCCGGCAACAGAAGATTTAAACATTGCCATTGATCTAATAGAAAAAGCCATACAAGGTTATTCCCCTGATTTTTCAAGTGGTGTCTATAAGCCATCGGTGTATGCTGAGTCTGGGGAGCCAGGGTATTTCAACATTGAAGTCCACGCTTATGTTTTAGAGCGTTTGGATTATAGTGCAGAGAAAACTAAGCTTTTTTTGTTAGCAGTCAATGCACTTAAGAATGCTGGTTTTTCTCTTGCAGCTTTAGACGATTGATAAGCTTGTATGAGAATTCCACGTTCCTCAAAGCCTCTGAAGAGGAAAAGGTCTAGTTTTAGGCTGTTTTTTGTTGTTGTCTTAACCACACTTATGATTACCACATCTGGGTTTGGTGCTCTTCCTGAAAACTCGCTTACCCGAACGTTTCGAATATTTTTTGCAAAAAACATTCCTGAGGAATTTTTGAATCCGTTAAATTCCTTTTTGAATAAGATGTCTTCGCCTCAGATTAAACTCGAAACTGTTTCTGTACCCGATAATAATCCGCCCTTTGACCCAATGGGTACGCTAGTAAGCTTTTTTGAACAAGATACAGCTACTCCTGACAATCAGATTCCTGGGCTTCAGTCAACTTTGGTTTCCCTGATTCAAACTGCACAATCTGGAACTCCAGTATCGCAAAGTATTTCTGTTACTCCAATTCAGTTGTCAACCCAAACTCAGATTCCATCTGCCACTGTAAGTGCAATTCCCACGGGGACACCGTCAATTGTTCCTACGCAAACATTTCAGTTGGTATACCAACAACTTCCTCGTCCTGCAAACCCTGCTCCTGCGGATACTGATACGCCATTGCCAACTTTCACTAGCCCTCCAACGGCTACAGCTACATTCACTAGCATACCAACACGTACATTCACACCTGTACCAGTAAACTTAACTCTTTACTTCGGCGCCACTTCTAATGGCAATATTGGACCGCGTGCTTCTGCAGATGCGCTTTGTTCAGCGAATTTGCCTTTGGGGTATACAAATTATCATGCCTTTATAAGTTATAGCGCCGCAGATAGCATCGCAAACATGCCATCAAATTATGGAATCCAAACTACATTACCAATACGGTCAGTGACTAGTACCGTTATTGCAACAAACTGGGCAGATTTAATGGACGCTTCCATCCCTGTGGCGCTAAATACAGCAGGTGTATCTCCTACTTTTAACTGGTGGTCAGGAGTACAAGCAGCGGATGGGACTCATATTGATGGTGTTACCACCAACTGTAATGGTTGGACAAGTAATAGTGCCTCTGTTGGTGGAATTGAAGGATATAACAATCAAGTTGACTTTAGTTGGATGAATGCTTTTAATGCAGGTTGCGCAAATGTCGTAGCTGTGCTTTGTATTGCATATTAACAGAAAAACTACCTTAAGCTTTCGTTTGTACAACCTGCTTTTGCTTTATTCTAGCCTTGTGTGGTTGCAAAGTTGATACTTAGCTTGTTAATATTGGTTTTATGCTTTCAATTTGTTCTTTTGTATATTTGATAAAATCTATTGTCTCTTTCAAGCCAATAGGTTGGTCTTTATGGTTCGAAACTGCTACGGCTTTATCAACCAAGGTGTGCCATTTTTTGTCAATCTTTTTTCTTGCCCATTGGACTGCCTTGGGCTTTGATGTAATTGAACCATGTTCAAGTGCGTGAAAGACACGGCACATCGTAATTATGGCGAAAGATCGATAGCCATCGTCATGGACACGTAGCCATTCGGGATTCTCTAGCATGGGATACCACCATTCGTGTAAAACACCCATCACTGAATTGCGAATATCTTCTGAACTTACGAAATCGATTAAGGTCTTTGGGTCTGGCCCATCCAAAATCACACCATATTCACGTACAACATGTCTTTGAATCACCCAGTCACTGCCTGGGGTATCTAAGTAGAATTTTCCTTCGTTAATCGTTGGACATGGAAATCCAATTGACGTGTGTTTACGAATGAGTTCCTTTGGAATGTAGGCCCCTTCTAATTTTCCAGCACGCGTTAGGCTAGTAGCCCAGGTTTGGTTGTGCATTTCTTCCAATTGAGTAATTATTTTTTTTGATAGTTTTTCTTTTGTAATTACTAGAAAATCAATATCGCTGGATTCGGGGTTGAAATCTCCACTAGATAAAGAGCCATATAAATACATGCCAATGAATTGGTCATTTAGGATTTCTTTGACATGCTTAAGCAGCGGCCTCAATACCTGATTGACTTCAGGAAATGCTGTTGGCTTTGTTTCCTCTAAAGTGTATTTTATAAATTCAAGAGTTTCAGCAATGTCTTCGGGGATAGCCTCTGTTGCAGGGATTTGTCTGCCAATAAGCGCTCGCTCAATGAGATTAGACCATCTCGAATCTAAATGGGCTAAGGCCCATTCCGTAGCAGATTGTTTTGAAACGACTTCACAATGATGAAGTGTGTACAACATTCGGCATAACGAAAGTACAAAAAATGATTGATATCCGCGTTTCATGATTTGAGTGGAATCTTCTAAAACAGGAGCGGCCCAAAGTGGCAATACATCTGCAACTGCTTTCGGTAATTCATATCGCATAACTGGCTCTATTAAAGTTTTTATGTCAGGACCTGCAATTAGGATTCCGCGATTCACTAAGACATACCTTTGGATGATCCAATCTGTTGCATGAAGCTGGATGTGAAGTTGTTCGTTCCTGCCTCGATCCAAGTGCGGATGTTGATTGTCGGCTGGATCATATTTTCTCAAGGCGGTTTTAGGAATGTAAGAGACTTCCAATTGGAAAGCCCAGGGTGAATCCTGTTTTGAAATTTCCAAATGCATATTTTGTAATTCTGAAAATGTATTTTTGGAAATTTCCTTTTCTGTGACAACCAGAATATCAATGTCGCTACTTGTGTCAAAACCACCATTGGCTAGTGACCCAAAAAGGTACATGCCAATAAACTCTTTTCCTAAAACTTTCTTTGTTTCCTTCAAAACCTTTTTTAAAATCAGGTTTACATCATCATGAGGTGTGAATTTTTTATACATATTAAGCCTATTTCTGTATCTTTCTATCTTTTACAACCCATACATCGGAAGCGAAACGTTCGATAAAACTGCGGTCGTGCACAACAGCGAGGATAGTCCCTTGAAAATTTTCAAGGGCTTCCTCAAAGCGTTCACGAGAGGGAATGTCAAGATGGTTGATAGGTTCGTCCAATACAAGAAAAGTACAACCTTGAGCAACCAATGTCGCAAGTTGTAGACGTGCCCGCTCGCCGTACGATAGCTCGCGAGATGGGCGAAGCGCTATATCTCCTTTAAAAAGAAAATAATGCAAAAAATTGCGGGTATTGGTTTCATTCATCGCAGAAATACTTTGAATGGTCTGAACTGGACTTAAATTAGGGTTGAGCAATTCTTGTTCTTGAGCCATATAGCCAATTTTGGTTGCGCCGCCTAAGCGAAAGGAACCTGCTAGGGGAGGAAGTTTGCCAACTATGGTTCGAATAAAGGAGGTCTTGCCAGCGCCATTTGGTCCCGTCAACACGACTCGTTGACCTGCTTTGATAAAAACAGAGATATTTTCAAGAAGAGGTTTTTCTGTCGTGTAGCCAATAGAGAGCGAGTCGGTAACCAATACATCCTTAGATTGATGTTCAGGTACTCCTAAGTCAAGTTTCATCTTCCAGCCTTGATTGGGTTTATCCACTCGCTCTTCTGAATTGATATATCGGTTGAGTTTTTTCTCTCTTGATTTTGCTTTGACCGCTACCTTTTTGGCAATTCTTCGCACGCCAGGTTGTCGCGGTGTGGTGGATAATTCTACGCTCAGGGCTTGTTGCTTGGTTCTATTAATGTCATCCTTCATTCGACGAATTTCTGCTTCCTGATCTAAATATGCATCCCATTGTTTGGCATGTTCTTTTTCTTTTTCATTTAAATAATCACTGTAGTTTCCCATATAACTGCGTACAGAATGTGTAGCAGAATCCAACTCCAGGATGGAGGTGACTATATTATCTAAAAAGACACGATCATGTGACACGATTAATACGGCGCCATGAAAGTGATTAAGCCAATCTTCCAGCCATTCAAGCATTTCAATATCTAAGTGATTGGTGGGTTCATCGAGTAATAGTAGATTGGGTTCTTCCATTAATGTGCGTGCCAACATGAGACGAGTTTTTTGTCCGCCGCTTAAGTGGGTGACTGGAGTATCGAGGGAGATATTGCCAAAGCCAAGAGGAATTAAGATTGACTCTTTTTCCATGTTGGAGAGTTTTGCAAGAGCTTCATCGTAACGTTCTTGTAGAACAGGATCGTTTGGAGTCTTCGTCAATGCTAGTGCGAGAGACTCTATTTCAGCGGCGGGATCTGCCATTGAATGGGAGTCCAATGTCAGCGCGGCGCGAAGCGTTTGCTCGGGAGAGAATTCCATGCCTTGGGCGAGATATCCAACTCTTAAGCTGTTGCGCGTCGAAGAGACTTCGCCTGAATCGGGAAGCTCAAGACCTGCAAGAATTTTCATGAGGGTGGTTTTGCCTGCGCCGTTGGGGCCGATTAATCCAATGCGTTCGCCTGCACTGATGTTGAAGTTTATATTTTGTAGAATCGGCTGGATGCCGTAATTTTTATTCAGATTGTGGATACTAAGCATAATGAAACTCCTGTAGTTAAAAAGAAAACCGAGGGCAAGCCTCGGCTGAATTAAATAGTTACAGCGGGTGGTGCCCTAAAAAAAGTGGTTGTCTACAGGTTGTCAGTCATTCGCAGGGTATCCTTTGTTAAAGAAATTTTATCACAATGAGGTAAACTTGTGCACTACTTGCACGTCTATCTCACGAGGTACACATGACAAAAACTTTATTGATCGTTCTTGCACATCCCGATGATGAATCGTTTGGTCTCGGTGGTACGATAGCTTTGTATGCCCAAAAAGGATACAACACTTATTATGTTTGTGCTACGCGCGGGGAAGCAGGTACAGTGGATGCAGAGCACTTAAAAGGATTTAAAGACACAGCAGAGATGCGCACTGATGAATTAATGCGTGCGGCAAAAGAGCTTGGTTTGAAAGACGTTTTCTTTCTAGGGTATCGCGATTCAGGCATGCCTGGTTCGGATGATAACAAGAATCCTGATGCACAAATTAATCACCCTGTTGATGAAGTGGCTGGCAAAGTGGTGAAATATATTCGTGAGTTGAAACCTGAAGTGGTTTTGACTTTTGACCCAATCGGCGGATATAAGCATCCTGACCATATCCATATTCACAAAGCGACAGTGTTGGCCTTTGATAAAGCGGATGACGCTTCTTTCCACCCCGAAGCGGGTGCGCCTTTTTCAAGCTGCAGGCGCTTTACTTTTCAGGTTTTTCCCAAGGGCATTCTCAAAGCTGCAGTACGCTTGATGCCATTGTTTGGAAAGAACCCGACGAAATTGTACAATGGCGATATCAATATCAAGGAATTGGCTGAGATTACCTTCCCAATTCATGTGCGCTTGAATACCCGTTCGGTTTCTGAAATCAAGTCCCGCGCTAGTGCCTGCCATGCCTCGCAGGGTGGAATGCAAATGCGCCGTGGGTTGATGGGATTTATCACCAGACTTTTTGGAGAACGTGAAGACTATATGCAGGCATATCCGCCAGTGGCAGAAAATGCCAAACGCAAAACCGACCTGTTTGAAGGGATTTAGTCTGCCAGCCTTGACGAAACCTTCTCCCGCGAATAAAATCCTAGCCGTTGTTCCCCTGCGCCTCCGCAAGGAGGCGCATTTTCTGCGAAAAGTCAAAAATGAGCGAAGAACCTACTCTCCCTGAAATTGTTGAATCATCACAAGTGGCCAATTTGGCGCATGTAGATGTTGAAACTGTAAATGCAGAATTGGTTCGTATGCATCAAAGTTCTGTGCAGGAAATTAAAGCAGAAGATGTAGAACTGAACTTAAGTGCTGCTGCCAATGTAAATAGCACACGTGTTTCTACACGAGAGTCTGCAATGGCCTTGGTGCAGTCTGTTGAAGTGAATGCACAGAATAGCGCAATTGCGGCAGTTCGGGCGGAGACAGTGTCATTGTATGGCGCAGCAGGTGCGGTTGTAGGTGGAAGCGTAGAAATGAATAATTCTCATGCTGGAGTTGTTGTAGGGCGTGAGGTTCACGGTGAGAAGATCGACACCTTTCTCTTGCTTTCCCGTAAAGTGGAAGGAAATGTAACAACAGTTATGGATACCCGTAGCGTATTAATCGCTGGCTTGGTGGGCGGGTTGTTTGCAGGAATTATGTTGTTGCTGGGCCGTATGTTATTTGGCCGAAAATAATCTTGAATGTTTAAAGCGGCGTGGCTGCTTGACAGAAAATCATTTCATAGGACGAAGGTAACCGCACGCTGAAGGCGTGACGGTGAGAGGCGTCCGAGGAGTAACGATGGAGAAAGTTGTACTTAAGGCTGAAAAACGTGATGTAACAGGTAAGCAGGTCGGTGCTTTGCGCCGCGCTGGCAAGTTGCCTGCCGTAATTTATGGTCGTCACGTGGAGCCCATTGCCATTTTGTTGGATGCTCACACCACCATGTTGGCGATGAATAAGATGTCATCTTCCAGTTTGGTGACGATTGACCTCGATGGCAAAGAATACCCAGCCATTGTTCGCGAAAAGCAGCGCAATTTCATCAAGGGTGGTCTCACCCATATTGATTTCCTCGCTGTGGATCTGACCGAGAAGATTCGTGCCCGTGTTCGCTTGAACCTGATCGGCGTTTCTGGTGCGGTCAAGGATTACAATGCTGTGCTCGTTCACGGCTTGGAAAGCCTCGAAGTTGAATGTTTGCCGACCGATCTTCCCGAAAGCATTGATGTAGATATCGCCGCCATGAAGTTTGTGGGTGATGGTATCCATGTCAGTGACCTTTCTTTGGCTGAGAACATTCGCATTATCACAGATGAAGGCGAAATGATCGCTGTCGCTACAGCCCCCAAGGTCGACGGTGTGGAAACACCTGTTGCGGGTGCTGCTGCAACCGATGCTGCTCAGCCCGAACTCAGCGTAGAACGTGGCAAGAAAGACGAAGAAGAGTAGAAATTTTTGCTCCAATAAAAAGTCCGCCATTGAAAGATGGCGGACTTTCATTTTAAGAATAAAGCGATGAATAGAAATTAATCTTCTCTTCGTCCCTTGGTGACGATGCGAATGGGGGTACCGAGAAATCCATATTCAGCACGAATTTGATTTTCCAAATAACGGATATATGTGAAGTGCATCAACTTCGGCTCATTGACATAAATCATAAAGGTCGGCGGGTCACTGCGGACCTGTGTGCCGTAGAACATTTTGAGCGCACGACCTGCGTGAGTTGGGTGCGGGTGGGCATCCTGTGCCTTGTGAATGATCTGGTTGATGGTCGAGGTGGTGAGGCGCGCCAAGCGTTCCTCTTGAACTTGCAGAGCTAATGGCAGAACTTGATCCACACGTTGACCAGTTTTGCAGGAGATGTAGAGAATCGGAACGTAATCCATGAAATTCAAGTCACGGCGAATCTTGGCTGTGAACTCTTCCATGGTTTCATTGGTCTTATTTTCCAATGCGTCCCATTTGTTGACCAGAACGACACAAGATTTCCATTCATCAAGGATAAAACCTGCGATGTGTGCATCTTGTGCTGTGATGCCTGTGGTGGCATCGATCATCAACAGGGCTACATCCGCGCGCTCAATGGATTTGAAGGAACGCAACACGCTGTATTGTTCGACGCCGTGCTCGATCCTGCCGCGCCGACGGATGCCAGCTGTATCGATCAGGGTAATTTCAATCCCGTCAAAATTCAATTTTGTGTCGATGGAATCGCGAGTGGTGCCAGCAATTGGGCTGACGATGACCCGTTCTTTTCCTGCTAATTTATTAAGCAAACTGGATTTTCCTGCATTGGGCTTTCCGACGAGTGCAATTTTGATGCTGTCATCTTCTTCTTCTGTTTCTTGGGGGGGAAAGGAAGCAACAAGTGCATCGAGCAAGTCACCTGTATTGGTACCATGCACAGCAGAGATGGGATATGGATCTCCCAACCCTAACTCATAAAATTCGCTAACCTGGTCGCGCCTTTCGCGAGATTCACATTTGTTGACCACGACAAAGATAGGCGGCCAGAAAGTACCATCTGGTAGTTTCTTTTGCGAGCGGCGCAGGATTTCTGCTACTTCAAGGTCAGGTTCGGTGACGCCAGTTTCGCCATCATTGACGAATAAAATCATGTCCGCTTCTCGGATGGCTGCCTGTGCCTGTAAGCGAATATCATCAATAAAGTCTACAGAGCCCACTGAAAGCGGGGTCTTTCCACCGTGGGTTGGGTCAATACCACCGGTATCGACAATATTAAATGTACGTCCATTCCAAAGCGACTCGCCAAACAGGCGGTCACGGGTGGTTCCGGGAGTATCATCCACAATTGCCAGACGTTCGCCAGCCAGGCGATTGAAAAGTGTGGATTTACCGACATTGGGTCGGCCTACAAGTGCTACGATAGGTTTCATTCGAGTTTATTTTTCCAATTTCCAAAACTATTAGGGTGTTGGTGTTATTGTAACAGGTGCCGAGCGGTCTGAAGAGATGACTACTTCTATTGTATTCGGTAATACCGATTCGACAACCACATCCGAAAGCAAAATTTCCACTTTAGGCGTGACCTGATGCGTCCCTATTTCCAGGCCAGTTAAATCGACAGTGATGCGTACATCCTGTCTGGTCAGTGTATCCAGCAGCGGCAGCGGACCAGAAACGATTACATCCACGATAAAGGGAGAGACTTCTGCACTTAATCCCTTATCCAGACCAATCACTTCCACTTTTTCGCCAGCCAGTGTGACGCTGCTTTCGATGGCAGAAACTCCTGCTTGAATCAACACTGTCTGCTCGCCAACAATGGATACACCTGCTGGTAAATTCAATGCAAGGCGGGTGCTGATATCATCCTGCGCATTTTGTAATTCAAGCGGTTGGGTTTCAATAACGCCAGGCAGGTTCTTAACCAATTCAGGGTCATTCGCAAATACAGTTACTACTGGTGGAAATACTGTGATATCCGTCAGGCGGTATCCACTGGCCACACGCCCAGAAGTGACAACTTTTACAGCCACATCACGATACCCGCCCTGTTGACTTACGGGCAAGGTGACATGTACAGAGTCAGGAGAGACCGTGACATCATTAACGGGCTGTCCCTTTTCATCAAGGATTTCTACTTTGACATTTTTATCTATATTTTCGCGCACGCCATCCAATTTGACGGAGACACGTACCCGCTTCACTTTTTGGACCTGAGACTGGGCGCCTGCAATAACAACTTTGAGTGGATCTACTACAGGATTTCCAATTTGATAGCCAATAGCTGCTTCGCCTGAAAGGCTCAAGTCAGCGTTTAGAGTTTGTGTTGCAAGAGATTCCAGTGAAAATGTGACAGAGTTGGGTGCGGCCGAAAGAATTTGTACTGGACGAGCATTTACCTGGATTTGCAACTCGCTGGTGTGTTCTCCAGAGCTAAGTCCGGATAAATCAAGAATTGCCCGAATCAAGCTTGGGTCTGCATCGATCACCTTCCAGACAGAAGCGGGAGCACGTAGAGAGACCTCTACTGCTTTGGGAACATCACTGCTGATGACTAATCCCGGATCCTGCCCAATAATTTCTACTGGAATGGGATTGGGCAATGTACGAGTTTCATCTGGGTCTGCTCCGGTCACTGCTGAAATCCAAACTGCAACAGCCAAAGCAAAAGCCCATAGAAAGGTTCGATAATTAAGAGAAATCCAGCGCAACATGGTTATTGATCTTTCTTGGGAAACAAGCCCGGGAGTAACTTCTCCAGCCAATTGGTGGCCTGTGCATCGTTGCCGGGGCGGAAAAAGGCAATCAAAATATTTTCCAAACGGTCGGGGTCCAACTTGCGCAACATACGCCCTGCATGTGCAATTGAGATTGCGCCACTTTCTTCAGAAACAACTACGGCAATCGCATCGCTTGCTTCTGAACTACCCAACGCAGCTCGGTGACGAAGTCCCATTTGACGCTCAGGAGTTCGATTCAAAATGCCACTTGCTGATAACGGCATCACACAAGCTGCTGCTGCAATTTTAGAACCGACGATAATCACAGCTCCATCATGCAATGGTGTATTGGGATAAAAGATTTGCAATAACAATTCTGGCGTAACTCGTGATTGTAATTGCACACCGGTTTGAATGTATTCTTCAAGATTGTCCAGCCGCTGAAGAATAATCAGTGCCCCGTGTTGGCGGGCAGATAGCCTTGCGGCTGCGCTCACCACCGCGCGAATCATCTGCTCCAGCGCAAGAGATTCCGGTTTGGCTGCAGCAGGCCAAATGGTCCCGGCACGACCGAGGCGTTCAAGTGTCCGACGGATTTCCGGCGCAAATATCACAGGAATAGCCAGCAATAAAGCGGGTAGAGCATTCTTCGCCAACCAAGAGAATGCAGGGAGTTCCACCAAGCTTGTCAGAAGAATGATAAAGACAACCAGTAGAATCATCCCCCGTAGTAATGCCATGGCCTGTGTATCGCGAAGGGAATATAACAACCCAAAAAAGATCAGTGTGACGAGCGTGATATCAAGTACGCTCAGCCAACTGATACGCTGAAAAATAAAGAAGAGGTTATTGAGGAATTCAGTCACGATAGGGTTGTGAGGGATAGAGCATCAGTAATCAGGGAAGGATGAATCCTAATTACCTGATACCAATACCCAAACCCTAAATGGGGCGCAGGACTCGGTCCTGTCGCAGTTGTTTGAAGAAAAGCGCGCCGCCGTCTGTGATCAGTTCGGTGGCGGAATCCTGCCAGGCTTGCACTCCTAGTGTTTCAGGTGTGCGTCTTTCATAGCCGAGTTGATTCCACAGACTATCTTGTTTTGAAAGTTCATTCATCGGGAAGATAAGCGATGCTTCACTTTGCAATTCACTGGAAGCCTTCTCTACTTCCTTAATCAATGTTTCAAATGCTTTTTGCATGTTGACATATTCTTCAATGAAAATATCGGTTGTGCGTGTGACCAGATTTTCCACTTGCCAACCTGCCAACCCTACAAGTTTTCCATCAAGATTTAACAACATGTAGGCTTTATCGCCGAAGTCTGCCATTACGTCATCGGCAGTGACTTGACGTTTGCCTTTGCTTAAGCGAGTGATGAATTCTGCAATGGCAGCTGAATTCTTGGGCCTGCCGCGTTGCACTGAAAACTCTCCGCTTGTTTTTGCGGGTTCTGCTGTAGCAGGAGATTCAATTTCCTGTCCTGCTTGCCCGGGGACAATTTCATTCCATGCTGCTGTGACTTGTTTCCACAAGTCATCATAAGAACCAGTGTTAGTTAATACAATATTTGCAACCGCAACTTTGGCTGATTGTGCTGACTGTGCGTGAATACGTTCCAAGGCTTTTTCGCGAACCAGCCCACGTTTACGCATCAATCTTTCCACTTGAACTTCTTCCGGCGCGTTTGTGACCCAAATAGTATCGCAAACTTTTCGCAGATCCCCTTCAAGGAGTTTAATCGCTTCAAGCACGATCACAGGCTGAGTGGAGCGTTTAATCAGCATTTCCGTGGCCTGACGCACCAACGGATGAACAATGACTTCCAATTGGCTCATCGCTTCTGCATCATTGAACACAAGAGTTCCCAACTTGACTCTGTCAATCTCTCCATCTTTGGAAACAATCCATTTCCCAAAGCGGTCAATGACTTGCTGATAGCCTGGAGCGCCTTTGGCGTATGCACGATGAGTGAGCGCATCGGCATCAATGGTGTATGCGCCGAGATGTTCCAACATGCGGCGAACAACACTTTTTCCAGTAGCGATATTGCCGGTAAGACCAATGACAAATTTTCCAGACCAATTGCTCACAATGATTCCTCTTTAATGGTTCGCTTGGTGAAGTGAAAGACCTCTCTATTTTAATGTCTTTTCCCGAAATGTCCACTGTTTTACTGTTGACGGGTTAGGGTGCCCCGTGTATGATGAAAAAACCTCAGGCTGGTCGGGTAGTCGCGGTTTTGCTTCGGCAGAATCGAGGAAAGTCCGCACTCCATAGAGCGCAACGTCGGATAACATCCGGGGCGGGGTAACTCGCCGGAATAGGACCACAGAAACAAACAGCTATCTTTTGGTAGTGATGGTGAAAAGGTGGTGTAAGAGACCACCAGCATTTGCAGCAATGTAAATGGCTCGGTAACCCCCGTTGGGAGCAAGGCAAAGCAGGGACAAGAGACGGCTCGTCTCATTTGAGTTCCGGGTATGCTGCAACGAGCGGCGCGGTGACGTGACGCCCAGAGAGATGACTGCCCAGATGGACTCTGTTCATTGGACAGAATGCGGCTTATAGACCCGCCTGAGGTAATTTATATTCTTTCTTCTGATGGTAACCCACTGAATTTCCGAAAATAAAACTGCATCCTTGATTAAAGGAAATCATGAATTCCAAAAAAGTATTTTTAGTGCCGAAAGATCATGTTTTGGAAGAAGTCTTGAAATTTGGTAATGAATTGGCGCAGTCTTCAGAAGATGCCAAAGAATTTATCTTTGATTTTCAAGGCAAAGGATTGGATACTCCATTTGGTATGTTGTATTTGGGTTTTGCCATTCGGAGATTTATTGAAAATCATCCCAGGGCAGTTTGTGTCCCCATTAATTATGCCGAACGTGGATATGCGGCTTATATGGGGTATTTCCAAGCTTGTGGATTTGAGATTGGCAATATGCCTGGGCATACCAAGGGTACAGACACCTATATTCCAATCACCATTCTCTCTGTTTCAGAATTAAAAGCGCAAGCTCGAGATGAAATCCGCGAAGTGGGAGAAGTCATCGAAGACCGTTCGCGTGAGTTAGCCCGAATACTAACCCAGCATCCTGATGGCCCATTGACCGACACCCTTACCTATTCTTTGCGGGAAATGATTAGGAATATTGTTGAGCATAGTCAATCGGAGTCGCTGGCTTTTTGTGCGCAATTTCGGGCAAAGGTCAAGCAAGCAGAAATTGCCATTCTGGATACTGGAATTGGGATTCGGGAGTCGCTATCGAATAATCCATACTTGAAAATAGCCAATGACCATGAGGCTTTAAATCTTGCGCTTATGGCAGGGATTTCTGGAAAACAATTTAAAGGGATTAAACGTGACCCATATAATTTTTGGCAAAATTCAGGGTTCGGACTATTTGCGGTCAGTCGGTTATGCGGACATGGTGGAAAATTTACAATTTGTAGCGGTGACACAACATTGACGCTGAAACCAAATGAAAAGGTTTATCATCCTGCCTCCTATCAGGGAACGGCATTGAGGATTATTCTGTCAGCAAAGGAAATCGAGAATTCCAAATCTCTTTTACCGAAGATCATGAAAGAAGGTGCACAACAAGCCAAAGAACTAGAAACGGCCAATGCGGAACCTTCCACCGCTTCCAAGATGCTATCAACTGAATTCAGTAAGAAAAAGTAGAACTTTATAAAAAGCCGCCGTATAATAATAAATAGTTGTGACTATGTAAGTTGGAGGCAATGATGAACCTAAAAGGTATGGATGTACTCGCCAAACATGTGCCTGAATTAAATTCAACAAGTGGCAGGGTGCGCATCTTTTTGTACTTTGCATTTTGTGTCTTACTGGTTACTGGTTACTTTGTCGTTTCCGATAACATTCCTACCTGGAGTGTGGATAGCCAAATTCTGATTATTGCCTTGGGGTTTTTGATTATCAGGTTTTACTTCATGAGTAAAACCTCCTATCAGAAAAAATACGGGGAGTTGGCTTATCGGAATGCTTTCGCTCACTACATGATCCCTGGCTTAGCTTTCATGCTTTCAGCAGTAGGTCATGCCGCGTATATGAATGGACCTTTCATCCCGCGTGGTTGGTGGACAGTGGCGTTCACACTTCTCGGATGGCTGATGCTGCTTGTTGGCATTCCCCTCGCGCTAAGAAGTCTCTTCACATTTGGCGCAGATAATATTGCGTTGCTTTATGTGTATTATCCTGAAGAAGGCAAGATTATTGAATCGAGTATTTACGGAGTTTTACGTCATCCAGTATATGCTGGGATTTTGCGCATCATGATTGGCTTGGCTTTGCTGAATGGGAATGCCAATTCAATTGTGGCTGCTTTGTTCGTGCCATTGGGTTTCTTTGGCTTTGTGCGCTTGGTTGAAGAAATGGAATTGATTGAACGCTTTGGCTCGTCTTATCTTGATTATCGAAAACGGGTCCCAGCTTTTTGGCCTAAACTGCGAGATTTAGGAACGTTTTATAAATTCCTCTTAACGGGGAGGTAAATATGAATGCCCTTGAGAAACGTCCAGGGCCTTTCCTAAAATTTTTTCTGAAAGTTCCTGTTTGGTTATATAAAATTGGGCTTGGGGGATGGGAACGTATGATGGGTGCAGAATGGATGTTAATCATCACGAAAGGGCGGAAAACAGGAAAACCGCGTGAAGTGATGGTGGATGTCATGGATTACGATTCATCCACAGATACCTATTACGTCGAATCTGCTTACGGTGCGCGTGCAGATTGGGTTCGAAATATCCAAGCCCACCCTGAGTTTGAAGCGCGAGTGGGGCGAAGAAAATTTAAGGCGCAAGCGACCATCCTAATTGGGGAGACAACCGCCGATCAGTTTGTTAATTTTTATCGTAAGAAACCAGTCTATACCCGTTCAGTCATGGCAATGGTGGGGATGAATTTCAATAGCGAAGCAGAGTTGCGTACTATTGCTTCAAAATTGATATTGCTGGCAATTCATCCAAACCAGTAATTTATTTCCACAATTTGATGACAGCCCATGCTGCCCAATCCTCGGTATTGGTTTTGAGAAAATCTACTTCGATTCTTACAGTATGATTTCCTTCCTCGAGATTGGGGACAGGGATATGGGCTAAATCGATAACTGGCTTATTTTGTGCAGCATTTACAGTTTCATCCAAAATCAAATTTTCATCAATGTAAATTCTGAATGACATTCCATCAGAATTGGTGGAATACAGATCTTTATACCCAGCTTTGACTTCCAGATAGGCATCAGGGCGGGGTCGGAAATAAATACATTCTCGTAAACCCCATAAATGCTGTCAGCTGAGTATGGAAGTGTGAGTAGCAGCCTTGTTGGAGTTCTTTCTCCCATCAAGTTTGTTTTCGGTTGCCAGCCGACATATCCATACTCATCTGCACTTTCAAGATAAATTTCAGGGCTTGGTGGTTGTGGCTCTGGGTAAAACTGTAATTCATGGTCGCCGTCGCAAGTAGGCATACCAGTTGACAGTTCAAAATCATTCGCGTGTTCAATAAAATCATATAACAAAACAGGCGCAGGAGTGGGTGAAATGTCTTTGTTGGAGTGTTGGTAATGATTTTTGTAGCTGTTTGAGTTGGCGTGTCGGTATCAACAATGACAGGTTCAAGCGTTACAGGAACTGGTGTGTAAGGAGGGAAAAGAAATCGAAAGATAATCCATGTGATTGTGGCAAGAACTGCAAGCCCAACTGCTGAACCACAGCCACATCCTAAATATTTTCGGCATCCAGAATTTTGGGGAGCCATAATAACGCCATTCAGCGTGTTGATGTTATGTTGTGTAATGGCCAGCCCAGCTTTATCCCCAATGGCTTTGCGCAGATTCAAGGCTTGAGTTAAGAATGATTTGGCTTCGTTG
This sequence comes from Anaerolineales bacterium, assembly GCA_046328925.1. Classification (GTDB taxonomy): domain Bacteria; phylum Chloroflexota; class Anaerolineae; order Anaerolineales; family Villigracilaceae; genus Villigracilis. The sequence goes on from JAXLVT010000035.1 coordinate 25,686, forward strand.
GTGTACCCCAAATACAATGCACGACTTCCTAGCTGATGCAAAGCCCATTGCTTCTACTTTGCGGTCACTCAAAGCTTTTGCGGCCTTTAAATTAATTCGAAACTTCAGACCCGGGTTGCCAGCTGTACAACACCACGAATTTTTCCAACGCGCGGCCTAGTTGAATCACTTCGCGCCATTGTTTTTTCTCGCCAGCTTTTGAATGGAATGAATAATCGCATCTGTCGGCGCTCTTCGACAAGGGCCTGTGCTAGTTGTTGACTGAAGCCAATTGATGAAGTATTTCAGCAGAATATCCTGCCATGAAGAAAGGTCCACATGGCGAGATGGACGCCTCCGGCGCACCCGTCAAGCTGATTCGCGGACTATGAAACTGTATCCAGCCCGAGAGATAAAGCGGTAATAATAACTTTCTGTGTCTCTGGCTCAGGGAATATTTTTTTGACGTGTTCCAGCAACGAGGATATTGCCCCCTGCGGCGGATAGCAAAGCAAGCAATTTCTTTTCGGGGTTTCCGAGGTTAGCCATGCTAATGGTGGTGGCGCTTTTCTCGCTGACAGGTTCACTTTTAACATCGCGTAAAATACTGACCAGTGGTCTGCCTGTTTCTCTGGCAAGGGCAGCCATTTGTAAAATATGCAGAGGATGTCCCTGCAATAAAGTACAAATTTGTGCAGTCATTTCTTTTTCTTGTTCATTAAGCGGGCGGGATAATTCCTTTTCAAACAGCTTGAGGGCTTCTGCCTCAGGTAAACCACGCAGGGAAATAATTTCACCTTCGCCCCAAAGGCTTCTTTCCACACCCGAAAGGATGAAGAGGCTGTTTGGTGCAGCATCCATCATAGACAACACATCATCTTGATTAATGCTAAGGTCATCTAAAAATATTAATGCTTTGATATCTTTTAGAGCATGGCGAATTTCAGTCGTGGTGGGTTTGTAGGTAGTCTGGCTCTCAAAGAGGGAGTCAAAGATTGCTTGTAGTAAATCCTCTGTCCCGAGGTGGGATGCGCTCAGGTGAATAATTCCGTTGGGAAAATTGCTAGCATCCAGCAGGTGAGTTAACTGTCTAACGAAAGAGGTTTTGCCGATTCCTTGTTGTCCCCAAATTGAAACAGGTGCTGAAGTTGCAACCGCTTTTTTGATTAAGTCCAGTTCATTTTCTCGATCTAAGAGAGATGGAAAAGGGCGAGGCCTGAGCATGACTGGGGCAGAACGCGCAGAAAATTTTGGCTGGTTGGAAGGTTGAATGATGTTGACGATGCCCCCGTTGACATCTCCAATCTTAATGACATGGTTGTTGTTCCCAAAAACCATGACACTGTTTGTAACATCACCACCAATCGATACATTTTTCATGCGGCCTCTAAGGTTGAACTGGTGTAATTTATAAACTTGGAAGGTTATTGATTATATATTTTTTGGAATGCCGTTGTCAACAAGATAATGGATTAAAAAACTCACCCTTGAATGGTCTTCGCGGGTGAGCCATGAATTTATTTGTCAGTTATTTTACCACTCTGCCTAAGTGCCTTGAGGGTGAACCTATATAAATAGCAGTACAATCTATTGAAATATATTTAAAGGAATGATATGTCCATCACAGTTTCGCAAATCAATATTTATCCCATTAAATCCACTACAGGGATTTCGCTTGAAGAAAGTCTGGTTCAAAAGATTGGACTCTTTCAAGATCGGCGTCGCGCGGTCGTCCTTGCCGAGACAAATAAAATACTGACAGCCCGCGAATGTCCCAAACTATTATCTTTATCCACTCAATTTATCGATGATGAGTTGGTGGTGAGTTCTTCAAATTCTTCGCTGCGTATGCCAATTTCACTTTCAGGTCGTGAGATGGTTCATGTGAAATTGTGGGCCAATGAGTCACACCCTGGTGTGAGATTTTCCAAACAGGTGGATGATTGGTTTTCGGAACAATTAAATTTGGATTGTTACTTAATCTTTATGGATGAAAATTGTCGCAGAGAATTTCCAAAAGACATGGCTTCAGGTTATGAGGGTCTTCCTGAGGATGCAGTTAGCTATGCTGATGATTATCCGATTCTGTTGGCTTCCACGGCAACCGGTGATTTAGATTGCGCTTGAGAAAGATCTGTCAGCATGAAACATTTTCGCCCAAATATTGTGGTGGACGGTTGTGGTGCTTTCGAAGAGGATACCTGGCAACGAGTGCGTGTGGGAGACTGTGAATTCGAACTGGCATAACAATGTCCGCGCTGTGTGTGCTTTCCACAATTCACCCTGGTTTCAACTCAAGCATCAACAGCAAGAACCATTGCGGACTTTGGCCGCCTACCGAAAAACACCTGCAGGGGTGCTCCGTTTGGTGTGCAGCTTGTGCCACGTCAATTGGGGACGATTAAGTTGGAATATAGTAAGAACGACTCGCCACGAAAGAGCGAGTCGTTTTTTTATAATTAGCTGGTTTTCTCCCAAGTCTATTTTACGAGAGACGTAGTTATCATAATCGGGGTACCAATCTGTCGTAAGGTTTGTCCATGAGAGGGAGGAAATCATAAAATCGGCCGAGGGCGCGATTGTTGGCGATGGGGATATTCCAAACCACGGCCATTCGCAACAAGGCTTTGACATCAGGGTCGTGAGGCTGTGGTTCTGGGGGTCCCCGAAAAAGATGAGGAAGTCAATTTTGCCTTCCACAATTTTTGCACCAATTTGTTGGTCGCCGCCGAGCGGACCGCTTTTGAGGCGGATAATTTTGATATTGAGTTCTTTTTCGAGAAGTTTGCCCGTTGTCCCCGTTGCGTAGATTTGATGATGCGCCAGCAAGTCGCGGTTGAATTTAGCCCATTCGAGCATATCTCGTTTTTTGTTGTCGTGTGCCACGAGCGCAATTTTCTTATCGTGCTCCATGGGGAATTTTTTGTTTACCATAATTTTGTTACTCCTTTACATTTTTCATAATCCCCCGTTATGTTTCTTCCATGAAATTATACATTGAAGTGTAAAACTGCGTTTTTGAAAACTTAACCACAAAGTCACCAAGACTCAAAAACACAAAGTTGTTTTTGAGTCTTGGCCGCTAGAGCAAGAATTAAGAATTTTCCAATTCTTCCCAGCGTTGATAGGCGTTGGCGAGTTCAGTTTCCAGTTCTTTAATTCGCTCTACGGTTTGGGTGATTTCAGCGTTATCCTGTTGATAAAATGCGGGCGAAGCCATCGCTTCGGCGAGTTGATGTTGTTCTTTTTCCAACGCTTCAATTTTCTTTGGCAGTTCAGCCAATTCTTTTTTCTGTGCTTCGAGAGCCCGTTGTTCCTTATAACTTAACTTGCGTGGTGCAGATGTTCCAGCGGAATCTTCTGCTTGGGGTGTTGTGGCAGGCTTTGGTGATTTGGATGCGGTTTTGTCAGCTTGGGCAGGAATCAGTTTTTGCCAATCATCATATCCGCCAATATATTCGTTGACTTGTCCGCTGGCATCCAAAACCAAAGTGCTAGTGACGAGGTTGTTGAGGAAGGCACGGTCATGGCTGACAAGCAACAACGTGCCTGAATAATCCAATAATAAATCTTCGAGGACTTCAAGTGTATCAATATCGAGATCGTTGGTGGGTTCATCGAGGATGAGCAGGTTGGCAGGTTGAGCAAAAAGGCGCGCTAACAAAAGGCGATTGCGTTCGCCACCAGAGAGTGCACTGATAGGGGCGTGGACTCGGTCGCGGGTAAATAAGAATCCTTCCAGATAGCCGATGAGATTGCGTGGTTTGCCGTTGATGGTAATCGTGTCGCGGCCTTGACCGACGTTATCTAAAATGGATTTGCTTTCATCCAATTGGGCACGCAGTTGATCGAAGTACGCTACCTCAAGATTGGTGCCGTGACGAATGGAACCTGTTTGTGGTGGAAGTTCGCCCATGAGCAAACGCAATAAGGTAGTTTTTCCTGACCCGTTTGGACCGATGATGCCGATTTTATCGCCGCGTTGAATGGTGGTTGAAAAATTTTGGATGATGGATTTTTCACCAAAAGAATAGCTGACGTTTTCTGCTTCGATCACCAATCTACCTGAGCGTTGTTCTTCCTGAATTTGCATGTTGACTTTGCCGACCCGTTCTCGGCGTTCGCGTCTTTCTTCGCGCAGTCGCTTCAAGGCGCGGACGCGGCCTTCGTTGCGCGTGCGGCGGGCTTCAATGCCTTTACGAATCCATACTTCTTCTTGGGCCAGCTTTTTATCAAAATTTGCATTTTGATTTTCTTCTGCTTCGAGCATGGCTTCTTTGCGTTGAATGAAGGTGTTGTAATCGCAATTCCAGTCGAAGAGTTTGCCACGGTCAAGTTCTACGATGCGGGTGGTGAGGCGTTGTAAAAATACGCGGTCATGGGTGACGAAGAGCAAAGTGCCGCCCCAACGTTTAAGGAAAGTTTCAAGCCAGTCAATGGCGTTGATGTCTAAATGGTTAGTGGGCTCGTCGAGCAGGAGCAGGTCTGGTTTGTTGGCCAAGCCGCGGGCGAGTAAGACGCGGCGTTTCAACCCTGCAGAGAGCACTTCAAAGTTTGCTTCAGGGTCCAATTGCATGCGCGAGATGACTTGTTGCACTTGTAATTGTCTTTGCCAAAGATGTTCATCATCTAAATTTTTTGCGGGGGCTTCTAATCCGCTGGTGACGATTTCAAGCACACTGCCCGTTAAATTTTGTGGAACTTCCTGAGGCAAATAGGCGGCGCGTAAATTTTGCTGGCGGGCGATGGTTCCGCTGTGTGGCAGAATATCGCCGTTGACCAATTTCAACAGAGTCGATTTCCCCATGCCGTTGCGTCCGAGCAACCCAACCCATTCACCGCTTTCAATTTGTAAATTGACTTCATCCAGCAGGCGTGGCCCGCCAAACCCAAGGCTCACATCCTGTAAACTAATTAATGCCATGTAATCTGATTCCTTTGTGGCGCGAATATACTACACTTCTGTGCGTATTTGAAACGCGAATTTTAAAGGGAACTTGTTTTATTAGACGAGTACACATAAAATACAACCATGCTACATCCCCGCCTTGAAACGATCGTTCAACAACTGGGTCACAAAGAGATTCAATCGGTTCGGATTGCCTTGGGAGAGTTGTTCCCTTTAACAGAAGAACAACTTCGCAAGCAATGGAGCGAAACTCGTTTTCGCGATATCCCTTTCACAGTTCGCATGATTCAAGCTGAACAGCAATGTATGGTTTGTTTTCAAAAATATCATCCTCTCGAAAAAGAAACGTCCTGCCCGCATTGCGGAAGTGTGGGCGCAAAAATTTTGACAGGGGAAGAATTTTATATGGAATCCTTTGAGGTAAAAGATGAATAAACGAAGACTCGTGCTCTGGCTTGGACTCTTAATCTCTTTACTGGCTTGCAATTTGGGAGCAGCGCCTCCCACTCAACCCGTGGACCTGCTCGCCACTCTTTCGGCATCTACTCCCGTTGGAGGGAATACTGCCAACCCGTATTTCCCAGCGACAGCCACTTCTGCTTTTTTCTTGCCCACTCCAGCCGTGACTCTTTCGGTGGTGACCGCTACTTCTATCTCTGCGCCTTCTTCTTCGTTGACCAATCCGCCTGTGGGGCATATTGTGTACACCTGTCAGGTGTATAAAGCACAAGGCACTGACCAAATCTGCATCATGAATGCAGATGGGACAGGTTTCCGCCGCCTCACGGCTGAAGACGATTCGGAACATTATTATCCCTCCCTTTCCCCTGATGGAAATAGTGTCTTGTATTCTGCTTTTCGATCCGAGAATATATACGAAATCTTTGAGATGAATTTAAATAGTGGAGAGGTGAAACAACTGACCAACAAAATTGGCGTTGCCAACGCCCCTGAAGTTTCCCCTGATGGCAAATCAATTGTGTTCACACGCTGGACCGCCGCCTCGAACAAATACACCATTATGCTTATGGATCGGAATGGGCAGAATGTAAATAATATCCCTGGCGCTTTCGGCTGGGACCCGACCTGGTCTCCCGATGGAAAATATGTATTATTTGCTTCAGACATGAATGGAAGTGTCCAGTTGTACGCCATTCGCACTACAGGGAAAGAATTGCATCAAGTCAGCAATCTCCCCGCGATGCGCGGTCGCAGTGACTGGTCAGCCGATGGCCGATATATCGTCACGTATTCAGGGGAGCCGTGGAAGCGCGAAGTGTACATCATGGGAGCGGATGGCAGCAGTGCCCATGTGCTTTCTCCGACAGGTGGAAATTCTCAAGGCCCTTCCATTTCACCCAATGGACAATGGGTGGCCTTCACCGCTTATTTTGACCATCCCAACGAAGATAACGGCTGTGAAATCTACATCATGCGCATTGACGGAACCGACCTGCGCCGTTTAACCAATAATGATTATTGCGATTATCAACCTCGTTGGGGGCCGTAAATAATCCCTCGCTTTATCCTAACCAATTAGGTAAGTGGAAATTCCAAATACTCTTTTTGAGTTATAAATTGATAAAAGGAAAGGTCTCAGGAGACAATGCCTTCTGAGACCTTTGTTCAGCCTTTCCCCGCTGGCATCATGAAAGGCTGTGTGAGTGAAGATTTAAAGGGTCTTAGCCTGACTGACGACTGCTGTCCCTCCGGGGTGATCTGTTGCAATGGCACTAATGTTAAGTTCAGTGCCTGTAGGAACAGCAACCATAGCGGTATACAGCCATAACCCAGAACCAGAAGCAGTTTCAAGTGCTTCTCCGTTTTCAATTATAGTCGCGCCAGAATTGGTATTGATTACAACTCGAACACTGACCAATTCAAAGTCATCACTGGCTTTAATCTTGATGATGTCATTGACATGACCATGGTACGCAGAACTGTCTACTTCTTTAATAGTAGGTGGGTTTAGAAAATCAGCCACGGTCAATGCAAAGACAGGAGTATCTTTTTCTTTAGCAACCTGCTCATATTGAGCACGCAGGTCTGCATCAGCCATAACAGATTTTCCATACGCAACTGCCTCTCCGAAGCGTTCGCGGTGAGCGACTTGGGCGGGAGTCGGTTCAGATGTGCTTTGGCCAGGTTTAATAGAAACATATACTTGTCCATTGCGTTTTCTGAAGAGCATGTCGCCCATGGCTCCACGGAATTCTAACAAGGCGGGATGAAGTCTAGCTTTTGTCATAATGTATTTTCCTTTTCTTATTCCAATTGATTCTTAAGGCATCCCCAGATATGGGGGCCAACGGGTCAAAAATATAGAAGGAAATAAAAAATAATCCTTCGCTTATCCTTCGCTACTGCTATCTATGTGCTGCGCATCTGGTTTCATAATTCAAATGCCCCTATATGGATAGTAGCTTTTCAATGTGATTATTATCACAAACTCTGTTTTGCTTGCCAAGGTTTTAAATTTACACTCCTGTTAATCCCTTACGTTTTAGTAAAGTGATGAACAGACTGAATAAAAAACTTTAACAATGAATATACTGAGTTCATTGGGTTCTTATAAGAGCTTTCTCCTGTCTTTGAATCCTATGTCATAGAATTTTTGATATTTAAATACTCCTAGTTAGTTTTGGGAAGTGTCCATCATAAGAATGTCACTTAAGCGAAGGGTTTCTCAAATTATCTTAGTGAATTTTCGCCACAAAGGCAAAAACATGGCTCAGAATGACACCTGTTTTTTTACATTGACAGAATAAAAGGGAGTAGCGTAAAATATGAGAATAATATGAGTTTCTAATAAGAAATAAAAATCTGGGGGAAGTTTTATACAAAAGCCCTCCAAAACAAATTTATATTTGTCATTTCAGGAGGCATTATGACCCACATCAACCCCAAAACTGAGTTCGTAGCCCGTATTCTTTTAACCATCATGGTTTTACTCAATGCGGCTGTACCAGTAACCGCTCTTGCAAAACCTGCTGATATAACAAGTGACCTTACTTCATCAGAATTAAACACCCCTCTTACTGAATTACCCAAACAACAATCCATTCAGTATCAACCAAACCAAACCTTACCTGTCCCAAATCGATTTTCTCCCAATCCAGACGAACCTCAACCCGTAACACCAGAAAAAGACCCGATTGAGTTTTCTATTTCTGCTGCCCATGGTGAAATATCGACAAACCGAACCGTTACGGTTAAGGTGAGTGTGCGCAACAATTCCCTTGAAACAATCAATAACTTAACTTATTACGATAAATTAGAAACCGGTCTTGATTTTGGGACCTCACCAGACCCGTCGGTAAATTATAATTTCCTTACAGGGACGGTCAGCAACTCTGCGGGTTCTTTAAATCCAGGTGAGGAAGTAAATTTTTCTTATACATTTGATGTAACAGATAATTTTGCTGGGAAACTTGCAATTCATAATGGCGAAATTGAATATGATTTATTAAATGGTGAGACACATGCGCAAACAACCTCTTTAGGCTTTGCGGACTCAAGCCCACTCATCGATTCAAATGCACTGATCATTGTGCCAGACCAAACGGGAGATGGTTGGGATTCGGCTGGACGATACTCCCTTTACATGGGTCCAGATGTACTCACACAAGAGGCAGTTGTTTCAATTACACCAGCGGATATTCCTGGGAATTCTCCGGATCTCCAATTCAACTTAAATTTAATTGAGACCACAACACCAACATCCGCTCTAGGTGGAGATTTAAATGAGCAAGACCTTACTCTCAAAAAAGAGGTAGAAACCAATTTCAACAAACCAGCTTACCTTGAGATTAACCTAGATGGTATTGCAGACCTTAATAACCTTCCAGGGGGTATGGAACCCTATGTCGCCACCTACGATGAGACCAGTAAGGTATGGGTAAAGGTTCCTATCGTTAATCAAAATGCAGATACAAATTCAGTCACTGTCCCCGCGGCCCATTTTTCAACCTGGGGAGCGGGCCTTGGAAATTCCTTGCCTCAAAATGGTGCAAACGTACTGCTATTTGACCAGCCTTATACATCCTTATTTACCGGGTCTGCACGCTACAGCATACCAATTTGGACCCCAGCGGGTCGAGCAGGGATGACTCCTGATGTATCGCTCTCTTATTCAAGCGCTACCGTGGATGGTGTCCTTGGAGATGTTCAAGCGCCTTGGGTTGGTGTAGGTTGGAATATCGATGGGACTGAAATTGTCCGCAAAATCGTCACCAACGAAAACGGGTATGGGTACGCCAATAGTTTCGCGTTGACCTTAAATGGGACTATGTATGAACTTCTCAAAGACCCTTTGCACCCCAATCGATTTTATACAAAACAAGGCTCATTTTTGTATATCGAAAGACACAACTACGATCAAGGAAATGAAGAAATTGTCGCTAACAATTTTAAATTGGGAAATACCTCATCCACAGACCTCCTCCCACAAAATGACACGGGCGAATGGTGGGAAGTAGTAACCACAGATGGAACCCACTACCGTTTGGGCTGGAATAAAGATTCTGAACAATTGGCTTTAATGTATGGATATTCTTGTAAAACAGCCAATCCCTGCAACTCCCCTAGCGGGGCTTACCAGACTTTAGGATATGCAGGCAAAGCCGATAACCAGGTAGCGCTCCGCTGGCGTGTTGACCGCATTACCGATGCTCACGGCAATTTTATGACCTATACTTATGATGAAAAAGCACCAACAGCTCTTGTTCCTTCGAATAGAGATAGCTATTTGGAAACCATTTCATATGGCGGATTCAATAATGGACAAGAGAGTTTAACCTCTGCATATCAAATTAAATTTGAAACCGCCATACGTACAACAGATGTGCCCACTTCCTTCAATATTTGGGATAATCTGGACACGAAATATTTATCTCACATTTTAATTTGTTCTTTGGCTTGTGATTCCTCAGGGCAGGTGGTACGTACCTATTCATTAGGTTACACTAACGCGACAGTCCCTAATGCCAATGGCTCTCTGACGCTCTCTACAATTAATATGAGCGGTGGTGGGTATACTGACAATGGACAGACCATTCCTGCAATCACCGCCCCAACTATTTCTTTTACCTACCAAAACCTTGATAATCGCGCTGTCACTGGGACAGCAGACAAATTCACCTATCCACGCCTTCAATCCATCGATAATGGCACCGGCGGTGTGGTGACCTACACTCTTGAGACTGATGAAAACCGTGGCACCAATTCCTGGTATAACTATCGCGTTAAACAAGTCCAAGTCAACAACGGTTTGGGAATAGCAGCTGCTCAATCCTATACGTATTCCACACCAGTGTATACAGGGTCTGGAAATTTAGGCGACTTAATTGGGTATACAACCTCTTCAGAAAACCAGCTGGATTACAATAACGGCAAGGCGGTCTTGCTAGAAACGAGGCATCAATTTGGGACTCAAGGCTTGGATACAGGCTATGAACTGCAAACTGAGTGGTTAAGTGGCACAAAGGTATTAAAAAAGACCACGAATACCTATGTGACAGATAACAGCAAGGCGCCCTTTTCTGGTTGGAATTATAGATATTTATATCGCACGACAAATTATGTGAATAGTGGAAGCTCATTAATAACCACTTCGAGTTCAACATTTCTACATGATCCATCTACAGGAAATTTATTGCAACAAACTGATTATTTAGGACTTTCCACTTACAGAAAAACATATTATGAGTACCTAATCAACACAAATCCTTTTTATTATGTACTCGACAAAGCTTCGCGATCTCTAGTCGTAGACGCCTTCAATAATATTTTGTCTGATACTCGCTTCCATTACGATGAAAAAATAAATACAGCGCCAACATTTGGAGATCTTACTTTAACTCAGAACTTTACTGGAAGCAATCCCAACAATCCAAATGAGGTTGTCAATACTGGTACACATTATGATGTATATGGAAACCCTGATCAAAATATACAATACACTGCCTATGGCTCTGTTAATATAGCACCCTCAGGGGGGACTCAAGAAACTTTAACAACCTATGATTCAGTATTTCACATATTTCCTGTAAACCAATTTAACCCTGGCTACATTAGCACTGATAACCTTAGTGGACAAGTCTCCGAAACCAAATACTTGACAAAACTCGGCGTGCCATACCAAGTGACCGATGCAAATGGCTGGATAACAACAACTAAATATGATGGTTTTGGACGCCAAACCTCCATTAGGGTCCCTGGAATTACCGATAATGATGCTGTTGCATATATATACCCTACACCTAATGGTACTGGAAAAATTTCTGCGCCCTATAGTGTAGAAATGAAAATTTTAGACACTCCAGCAGGTACAAATGTTAGCCGTTCTGTCTGGGGTATTTATGATGGGTTAGGACGGCAAATCCAGACTCAAGTATTAAGTGGATTTCAAGGACAACTATTAATAACAGATATTGAATTTAACCCACAAGGTGCCGTTTCCAGACAGAGTTCTCCTTATATCTATAGTGGACTCGGTGGAAATTTAGTCCCCCAAACTTGGAATCAGGTGACCAGTACCACTTATGATGCACTGGGCCGTCCTATTCAAGTGGTGCAACCAGGAGGCATTACGACTCAAACCAGCTATGACGGTACCACCACCATTACCCTCGATCCAAATGGCAATAAAACGGAGCGGATTGCGGATGGGCTGGGAAGGCTTACTCATGTCAGAGAATACAGCGATGAAAATACTGTATATGCCACTACAAGTTATGTAAATGACCCGCTTAATCGTTTGGTCAAGGTAACGGATGCTCAGTCAAATGTGACCACTTTATCCTATGACTGGTTGGGAAGAAAAATTGGAATGGATGACCCAGATATGGGAATTTGGGCCTATGGTTACAATCCAACTGGAACTCTTGCCAAACAAACTGATGCGAGAGGGCAAGTATTGGACTTTACATACGACTTCTTAAACCGACTCGAAACAAAAAGTGGTCCAGGAATTGATGTTCACTATGGATACGGCAACACGATTGGGAGTTATGGCTTCCGGAAAAGTATGACCGATCAAAGTGGTGCAACCTTATGGAGTTATGATAACTTCGGACGGACGGTTAATGAGGTTCGAGCCATCGCAGATACAAACGTGGTTCAATCAATGACTACCACCACCGATTGGCTCGGTAGAACACTTTCAGTACAATACCCAGATAATGAAATTCTAACCTATACCTATGATGCACTAGGCAGGCCAGATCAATTAAATTCCAGTCAAACCACACCGACCTTGGTAGACCTAACCTATAATGTGCTCGGACAAATTACCAGTCAAGCTCTGGGCAACGGAATTACGATTACCAATACGTATAATTTAACTGATAATAGGTTGGCTTCAAAATATGCAACAGGAGGTATTATCAATTTTGCTTACACCTATGATTCAAATGGGAACATACTGAGTATTAATGATTCAAAATTAAATGAAACCCACACTTACTCTTACGATTTTCTTAATCGTTTAAAGACTGTTGAAGCAGTCACAACTAACACAACCACTATTAAATATAGCCAAGAATTTGATTATGACAAAGTTGGGAATATATTGGATGTGAACGACTGGACTACCCCAACACCGGTTGCCATGCGGAACTCTGACCCAGATTCAAGTTTTTCACCAGTGGTGTACAGACCTGTGCTTTCAAATTCATCACACCTTGCAGCACCGGCCTATCAACAAGGCCCAACCAGTACTCCTACAAATGCACCTGACTTGTTATTCAAAGATGATTTTGAAACCAATAATTTCACAAAGTGGGGTTCCACAGTTACAGACAGTGGCAATTTAAGTACCTCGACCAATGTCGCCATGTATGGAACTTATGGGATGCAAGCGCTAATTAACGATCTAAATACAATCTACGCAACAGATTTTAGCCCAGCAGCAGAGCACACTTACTATGCACGTTTTTATTTTGACCCCAACACAATCAGTATACCAAGCGGACAAGGGTTTGGATTCTTTACAGCCTCCAGTAATACAGGAAGCTGTCTCAGAATTATGTTGAATAATGTCAATGGAGTTTATAATTTACAAGCACAGGCCATGAACGATGCCTCATCCTGGATTGCCGGACAGAATATTCCAACCACCGATGCAATCCAAGAAATTGAAGTGGAGTATTCTGTCTCTAGCGCAGTAAATTCAAATGACGGATATGTAAAGCTATGGCTGAACGACACACTCGTTGACACTGTTTCTGGAGTAGACAATGATACACGAGTTGTAGATACAGTTTCACTTGGGGCGGTGAATAGCATCGATACAGGTACAAGCGGGACTATATATTTTGATGAATTTGAATCGAGAAAAAATTCTCATATTGGACCAATACTCATCAATACTTCAACACCTACAGTCACATCAACGCCTACAATTACCTATACACCAACTATTACTTTAACTCCTTCTAAAACATCGACACCAACTACTACCTTCACCCCTTCCAAGACATCAACGCCAACTACTACCTTTACCCCTTCTAAAACATCAACACCGACTAGTACCTACACTCCTTCTAAAACATCAACACCAACTAGTACCTTTACCCCTTCTAAAACATCAACACCAACTAGTACTCCGAGTTTTACGCCAAGCTTTGTATCAACACCAACGATGTTTATGGCCAATGACTTATCTGCATATTGGTCATTTGATAATGTAAGCGGTACAAGCGTAAATGACGTTGCACCAATCGGCACCCCAAATACAGCTACCTTAGGCGGTGGCCCAGTTATTGAAACTTCAGGAGCTAAAGGCTCATCTATTTACTTTAATGGAACAGACTCTACGATTGACTATGCAACCATCGCTGATCACGTAGACATCAAAACCAACGGTAGTTTCACGATTTCAGCCTGGGTAAACCCTGCCTCTGTGGTAACGAGTAAGACGCAATACATTGTCCAAAAAGGCGCTGCCGCCATGGATTATGGATTGATTACAGTTTCAACCCAAGGAACCGCCACCCCTACCGCGAATCCAGGAAACACGAACTTAAATGGCAGTCTGGCTTTCAAAATTGGCGACTTAACCCCAAATACTATTTATGGACCCATCCTTCCTGTAAACACATGGTCAATGATTACAGGGGTATATGATGCTACTGCAAAACAAATGCGCCTATATGTAAACGGCGAGCTTGTTGCGGCCCAAGTGGTCACAGGCACTTTGAGTATGAGTACAACCCAATTGACATTTAGCAGCCCCTCTTCTTATGGGTTTGATGGACGTTTGGATGAAGTTCGTTTTTACAAACGCGCATTGACGGACACAGAAGTTCAAGCATCGCTTAGCATATTCTCTACTCCCACTCCTCAAGCCTTCACCGCAACACCGACTGTGGTGACGGCAACCCCCAACATCACCCCTATCCCATTAAGCGACCAGCCTTGGGGAACTGGCAATGATGGCGATATAACGATATCTACTCCATTTAATATTAATTCAGACAAAAGCAATAATAGCCGCACCTGCGCAGATGGCGTCGCCTTTAATATCACCCAACTCAGTGATATGGTGGCAGTTCTAAACGCGAATCCCACTTCAACTTGTTTGGCAGTTGGAGATGAAATACTACTTGTACAGCTTTCCACAACCAATGCGACTGGTTATAACGCTGGAGCTTATGAATTCTTAAGAGTAGCAGCCGTCAATGGAGCCAATGTAACTTTCACGACACCCAAAACAAAATGGTATGGGGCGAACTGGCGGAGCGATGCTAATATCGGTATAGGCACCGGCCAAACCCGGGTGATGTTGATGCGTGTGCCAAATTACAACAACCTCACAGTGAATGGCACCTTAAAAGCAAGTGCATTTGATGGAAACAAAAATGGTGTGGTGGTGTTCCGTGTCAAGGGCGTTCTCAATGGGACTGGTACCATTTCTGCAGACCAACTGGGTTTTACCAATGGAAGTGGGTATGGTGCGGGAACTACAGGTGGTGGCAGCGCTGGCGGTGGTGGGGGCAGCTATGGTTCGCTTGGCACAAGTGGAACGTTGGGAATGTACGGAGAAGTCTCGCTGACTAGCATTTTCCTGGGTTCTTCTGGCGGGGATGCTGGCAATACCGCTTACACCGGTTCTTGTGGGGCCGACAACCATGCTTGCTCTCAAACACTCACCGGCCCCCAAGGAGCGGCAGGAGGGGGTATCGTTTTATTCAGTGCTCAAAACTTTACAGGATTTACTGGCTCCGTGACAGCCAACGGACAGGACTACAGAGCTAGATTTATGACTTACGACCGTGGTGGCTCTGAAGTTTACTCAGGCGTAAGCGGTGCAGGTTCCGGTGGTAGTATTCGCATTGAGGGTATGAATGTTAATTTGAATTCGGTGTTGGTTAACGGAGGTGCTAATGGGTCAGGAGGGGGCGCTGGTGGAAGTGGCCGTATTGCCATTTACTACATTGGCAGTAAATCGATCACCAGTTCCAATGTAACTCCTTACTTTGGCCAAATTGGAGAGACGCCAGTTATTTACACTGAGACTCCCACGCCCATTGCACTATTTGATTCAATTGGTAATTTCGGGTCTGGACTTGATGGTAATTTATCCGTGAGCGCTGGACAGACAATTAACTTATCTACATATAACAGTAATTCACATACTTGCGGAGATGGTGGCGACGCAGTTTCCTATTCAGTGACCACTTTAAGTGATTCTTCTGCCGTGCTTTCCACATCCGTGGGAGAAAAGTGTTTACAAGCTGGCGATGAACTATTATTGATTCAGTTAAGTGGATCAGGTGCCAACAAAGGTACTTATGAATTTCTACGTGTTGGTGGCGTTTCGGGCAATATCGTTTATTTCACCATACCCAAAACAAAATGGTATGGGGCAAATACAGGAGATGACACAAATATTGGCACCGGTACCGGCCAAACAAGAGTCATGCTAATGCGTGTGCCGAATTACAACAACCTCACAGTGAATGGTACGCTAAAAACTTCTGCGTTCGATGGAAACAAAAATGGTGTGGTGGTGTTCCGTGTTAAAGGCATTCTCAGTGGGACTGGAACCATTTCTGCTGATCAACTTGGTTTTCTTTGGTGGAAGTGGATACGGTGCAGAACTACAGGTGGCGGCAGCACTGGCGGTGGCGGGGGCAGCTATGGTTCGCTTGGCACAAATGGCACATTAGGAATATATGGGGAAGCTTCACTGGCTGGCATCTTCCTGGGTTCTTCCGGCGGGGATGCTGGCAATACCACTTACACTGGTTCTTGCGGTGCTGACAATCACGCTTGTTCTCAAACACTTGCCGGTCCCCAGGGATCGGCAGGAGGGGGAATCGTTTTATTCAGCGCTCAAAGCTTCACAGGGTTTACTGGCTCTGTGACTGCCAAGGGAGAGCCTTACAGACCTAGCACCATGACTTATGACCGTGGTGGCTCACCAGTGTACTCAGCTGTAAGTGGCGCAGGTTCAGGTGGTAGTATCCGAATTGAAGGCATGAATGTCAGTTTGAATTCGGTATTGGTCAATGGAGGTGCCAGTGGGACAGGAGGTGGCGCTGGTGGAAGTGGCCGTATTGCCATTTACTACATCGATAGCCAAACAATTACCAGTACCAATGTAACTCCTTATTTTTCTCAATTGGGAATGACCGGTAGCACCAGCACACCAACCTTAACTCCAACAATTACAGCGACTCCTGCTTTTGATAATCACACTGTTTCTTTATTACATTTAGATGGAACAGATCAAGCAAAGGTATTTCCTGACCTAACTGGGAAAACATGGAATTCTGTTGGAGATGCCCAAATTGACACCGCTCAATCAAAGTTTGGTGGAGCCTCTGCCCTCTTCGATGGTACGGGTGACTATCTCAATACTGCGGATCATGATGATTTTGCATTTGGCAGTGGTGACTTTACCATTGATTTCTGGGTTCGGTTTAATGCCCTGCCAGCCAGTGGCAATTATGCTATGCTGTATGAGCAAATTGAGAGCACGCAAAACTATAATTACATTTACTACAGAAACAACTACGGCGGCCTGACAGGGTTGACCGTAGTCATGAAAAATGGCGGTACAGACGTATTTGCAACTACTACCTCCAACTGGACGGCGGCCACCAATACCTGGTATCACATCGCTGTGGTTCGCAACGGAAATACAGGAAAAATCTACATTGACGGTGTGGAAAAAGGCAGTGTCGCTGTGACAGGCTCGGCCGCCAATGTGAACGCCAATGTCCACCTTGGATACAACACCTTCAATTCAAACTACGGCTTAAACGGTTGGCTCGACGAGGTGCG
>JAXLVT010000036.1:0-39881 GCA_046328925.1 Anaerolineales bacterium
TAATTCTTTTATTTCGATCCATGCGGGTTCGGAGTTTTCCAAAACTCCGAACCCGATTTTTCCTTCAGGGGTAAATGCTGCAAATTGATTATCAATCCAGATGATTAATCCCAATGGTGGATTCGGACTTACGGGCGACTCAAACACGAGTGCATGATCTATATAAAATAAAACGCGCTTCTGACTCCACTCAAACCTGTATTCATGCCATTGAGTGACATCTACGCTAAGAGCAGATGCGTCTTCATGAATGACTTTGCTTAATAAATTTCTCGTCACCTTGCGCGAAAAGGGGAGTGCCAATCCCGCAGCCATCAATAGCGGATGAAACTTTGGCGAATGAAATGATTGCGCCAAAAACCCTTGTGCGGGTTTGTCGTTTGTAAATGACAAATAATTTTGTGATGAAGCTGAGAAAAACCAAACTGCATTCGGCAAAGCAGGCAAGCGAAAAGGATTCCCGCCAAACCCCAGCGACATTCCAAAAGGATCATTCCACAATCCGAAGCCCCATGTTCCAGGGATGGAACTGCTTGAGGCTCTGGCTTGCAGATTCAAAGTCAAGGATTGATGCGGAAATTTTCTGCGCGAGAGGCCAAAATAGTCATCGAGTTGTGCATCGCGGTAGTGAAGGGAATCCCCGTTTTGAATTCCCAATCTCCAACCGTTTTCGATGGCCTCAACCTGTGCACCAGAAGTTGCACTCGTTCTTAATTTAGTTTCTGTTGACAAGCCAGATGCCTAATAAAATAACAGCGCCACCGATAACAGAAGGCCACTTAATCACTTCACCTAAAATCACTGCCGCGACAATCATGCTGGTGAGCGGTTCCACAAAAAGAAATGCACCAGTCTGAGCAGCAGGGAGTTGACTGAGTGCATCAAACCAAGCGATATAAGCAAAGCCCGTGGTAAAGATACCAAGGAAAATCATGGCTATCCAGCCGCGTGAATCAAGGGTGGCAATCTCGGTGTAATTTTTTCCAGCTAGAAACGCAACAGAGGTAATTAGCCAACCGATGGTCATTACCCAAAACGTCATAAGTGTAGAGGGGTGAGACTTAAGCCCGCGTCGTGACAGAATCGAGAAGACTGCCCAGTTGATGGCGCTGATTAAGATAAGGAAATCGCCAATTCCTTCTTTTCCAAAGGTATTGAGACCCAGGGCATTCAAATCACCTTTGGTAACAACTACCAGCACGCCAACCATTGCTAACGCAATACCAAAATATTGCAGGGCTTTGAGTTTTTCTTTTAAGA
Organism: Anaerolineales bacterium; assembly: GCA_046328925.1. Taxonomy (GTDB): domain Bacteria; phylum Chloroflexota; class Anaerolineae; order Anaerolineales; family Villigracilaceae; genus Villigracilis. Next base: position 1,261 of record JAXLVT010000036.1, read on the forward strand.
CCAACCAACCAAGGACTGCAATAAATGCTGGCGACGTTGAGACAATCCACGCTGTGGTGGTGGCTTGGGCAGTTTTCAAACCGTTTGATTGTAGCCACTGGTGGAAGGAGATACCGAGAAATCCAAGCAGGGCAAAATAAAACCATTCGCTACCTTTTGGGAAAGCAAATTGTTTTCGCATGACCACTGCAATCAGAATCAATGGGATTCCCATTGCAAAACGCAGCCACACAACGGCAATAGGGGAGATTTCCCCAACCGCAATTTTTGTAGCGATAAATGACGCACCCCAGACGACGACTGCGAATAGGGCTTCAAGATAAGGGAGAAGTTTTGGTTTGGACATGGCTGAAATTATACAATATCCAGTTTCACAGTCGGGTATAATATCCACTTCGGAGGCATTACTTCATGGAAATAACCTGGTACGGACATTCCTGTTTTCGTCTGACGGAGCGAAATTTCGCTACCGTGGTGACGGATCCATTCGATCACAAAGTAGTTGGGTACGACGCTCTTAAGCTCAAAGCTGAGATTGTTACCGTTAGTCACGATGCGCCTGGCCACAACAATGTGGATGCGGTGAAAGGTACGACCCATGTACTCACGGGTGCAGGTGAATTTGAAATTGGTGGCGTATTCATTACCGCTGTACAAACTGTCGGTGGTGGCAAGAAAAACAAAGACAAGATTCGCAACGCTTTGTACGTGTTTGATTACGACGGCATCACTGTTGCTCACATGGGTGACTTGCAAGAGATTCCCACTCAAAGTGAAGTAGAAGCCTTGGGAACGATTAATGTACTCCTCGTCCCAGTGGGAGGCGGTAGTAGTTTGAATGCAGCCAAGGCCTCAGAAGTAGTCAGCATGTTGGAACCCAATCTCGTCATCCCAATGCATTATTCAACCCCTGATGCAAAACTAAACCTCGATTCACTTAATAAATTCCTCAAGGAAATGGGCTTAAACAAGATTCTCAGCAGCTTCCTTAAAGATTACTCGCTCGGGTACCAGATGAAACTAAAGTAATCGTGCTGGAATACCAAAAAGGATAAAATGCCGACCAAAGTGATGATTGCAGCATGGGATATCGCTCCCGAGCAGGATAAGGAATACTTCGAATTTATTATCGGTGAATTCCTGGCTTTAACGCTTAGCTTACAGCATCGGAAGCTTAGGCAACCATATACGATTCATATCCTCAAATTCAAGTAGGGCTGTTTGCAACTGATGCCCGCAGCAAGACATATTCTTTCATCTGCCGATTGGGCGTTGTTACAAGACCGCCTCTTTGGTTATCAAAAACTATTCACACAAGGTGAAGAAGAGCCTGTTCGTGGTGGCTTCAGTTCTAACTCATCAGCTCAAAAATTTTCCGCTATTGGCGTGGTACTACTACCTTTTTCCCCCGGCGAGAAGAGAAGAAGCAGCCATCATGAAATTTTTTTTTTTTTAGCCTTTGAGTCTTTTTGCAAAATTGCTTGCTTCTTCTGACAATTCCATCCGAAAGACGGGGCTTTGCTTACAAGGATTGGCCTTGCTTGGAATTCTCTTGCGCTTTTCGCGACAGGAATGTATTTTTGATTCCGTGCCCGCAAAGACTCTACTTCATTTAGCTTTTCTTGCGCTGCACTATATATCGTTTCCGCAACGCTTCTTTTTACTTTTTCTTAATCTCAGGCTTGATCTGTTTCTTCTGCGATATCTCAACCCTGAAAGACTCCTGCCATACTATAGGCGGCTGATCCGACATTGTGGGTATTGCTGGTGATTGCTTCACAAACCATTTTATTTTTTAATCCTCATCAAGCACGAATTCACCTTGAGGTGATTTCAAATCTCAAATCAATATATACGGCTGCGGTTTTTTCTTTTTCTGCTTTACTTGTCGTTTTTCTTTTTGTTGCCATTACAAGAATTGGCATTATTCCTGATACCGCATATTGGGGCAGGCCTGGGGTAGCTATTCCAAGGTTGGCAGTTTGTGTTGCGATTCTCTTACAGGCGCGTTGGTCACATTTTATTTATCACAAAAGTTAGACCAGAAAACTCTTTGGTCAAACGTTATGATTCCAATTGGCTGCTTTTATGGAAGCGCCGCACTTTGGTTGAGTGTTCCCAAGCAGCGTATTGGAAAGGCTATAGCTTTGCTCTCCCATTAACCGGACACACACACACACACACACGTGTGTGTGTGCCTGTCTGCCCCCCCCCCCCACCCCCCCGCGTGCCCCCGTCTGCCACCCTCAAGGCAAGGCTTCCTGGTCTCTCTGTCTCCATTCATTGATTTGCTGATGTTGAGCAGGATTCTCTCGTCCATTTCTCTTTAATTCTCTTTCTTTTGGTGTTGCATTTCTTTTGGACAATTTGTGCAGCCATCATTGCCAAACCTTGGTTTAGCATTCTTTCCCATCTCATTGTATTTTCTAGCTAAAATTACACTACAACGGCTGGTGTGATGGGGGATTGTGGCGCTCTTTGCCATCTTCCATGAACTAGGTCAGGCTTTGGTTTCATCAATACACATAGTGAAGTGAATTCCATCTCATTGACTTTCTACACTTTTAACGATGGCAATTGCTTTTATTTACATACGATGTCAAATGATGTTTGCATGAGGTATGGCTGAAAAAGACGTGATGACTTGAAATCCACTCTTGTAACTGGTGGCGCGTTTGGATTATTGCTCTTGTGCACACTCAATCGCTTTTGACTTTGCCTTTTGTATTTATTCTGGCTTGGTTTGTTTATCAACGAAAAACCAAAACATGGATTTGGGCGCAGGATCCTCACCATGGTTGTTACTGTTCTTCCCGTGGTTGACTCACAACTACAAACTGACTGGTAAATTGCACGACGACCCCAACCAGATGGCAATTGTCTATAGCCAGTATTCCTTTAATGACAAGTTCAACCTTCAGGAATTTAACATCCAATCAAAAAGCCTTGGCGCAAGGATGTTGGAATTCACCCTGCAGAACCCAGCTAATGTGGCTCGTTTTGTTTCAACGCATTTCCTAAACACTGAAATCGGTGGTTTGTTGACTTTGCCCTTAATCAAGGATTTTGAAAGTTTATCTGCGCCGATTAATTTATATTGGATAGGGTGGGACGGGTCGGTTGAGTGGTACAACCTGCTCCTCATGCTGTTGTATCTTGTTGTCATTTCTCTTGGGCTTGGAGTTTCCTGGCGACGTATGGGTTGGCTGGGTCTACTTCCCTTGGCTTTTAATTTGGGTTATGCATTCGCAAATGGAATTTCTCGCTTTTCAAGCTGGCGATACAACCTGCCAGTGGACTGGGTGATTTATTTTTATTTTGCGATCGGAATTGCGGAATTTCTATATGAGATTTCTCTTTTGTTTGGCATGTCTGTTAAGAAAGAGCCTGTTATATCAAAAGATATTTCCATGTATGAGTTTAAACCTGCTTATTTACTCATCCCGATTGTATTTGCATTTATCGGCGCACTCCCATGGATTGCACAAGAATTTGGTCATCCGCGCTATACAGCTACACAGGCGCAGCTAGTGACAAAGCTTGAAGCAAATGGATACTCCTCGGCTGAGATTGAAGCGTTTATGAATCAGGAAAACGTTGTTTTGATGGAAGGGCGGATGATGTATCCTCGCAGCTATTCTCGCGGACGTGGCGTCGCTTCTGCCAATCCCTGGCCTGCGTATGCCGTCCATGATTTTCCACGCGTAGGATTTCTCGTTCTGAACGAAAAACAGATTCAAAGTATTTTTCCAACTCGTGATGCGGTTGACTTTCCTCAAGGCGCAGATGTGATTTTACTTGGCTGCCAACTTGATGAATATGTTGAAGCGCGGGTTTTGAGCTTTGGTGACAAGACCTACGAAAGCATCCCATTGACTGAACTATGTGCGAGTCGCTAGGCATATTTTTATGTCGCGCCTCTCTTCTCAACTCTTAACTTGGTACAGCAAACAAGGGCGGACTTTACCCTGGCGAGACCACCCAGATCCATATGCGGTATGGGTCTCTGAGATTATGCTTCAACAGACCCGCGTTGAGACAGTCATCCCTTATTTTGAAAAATGGATGTCTTTATTCCCAAATATCCAGTCCTTGGCGGATGCAGAAGAACAAACTGTATTGAATGCGTGGGAAGGGCTTGGATATTACAGCCGAGCACGGAATTTGCACAAAGCCGCAAAAATTGTGGTTGAAAAATTCAACGGGGAATTGCCGCGTAATTTAGATGACTTACGCAGTCTTCCTGGGATTGGACGATATACAGTTGGGGCGATTGCTTCCATGGCATTCAAGATGGACGAACCCACCTTGGATGGAAATTTACGCCGTGTCTTTGCCCGTTTGCATGATGTCAGCGAGTTTGCTGATTCTCCTGTCGGTGAAAAAATATTGTGGGAGTATGCCGAGCAAGATTTGCCAAAAGGAAAAGCAGGTGACTATAACCAAGCCTTGATGGATTTGGGGGCAACGATTTGTTTGCCAAAAAATCCGCGTTGTTTGTTATGTCCATTGCTTGAATTTTGTAAAACACGCCAAAATGGGACTCAGGAATTGCGTCCAGTTTTGAAGCCGAAGAAGGCCAGCCCGTATTATGTGCATGCAGCGGGAGTGATTCTCCAAAGGGGTCGTGTGCTATTAAGTCAACGCCCAGAGGATGGATTGCTGGGGGGGATGTGGGAATTCCCAAATGCAAGAGTCGAAGTGGATCCTGCAAAGGAGTTGGTAAAAGTGCTTAATGCTTCTTACAAACTCAAGGTTAAGAAAAAGGAAGCACTTGGGGAGGTCGAGCATGCGTATACTCATTTTAAAGTCAAGGTATATGCTTTTCTATGTGAGGCTGTTTCCGTTCCAAAACTGAAAAACCTGAAGTGGGTGAAGTTAAATGAGTTGGAAGATTATCCGATGGGGAAAGTGGATCGAAAAATCGCCCAATTTCTTGCATGATATTTGGTGGAAATTTAGATAACAAAAGTGATAATTGCACTCTTTCTAAATTTCGTTATACTGGACTCTAGGCTTTATCATAATTTCATCGATGCAGAGATGGGTACAATGTCAAAAAATAAAAAAGGCGAATCAGGAAGTAATACTGCTGCAATTATCACTGGGGTGGCGACGATTGTTGTTGCCATTATTGGATGTTTCGGTGCTGTGGCCGTTGCTGGGATTGAGCCATTCGCTGGATATTTATTATCCCTTCAATCGCAGTCTTCAGCAACTTCTCTTCCAATCCAGGAAGCAGATAAAGCAACGTCTATTCCATTTACTGCAGGGGCTGCTGGCGTGACTGCTGCAACGACTGAACCATCAGTGGTTGCCCTTCCAGTACCAGGCGAAGATTGGAATAGTAATTGTATTGATGCAAGAGTTTGGAAACCAGAGTTGGCTGGCAATCGCGTTGACAATGGGACTCCGTGCTATCAATTATCAACTTGGGGAATTAACCCTGCCAATGGCAGTTTAATTCTTGCTTCGAATCATTCTCAATCTAGGGCTTTTGAGTATGGGCTTTTTACCACTTGGCAAGATTGGCGTGAATTGGATTTCACAGTCAATGCCAAACATTTGGACAATAGTGAAATTTGGCTTGGTTTTTTTGAGAGTGATTCTCTTAGCTCCCAAGGTGTTCTCTTTGTCATACAGCCTGGGGATGTGATTGATTTTCGAGAAATGCCTTCCGAGCATCCAATTGTAGATAATATTTACATGAAGTACGCCGAAGGGAAATTCCATAGTCATATTGTTCTGGAAGGTGGCAAGATTGCCGTGTCTGTGGATGAACAAGGAATTATCTCTGAGTGGCCAGTTAATTTTCAGGTGAAAAATATATTCATTGGGTATCGTTCTCTTCCCAACACAAATTTAGATGCCAGTATTTCTGATTTGAGATTTGTAAAGTAAAAAATTAAATAAAAAAAATAGACCTTGAGTTTTCTCAAGGTCTATTTTTTGTTTGAAGAATTACGCCTTGCTGAGTGTCACAAAGACCATCGGGCGGCGTTTTGTTTCTTGATGTAGGTAACTCTTAACTGCGTTGACGATATCTTTTTCATCGTCCAATTTTCCTTCGTGGACAACGCTCATGACGCGCTTCTGGACTTCGGGAATGAGCTCTTCTGCATCTTCTGGAGAAATGAACCCGCGGGTGATGATTTCTGGGTCGTGCAGTAATTTGCCTGTGAATTTATCGAGGCTGATGTCAATTAACATGATGCCGTTGCGGGCGAGTTGGGTACGCTCCCGCATCACATCGTGATCGATATCTCCAATGGATTCGCCAGTGACGAAGACATAGTCACCTGGGATTCGTTCGCCAAGTTGAATTTTATTTCCAACCAACTCAACAACTTGTCCATTTTCGACAACGATAATATTGTTTTCTTCAATGCCAACTTGTTTGGCAAGGTCTGCATGGCGCATCAACTGACGCAACTCACCGTGAATGGGCATGAAGTGTTTTGGGCGGACGAGGTTGATGAGCAATTTCTGTTCTTCTTGTGCGGCGTGCCCAGAGACGTGAATCGGGGCGATGCCATCATGAATGACTTTGGCGCCACGACGTAATAAGCGGTTGATTGTTTTGCTGATGGTTTCTTCGTTCCCAGGAATGGGGTGAGAGGAAAGCACAATGGTGTCACCAGCTTTGAGGTCAAATTGACGATTCGTGCCAGCTGATAAACGTCCCACAATCGATGAAGGTTCACCTTGCGAGCCAGTGCACATGATGGCGACTTTGTGATCCTGCATTTGCAATGCCTGATCAATGGGGACAATTAACTCATCGGGGATGTCAAGATACTTCATTTTGCGGGCAATCTTGACGTTATCCACCATGCTTGGGCCAGCAAATGCCAGTTTGCGTCCGTGTTTTGCGGCGGCGTCAGCGACTTGTTGCACGCGGGAAATTAACGAAGCAAATGTGGCTACGATGACGCGGCCTTTAGCTTCTGCAAACACTTTATCGAAGGCAGGGCCAATCACAGATTCGGAAGGAGTCCAGCCTGGGCGTTCGGCGTTTGTTGAGTCGGAGAGTAGTAAATCTACGCCGCGAGTGGAATATTCGGAAAGCTTGGCAAAGTCTGTTGGCCAACCGTCAACAGGGGTGTGATCAAACTTGAAATCACTCATGTGGACGACAAGTCCAGCGGCGGTGGTGATGGCAAGCCCGACTGCGTCAGGAATCGAGTGGCTGACGTGGAAATATTCAATGGTGAATGGGCCAATCTTGGTGGCCCCGCCTGCTTCCACGGTTTTGATTTGAGCCTTGTGTTGTGCGTTGTTACGCGCCAACTTGCCTTCAATCAACCCGCGAGTTAATGGAGTGGCATAAATAGGTGCGGAAAAATCTTCAACAAAATGTTGAATGGCGCCGATATGGTCTTCATGCCCGTGGGTGATGAATAAACCGAGGATGCGGCCCGCTCTCTTTTTCAGATATTCATAATCTGGGATGATGTAATCTACACCGAGCATGTCGTTCTTGGGGAACATAATGCCAGCGTCAACTACTATGATGTCGCCGCCGAATTCGTAGGCCATCATATTCTTTCCCACCTCGCCGAGCCCCCCGAGTGGGATAATTCTTAATTTGTTTTTCTTACTCATATGTTTTTATATACCTCACTAAATAGTGTTATTTAAATTAAACCGCTGTGCGGTTAAAAGTCATGGTTGATGGTTCTTAGGGTTTTCAGCGTCTTTTCCCACAAACAAAAAGACCTTCGCTGACTTGCTCGCGAAGGATCGGTACACGTAAAGCACGATTGTTCCCAAACAACTGTCAAATTTCGACAGAAAAAAGTCAACTTAACTTCTGGAAGTATAGCAGGGCAAAGGGGTTTTGTCAAAGGACTGTATTGGTTTGGCAATATTTTATCAAGTTGACGAGGATTGGAAGTTGTCAATCCACGGTAAGGTGACAATAAAACGGCTGCCTTCGCCAAAAGTGCTTTCTAAGCGAATGTTGCCACCGAATAATTTCGTCAACTGTTTTGTGACAGCCAGCCCAAGGCCAATTCCTTCATAGGTGCGGGCAAGGCTGGAATCGGCTTGAACGAAGGGGTGAAAGATGCGAGCTTGGTCTTCTTTTTTCAGTCCAATCCCTTGATCCCAGATGACGATTTTGACTTGCTTGTTTTGTTTATCCCCTGTGACTTCGATTCCAAACTTCCCGTTTTCTGGGGTGAACTTAACAGCATTGCTTAGCAAATTAAGTAGAATCTGCTGGAGGCGCTGTTCGTCCATTTGAATAAAAATATCCTGGGGATTGATTGAGAAGCTGGCTTGTTGATGTTTTTTCTCAGCAGATGCGGCAACTGCTTTGAGAGCGGAGAGGCAGGCTTCGGTTAAAGAAAGAGGCGCTAGGTTCTTGGTCAGGATATTACTTTGAATCTGTGTAAAGTCTAAAATTGTGTTGATCGATTTTAGTAAATGTTCTCCATTATTTTTGATTCCTTCAATGGCATGACCTTGTTTTTCGCTTAACTCACCATACACTGAAAGCTGTAGCGATTCTGCAAAGCCCAGAATGCCGTTTAGCGGGGTGCGTAATTCATGGCTGACTTCTGCTAAAAATTCATCTTTAACTTTGGCTGCTCTTTCAAGAGAAGTGACTGCCGTTTCTAATTGGGCTGTTCTTTCTTGTACACGTTGTTCTAATTGGTCACGAGCTGCCACGAGCTGAGCTTCCACTTTCTTTAGTTCTGTAATATCTGTAAACGTTGCGATGACAGTGTTGGGGCGAGACTCGTTTTCCAAAAACACAGGCGTTGAGTTGATTAAAATCCAATGTAGCTCTCCATTGGACGATTTGACGCCCATGACAACATTTTTACATGGCTTCCCAGTTTGTAAACTGATGGAAGCAGGATGAGTTTCACCAGGAAATGGTGAACCGTCTTCGTGAATGGCAGACCACTGAGGGTCAAACGGAGTTTTTCCTTTCATCTGATCTGCACTTAATCCCAAAATGATTTCGGCGCTGGCATTGCAGGTGATGATTTCCCCATTCGCATTAAGTACTACGATTCCTTCTGCCATGGAAGAAATTACAGATCGATAGTGGTTTTCACTGGCAAGCAAATCTTTTTCTGCTTGCTTTTTATCAGTAATATCTTCGGTGTGAACCAATACAAGATCTGATGGCACATACACATAGGTAACTATAAAGTCACGGATTGCGCCCGTGGAACGCAATGGGATTCGTGTCTCGCGGCGGACTACTTTTTGATCTTTGAAACAAGTTGAAATGTCTGTAATGACTTGCGGATTCTCTGGATATAACTCGCTTACGGTTTTTCCAATGATTCGGCTGATTTGGCCCTCTGTGATGATTTCAGCAGCATGGTTGTAATCGACTAAAATAAAATCGTCTCCCTGATGTTTCCAGGTGTAGGTTGGAATGGGGAGGTTTTTAAACTGGGTTCGATACCTTTCTTCGCTCAGGCGAAGTTCAGCCTCTGCTTTTTTGCGGGTAGTTATATCTTTTACAATTGCAATATTCAGTGTTTTTTTTATTGACCTGTATCGGGCTGGCAAAAATATCAACTTCGCGCATCTCTCCATTTGCAAGGCGGTGGGAATGATTTAAGTATGTACTAGTTCTGTTCTTGACTTGATTTACTTTCTCTGTAATTTCACTTGGACTAAGGACGGCGAGGTCTGAAATGTGGAGTTTGGTTAATTCAGCGTGTGAGTATCCGTAAAAAGAACATGCCGCTGGATTGGCATCTACGATTGAAGTGGAGTCTGGGTCGGTGATTAGAATCACTGAATTGATGTTTTCGTACAAATTGCGATATAAAATTTCTGTGTCTTTGAGGGTTTCACGGCTTTCAATCAGTTCGGTCACTTCTTCTGTGAAGACACTTACGCCAACACAATCCCCATGTTCATCTTTGATTGGAATATGGTGAATATCAAAAAATATGGTTGAGCCTGAACTTTGCACGGGGTAGGCTGATACTATAAAATTTTCCCCTTTTAAGGCACGGTCTAGGTTTTGCTTGGCGTTTTCACGGTCTTTTGGCGAGGTGATATAGTCCAGTAAATTATGGCCAATTTCAATATGGGCACCGTATGCGGCGAGCATGGTTTGGGCATAGTTATGGTTGAAGGCAGTGTAAAAATAATTTCTGTCCACTGATAACATGCTGTTGGGATAGCTATCAATTAACGCTTGCATGTCTATACTTATTTCACCTTCTCGCCCCTTGTATTTTTTTTATTTTCTTCACGTTCAATTGACGAGGAAAGTGCTTACAAACATCATTATAGTATGGTTTCTTAAAAAGTAAAGTGATGTTATTTTTTACTTTGACGAGAGTGCAGAGTTCTTCTTTCCATCATTAAATTAAATTGTAATTCCTTGTCACGAATTATTTTTTTGATTTTGCTTCGGTCTTTTTCTTCATAGGTATTGACGAGTCTTTCCCTGAGAGCAGCCAGCTCCTGCAATAGCTCCACTTCTGGCGAGGCCACCCCTGCATTCTGCAAGATGGAATACGCCATCCGCAGATCTTCAGGTGTTTCAAAATACGCGGAAAGATCAATCGGCTTGCCTTTGCCTTTCAAGTTGTCAAACTCGCCGCGTTCTTGTGCTTCGCGAATAATGTTCTCAACAGCTTTATCAAAATTCATGGGGTCGCTCCATCATCAAATTTTAATCCCTGCTCGGTAAAATTGACAATCTTCTCCTCCTCCTGTACACTTCCCCGATGGACATAGACCTCGACCTCTACCGTCACGAAATTCGTATTTCTTCCGACCCGCTCGTGCGCCTCTCGGCAATTGACGTCTCGCCAGAAAGACCGCAGCGTACCATTGTGTTCGTTCATGGGTTTGGTGGCAAGGCAGAGCAATGGCAATATCAACTGCAAAAATTTGCATTGGATAACCGCGTCATTGCATTAGACCTGCGTGGACATGGCCTTTCTGACAAGCCGACCTCAGGCTATGACATGCCGCGCATCCAACTGGACCTGGAAACTGCGTTGACCCAATTGAAAGTGTCCACGCCTTTTGTGTTGGTGGGGCATTCCTTCGGGGGAGCCATCGTCACAGACTATGCTCTTAATCATCCCGACCATATTGAAAAACTTATTATCATCGCCACCGCTGGCGAGTTTAAGTTAAATCCCTTATTCAAGTTTGCGCTTAATTTACCCGCCTCCATTTTAAGAATCGTTGGCTTGTTTACCCGCCGATGGTTGCACGCTCCACCTCATGCCTTGAAACAATTCTATTTGGAGAATCTTTCCAAATGGCAGGGCTGGAATCTGTTTGCCAAGTTGCAGGTTCCCACGCTCGTGATTCGTGGACATCGTGACATTGTGTTTGACCGTCCACTGTTTGAAAAGGTGGCAGGGTCCATTCCGGGCGGGGAAGATGTAGATATTGGCGCCTCAGGCCACATGGTCATGTTGGAGAGGCGTGAAGCGGTCGATCGTGCAATTGCCAGATTCCTCAAAGGAGAGTCGCAAAAATCGTGGCGTGACTCATCCTTCATCGCACCCAAGACGGCGCGTGATGAATTAAAAAAAGAACGAGCTTGGCTTAACCATTATGAAGATGGCGTTCCATACACTGTGGATGTGCCGCGTATTCCCGCACATCATTTGTTGCGTTCTTCTGTGCGGAGATTTCCGAATCACCCTGCTATTTATTTTGAAGGCTCAAAACTAACCTATCGACAATTGAATCATGAAGCCAACCGTTTGGCGAATGCCTTGCTCGCGCAGGGACTTGGCAAAGGGTCACGTGTAGTGGTTTTGTTGCCCAACATTCCTCAAATGGTGGTGGCGTTTTATGGAGTTCTAAAAGCTGGCGGGACCTTGGTTTTAATTCCTCCCATGATTGAGCCCGAAGAACTTGCCAAACAAGTACGTGATGTGGATGCAAGCGTACTGATTACACTTTCCACATGGGTTGGGTTGGCAAAACAAATTCAACAAGAGTCAGGGATTCCGCATGTGGTCTTGACCGACCCTGCTGATTATCTGGCATTGCCCAAATATTTAATTTCACGTTGGCGCAATCGCGGATTAGATTTGCCGAATGCCCTGCGTTGGCGAAGATGGTTAGCCTCTCAGAGTGAACGCTCGCCAATGGCCGATGTACAACCTGATGATTTGGCTGTGATTCAATTTACGGGTGGCACCACGGGACAATCCAAAGGGGTGATGTTATCGCACAGAAATTTGGTGGCGAATGCACTACAAACCCGTCACTGGTTGCCTGCCGCTGAAGAAGGCAAAGAAAGATTTTTATGTGTAGTGCCCTTCTTCCATAGCTACGGAATGACCGCCGCATTGAACGTACCTGTCTCTTTGGGCGCGGCCTTGATTCTCAAACCGCAGTTCCAGATTTTAGATGTGTTGAAGACCATCAAGAAATACAAGCCGACCATCTTCCCTGGTTCACCGAATATGTATGTGGCGATTAACGGTTTCCGTGGCGTTCGAAAATATGGCATCAGCTCTATCAAGGCTTGTATTAGTGGGTCTGCGCCATTGCCTGTGGAAGTGCAGGAGACCTTTGAAAAACTTACCAAGGGAAAATTGGTGGAAGGGTATGGATTAACCGAAGCCGCCCCGATTACGCATGCCAACCCGTTGGGTAAGAATCGAAAGGTGGGTAGCATCGGCGTGCCATTGCCATCTACACAAGCCGCTGTGGTGGATTTGAAAAATGGTCGCAAGGAAGTAGAGCCTGGTCAAATTGGTGAGCTTGCGGTGCGTGGTCCGCAGGTGATGATGGGTTATTGGAAGAACGAAGCCGCGACCAGTGAGGTGCTCACCAGTGATGGTTGGTTGCTGACTGGCGATGTAGCGCAAATGGATAAGGATGGATATTTCCGCATTGTGGCTCGCAAGGCCGACATGTGGTATCCCGAAAAAGAAGGCAAACAGCCTGCCTTCCCGCGTGATGTGGAAGAAGTGATTTATGAAATTCCACAGGTCAAGGAAGTGGCTGTGGTGGCTGTAGCGGGCAATCCCTTTGCCTTTGTGATTGCTGGCAAAGAAAAGCCGACGCCTGAATCGGTCATTGCGTATTGCAAGCGCAGATTGCCACCGCATTTGGTTCCACGCTTTGTAATTTTCATGGATGATTTCCCTCGTACTTTTATTGGCAAAGTCTTGCGCAGAGAATTAGCCAAAAGATATGGAAGTAGAATTGCTGGCGAATAATAGAAAAGATAGAGAGAGAAATGGATACAGTACTAAAGGTGAATGAACTTCACACCTATCAATTAAATCACCCCAATGTAAATTATGTTCAACAAGGCACAGGCGACCCTGTCATTTTGGTGCACGGCTTGGCGGCTTCCTTGCATGATTGGGACGACCTATTGCCTGAACTGGCTTCCGCTGGATATGCAGGCTATGCATTGGATTTACTTGGCCACGGCGAAAGCTATAAACCTGAGCATCGTTCGGAATACACCGTAGAAAGTGTATATGCTCATTATGAAGCATGGGTGGATGCTCTCGATATTCACGAACCGATGACCGTTGTGGGGCATTCTTTGGGAGGGGCATTATCTTTGATGTATGCGATCTGCCATCCTGAACGTGTGCGGGCATTGGTCTTGGTCAATCCTTTTTATGACATCAAACAACTATCGCCAGTGATTCAATCTCCCATGTTGCGAGGGGTGTTGACCGCTGGTTTCATTGACCTGACCCCGTACTGGCTCTTTCGCTTTTTTGTAGATGTGACCAGCTTTAATTATTATGTCGGTCACCGCGAATCGCACGTATTGCCAGAACACATTCGCTACCAAACCGCATTAGACTACAAACGTGCTTCTTCTGGAATTTATAACATCGTGCACACGCTGCCTGACTTAAGCTCAGGCTTGACTCACATCAACCAGCCGACTCTGCTCTTGTGGGGCGGACGAGACCAAACCCTCAACCCCGCTTCCTTTCCAAAATTGGCAGGGATACTGCCCAATGTCACGAATTCACACGTCATGCCTATTTGTGGACATGTGCCACATCAATGTCATCCAGAGACTTTCAATCCGTATGTAATGGAATTTTTGAAGACTCAAGTAAAGGCTTAATCTCCAAGCGAGCGATTAATCAACACTCGCACGTACAATAATCTCCAAAACAACTTTCTCCAGATTCTAATGGCTTCCACGCGCTCATCCTGTGTAATTGGATGGGCGCTGTAGGTTTCCTGTAAATACAAGCGCGTCAGCGTGTCCAATTCACCTGCTGCAGGATGGAGCATGCGCCGATTCAACGTGATTCTTTTCTTTAGTTTTTCTGCAAAGAGCGAAGGCGTTTCATAGACTGGTGAGTTTTGATACAACAACTGTCCATGCAGATAAATGTATTGGTAAACGGAACCAATTGTAGGATAAGAGAGACGGAGTCCCTGTGTGTATAAATAATACACAACAATTCCAGCGATGACGATAAACATGCCGAGAAAAGGAATGTAAGCAGACCTATCGTTTTCTTTGCCAAAGTGACCGAATTTAAGATAATCACGCCCATCTCGATCTCTGCGGAAGGCGGAGGCTTCGAATGATACTTGTGAATCGGAAGCGTTGAGCGGCCTTTCAATAATGGGTTGACTGGCAGTGGGCTCAAACTCCACCCAACCGACCTGTGGAAAATAAATTTCCACCCAGCTATGCGCGTGTAGTTCGCGCACCACGTATTCCGCTTTCGCACGGTCATAATCTCCGCTGGCGTAGCCGATCACCAAGCGCGCAGGCAAACCCGCCGCACGTGCCAACACAATCATCGATGTAGCATAATAATCACAGTAGCCTTTTTTTAATTCGAAGAGAAAATAATCTGCGATTTCTTTATTGGGTGGCAGAGGGGGAACGTCCAATGTATATGGATAGGTGGTGCGTAGATAGGTTTCGATGGCTTTGGCTTTGTCGTAAGCATTCTCCGAATTTGCGGTGAGTTGTTGAGCAAGGTCCAGCACGCGTGGAGAAATGGAAGCGGGGAGTTTGATGTATTTGTCGCGTATCTCTTTCGGATAGGTTTGAGGCGCGGCACGTAACTCTGTTTCATTGAGAAGCGGTAGGATCGAATCCGCAGAATAGGATTGGGAATTGGTAATGGCGCCGAGCATGTCCATATCCAGGATGGCGTTCTTGGTGGGCGGCTGGACTCGCCAAGTGGCTTCAAAAGGCTGATTGACGCTGACCAACGCGCCTGTCCAATATCAGCGCGTATCTTCTGTGGAAGATTTGTTGATTTTCTGATGAATGACTTCGTAGCCTGTGCCCGTGAATTGAAAGAGCGAATCGTTGGGGGCATAGGAATTGCTTTGAATGGGAGAGGTCAACCAGTTTTGACCGTTATACAAATCATAAGTCAGCCAGCGCCAATAACGGCGGGGAATGGGAGCGGTGCCGACATCTTCTTTATCGTTGACGGGCTGTTCACCCGTGCTGGCAGTGAAGACGATGTTCAACAATTGCGCAGGAGGCGCGCTGATTAAATGTTCGCGCGGCAAACCTGAGGTGGTGACCGTATAGCTCTGCGCTACTTTTCTTTCGAGACCGAGGGTTTCATTTATGTGTTGTCTTTCAGCT
Source organism: Anaerolineales bacterium (assembly GCA_046328925.1). Taxonomy (GTDB): domain Bacteria; phylum Chloroflexota; class Anaerolineae; order Anaerolineales; family Villigracilaceae; genus Villigracilis. The sequence continues at coordinate 16,832 of JAXLVT010000036.1, forward strand.
ATCTTTTTTGCAGTCTCTTGTAATGAAAAGACAGGTGCCCAACCTGAAAACAGTGCAATCACAAAAGAAAGCACAAAGAGAGTCGCGAGTGCATCATTTCTGGATTTCCCAACGTCCTCTTGTTTTTTGTGTGCGTTCAAATTCCAATTTTGATGAATACCCAATAGGAAAATAAAAGCAAAGGCTTCGACTTGCAGAGAGAGAGCATGTTTTTCTGTATAGTTAAGAATTAATGCATGCAATGCCAAGGATGGGGCAAAGGCAGTCAGGATTAAATTGCGGCGGCTCGTCCACCAACCAGACCAAGCGCACAAAAGAAGAATGGGCAAATCCCAAAGGACTTCCCGTAGAACCAGGTTGGGTTCTTTTGGTGTGCTGGCTTTTACCAATTCAGAAAAAAAGATTTGAGTGCGACTGATGACTTCGTTGAATTGACTCAACAAATAGGAAGTATCAATGGTTTTTTTATGGATGAGAGAAAGAAGGGCGTTGAATTCAAAGGTTGGAGAATAGATAACAGTTCGCCACAAAACTTCTCCCAGCCTGCTAGCCTCGACGAAAATTAATCCCAACCCGAGCAGGAGAATCAACGCCCAGGCACGCCGCACTTCCCATTGACCTTGGCCGAGCAGATAGCCTGCCAGAGTTGCGAAGATGGCAATGGGCAGAAAGGCAGCTTGTGTAACATCAGCAACACCTTCTTTGACTCCTGCAACGAAAGCCATCGAAGCGATTACTAATAAAACCAAAGTGAGTAGAGAAGAATTCTTCATCTTAATGTTGAACAGGCACAATCTCACCTGTGGAGGTGGCACGCCAAGTCCACTTGCCTTGGGTGGTGGGGACAATTTTGGGCGGTTGGATTAATCCACGTGGGATGATGTGATGTTGAATGCCACGCTGGCCTAACACAGCGGACATGCCTTGGGCTGAAGTTTCACTGCCGAAGGTGGCGGGATCTAATAAGATGACGGTGGGAATGACTCCGCGATTAATCAGCGAGGGAGTGCTTTTGAGCCAGTCGATTTTTTGCGAAGCAGTGACGACGATTAAGCTGTGATGTTTGCCAAGTTGCGGATGCATTTTTTCAAGCAAAGAAGAAAGCGTTAAGTTTCCAGGTTTGGCAATGGCCAAAGCCTGCATAATTTCCCAGCGTTGACCTTCGCCTTTTGCGGCGGAAGCCAAGCCAGGGTTCTGCCGTTGCTGATCATGCCAACGGATTTGCGAGAGCGTAATCCCAAATCGGCGAGGGAGGCGGCGATGGCTACGCTTTGTTCTTCTATAGAATCCCAGCCTGTGCCGAACATGTTGGTTTTATCAAGGTCGAGCAGAATCCACCAATGACTGTCCGTATGCTTTCCATTAATCGCACAAAAGGTTTATTCATGCGCGCTGTCGTCGGCCAGTGGATTAATTTTGTGCTGTCGCTCTCTCTGCATATTCACGCACGGTGGAAGCGTGGATGGTTTGTTGTGGTGCATTCCTGCGCGGTTGACCTTCGCCAAGCAAACCAGAAGGGGAGATGTTGAATTCGGGTAGGGTTGTGCTTTGAGGTAAGACCAAAATCGAGGTCTGTTGGGAGGCGGGGATATCTACTTCGAAGAGGCCGAAGGGATCGCCTGTCTTGATGTGAGCATCTCCGAGGGTGAACATGCCGCGTTGTTTGCAATAGGCTGTGACCGTCCACTGGTCAATGGCGCCTGCACTGATGCCCGTGATGCGGCTGGCGTTGAAATCAGGCATGGTGGAATGGTCGATGAATTCGATATATGGAGCGGGGAATAAAGAGGTGTTGGATAAGCATGAGTCGTTCTTCAATTTGCCCGCCGACCTGCACCCAACTTAAACGAGTCTCACGACGCAATTGAATGTCGCGACCTAATAAAACGCGTCCATTGCCAGGCGATGAGAAAGATACCGCCAAAGGTCACCAATAGAATCGTCCATACGCGTGAGGGACCCATGAGCTGTAAGCCCAATATAAATGCAAGCATCAACGGAATGATACGACGTAAGTGGATGCGCGGATTCATCCAATGATTATAACCGTGGGGTTTCGCATGTGCAGTCTCTCTTGGAGTAGGGTTTGTATTTTTATGAACTGGCAAAGACAAGGATCCACCACGAAGACACTAAGACACCGAGACTCAAAGAGAAATTTTTAGCTTTGATCTCTTGAGTCTCAGGTTAGGGTATTAGAAAATTCAATTCTGTGCAATATTTTGTTGATTCACGTATACCAAACACCCTTGTCAATGACTTGGGATGATGCTAAATGTTGAACACTTTGACCATATATACGGGGATGCAGGAGCTTTTACGCCCATATATGGGTCTAACATTTGTTCTAAAAATTGGAGTAATTTTCTGGATGCGTTGTCCTTATTGCAAACATCACGACTCAAAAGTACTCGATACTTCTCATGACAGTCATGGAGGCATTCGGCGCCGCCGCGAGTGCCTGAAGTGCCGACAACGCTTTAGCAGTTATGAAAGACCGATTTTAGCCACCCCGCTCATCATCAAACAAGATGGGGGACGTGAAGAGTTTGACCGCGAGAAACTGGCACGCGGCATTCGTATTTCCTGTGCCAAGAGACCCGTCTCTGCGGCAGACATTGAACGCATGATCGGACAGGTGGAGACCTTGCTGCAAAAAATGGGCAAGGCTGAAGTTTCTTCCCGTGTGGTTGGCGACTTGGTGATGGAGACCTTGAAGGAAGTGGATCAAATCGCTTATGTTCGTTATGCGATTGTGTATTTAGGTTTGGATGATTTGAAATCCATCCGCACTGAGATCGACCAGTTACTCGAAGACTAAGGAAATTTAAGGCAAAGCACCCTCAAGAGGGGGAGGTGTCTTTGCCTTTTTGTTTCGAAAAAAACATCGTTGTATCCATATAAGTAGGGGCGACCCGCCCTTGATCAACCATGACGATGGTTAACCATGAAGGGTCGCCCTTACGAAGAGATGAATAAATTTTTACAGGAGAGTACAAAATGGTAACAAAATCTGCTGAACCAAAAGTAAAGAACGGCCTGTTGCCCACGCCAGCCATGGCGAAGGGCCTGCCCAAGGCCAGCCTGACCGATAACGCCCGTCAGGTATTGATGAAGCGCTACGTACGCCGTGGTGACGATGGCAAGCCTGCCGAGAATGTGGAAGAAATGTTCTGGCGTGTGGCCTACCATGTGGCCAAGGTGGAACAAGAATGGAATGGCGATATCGCCAAGCGCACCGTTGAATATTATCACCTGCTTTCCAGCAAGAAGTTTTTCCCGAACTCTCCAACCTTTACTGGTGCGGGAACTCCGCTTGGACAGCTGGCCGCGTGTTTCGTGCTCCCAATTAGCGATGACATGGGACGTCACAGCGCGGGTATTTTCCAAACCTTGCGCGATGCCGCGTTGATTCAGCAGACAGGCGGCGGCAACGGATTCTCCTTCTCTCGCTTGCGCCCGAGAGGTGCTTTGGTTCAAACTTCAGCGGGTCAGGCTACGGGACCTGTGGGCTTCTTGCGCGTGTACGATCATGCTTTCGGTGAAATTGCTCAGGGCGGTACTCGCCGTGGCGCCAACATGGCCGTCTTGCGTGTGGACCATCCCGATGTGGAAGACTTTATCACTTGTAAAATTAACGAGAACTCCATCACCAACTTTAATATTTCTGTCGGCATCACCGATGCCTTTATGCAAGCGGTGAAAGATGACAAAGAATGGGCCTTGCGCTTCCCTGATTTGGATGAGATGAAGCAAAAAGGATTCAGCGGCACTCTCGAACAAGCCGAAGCCGCTGGCATCACCATTCATACCTATCGAACCGTCAATGCGCGTGAGTTGTTCAATAAGATTGTTAAGCAGGCGCATCACAACGGTGAACCTGGCGTGCTCTTCCTGGATGCCGCCAATCGTGGGAACCCTGTTCCTCATTTGTATCCTTTGGAAGCCACCAACCCCTGCGGTGAGCAATGGTTGGGACCGTATGAAAACTGCTGTTTGGGTTCCGTCAATTTGAATGAGCATTGCGGACCCGATGGCTCTGTCGATTGGGAAACTTTGCGCCAATCGGTTGTGACTGCCACACGCTTCCTTGATGATGTAGTGGAAGCCAATGCCTATGTGCCCGCTGTGCCTCAATTGAGCGAAGCCGCTCATCGCGCTCGCCGCATCGGGTTGGGCATTATGGGTTTGGCCGACCTGATGTACCACTCAGGTGTACGTTATGGTTCAAAGGAAGGTCAGGAATTCGGCGCACAGGTGATGGAATTCGTGCGTTACCACGCTATGAAGACCAGCATTGAATTAGCCGAAGAGCGCGGACCTTTCCCCGCCATCGAAGGTTCCATTTACGATATGGACAACATGAAGTGGGAAGCTCCCAAGTCACAGGTTCCTTATCAGAATAACTGGAACAGGCCCGAGGTTAAGTGGGATGCGATCACCAGCGGAATCAAACAACATGGTATCCGCAACGCCGCTCAAACCACCGTCGCACCGACTGGCACCATCGCCACAGTAGCAGGTTGTGAAGGCTATGGTTGTGAACCCGTCTTCGCGTTGGCTTACATTCGCCACGTCAATGACAACGGCAAAGATTTGAAATTAACCTACGCCAGCCCACGCTTCGATGAAGCCCTCAAGAAGCTCGGCCTCGGCGAAGAGAAGCGTCAGGAAATTGTGGAACAGGTGATGAACGAAGGCACCTGCCAGAACATCACTGAAATTCCGCAGAACATCCGCGATACTTTTGTGGTCTCTGCTGATATCACCGCTGAAGAACATGTGTATATGCAGGGCGCTTTGCAGGCCTTTGTGGATAACTCACTTTCCAAGACCGTCAACTTCCACGAACATGCCACCGAAGAAGATGTGGCCAAGGCCTACATGACCGCCTGGGAATTAGGTTGTAAGGGCATCACCGTGTATGTGACTGGTTCTCGTGAAACCGTAGTGTTGGAGACCAAAGCCACAGCGGATAAGAAAGCTCCCGCATCGGCCGAAGCCGTAGTTGTATCTACGCAACAGGCAGTTCCTGAAATGTGGCATGGGACCAAGAAACCACGCCCCAAGGCATTGACTGGCAAGACCTACAACATCGAGACCCCAGTGGGGAAGGCCTTCATCACCATCAATGAAAATGGTGGGACCCAACCCTTTGAGGCTTTCGTCAACACCGCCAAGGCAGGTTCTGAAATTGCGGCGGTTTCTGAAGCGATTGGACGTTTGATTTCCTACATCCTGCGCCTCGCCAGCCCCGTGGCCCCCGTGGACAGAATGCGCGAGATCATGATTCAATTGAGCGGCATCGGTGGCGGACGTTCGCTCGGCTTCGGCATCAACCGCGTGCGTTCCTTGCCTGACGGCATTGGACAAGTGTTGGATGGATACCTACGCGAGAAAGACGGCGTAGCGATTGAAGAAGTGAAAGGCAATGGAGATGGAAATTCACTCTCAGGCGCCTCGAAGATGAAGATCGGTGACATTTGCCCCGAATGTGGCGAAGCCGCCGTGGTCAACGAGGAAGGCTGCCGCAAGTGCTATGCTTGTGGTTATAGTGAGTGCTAGAAAGTAAAGAAATTCCGCCAGCAGATACCTGCTGGCGGAATTAGTAGTTGTATAATTGAAATCGAGGTGAAGTATGACCACTTTCGAACAAACTCTTTTACGTGAGATTGCTACTCTGCCAGAATCTCGTCAGGCGGATGTGTTGGCGTTTGTCCGCTTTCTCAAGATTAGTTTACCTAATGAAGAAAAGGTCAAGGCCGATTTCAAAGATGCACTTGCCGATGCGCGTGCCACTGCAGAAAAACAAAATATTACTCAAGAAGATATTGACGCTGAAATTCGTGCGGTACGGGATGGTAAATGAAGCGGGTTGTTCTAGATACTAATATTGTTATTTCCAGCGTGTTGGGTGGCGCGCTGGTTTTGATTCTGGAACGATGGAATGACGGAAAATTTACCGTTATTGTTACTAGTGATGTCCTCGGCGAATATTTTGAAGTGCTTAACCGCCCTAAATTCAATTTGAAACAAGAGACCATTGATAAGATTGCCCGTTATCTATATCAATTTTCAGAGTTTGTTGTTCCTGAAGAAAGAATTCAATTTGTTGAGGCTGACCCCAAAGATGATAAATTTCTAGAAGCGGCCATTGCTGGAAAAGTAGACTTTATTGTAAGTGGTGATCATCACTTGCTAGCTCTTAAAGAATTTAATTCAATCCCTATTATCTCAGGACGTGAATTTGTTGACTGGTTAGATGCCAATGAATAAGTATCAGGCTGTTTCGAAGAAGACTGCCGCAAGTGCTATGTTTGTGGATATATAAAAGGCTTGAAGTGTTGTGTGCAGATGTTGAATAAAATAAAGTTGGGTGGTTGGTAAAAATAGAGGCGCATTTTGGATGAAATTATCGAGACTTGGACTTCCATAATTGAAAAATATTCTCAAGCAAAAAATGACACTCTTCCGTATGAAGAATTAGTTGTTTTTAGAGTGTTTTCATTTATTTGTGATGTAGAAATGAATGGAGTCAGCGGTGCACTCTATAATTCAAGTCCCAAATCAGGAACAAACCAGTATCAATGGACAAATCTTCATCTTACAGCAGAAGCACTTGTTACTATCGGAGATGCTGAAACAGCACAATTGCTTACTGAGACGGCGACTGTATTTGAAAGTCTTTCCAATTTATCATTAAGAACTTGGGGAGAATATATGGAAGCGGCTGAGACGAAACTTTCAGATGATATTTGGGATACCATAGATGCTCGCATTCAAAAAATATATGATTTCCTTGAAGTTTATACACGTGAACATTTGTTGTAAGTGTTATACGCAAGACTCTACGCATCAAAGCATACAAGGTAATTAAATATGACTCTACCAATAGATGCAATTATCGCAAATACTTATCTCAAACAGGCGTTCTACTTTGCTGTGTTGTTGATAGGTTCATCAAGTTATTATTCTCTCTTTAAATACTCAAGAAAAATTCTTGCGTTATTTATTACACCAACAGAGTCACTTACAGAAGCAGAGCAAAACAGGCTGGATCGGTTGTTAGAAAGTGGTAAAAAATTTCATAATTTTAGTTTTGTGATTGCGGGAATTCTAGCTGCTTTATCAACTTTAGGTAATTTTGATAAATTTAGTGCCCCGTTTGGAGAAATTGTTTTCCCAAAGTTACAAACATCAATAGGCTTGTTCCTTTTGTGTGTTGTGTTACTTGTAGCTTCTGATAGATATTTTTTGATGTCTTATCCTTGGGTATCAGCAGAAGAAAGAAGGCCTCACTATGATTGGATGGTGAAGGGTCTAAAAATTGAGCGAAGACTTTTCTCAAGTTTTATATTTAATCTACCAATGCAAATTGCGGCGCTAGGAACGGTAGTAATTCTTGGAACTGATATAAATATAAACAAAGTAATCACATTCTCGGCATTATTGTTTACTGGTTTCGGCATCCTTTATCTCCCAAGAAATTTCTATTATTGGTTTCATTTGATTGACACACGTGAGGACCATAGAGGTGGCTCAGTAACATTATCGGTATATCTTCTTTATTGGTATAGAGTAATTAGACAAATCCTTTATTCGATTTATCTTTTACTTCCAATTCTGCTAGTTATTCCCCAATGGCAAAATACGGCTTTCTTTACATTATTTATTTACAGTGTCTTGGTTTTCGGCGTTTTCTATATTATTAGGACAATTTGCTCAATTAAATTTATATACCAAAGAATAGATAAGCTAGGAGTGAGGCATGGATTTTCCAAAACGTCACAACATTACAAGTAATAGATGAGGAAATTCGATTTCAAGCAAAGTCCGCGCTTGGGCGTGGAGGCCAAGTCAATGCAAGGTGGGCTCAAAACTTAATATCAAAATTAAGGTGAATAAGATGACATTCCAAGATGAAATCACATTTGAAATTATCAAGGCTGGGTTAAGTCTACTTGTCGCACTATTAACGCTCAGTTTTGGCTGGTTGATAGGCAATCAACTTTCTGCACGAGTTTCAATGGCATGGGCAATTCGCCAAAGAAAAGAGATGGAGCTTGAAACAGCAAGTCTCTTTACAAAGTGTATGGAGAGTTTTTTGCGGTGTGGAAATTATGGGTCTACCACAAAGAGCAAAGTTTCACAGAGACTAGTCGTTGGGCAATGTTGGAGCGAGCAGCAACAGCAGAGGGTATGCTCGAATCCATATTTGTAAAATTAGCTTCTGAAAGACAGTTGAGCGAAAAAAACATAGAAGTTTTAGGACGTTTTCGGCAAGGTTATCAAACTTTTGAGGCAATCAATTCGTGATGACAAATATCTTGGATGGTCAAAAGATAAACACTCAGAATACATTTCGTTTAAACGTCTTGCTGGATTAGTATCAGACATTCTTGTTTCAGATAATCCAGTTAAAAATCAATCAAGCCAGATTTTTGATGACGCATTAACTCAAATCACATCGAATAAATGGGAGAAGCAATGGTTCTTAATTGTCGAAGATTGGATAAGGTTGAAAGACCGATAATAGCAAAATATTCTGTTCGGTGTCTTGAAGTAACGAGAATTTCTGATTTCAAGCAAAGTCCGCGCTTGGGCGTGGATGCAAGTCAATGCAGGGTGGGAAGTTTTCTTAGAATGTACAACGAAAGAGATGAGTGATGAAATCTAAAAAGCATATTCTTTTTTTAGTAGCGATAGTCTCTGTCTTTCTTTTATATTTTCTTGGCAAGATAATATTGCGCGTAAACTTGTCTGTAATATATTCGCGGACGATGTTGTATGACTCGCAACAAAACAATAACAGTTCGGGGAATTACTGTTCAAATCCGAATCTGAATTTTGTGTCTGAAACTAATCCCTACCCAACCTTCATGAAAGATGATTGGCAAAAGGCAAGCAAAAGCTTTCCTCAACTTCAAAAGACGACATGGGAAAATTTTTTGCGAGCAAACTCTCGATCACACCCTTTTCCTGAAAACTTGTATCTGGGTTGTGACTATACTTTAATAGATATAAAAGAAAAACAAACTGTTCCACCTGAAGCAACCTGTACAAATATTTATCGTTTTTCGCAAGTGGGTTTTAATATACCCATGAATCAGGCGTTGGTTTTTCTTTCAAAATCTTGTGGCGATTTTAGTTACGGGAATTTGTATTTTCTTGAGTTGATACAGGGTCAATGGACAGTCATGGATGCAATGAATGTATTTATTACTTAATTACCCACTTCGAGGGATTTTTATTTTAGGTAGGGTTCACCCTTGGGCGGGGCTCTAGTCAATGCAGGGTGGGTAGTCTGTGAAAATGAGATAAAATTTCAGTAGGCAAAAATATATATGTTTGGCAATTCTCCAGATGAAAAAAGTTTACTTGAACAACTGATTGAAGCCAGCACTTTTGGCTTGGATGATTTGGAATTAAATCGTCAAGGCGTAATGTCTGGTTTACAGAGGTCGCGACTAGGGTTGATGACTATTATCTATTTTGGTATCTGCATCATTCTATTTTCGCTTGCTATTGGCTCCGTTTGGATACTTTTTACACAATTTCTAGTGGTTCCGTTTTCTGCTATGCTAATTTGGATTGGCTTTTGTGGATGGGCAGGCATACACTGGTTACGTCAAACACTACCCATGTGGGAAGATTTTCGGTCAGGTACCGTCTTATGTGTTTCAGGTCCCTTACAGCAGATTTATACGCGCATCGGTGGCTCTCGTGGCGGTTCAATCTATGTAATTCACTATCGAATCGCCAAGAAATTCTTTGATGTCGCTTTTTTTGCACCTCGATTTATCCCACAACACCACAAATGCCATGTTTACTACGTACCTAAAAGCGAAATAATTATTGGTATTGAACCAACTTAGGGATATTCGAAAATGCTTGCTATGACTGCTTTATGGGATTCTGTATTATTTCTAATTTCAAATCAAGCATGGGCGTGGAGTCCAGTCGATGCAGGGTGGGTGGTTTATTCCAAACAGTTTACATAGGGTTAAGGTATGAAAAACAAACTGCTTTTTGCGTCGTTCGCCCAACCATCAATTTTTACAAAACTCATCATTGCCGCAATGATGAGTTGGTTGGTCTCATGTCATGCAGTTGTTTCATCTACTACCCCTATGCTAACTTCCACTTCTCAACCCATTGCTACAACGATATTACTTTCTCCTACGGTTGTACCTACAAGTTCAGTGTTTGTGGGTCGATTTACATCCGCTTTTGAAGTATCAGTTTTTTATCCATGTAACCTAAAGGTTGATGAAGAGTATGTAAAAGGTTTTGGGTACAGAAGTTTAGGATATTGGATTAAAGCATTGCCAGAGTCTGGTTTTTATGAACAATTCGAACCTTTCCTATCTCAGGCAATCCTCGCAACTGGGAATGAACGTCCAGAAGTTACAGTGTTTGTCCGCTTTGTTGGAGTGCTTTCCCCAACAAAATCTAATTTAGAAAAAGGCAGTGGGTATGGGCATATGGGGATGTACACGAATGAAGTCACCGCGATAAAAGTCTTGGAAATGAAACCTTTATCAGATGATCAATGTCAAAAATAATTGTATGCTTATATAAATTATGATATCTAAAGAAAAAAGACATCCTATCTTAAGAGTACTTCTCATCATTGTCTTGGCTTTGATATTGGTGTGCCTCGGAGTTTTCGGGTACTCTCGAGTTAAATTCGAGCAACAAATCCAAAATAGTAACAATCCACAAGAGATTGTCGATGCTTTTCTTCAAGCTCTTATGACTAACAATCTTCGGTTTGCAAAAAAACTAGTCACTTCTGAACAAATTAAAAATCTCGATCAATGGAAAGCTAATATGCGTCACAGCGCATATGATTGCCCTGGAAGCTGGAGCTTGGATGATATTCTTGCGTCAACTGCTTGGGGAGTTGGAGGTTCTGGGCTGATTGATGAAAATACAATGCGAGTAGATTCGTCGTATGGTTGTAATAATAACAATTATTCAATTCGAATTGAAGGTGTGATTGTTCAATATGATGGAAGGAATTGGAGAATAACTCATTGGGATAGAATTTGTGAATCCAGCGCTGAAGAGAATTCTCCACGTATTTGTTATCCGAATGATTGATTTTGAGATATCGTACCGTAGCATCTACGATGCGAAGTCAATGCAAGGTGGGTGGCAAGATTGACATCCTCAATCGCAGAGGGATAGAATCCTCACCTTATGAGCGATCCCTTTACCCCACCTTTTTATTTACGCAGCACCTTTGTCCAAACCCTGCTTGCCAGCAATAAGGTGGGCACTCGGCGGGACAATCCCATGCTCGCTGCTACCCATGAGGTACTGCTCAATCCCATCCCCAATGTCACACTCCAAGGCTTTTACTCCCCTCAACCGAACGGTCAAACCAAAGGGGTGGTCACACTTTTACATGGCTGGGAGGGCAGTGTCAACTCCGCCTATGTGTTGCGTACAGGGAAATTTCTCTACGAGAACGGCTTCTCCGTCTTCCGTTTGAATTACCGTGACCACGGTGACACGCATCACCTCAACCCTGGTATTTTCTACGCAGTCCTACTGGATGAAGTCTTCGGCGCAGTGCAGGAAGTCGCTGGGTATGAGCGCGAACTTCCTTATTACCTGATCGGCTTTTCGATGGGTGGTAACTTCGCTTTGCGGGTTGCCCGCAAAGTCAACGAGAAGCCCATCCCAAATCTCAAACACGTCTTCAGTATTAGCCCAGTGCTTCACCCTGAAAAGTCCACGCATGCCATTGACCAGAATCGCATCCTGCAAAAATATTTCCGCAAAAGCTGGTTTGGCTCCCTGATGAAAAAACAGCAACTCTATCCGCATCTCTATGATTTCAGCGAAGGCTTCAAATTTAGAACGCTGACTGAGATGACCGAGTGGATGCTTCAACGCTACAGCGAATTTGACAATTCAGCAGATTACTTCCGTCAATATGCCATCCTGGGCGACGCTCTCGCGGCTCTTACTACCCCGACCATGATCCTGATATCCGAGGACGATCCCGTCATCCCTGTGGCAGATTTTTACGACCTAAAGCTCAATTCTGCTACCGAACTCATTGTCCACCGCTACGGTGGTCACAACGGCTTCTTTGAGAATATATCTGGCAAGGTCTGGTACGAAAAGAAAATCATGTCAATCCTGAGTTTGGGAAATAGATAAGCACGACTAAGGTGAGGAGTCCAGTCAATGGGAGGTATGTAACGATGAAAGTTTGGAATGTTATTTTTATCTTGACAATCAAGAACGTATGTTCTAAAATCTTGTGAAAGAGAATTCCTACATAAACTGAATTCATAAAACTTATCACTGGAGGCATACGATGCAGGTCGATTGGAAAACAAGTACTTGGAATCAATTTGGGGCGGCCATTGATATGTTTGGCGATGTCATCCATCTATGCCCTGACCATTTATGGACGGTCGAAGTGTATGCAGACCCAGATGATGAACGGTACGGTCAGTTCTGGTTTATTGCCTATCACACGCTTCGTTGGCTGGACCTCTATTTGACGGGCACCAAAGAAGGGTTTACGCCACCTTCTCCTTTTCTCCAGGGAGCTTTACCAGAGCAACCCTACACCAAGAAGCAGATTCTTGACTATTTGAATGCATGCCGCAAGAAGTGTCAGTCAACAATTGAAAGTTTGACAGACGAACGAGCACAAGAAATTTGCGTCTTCGAATGGATGCAACCTAGTTTTCTGGAACTTCAACTGTATAGCATGCGACATGTTCAAGAACACGCAGCGCAGTTGAGTTTGGTGCTTGGTCAACACAATGTTACAGGCATGGACTGGGTTGCCATTGCAAGAAGCGAAAATAACGATTAAGGAATAGATCATGAATCTGCATGAAAAAATCAGTTACGTTGAATTCCCCGCGAAAAATCTGTCAGCCACTAAAGCGTTCTTTGAATCCGCTTTTGGTTGGTCCTTCATAGATTATGGCCCCGACTACACTGCATTTTCAGATCAAGGCCTCGACGGTGGCTTCTTCCAATCAGACCTCACATCCTCTTCAGAAAAAGGTGCCGCTCTGGTTATTTTGTACAGCGACCATTTAGAAGCTACCCTTGCAAAAGTAGAACAGGCAGGCGGTTCCATCATCAAACCCATTTATTCATTCCCTGGAGGTCGCCGTTTTCATTTCACCGAACCCAGCGGAAATGAGTTTGCTGTATGGGGGGAATGAACAATTTACTTTCCCTCTTTTGATAAACTGCTTTAGCAATTGAAACTAGTTTTACAAAAAAATGTTCGCAACAGGATGAGGGGGGCATCCTGTTGCGAACAAAGTGATTCTATCAAAAAAATAAAAAGTTGTCACTATTTTTAAATAACAAAAAACTTCGTGCCTCCGTGGTGGATTTGATTTCTATGGATAAGAAATACAGCAGTGTATAATCGCAAAATGTCCAAGGCATCCTATCCACTCACACGAACGGCACAAACTGCATTCCACCAAGCCAAACGCATCGCCGAACAAAATAAGCAACCCGCCATCGACTCATTAGCCTTGTTGCTGGCCTTATTGCAAATGCCCAAGTCCACGGTGGGTGCGGTGTTGAAGCAACTGAAAGTACGAGTCGAAAACCTCACTGCACGTGTCGTAGCCACGATTCAACTCGAAGCAGGGTCTGCCATTGAAAGTGTGGATGGGAAGCGCGCTGAACTGGAATTATCAGCAGAAGCCGAATCCGTTTTCAACGAAGCCCTCGCCGAGATGAATGACCGCATCGCAACCGAAGCCGATGAGTTGACTCTGCTCTTGGGCATGTTGCGTCGCCCTGAGAGTAAGGCTGGGCAAATTCTCGCTCAATATCAAATCACTGCTGAGCAAGTCCGCGAGAATATGCAAAGAATCAAAGAACTACCTCGTGAAGAAAGTTCCAGCTCTGCGCTGCTCAAAACATTAAGGCGCGCCATGCAAAATGGCATCAGCCCAATTTTTATTAGTCTGGTTTTATTTACAGCTACCATGGCTGGGTTTTTATGGTTTGACGTAGGCAACAATAAGCAAGTGGTTATGTTCGCCTTTATCACCAGCGGTTGGTTGGTCTCGTTGTGCCTGCATGAATTTGGTCACGCCATTACCGCCTTTTGGGGTGGCGATGAAAGTGTGGAGCATAAAGGCTACCTGACCTTGAATCCACTCAAATATACGCATCCTCTCATTAGCATCATCATTCCTTTGGCGATGTTATTGATGGGAGGAGTGGGGTTTCCTGGTGGCGCGGTCTACATCAACATTCATGCCTTGAGGAAGCCCAAGTATCGCAGCCTGGTCTCTGCAGCGGGTCCGCTGGCCAATGTCTTATGTCTGTTCTTCCTGGCTTTGCCCTTTGGCGATTTTCCTTTTTATGCATTCTTTTCAAGAGCTCCTTTTGAATTTCTTGCCGCCGTGGGCATGCTGGCTTTGTTACAAGTGGTAGCTTTATTCATCAATTTATTGCCTATTCCTGGCATCGATGGCTTTGGTATTTTAGAACCCTTCCTGCCCCGTGAGTGGATGGGCGCTGCAAATCTTGTGCGCCCCTTTGCATTCCTGATTCTGTTTTTATTGCTTTGGGTTGATTCACCGATTAACGATTTCTTTTGGCATAACATTTGGTCTGCCATGGAATTGATACCCAACTTGGCGTATTATGCCAATGAAGGTGTAAAAATCTTTTTCCCGTGATGTATTTATTGTTTGGAGGATACAACATATGAAGCCAAAGGTCATGGTCAGTTATTCACGACAGCAAACTCCCTTTGTCGATGCTTTGTATAAAGACTTGGGCAAAGCTGGATATGAAGATATCTGGCTTGATTTTCAACGACTGGTTCCGTCCGCGCCCTGGTTTGACCAAATCAAGGCTGGGATTGAAAATGCTGATGCCATGTTGTTGGTGGTTTCAGCAGATTCTATGAGCTCGCCAAATGTCAAAGATGAGTGGCAAATGGCGTTGGAGAAGAAGCGCATCATCCTCCTTTTGTTTGAAGCAACTCCAATTGAAAATCCCAGCTTGAAAAAATGTGAATGGGTGGATTTCCGCACGGATTACAAAGCAGGCTTGAAGCAGTTGGATGCGATGTTGACCAGCGTGCCTCAACCTGAGAACCAGCGGGTGCCTGTTCCTGAAAGTGGATTCAAAGCGACAAAATTATTTTGGTTCACTTTTGCTCTTAGCATTTTTCTTGTGATTGCCTCTCTCCCCGTGGCTTGGACCATCTTTTTTCCATACATTCTCTTTCCCTTGCCCAAACAAATCTATCAACGAAACTACAGCTTCTCGCGCGTGGTCCCTGCTTTGCTTTTGTTGCCGATATTTTTTGAATTCACTATCACCTCGCTTAATGTGGAAGGCAACATCTTTAATTTATTGCCCGACATTGTGTACACCATTGGTGGGATCGCTGCGTTCTCTGGCTGGTTGTTGGCTGCTTTGTTATTCACTCGTACCATGCAACTCCGTGCCCGCCCCGAAGCTGCTCGTATTCGTTCCACCAATCGCAATAAAGCCAACCCAATTGAGAAGAGATCTGTCAAATTCTTTATTGACCATGCTCCTGAAGATGGGCGCTATGCAGATGACTTGCGCCGAGGGTTGGAGAAGTACGGTCATGAGTACGTAGAAAACGGAGTGAACCCAGAAGCCGTTTTTGTGTTGCTCTCTGCTTATAAAAATAGTACAACCTATGTTGCAGGTAAGGGTTTGTCTTTGTTTCCTGTAATTTTACAAACTACAGAAGTGGATCGGTCATTAGGCAAGCTTCAATGGCTGGATTTTCGGCGTGGCATTAGCGATGCCAATCTGAAAAAGATTGCCAACCTCCTGCCACAACCAACAGAGTTGGTCAAAGTGTTGGCAGTTCCGCCCACAGGCAAGTTGGAGATTTTTCCATCGGCAGTGAATGCGCTACAATATTTTTATCTTGTGACTGGCATTTTAGCTGGGGGGAGTTTACTGACTTCTCTGCTTTCAGTTGTATATTTAATTTCCCTTGGGCAGGTTCAGTTGAGTTATTTCTTGAAGTTGTTTTTAGGGTTGATAAACGGTGTTTTCTTGTTTGGCGCGGTGTTGTATTCCCTGCGAGGAGTCCGTTCTCGCACAAGTGGAACGGCATCAGCATATCCACTCCTGTTTCTTTTCCTGTTTCAAGGACTGATGCATTTTTTCATTTTTGGTACACTATCTGAAGACACAACAAGTTCTGTGGTGAGTTCGGCAAGTAATGCAGTTGGTACAACTCTATTTTCCATGATGTTGTTTGGAACCAGCCTGATGATTTTATTGCCATTCCTATTGTTTGGATGGAGAGACTTGTATCGTTGGCTGCCACGCACTCTAACCAAAGGTGACTGGCTTGAAAATGCCTTTTTACTATATTCCCCCGCCAGTTTTGGAAAATTTGTCATCCACGGGTTATTCCACCTCACCCTTTCCATTCTTTTATTCGTCATTGCTATTTCGACAGTTAATTTGGTGTCTTATGGAGGGATTGTGTTTTTTTCCCTACTTGCCCTATTCTTCTATTGGTTGGCAAGGCGAAAACCAAAGAAAGCTTAATCCATAAAAAAAACGAAGAGACAGTCCCTAGGTGACTGTCTCTTCGTTTTAATGGTTGAAGGGGTTAATCTAGTACTTCAAGAGAGATTTCAATCAAAGTGTTTTCTGGGTCGTTGAACAGGTGCAAAATGTTGTTAACCACAAAGGTGTTGTGACTCAAGGTTTCCTTACCAGGCAGAATAACGTTTGGCCCGATGACCACTTCATCTCCGATGCTGGGGGGATTGGCGTCCGTCTCAAATTCGGCAATGTCTTCATCATTGATAATAAATCGAAATGTATATCGCATTTTACAAGTCCTTTCTTGTGACTAAATCTCAATATAACACAATGCTTACAGACGGAGGAATAGTTATAAGGTCATATAGACAGAGCGGTTTGAATATATTAAATGCAGTGCAATTCCTGCGAGATGAGAGATTTCCCAAACCTTGGATGATACAATTTTTTCATAGTTTCTTCAAAAACCTTGTTACAGGTAAGGTACATCCATGCCGCACAAAATTGCTTACAACTCGCAGGAAAAGTATATTGAGATGAAAGTATGGGGGAGTTTGTTGATGGACGAAGCCAAGGACATTATCTCTGAAATGATACAAGTGTCCAAACAAAATAATTGTCTCTTAATTTTAGGCGACTATCGCGAAGCGACAATGGATCTTTCTGTGGTTGAAATTTACAAATTGCCTACAAAGATTTCCGAGGCAGCGGCTGCCTCCAAAATATCTGAATTTAAAATCAAACGGGCATTGGTGGCAGATAAGAATTCGGAAAATTTTTATTTTTTTGAGACTGTCACACTTAACCGTGGTCAATCCATCAAGCTGTTTTCTGATATGGATGAAGCCAAAGAATGGCTTTTTAAGGATTAAGCCAGAGAGCGTAAAATCAAGCTGATGAATTTCAGTCCAGGTGATATCTATTGGGTGCCGCTCGAAGAATCGAGCGGCATTGTGCACCCCCATGTAGTGATTCAAGAAGATGCGCTCAACTCTGACCGTGTCGTTATCGTCACATTGACCACAAATATAAAGTGGATTAGCTTGCCAGGGAACGTGTTGTTGGAAATTGGGGAAGCCAATTTGCCGAAACAAAGCATTGTATCTGTTTCGCAAATCTCAATCGTACCGAAGACTCAACTTGGGGAATATATTGGTAGCTTGTCTAAAGCACGTGTTGACCAAATTTTAGCTGGCATGCGTTTTGTGCAACGAATGACAGCCCATCATTAAACTTTTACGGAACACTCCAATATTGCAAGGTACCATCATCACTGCCATCTGGGTTTAACTGAATTGCCCGTCCATTGTCTCCATGAGTGATGTTTGTTGTAAATTGTTCATTGGCATCATCCCCACGAACCGAAAAATCAGCCACCCAATTCCCGTTTTCATCTGTAGTCACAACGCGAGCCTTGCCATCTTGTGACCAAATATTTACAGCGACCTGACTACCAGGGTCTGCAATTCCACTGACTGTATCATGTTTGCTGTTCACAGAGGTAATCTGAAGCCGAGAAATGTGAACCGTCTTGGTCAAATGATCTCCATAGGTGAAGGTAACAAACTGTCCAACACGCAGGGTGAATTTTCCTCGCAAATCAAAACAAGGAGTTCCACAGGTGGAGTCACCGTCTGGAGTTTGGGTGCTTGTATAAAGCACACCATTGTCTTCATTCGTATCATCGTCAATGGTTAATGTGACTTCTGTGGTTGAAGGCCAATTCCCGTGGCCATGCACTTCAAGGTCGCTAATCACAACATGTAGGCTCATCAATCCATATTTTTCAGCATCAGAAATTGTGGGGATGGCAGTAGGGGGAAAGGTTGGGGTGTTGCTTGGAATACTCGTGATAGTTAAAGTAGAGAGAGGTTTTGCAGTAGCGGTAGGTTGAGTAACAGAGGCTCCAATGCAACTAGTAAGAAAGAGGATTCCCAGAAAAACAATCTTAAATTTCATGGATGTTGCCCTTCAATATGTTTTTTCAATAACCCTAACGCTTTTCGTGCAGCGGGGAGGCGGACAGGATATAAAAGCAGGAGATATCTCAGCCATTGTTTTACAGTTAAATTAAATAAAACTTGTCGAGTTACGAGAGTCCCAGCGCCCGATAAACGCAAGGTAAAACGATGCTCGAAGCGTCCAGTCTCATCTATTCCTGAAAAAGCGAAAACTGTAGGCGCTTGATATTCAGTTACCTCCAACTCAGCGTGGAAGCGCAATCCGTTCACTTCTGCGCTAGAGCGGTATCGATTGCCAACTGCGGGAACTGGCTCTGTCAGTGCTTCAATGTGAATTGGATTTGCAGACCATTCGCTGTGTTTGGTTAAATCGGCAATGTAAGGGAAAATAATTTCAGGTGTAGCATGAATGTGAGTTTGGATTTGGAATGAAGTATTCGGCATAATATGCACGATTATACAGTAGGTGTTTCAAGAACAAAGTGAAATCTCATGCGTGTGCTAAGGGTATAATTCGCGCATGGGCAGAAGTTTGAGGTTCTGTTGACTTTAGACGTACGAACACTTGGGTTGATTTCTGTCATCCTACCTTTTGTTCTCGGCTTAATTCTGACCTTATATTGGCGGGAAAGGAGAACTTACAAAGGTTTTGAAAGATGGGTTTTGGCAAATTTTGTATTTGGTGTTGGGTACTTGCTTATTTCCATGCGGGGGTTCATTCCAGATTTTTGGTCAATTCTCGTTGGCAATGCAGCCACAGTCTATGCTGAAATTTTAATCTTTGAAGGAATTCGTTTGTTTTATGGGCGCCCCGCTTTTAGCAAATGGAATTCCTTGGTGTTTCTTTTATATTTATTGGTTCATAGCTATTTTGTGTTTTATAGCCCCAATATTAATGCCCGTATCATTGTAATTTCACTTGTTTTGTTTGTTTTGATTTTTCGTTCAGGCCTGAATCTGATTAATCATCCACGCCCTGAATTACAACGTACCAGCCGTAGTGCGGGGATTATTTTTCTAATTACGGCTCTTCTGCCTCTTTTTCGTGCGGGCTATACCATGTTACAAACTCAGCCTATTGATTTATTTCAGGATAAGTTCTCTGCCTGGTTTGCATTGTTGGGACTGGTCTCAATTTTAATTTGGACTTATTACTTCTTTATCATCAATAGCGCGCGCCTCGAACTGGACCTTGAAACTGCCCGCCTCGAATTAGTTCAACTTGCCATGACAGATCCTCTGACTGGTTTATATAATCGTCGTCATTTCTTGGAACGTGCCGAGTTGGAAATACAACGAGCGAAACGGGAAAAATTAGAGCTCTCCTTTTTATTAATGGATATTGATGGATTTAAAGAAATTAACGATCAGTTTGGACACGATTCTGGCGATACGGTGATGCAGCAGGTTGCCAGCACCTTGCCTCGTGAAGTCCGCGGGTTTGACGTAGTGGCACGCTTTGGTGGAGATGAATTTATTGCATTGTTGGCCAATGTAGGGAAAGAGCAAGCTCAAGAAGTCGCCGAGCGTATTCGTTTGGCGGTGACTCGTGAAGTGATGATTTCGGAACTTCATCCAATTCATATTGGTATCTCGGTTGGGATTGCCTCTTTTGAATCTAATGATGAGGATTTGAAAATGATTTTAAAGCGTGCTGATGATGCCTTATATCAAGCTAAGCGTGGGGGACGCAACCGTGTTCAGATTGGATAAAATACTTTTAATTTATTGAAGGAATAATCACTATGCCTGTTTCTTTGAAGTGGCGTCAGGTACATGCTTGGCGCGTGTCGCAGCATCATTTGTCGACGCGGTTGAAGCGTAAGGATTTTGTCAAAGCGGCTACACGTGTAGTTGGTGTTCAATCTCAAGTTTTATCTGCTGCGGAGTTGGCACTATCAGCGCGTGTAGATGGACTATCCCGAAGCGATGTTCAGTCTGCTTTATGGCAGGCTCACACCTTGGTCAAGACATGGGCAATGCGTGGCACTTTACATTTGATCTCTGCCAGTCAATTGCCGTTGGTCACCGCCGCCCGCGCTATGGATGGAGATCGCGGTTGGTCAAATTACTTTTCTTATTATGGAGTCAACTCCAAACAACAAGCTGCCTTCCTTGCTGCAGTTCCAGAAGTGTTGAGTGATGTTCCGATGACCCGCGAACAATTAGCTTCTGCCGTAGCGCGTGAGACACGCGCACCCGCTTTATATGAATTGATTGTTACCTCTGGATGGGGTTCCCCTTTGAAACCCTCCGCTTTTCGTGGTGACTTATGTTTTGGCCCGAGTCAGGGGCAGAATGTTACTTTTGTAAATCCCAAAAAATGGGTTCGTGCATGGCAAACGATTGATCCCATGCAGGCACTTCAAGAAATTTTGCGTTTGTATTTACAAGCATACGGGCCAACCACTGTAGAGCATTTTTCACGTTGGTGGTGGGGCGGTGGAGGAATTCTTTCAGCGCGAAAAATTTTCCAATCCTTGAAAGATGAATTGGAAGAAGTAGATGTGGAAGGTTGGCGTGCACTGGCGTTGCGTTCAACTTTAGATTCAATTCAAAAACAGGAAGTGTCAAATACAGTTTACCTGTTGCCTTTATTTGATATATATGTTCTCGGTCTTGGCCGTGACCTTGAACCCTTGTTGCCTGCTATCCACAAGCGCCGAGTCTTTCGTCCTCAAGGGTGGATTACCGCTGTTGTGCTTGTGAATGGAAGCATCAAAGGGGTTTGGGAATATAAGACTCGTAATACGCAAACTGTACTTAAGATACGAATGTTTTCAAAACCCACGGCGCTGATACGCAAAGGGATAGAAGCTGAAGCCGAGCGCTTGGCCGCTTTTTTCAAAACAAATATTTCGCTTGAGTACGAAACAAGTTAAAGGAAGTTTTATGCCTACCAGTATTGATCCCCAACCTGCTGAAAATGAATTTGAATGTGCGAATTGTGGTGCATATTTTCATTATGAATTGACGCGCTGCCCAAATTGCGGAGTCAATTTGTATGAGCCAGAAGAAATACCTACACCTGCCAAGAAAAAAAGCGCACTCCTTGAAGGTGTCAAAGATATGTTTCATCATCTTTTCAATAAGCCTTATGCCGCTGAAGATATCTTTGGTGACGCACTAGACGCTTCCATCTTGTATAACGACCTGCTTCAAAAAACAGGCGGTGACCACGCTGTAGCAAATCGGCTAATTGAATATGAGCGTACTCAAAGCCCGAGCTTTACACGTAAATCTTTAATTCAATCTGCCATTCGCCGTTGGGACTCAGATAATCGAAATTTTAGTAAATAATTAAGCCTTTGCGCGACCTTCCCAAAATTCAAGGCGATTGCCCTCAGGGTCGCGTAAGTAAATTGCCTTTGATCCCCAAATCTCCTTAATAGGTGTTGGCTCGAACTCCTTCTGAATCAATTCTGCCCGCAGTCCTTCTACATCCACGACTTGTAAACTGATGGTGACGCCCTGTCCATTTCCACTTTTTATGGAAGCATGCGCCTCATTGGCAACGCTTAACCGCGCTGCTTCATTCAATTTGAATTCTACGAACCAATCGGTAGAAGAGATGACCAATAGGTTTAATCCGTTTTTATAAAAGTCAACGGTTTCTTCCCAATGCTTGCAGTATAGAATGGTGTTTGCGGCTTTTATTTTCATCATATGTCCTGTTTGAATATAACAGGATTATATGACAATCATTCGAGAATTAATTCTTTTTCTTGAAAATCGCTTCAACAATTCCTACAATATTTACTTCATTGCTGGCTATATCGCGCTCCAATTCAGCGTTTTGCTCTTCGTTCGAGTCTGTGCTTTCTGGAATCAATTGTATTTTGTTGCCGTGATATCTTAAGCGTTTTACAGTTGCCAAGGTATCAGTATTAAATATGCCAGCTACTACTATATCGTTGTCTCTGGCTTTGCCTTGTAATCGTACAAGGATGTAATCGCCGTCGTTTATTGGAATCGGACGTGCTGCATTCATACTTGTCCCTTGTACCCGAACAGTTCTATATTCCTGTGGCGGAGTGAGATTAAGGGTGTATGGACTTGGATTGATTCTCTTTGTGCTGTAAATCTTGTAGGGTTCATGTTCAATTAGTACTTCTGAAATTTCAAGATATCCAATCTGATCTGGGTCGTAGCCTGTTGGACGGAATCCACCTGCAGGCACTGAATCATTGACAGCATATGCAAGTAATTTAATAGTATCTGTCACTTCGTCACTAGGTGAATTCTTTTTTTCAGAAGAGGCAGATTGAGCATGCGGATCAGATTCTTCGAAAACTGGCAACTCTCCCGACACAATGGCAAGTTCCAAATACGATTCTAACTTTGGAATAATCACGTTGTACCATTGGACTCGCTCCGTATCAATTTGCAGGCTGTCCTGTTGTGTTTTGAAAAGAGTAATTGAACTTTGCCAACTTGCAATTGCTTTTACTTTTTGATGGGTTGCCCAGTGAATGCAACCAATCATCCATTGAGAAATTGCATGTGGGTGAGTATAGGTT
>JAXLVT010000037.1:0-38667 GCA_046328925.1 Anaerolineales bacterium
TCATGTATGGAATTAAAATCGCTGCGCCAAAACCAATTAGAAAATTCGGCGTGGCAAGTTCCACAGTTAAACGCATGAGGTTGGAGGAATGAATTCGTTCTGGCTGAACAAGCTCGGGCGGAGGCTGAGGCGTTGACTGTGGCTCTTTCATCATCCACAAAGGAATCAATGCAGTGGTTCCCAGCAACACAGTCACAATCAAAACTGCCTGATACGCCGTTGCGCTGGTTTCACCAACATGTAAAACGCTTCCAAAAAATGCGGGCAGTTGACCAGCAAAGAAACTTCCCACCGCTCCTGCCAATGTTTGCAATCCAAAATTAAGGCTGAACAACATAGTGCGGTTCGAATGATCTGCAAGTTTCATCATCAATGGAGACTGACTGACAATGATGAACATGTTGAAAATCCCTGCCAGTGCAGACATGATCGCAATCAACACTGGTTGGTGAAACGTAACTTGACCATAAAAAGCCAAACTCGAAAAAATGATTCCAATAAAGAAAGCAGACCTGCGCCCAATGCGGTCTGAAAGACGGCCAATAGGAATGCCCAATAAAAGCCCTGCCAATGATGGCAGAGAATTAATAATGCCGAGGAAGTCACGTCCAAAACCACTTTGCAACATGTAGATATTGAAAAACAACTGCCATCCGCTGTAAATAATCCCATTAATGACAGTGGTCCACAAGAAAAGACGGGCATCACGGCTGAAACCCCGAATGGGTTGAATATAATGTGCATTGAAATTGTTGAGCATATCACCAGTATAACTGAACGAAATTTTTTATGAGAAAATAGAGCCATGACCCCACAAAACTTGATCCAAAAAACTGCCGAGTACATCAAACAGGAATTCAGTGATGATTCCTCAGGCCACGATTGGTGGCACATTTACCGTGTATGGAAAAATGCCATCACCATTTGCGAGCACGAAAAAGCCGACTCATTGACTGTCGAACTGGCTGCCTTGCTCCATGATTTGGATGATTGGAAGTTTAACGACTCAGGCGATGAAACCCCGCTTCGCGCCAAGGCCTGGCTTGATTCTTGCAACGTAGACAGCTCCATCACGGACAAAGTCTGCGAGATCATTACACACATTTCCTACAAAGGTGCGAATGTAGAGAACAAAATGAAATCGCTGGAAGGGTTTATTGTGCAAGATGCAGACCGTCTGGATGCCATCGGCGCCATTGGCATTGGTCGCGCCTTCGCTTATGGTGGTTACAAAAACAGGCCCATGTATGATCCCGATTCAAAACCTCAAATGCACGTGACCTTCGAACAATACAAAAACAGCAAAAGTGCCACCATTAATCACTTTTACGAAAAACTTCTCTTGCTCAAAGATATGATGAATACCCAAACCGCCAAACGAATTGCAGAACAAAGGCATGCCGTGATGGTTGACTTCCTTGACCAATTCATGAATGAATGGGAAGGAAAAGATATCAATGAATCTTCAACATCTCCCGAATGATGGGAGTCAGGCCGTTGAAGAAAAACTCCACTGCAATCACCATTACGATTAAGCCCATCAGTCGCAACATCACCTTGTTGCCATTTTCGCCAATCAAATGTGTCACTTGATTCGAACCTAACAACAACATATAAGTAAAAGCCATCAGAGCAATAATAATTCCTAGCACAATACCAGATTGAAGCGGAGACTGCGATTCGTTCATCAAGAGAATCGCCGTTGTAATGGCACCTGGTCCGCAAATGATGGGGATTCCCAACGGGGTGATGGAAATATCATTAATATATTCATGATTCGTCTCGTCATCAAATTGAGTTCGAGTCAGGCGAGCTTGTAACATTTCATATCCCATGAAGAAGAAAATCACACCGCCCACCACACGCAAACTGTTGACCGAAATGGAAAAGAAGCGAAAAATCCACTGGCCTGTCAATGCAAAGGCCAGCAAAATCAGAAGCGCGGTCAACACAGCCTTACGGGCAACCCGCAGGGATTCTTGACGAGAGAGCTTGGCCGTCATAGCGGTGAACACCGGAATGACGCCAATTGGGTTTAGCATGGTAAACATTGAAATAAAGCTAAGCAAAGCAAATTCAAATAAAGGTGAAGCGGTCATGAGACTCCTGTACAAAATGAAGCGTATGCCTTTATATTCTACAATATCAGGAGAAAAATAATGAACAAACGTAAAAACCTGGCTCTTGTCTTCATTGTCATTAGTACTTTAGCTTGTAAAGCGTTGGCACTTTCTCCAACCGCCACATCCATCCCAAACACAGAAACCACCGAAGCGCCTACTTCCGTTCCAGCAACCTCAATCAGCCCTGATGCAGGCGCCAGCGGCATGGGCGATTCCCTCTACCCAAACTTTGGAAATGGCGGATACGATGTGGAAAAATATACATTGGATATCAATGTTCTTAATGTAACCACCAGCGACTTAAGTGCCACCACCACCATAGAGGCCAAAGCCACGCAAGATTTAAGCAGTTTCAACCTTGATTTTGTTGGCTTTGAAATTACCGATCTCACCGTCAATGATGTTGATGCAGAGTTCAACCGTGATGGGCAGGAATTAACTGTTACCCCCGCGACCCCTTTAACAAACCAAGAAGCATTTACCGTAAAAGTCAGCTATAAGGGCGAGCCTGAAAATATGCAATCTGTGGCACTGCCATTCCAAACAGGTTGGGTCACATATGATGGTGGCATCTTTGTATTAAGTGAACATGATGGTTCGGCCAGCTTTTATCCTGTCAATGACCATCCACTAGACAAAGCGAAATACACATTTATTGTCACAGTTCCTAAACCGTACGAAGTTGCTGCAAATGGCACATTGGTTGAAGATAAAGATAACGGGAACACATCCACCTTCCGTTTTGAGTTACGCGATCCTATGGCAAGTTATCTCGCCACCATTAATGTCCACGATTTTGATACTGAAACCATGCAATCAAAAGGTGGAGTTCCAATCCGAAATTATTATGCAACAGGGTTATCTGAAGATGTCCGTAAACCATTTGCACGTCAAGGAGAGATGATTGATTACTTTAGCGAGATTTATGGGCCGTATCCATTTGAAGTGTATGGCGCTCTTGTGATGGATACTACCTTTGGAGCCGCACTGGAAAACCAGACCATGTCCATCTTTGGCACAGATATGATTGATACCAGTGATGTTGCAGGCACCGAGTTGACCGTGGCGCACGAACTCGCACATCAATGGTTTGGAGATAGCATCAGCGTAGCAGATTGGAGCGACATCTGGCTCAACGAAGGTTTCGCTACATACTCAGAAGCACTATGGATTGAACATACGGAAGGAAGAACTGCTTTGGACGAATGGATCAAATCTCAATATCAAGAAGTCGCCAGTGCTCCAGAATATTTTCCGCCGCCCGGTGCACCCGCAGGCAATGATTTATTTAACAGCGGGGTATATGTCAGAGGTGGCTTGACTCTTCATGCGCTACGAGTCAAAGTTGGAGATGATGCGTTTTTCAAAATCATGCAAACTTACTTTGCAAAGTATGAAGGCGGCAATGCATCCACTGAAGATTTTATTTCCATCGCAGAAGAAGTCAGTGGTCAGGATTTACAGGATTTCTTTCAAGGTTGGTTATATGACAAAGCCTTGCCACCGATCTCCAGAGTTAGGACTCAAACTACCAAATAAAAAGAGCGCAGACTACTCGTCTGCGCTCTTTTTCGCTTCATTCTTCCGTTGGCAGGATGACAAAATGAAGAGCCTTTTCCTACCGTTGATCTAACCCATACGCGCCCTTGATGACTATCAACAATGGGATTTAACAATTGCAAGTCCTAATCCAGAGCCTTGAATTCCTCCAGAAGACATGTTGGTTGCCCGATAAAATTTATCAAAATACGGTTTTGTTCTTCTGGCGGAATTCGCCATTATCTTCCACCTTCAAAAACAATTTGATTATCCTGCATGGACATGGAAATGAACCATGCCACCAGCGTGTTTGGGGAGACGGTGGCGGCATTCCCCAACCAAAATTATCCAACATCTGACGAATACGAATAAAGGTATCGCAACGGTTTTAAGGTCATGTACCAATGTTGGTCATCAGGTTGGATTTGTTTTTTCTTCGCTTGCGGGTCAAACATATCCAATGTGTATTTCAACACACCTTCAAGTTGAACATTTTCACGACGGGTATCAAACCCAGCTTCCAACCTGCCAAGGTCAAGCAGGTCATTAATCAACGTGGTGATATGTTGAACACTTCCCTGTAACCGATGCAGAAATTCCTGTTGATTTTCGTTAAGCGGACCTGTTCGTTCAATTAATTCTGTATACCCAAGAATGGCGGTCAACGGGGAACGCAAATCGTGGGAAATGGTATGCACAAAATCATTCTTCAGGCGATCAAGTTCCTTGAGGTAGGAAATGTCCTGCATGGTAATAGCCGCGCCGATTTTTGGGATGGGCGTGTATTGCGCATTGAATACGCGACCATCATCAAAGTTAATCTCATGATATTTCAATGGACCTTCGCTGGAACGGGAAAGTAATGCCTTCAAATCTTCATTGGAAAGGAAATCCTGAATCGGTTTGCCAATAACAACTTGATCTCCGAGATTAAACATATCGTACACAGCACGGTTAATTAACAAAACTTTTTGATGTTCATCCACCACAATCACGCCGTCTTGAATATTCCCAATGACTGCATCCAGTTTGGAACGTTCTGATTCAGAGATTTTTGCTTTTTGTTCCAGTGAGGAAGTCGTTCTTTTGACTTCGCGACGTAACCAATCGCCCAAATGACGCGCACGATTCAAGGATTTATTGACAGCATCGACAATATCATCCATTTTTAACGGCGGATAAATATAGTCTGTAGCCCCGACTTTTAAAGCCATTTTGGCGAGGTCAGGGATTTCATGATCTGAATAAAGAATAATGGGAAGGGTAGGGAAACGTTCCAGAAGATCTTTCGAAATGGAAATTCCATCTCGTTTTGCAAAAATATATCCAACAATGACAAGCGCTGGCACAGCTTCTTGTAGTGACTTGTTCATCCCGTCCATATCATGGGAAACGGCAACTTCGAGGCCTGCAGCCCGTAAGGTTCGTTCCATAAGATTAAGAATTGGGGATGGATCAAGCGCCAGCAGAATCAGATCGTGTTTGGACATAAATTAATTTTACATGCTCTTTTTTTGATTTATCGTTGCAGGAGTGATAGTATTTTCCGTGGCGCCTACGAGCCTCTGGAGCGCGTCCCGCACAGAGTTCAACGCCTTCTTTTGCTCCTCATTTAAGGCCCCAGGCATTTCTGTCATAACCAAATTAAGAGGATACCCCGCAGCTTGAACCTCGGTACGAATCGAGCTTCGCAATTGGTCAAGCGCAGCCTGACGGTGTTTTTCTCCACCGCGAGCGTTCTCGGCGGTTTGCTCAAGAGCCTTGAACAGACGCGCGTTCACCAGTGAAATGGATGCGTAATCTGCCACCGCTTCCAGCATGGTTTGTGAAGAGCGGTCAATCTCAACATCATTTTTGCGGACGACAATTACAAGTCCAATGACTTCATTTTGAATCTTAATCGGTACGACGCCTACTGATTTCCCCAAGGCAGCGATTTTAAACTTCTGTAAAGGCGCACCATGCATCATAAGGCTTTCGCCCGAAAGTGAGACCAGCGAACTGATGCCATCATCTACTGGTTGATTTATTTTCTTGGCCCAAGCCTCGGGCAAGTTGCGGTGGGCACGCAATAAAAAGACATTCGTCCGTTCTTCACGCAATAACAGCCAACATATATCAGCTGCCGCCAACTGTAAAGTGCCTTCTAAAATACGATCAAACAAAGCCCGCTGATCTGACATAGAAACCACCGCTTTCCCCAAGGAAAGCAGGGTGGTCATATCTTTTAATCTTTTTTGTAACTCATCACTCATCGCCTTGACTTGACGATCCAGCTTTTGACGTTCACGGGATTCTTGAGTCTGGCGGAGTGCACGTTCAATGGAAGAAACTACTTCTGCATCGCGCATGGGCCAGAAAAGCGCATCCACTGCTCCCAAGCGGAAGGCATGAATCGCTTCAGCCTCCTGACCTTTTTCAGCCACCATAATCACAGGAGATTTAACGCCCTGCGAGTTTAAGGCAGTCAACAAGTCTTTTCCGCTGAGGCCAGGCAAATTTAAATTAGCAACGATCAAGTCTGGCGGAGTCTGAACCGCAGATTTAATAGCAGAGGCAGCATCACCTACTACAGTCACCTGGTAGCCTAAAGGCCTGAGAGACTGCCTCCCGATCAAATCCGCTATATCTGGGTCGCTTTCAACAATGAGTATTTGTTCCCCGGGGGCCATAGGAAATCCTTTTAAATAATTCTATCATCTTTTCGAGTACAATCCCGATTATGAATTTTGATAGGTATAACATCGCGGCAGTTATCCCTGCGTTTCGTGTGGAGAGGGACATTGAAAGAGTGTTGAGTGAACTGCCTTCCTACATTCACCACATTATTGTGGTGGAAGATGCTTCGCCCGATTCTACTGCAGACCTGGTCACTGGCCTTGCCCAAAAAGACAATCGCATCACCCTAATTCAACATACCAAAAATCAAGGCGTGGGCGGGGCAATGATTAGTGGCTTTCGCAAAGCCATTGAACTCGGCGCACAAATTGCCATCAAGTTAGATGGCGATGGTCAAATGGATTCCGCTCACATCCCTGCATTAATCACACCGTTGATACAAGGCAAAGCTGATTATGTCAAAGGGAATCGCTTTCGCGATTTCATCTCCCTACGAAAAATGCCTTTCATTCGACGTATTGGCAATTTGGGATTAAGCTTCCTTACCAAAGCCGCCACAGGATATTGGAGTATCTTTGACCCAACCAATGGATACTTTGCTATTCGGACAGAAGTGCTGGCTCAACTCCCGTTGGAACAAATCGACAAGCGATATTTCTTCGAAACTTCGATGTTGGCAAATTTATATTTGGTCAACGCATTTGTGTTGGATGTTCCCATCCCAGCCCGATACGGAAGCGAAACATCCAACCTATCGATTCGACGGACATTATTTGAATTCCCATTCAAACTGTTTCGCATCTTTCTTTATCGTATTGTGCTTAAGTATTACATTTATGATTTCTCTATTGCATCGCTGTATATTGTGACAGGTCTGCCACTCTTATTGTTTGGCTTGATCTTCGGCATCACCAAATGGATTCAATATGCCAGTCAAAACATTCCTGCCCCCACAGGCACTGTGATGCTCCCTACGCTATCCGTCATCCTCGGCATTCAAATTGTCCTCTCGGCCATTGAACTTGATATCAAATCCACTCCAAGGCAACCTCTCAGTAACCCATTATGAAATCAACCGAATTCAACAGCTATAAAAATCGTTATCGCACTGCTATTCAACAGGTGCTCGCCAAAGCCGAAAAAGGTCGCCTTGATGAGGCAGCTTTCCCTGCGTACTCACATCGCAATCCAATCATCAATTGGTTGTTCTGGCAACGACTTCGCAAAGTAATGGAATATATCCAAAGTCCAAGCTTATATTCTCGTATTCTCGATTTTGGTTGTGGCAGTGGCGTGATGCTTCCCTACCTTTCCAGCATCAGTGAACAAGTGACGGCCATGGATGTAGATTTGCTTCCCATTCAAAGCGTACAAAACTATATTCCACTGGCCAAAAATGTTGAAGTGAAAGATGCCACCCAGATAAACATCTCTGATTTGCCAGCCAATTCCTTTGACCTCATCATTGCGCTCGATGTGCTCGAACATGTCCATGATTTGCCACAAACGTTAAATGAATTACTTGCCCTGCTCAAACCCAATGGTCAACTCATTGTTTCAGGCCCCACTGAAAACATTCTTTACAAGCTCGGGCGCAAAGTAGCAGGGCCTGAATACTCAGGGGCGTATCACGAACGCGGCATCGCTGAGATTAAGCATGAACTTCTTAAGATCAGCAAACTTCAACACATTGCCACCTTGTATTGGCCTATTCCACTTTTTGAAATTTTTTCTGCAAAAAAATAAAAGCATGCTTTTCTCTTGGGATGTATACTTAACCCAAGATGGAACATCAACCTTATATTACGGGATTTAAACCAGCGGATTCAGGTCCGCTGGCAAGATTTCTTCCTCCACTTGAAGAGGGAGTCATCTCCGCCTGGCTCTCGCATCAAACCCTCAACGGGAATTGGCTGCTCGACCCATTCGGATTCTCCCCGCAACTTGTGCTTGAAGCGGCGCGCAGCGGATATCGTGTGCTGGTAACAGCCAACAATCCCATCACCCGTTTTTTAGTAGAGACTTTCGCCAACCCACCTCCTGAATCAGAATTTACTGCTGCTTTGGCAGATTTAAGCGCCATCAAAAAGGGGGATGAACGACTCGGTGCTCATCTTCAATCTCTATACTTCACCACATGCGAAAAATGTAATCAACAAGTTCAGGCTCAGGCTTTTCTCTGGCATAGAGGTGGAGATGTGCCCTACGGTCGCATTTATGAATGTAAACATTGCGGTGACTCAGGCGAGCGCCTTGCTACAGAGGAAGACAAAGAACGCGCCAGAAAAATTGCGGAAACAGATACCTTACATCGTTCGCGTGCTTTTGAACGAGTGGTTGCATTGAACGATGAAGACCGTGTCTACGCGGAAGAAGCGATTCAACATTATTTACCACGCCCCTTGTATGTGTTGACTACGATTACCAATCGCCTGCACAGTTTAAATATCTCTGCTGAAAGAAAGCGAGCTTTGACCGCTCTTGTGTTATTGGCATGTGATGCAGGAAATACTTTATGGGCACACCCATCAGAACGCCCTAGGCCAAAACAATTGAGTACGCCGAGTCAATTCCGCGAGAACAATGTGTGGATTCAGCTAGAACATGGATTAAGCCATTGGACAGGAACAGGCGGAACGGTCCCGTGTGAAGCTTGGCCTAAAAAGATTCCAGAGAGTGGCGGCATTTGTATCTATGAAGGTCGTCTCAAAGATTTGGCACATGAAGTCAAAAGAGAGATTCCGATTGCGGCAGTGATTGGGTCTGTGCCACGTCCCAATCAGGCGTTTTGGACTCTTTCGGCTTTGTGGGCTGGCTGGCTGTGGGGTAGCGAAGCCGTGGAACCTTATAAAGTTGCGTTGCGCCGCAGACGATATGACTGGGCTTGGAGTGCAACTGCACTGCATGCAATGTTCAGTCACTTGAATGAATTGCTTCCAGATAACGTACCGATGTTTGGATTATTACCTGAACCTGAGCCAGCCTTTATGACCTCAGCGATCACAGCCGCACAAACCGCAGGCTTTCAATTAACCGGCCTCGCTTTGCAGACAGAACATGACCCAGTACAAATCAATTGGAAGAGCGGACAAAAAACGAAGTCAACGGTGATGAGTGTTGAAACTGTACGAAAATCAATGCGTGAATTTTTATCAGCGCGCGGCGAACCTGCAGGATATTTACATTTACATCTGGCAGGCTTAATTGCTTGTGCAGAAACCAATACCTTGAAACAACCTGAAGATGAATTTGATGAAGCCTTGCGAAAGACACAAAGTTTATTTGATATTGCTTTGAAAGAAGATAAAAACTTTATCCATTATTCCACCGGAGAAGGAGTAGATACGGGAATATGGGGCTTGAGTCCTGATCTTAATCCGCCATCAACGGTTCAAAGTGAATCACTTTCAGATCGTGTGGAAGTTGCAGTGGTTAATTATCTACAGAAAAACCCTGATACGATTTTTCTGGAAGTTGAGGGAGAGCTATGTCCAAACTTCCCTGGGCTGATGACTCCCTCCAAGGGATTAATTTATGCAGTGCTGAATTCATACGCAATCAAAGATGGCTCAAGGTGGAGATTACGCGATGAAGATATCGCCTCTGCGCGACGGGATGAAATTAAGAATATCTTCAAGGTATTGGAAACCCTTGGCAATAGACTGAAGTATCAATCTGTGAAAGAAGAAAAAATCTTGTTTTGGAAAGATAAGGGCAAACCAGTTAAAAAATTTATCATCCTTGCCTCGGCATTGATTGGACGTGCCTTGGAACAAGCCGACGAACAGACTGTCATTGTCATTCCCGGCGGGCGAGCCGCCTTGGCCGCTTATAAACAAGAACGTGACCCTGCCCTCAAAGAACGCATGAACAAACATAAGCTGGTGAAATATCGTTTGTTGCGCAGCCTGCTTGAGGTCCAGATATTGACGCGTGAAACGTTTGAGGAGCAAATCGCAAGTGACCCGGTCGAAGAATCCAAAGGTCAAATGATGATGTTTTAGTGAAACTCATGTATAAAAAAATAATTTCCCTCCTTTTCATTTCAATCTTACTGACTTCCTGCATTTCCATTTCGGTGGATTCGAATTCGCAGGAAAATTCTCAAGAGGCATTTGTAACTGCCACATTGATTCCGACAAAAGAAGTCTTTGTCCCTGCCACGATCACGGCAACTCCTGCTGAAACCATCACACCCACTGTGGCAATAACGATTCCTGCCAATTGTACAAACACAGCTGTATTGTTACGTGACGTTACCATCCAAGATAATACACAAATGCGGGCGGGTGAAAAATTTACAAAGACTTGGGAGTTTCAAAACACAGGCACTTGTCCGTGGGTGAATTACACATTGAAGTTTGCAGCCGGTGACCAAATGGGTGCGCCTGCATCTTCTCCAATCAACACCACAACTGCAGGAGCAAAAACCGAAGTTTCTGTTGACCTTACCGCTCCAACCGTGAATGGAAGCTATACGGGCTATTTCACGTTGAACGATGCCTCCGGAAAAGATATTCCGATTGGGATTGAAAAAACATTTTGGGTAAAGATTGTGGTTGGTGCAAGTAGCAATTCAACCAACACCAGTCCAACTCAATCCAGCAGTACGGGCAGCGGAAGTGTAACCAATGCAAATTGCAAATATAGTCAAAACGCAGGATATGTGAATCAAATCACATCCATGATTAATGCCGAACGAGCCAAAGCAGGATTGCCCGCGCTGACCATCAATTCTCTGTTGACTTCCTCCGCACAAGCACATGCGGCGGACATGGCCTGCAATAACAACATCAGTCACACGGGTTCAGATGGTTCTTCAGCATACTCTCGCATCATCGCTACGGGGTATTCTGCTTCCTACTCCGAAGAGATTATCTACGGCGGAGGAGGACCCGAAGCGGCGATGAGTTGGTGGATGGGGGATCAAGTTCATCATGATGCCATTCTAAGTTCCAAATCTACCGAGATAGGAGTAGGCTATGCCTATTATTCCAACGGTTCGTACGGAGATTACATCACCGTGGATTTTGGAAGTCCATAAATAATAAAAAGGCGACCTGTACAGGTCGCCTTTTTATTATTTGTTCGGTGCCCATTTTTCCAGGAATGCGATGAAGACCTCAGGGACATACGAAGATTTTCCATCTTCAAGTTCGGCAGTATCTTGTGAATGTAAAAGAGTGCCATCACTATCTAAAATGTAAATATGCGGATACCCTGGCGCTGAAGGGAACTGTGAAAGAAAGCCATCATTCGTATTTTCTTCACTGTAGTTGACCTTTACCAACACATAATTCTCTGCGCGGAGTTTTAAAATATCTGGGTGGTTCGCATAGAACTCATCCATATACTTGCACCAGATGCACCAATTCCCGCCCAATTCAAGCATGATGTGTTTATTTTCTTTTTGCGCAAGAACAATCGCCTGCTGTAAATCATCCGCTGGGTTGCGAGCAGGATCATAAATATTCACCAAAGCAGAAGTTTCAGAACTCGATGAGTCTAAGGCAGGTTGAGTTGAATGCACAGCTTGTGGAGTGCTGGTGGCTGGTGTAAGCAACTTACATGCAATAGAGAAAGCAACCAACAATGCCAAAAATATATAGGGAAATCTTTTCATGGTGTCCTCTTGGAACAGGATATATCTGGATATTATCCCATTCCAGGAAGTCATACAACCTGAAACATAACTATTTCAGCACATTTCTGATCACAGGCTGATATTCGGGGAAAATCTCATTAACTGCAGAGTTATTCAGGCGCTTTGTTAAAACTTCAGAAAGCACATCGCGATAATCGGTCGTGACCGCTAAGTCACCAGGACCAATCAATTGGCCTTCTGCCAACCCTGGCCATTCCCCATGAACCTTGCCACCATCCACATTACCACCCAGCACCATCATCATGCTACCGTGACCGTGGTCTGTGCCGAGGCTTCCATTTTCAGAAGCGCGGCGTCCAAACTCGGACATGGTCACTGTGGTGAGTTGATTTTGATGATCGAACATATCAGCATGGAAGGCGGCCAATCCTTCAGCCAAATCTTTCATTAAGTTGGGCATGAGTCCAGTAGATGAACCTTGGGCAAAGTGTGTATCCCAACCACCAAGGTCAATGGCCGAGACCTCGAGACCAACCTGAGCTTTGATTAACATGGCGGTTTGTTTAAGCGCCATGCCAAATTCAGAATCAGGATATTTCGCATCACGAGCCGCAGTATATTTCAGTGGGTCGAGAGTCTGCAGTGTATCCATGATGGATAAAGTATCTTGTCCCATAATGTCGTTTTGATAGACCGTACTCAAAGCCATGCGCATTTGTTGCAAAGCACGTGCGTCACCACCAAGATGAAAATCTGCGATGGAACGCAATGCAGAGACTGGCACAGAACCCGCCAAACTTTTTTGCGGACGAGTGCCCATTCCAACCGCACGCAAAGGCGAAGTATTGCCTGTGTTCAAAGTGGCAAGGTGACGTCCGATCCAACCCGAAGCGGGGCCGCGTTCATCGTCCACGCCGCGCTCCATCAATTCCATCGCTTTAAAGTGACTGCGAGATTCGTCCGGTGCACCACAGGCATGGATGATGGCAAGTTGTTTGGCCTGCCAAACATCCAACAAAGGTTGCATATTCGGGTGCAAGCCGAAGAATCCATCGAGGTTAACTGTCCGTTCTTCTTTCTTTGCACTTGAATCATCTGGTCTCGTAATGCCCAATGATGGTCTTAATTGATAATATGCATCTTCCCCATGTGGCACGACCATGTTGAGCACATCTGCTGCACCGCGCAAGAAGACAACTACCAATGTATCACCACGTGGCGCGGTGTTTTGCGGTGCAAATGCGAGGCGTGGCATCCAAGTTTTGTTTTGATGAAGTACGGGTAAAGTTTGTAACATATCATCTCCTAAAAATTCTGGAGTCCGACAGCAAGTTGTCGGAAAAACCCAGAAGCAAGCTTCTGGACTCCAGAGTCAACGCCATTGAAATGCGGGGGATGCGATTAATCCACCAGCGACGATTTGCAGAGTCTCTTCTTCAGTGGCACCTGCTGCTCGGACAGAATCAATCAGCCCGTCGCGAGTGATGCGCTCTAAGGGTGCACCCAACAACAAAGAGGTCAGCGCATCCACATCTTCTTGCAAAATGCCAGTAGATGAGACATCCAACAAAGAAGAAAGATTATGTTTTGTGTTTTTGATCTCATTGCGAATCAATTCAAACGCAAACTGCCAACGCGGCATGAGGTTGCCCTGCCACGCTTCACTTCGATCAGGATAGCCATCGGGCGTGGGCCAACTGAAATAAGATTGCCCCATGTGCAACAGATGTTCATTGATGGCAACTGCATCGGTCTCGACATTCAACATGCGCAACGCAGACAGCACATAATTGGCGGGACGTTTGTATTTGGGCTGAGCAAGTGCGAGTCCATCCAACAGAATCACACGCAGCACAGATTTGATATCGCCCTTGGTATCGATAAAAGTTTGCGTTGCTTTTTCGACCAATGCTTGTGGCGGTTCGTCGGCGATGAAGCGCCTTGCAAGTTTGGTGGAAATAAATTTCGCCGTGCTGGGATGTACAGCCAGCATTTCAATGACTTGTTCCGCTTCTTGAATCCCTGACGGTTGAATCGTTAATCCCAAAACATTTTTCACGCCTGTATCATGCAAGTCTTCTTTGAAGACAAAATCACCGAGCCAGAAATGTTCCTTGACGTTCCATCCCGTCAGACAACGCGCCAACTCCATGACATCTTTTTGAGAATAACCACCATTGACGCTGAGCGTATGCAACTCCATGAGTTCACGTGCATAATTTTCATTGGGGTGACTCTTTTCATTGGCTTGATTATCAAGATAGGTCATCATGGCTGGTGAATGGGCAGATGCCCACAGCAAATCACGGAACGAACCAAGTGCATGCTTGCGAATCACTTCACGGTCATCGACAGTTTTGAGAAAGAAGCCGTTGCCTTTCTCAATGTAGATATTGAAGTGGTCACTCCAAAACTCGACCATGATTTCATACAATTGACGTTTGCTATACAACTGACGAATCAATGTAGCCTGGCGAAGTTCATTGGGAACTGTATCGCGATCATATCCATCAAAGAGCTGATTGCTGATGCCTTCGAGTTCGTTGGCATCCATTTTTAGTGTGTCGAATGCTGAAAGTTGAACATCACAAGCCAAGTCGTTGATGGATTCGAAATCAAGCTGCTCCTCCACCCATGCCTTCAAGCCAATATCAAGAAAGCGAGCACGCTCTTCCACACGCGGACCAAAGGTCAGCCGATTCAATGCAATGAAATCGCTTGCATTCAGCGCAGTCCACGGGACGGTGGGCAAGTCACCTGTCAACTTGCGATATACCGGTGCGCATGAAGAAAGCGCCGCACTAGCCGTCACGAGGGATGCGATTTTGAGGAAGTCACGTCGGGAGAGAGTCATATGAAGGATGAATTACAAAGAAGAAAGAAAATCCTAGATTCATTAAGCTTGAGTTGAAATAGGCTCAAGCACGCGAATCGTCTTCTCACGTGGCATCCAATTTAACAAGGCAAAGCCTGTTGCACCGAAGGCGATGATGAGCATAGGAATCCACACGAAGAGCCAACCAATGAGTGGAAAGAATGCAGCAAGTTCGAAGATGACTGACCCGCGAATGAATCCGCTCAAGGGAGTGATGGTGGTATGTTTGGAGAGTCTCGCGCCAAGATGAGCAGCGATCCCCGCCGAACCAATCGCTGAAACCGCAAGAGATGCGCCAAGCAAAATCCAGCCGAAGAATTTCGCAGGTCCAAAAGGAAGCGCAAACAAAATGACAATGGGAATGGTGAGGGCAACGAAGATAACCAGTCCCATCCAGAAAGTTTGCATAGGAGTTTTTTCCACCCGCGCTTGAGCACGAGCAATCACCGCAGGGAACAACAACCACAACGCGGTGAGCATTGCAGGGAAGGCAACGCCGATAATTAACAGGATAAAGAAGATGGCAGAAATGTCGGCCATGGGATATTTCCTTTCATTTGTTGAGTTACAAGAGATACAGGAATGGGTCTGAAAAAGTTGCAAGAGAAAATTGTCAACATCTTGACACGTACACGAATCAACGTAAAATTCAGCGCAATGTACAAACAGCCCAACCCCAAACGTCACTTTCACCAGCACTTCTTTGGGATGGGTGTTTTTATTTTTTGAAGATGAGAGTCGCTTTTAGCGGCTCTCTTTTTTTATATCAACGTAGGGGCAGGGTCTCCCTGCCCTGGGCGAAGAGACCTCGCCCCTACAGGAAAACACATGCTCAAACTTCCCGGCCTGATCGACCCGCACGTTCACTTGCGCGAACCCGGCGCAATTCACAAAGAAGATTATGACTCCGGCACATCGTCCGCGCTGGCAGGTGGCTTCACCATCGTGCTTGCCATGCCAAACACAAAGCCGCCCATCTTCGACTCCGCAACTCTCGATCTCGCATTGAACGCTGCCAAACAAAAAGCCCGCTGTGACTTTGGACAATACATCGGCGCAGGCCCAGACAATGCAGAGATTGCCGCTTCACTCTCAGGGAAGGCTGCCGGGCTAAAGATGTACCTTGACTCCACCTTTGGGGAACTTCGCCTCGATGACATGACTCTTTGGATGCCGCATTTCGAAAAATATCCAAAGTCATTGCCATTGGTGGCTCATTCTGAAAGCAGAACCATGGCCGCCGCGATTTTATTCGCCGCCATTTATGACCGTCCCGTTCACATCGCGCACATTTCTTTGAAAGAAGAAGTCTTGCTTATCAAAGCCGCAAAAGAAAAAGGAATCCAAGTCACTTGCGAAGTTTGTCCACATCATTTATTCCTATCGAAGGAAGACATCCCCGCCATTTCGCATGGACATCCAGGGCGCGGCGAAGTCCGTCCGCGCTTGGCGACGAAGGAAGATGTGGAAGCTCTCTGGCAAAACATGGATGTGATTGATTGTTTCGCCACTGACCATGCTCCGCATACCATTGAAGAAAAAGATTCAGAGAATCCCCCACCCGGCTTTCCCGGCCTCGAAACTGCATTGCCCTTATTACTCACCGCAGTGGACGATGGGCGCTTAACCCTTGAAGATATTATTGCAAGGTCATATACCAATCCACGCAAGATATTCAACCTGCCTGAGCAACCCGAAACCTGGGTTGAAATAGATGAGAACGAAACCTACGAAATCAAAGCCTCCGAACAATTTACCCGCTGTAACTGGACTCCATTCGAAGGCTGGAAGGTAAAAGGCAGAGTTAAGAAAGTTGTATTGCGTGGTAAGACTGCTTTTGAAAACGGCAAGATTTTATCGGAACCTGGGTTTGGTAAAAATATTCGTTGAGTTGGAGAATCGTTCATGAACATTCATGCGATACAAACAGGTACAGTTCAGATTAAGAAAAATCAGCTAGTCGGCAAGGGAATAGGTGGGATGCGACTCGCAAATGTTTTATTCGGTAGCGAATGGACCGAACCTGTTCCAATTTATGCATGGGCTATTGAACATAAGGAGGGTGTCATCGTTGTGGACACAGGCGACACCTCCCATACATCCGAACCTGGGTATTTTCCACGCTGGCAACCTTATTACAGCCTTGCTGTTCGATTCGATATAAAGCCTGAAGAGGAAATCGGTGTGAAATTAAGACAAATCGGGATTGGGCCGAAAGATGTCAAAAAAGTCATCCTGACTCATATGCATACCGATCATGCGGGCGGATTACATCATTTCCCTGAAAGTCAAATTTACGTCAACATGGCAGAATACAAAAGCACATTTGGCTTTGCTGGCAAAGCCAATGGATACTTGCCACATCGTGCACCGACATGGTTCTCTCCTCAAGCAATTGTCTTTGACGAGAAAGGGTTTGGACCGTTTCAGAAATTTTGGAATGTGACTAACAATGGTGACGTAAAAGCCGTTGCGACTCACGGACATACTCCCGCTCACATCTCTGTGATTGTCACCAGTGAAGATGTGAATTACTTTCTGGCAGGAGACACCAGTTACACTGAAGAAAATCTGCTCAAAAAAATTGCAGATGGAGTCAGCCCAAATCCAGCCGTCACCATTGATACGTTGCAAAATATTTTGACCTTTTCACAACAACAGCCAACTGTTTATCTGCCGACTCATGATCCGAACTCAGAATTACGCTTGAAAAATAAAACGACTCTCCCGTTGGGTGGATGAAGAAAATGAAATCTTCCACACTGCCCTTCATCCTGCAAGCATTGACCGCTGCGCTTTTCTTCGGCGCAAGCGCACCGATCGCCAAATTATTGCTTGGCGATAATATCGCGCCGATTTATCTTGCAGCTTTTCTCTATCTCGGCAGTGGAACTGGAACTTTTCTTTTTCGGCTCACTCAAAAAATGCGTTCAGAAAACATCGAAGCGGATATTAAATCTCCAGACATTAAATGGCTGGCAGGAGCAATTATTTCAGGTGGAATTCTTGCGCCAATCATTTTGATGATTAGCTTGCAAAACACACCAGCTTCCACAGCTTCGTTATTATTGAACTTTGAAGGCGTTGGGACCACGGTCATTGCTTTACTGTTTTTCAAGGAAGCCATCGGTCGCCGTGCATGGACCGCAATCATCGTCATTACACTAGCCAGCATTTTTCTCTCTACCAACTTCACCAGCGGATTTGGCCTTTCGCTTGGCGCGCTTGGAATTATTTTGGCCTGTGTCTTATGGGGTGTGGATAATAACTTCACACGCAATATTTCAGGCAAAGATCCGCTTTCCATTGTCGCATGGAAGGGATTGGTCGCGGGCACATTCTCCTTCTTATTGGCATTCTTTCTTGGAAATCAAATTCCTGCTTTGAAAATCATTCTTGGCACATTGGTCTTGGGATTTATCAGTTACGGCTTGAGCACCAT
Source organism: Anaerolineales bacterium (assembly GCA_046328925.1). GTDB lineage: Bacteria > Chloroflexota > Anaerolineae > Anaerolineales > Villigracilaceae > Villigracilis. The sequence goes on from JAXLVT010000037.1 coordinate 18,204, forward strand.
CCTTTTCATTCGCTCCATGCGTGGACTGGGCGCGGCGCGCACCAGCGCGTTATATGGAACCGCCCCACTGGCAGGTGTATTACTTTCGATTTTTATCTTTGGAGAATATCCCTCTTTCTTATTCATCATCGCCGCAGTTTTGATGATCGGTGGAGCACTATTATTAATCAACGAGAATCATTCCCATGCGCATACCCATACCGCCATGGTGCACGAGCATAGTCACAGCCACGATGACTTCGCACATGGACATGACACCACAAAGGGAGTCCACTCTCACGAGCATGAACATCCTGCTGAGGAACACGAGCACGACCACATGCCTGATATCCATCACAGGCACGGGCATGAGGAATAAGATATGACCGAAGATGAAATTAATAAGAACATTGCATTATTATCTGAGAGTTTGACACAAGAAAATGCTCAGTCCTGGCAACATATCACCAAGTTGTTTGAGCTTTACGCTTCAGGGAATTCGCAATACAAACCATTATTAGATTTAGTTAAAGCGCTCGCTAATTCCACGCAGTCAAAATTATTCCGTGCAGGAGCATCTGTAACATTATTGATGATTTCTACAAAAGAAAAAAACGGATTGGAAAAGGGAGATCCTTATATATATATTGGTTTACGCGATGAAGATTTAGCAGATATCGGTTACTATACCGCTACCGCAAATGAATCAGAGGAATTCAAATGCAAGAATGATGAAATCCTACCTGTAATACAACCATTCCTAGATAGATTATGGAACGAAACTCGGGGCAAGAAAACTGTTTGAAAAACAAATCCAACTCACCCGTCGCAAGAAGCGGATGGGAAAATGATCAAGCGTAGAACCATGTGATTAAACGGGATTCGTTGCCAGCGTGCAGCCAGAGTCCCGATAGCTAAACTAAAAAAATATCAAACCAGGAGACTAAAAATGCCTACAACATCCACCAACCCCCATTTGCCTTTTGGCGAAAATAAAAATGCCGATTGGTACGGCAAAGACATTTTGTCCGTCAAACAATTTACCCGTGCTGACCTTGAATACGTGTTCGGCGTGGCACATGAAATGCGCGGCATGGTCGAGCGCGTGGGGACTTTCGATTTATTGAAAGGGAAAATTCTGGCGAATCTTTTTTATGAACCATCCACCAGAACATCCTCCTCTTTTACCGCCGCCATGGAAAGACTCGGCGGCTCGGTCATCCCGATCAGCGAAGTGAAGTATTCATCAGTGTCGAAAGGGGAAAGCCTGCCCGATACCATCCGCACCCTCGAATGTTATGCGGACGTAATCGTACTGCGCCATCCTGAAACAGGTTCAGCGGCCATCGCGGCGAAAGCGGCAAAGAAACCCGTCATCAATGCGGGTGATGGCGTGGGCGAACATCCCACACAGGCATTGCTTGATACCTTCACCATCATGGAAGAAATCGGTCGTCTCGATAATCTCACCGTTACCATGCTCGGTGATTTGAAATACGGGCGCACCGTACATTCCCTGGCACGCTTGCTTTCACAGTTCACCAACATCAAATTAAATTATGTCTCGCCCGACATTTTAAAAATGCCCAAAGAAGTGATGGATGAAGTGGCTGAAAAGAAAGTTCCACAAGCTGAATATTCATCGCTTGAAAAAGTTTTACCTGAAACCGATATTTTGTATGTGACCCGTGTTCAAAAGGAACGCTTCGAAGACCCCGCCGATTACGAAAAGGTCAAAGGCGCTTATGTGATTGATCCACAAATCATGAAGTCTGCAAAGAAAGAAATGGCAGTCATGCATCCTCTTCCACGTGTGGGCGAAATCAGCACCGATTTCGATGACGATCCCCGCGCCGCTTATTTCCGCCAGATGGAATATGGTTTGTATGTGAGAATGGCCTTGCTCGCGATGGTATTGGGTAAGACTTAGAAAATTAACCACGGAGACACAGAGGCACGGAGAATTTAAAAAAGTTTTCTCAGTGTCTTCGTGTCTCCGTGGTAAAGGAATTATTATGGAATCATTTTTCTCTTTTCTTGAAAAACGCGTTGACGATTGTTCCTCGCTTTTATGCGTTGGACTCGACCCGCACGTCTCTGACCTAAAAGAACCCACCGCCGCTTCCGCACTGGACTTCTGCTTGAATCTCGTCAAGCAGACAGCTCCCTACACTGCAGCATTCAAACCCAACGCCGCCTTCTTCGAAGTCTTCGGCGCCGAAGGTTGGACCGCTCTCAAGCAACTCATCGAAGCGATTGATGCAGAGTCAAAAAGACTCGGTTCGTTGATTCCTGTTGTGTTGGATGCGAAGCGCGGTGACATTTCCTCCACAGCAGAAGCGTACGCCCAATCCGCATTTGAAACTCTTGGCGCACATTGCATCACTTTGAGTCCCTACCTCGGAAAAGATTCGATTGATCCTTTTATTCAAAACTCAGAAAAGGGTGTATTTCTGTTGTGCAAGACAAGTAACCCTGGCTCTGGTGATTTGCAAGATGTATCCCTTGCCAGTGGTGACCTGCTTTACGAGCATGTTGCCAAACTCGCTCAATCCTGGAATGCTAAAAACAACATCGGCCTCGTCGTTGGCGCCACTCATGTGGATGCGACGAAACGAGTCCGCGCAGCAGCGCCGAATCTCTGGTTCCTAGCACCAGGCGTCGGTGCGCAAGGCGGCGAACTGGAATCCGCGATGAAGGCAGGTCTGCGCAAAGATGGCAAGGGAATGTTAATTCCCATCTCGCGTGGAATCTCACGCGCGGCCAATCCCGCCAAAGCTGCAGCAGAGATTCGAGATGAAATGTTAAGTATCAAAAGAAGTTTGAGCTAAAAATCAAAATGAGCAGGGATAAAAAATTTATCCCTGCTCGTCCTAGTGAATTTACTCAAGCTCAACTACATCCCCAACCTTAATCGAACCTCCACGAATTACCGCCGTATCCAAAGCTAGAGTCCCATCAAATTTTTTGACAATACTGCGCAACACTTCATGATTCTGCTTTTGAGTATCAGGGTCATACGTGGTCATTACACAGCGGGCACGGAGTTGAGCAAACTCAATCACGGCTTTTCCAATTTTCATTTGTCGCCCAGGCCAATCTCTTTCAGCCAATCCTTGCACTCCACCAATCACAAGATTCGGACGCAAACGACGATGGTCATACCCAAATTCCTGAATCGCTCCATCCGTTGCTACCAACAAAGGGAGGACATCGTGGCGCTCAGGTCCATCCCATTCAAGCAGACGTGCGTTCGGGCCAGCCGCCGCAGTGATGAGTTCAACAGCCCGCGGGTCATCCCAAGGCAAACCATTAATCAATGGCTCACCGGAAGGAGTGAGTGTGGCTTTTAATCCCAATAGTTTTGGATGTGTGCGCGAAGTAATCAGCGTATTCTTTTTTTCATCATAAACCAACACTCGACGATCCCCTACAATCCCATCGGTATGCAATTCTGCTATTTCCAGTTGTTCGCCCGCCAAAGATTTCACGGGGTAGCGCCAAATCTCAGCAACCCACATTTTCTCGTTTGGTTTTTTTGTCATGTATTACTCCTATCTTCATCTATCAGCCAAGGACTCCAAATCAATCTGGGCTTTCCTGACAAAGGCTGAAAGCTTTTAATTACCAAACTCAATTTTTTAAACAAAAAAGTGCGTAGAGAAAATCTCTACGCACTTTGGATTTCAGTGAATACTGTTACTTCTTCACCACACTTAACTCTTCATAATATCGGTCCAACCAAGTGTTCGACCAGCCCCACATCGTCGAATCAAACACAATCTTCTTGACTTCATCGCGAGTAATCTTTGCTTCGCTCTCAAACACCTGAGCATTACGACGGCTAACCGCCAATGTACGAATCGCAAACATCAGTGGATAAATGCATCCGAGTCGAATCCCATGCAACCACCAAGGTAAAGATTTGACATATTTCAACGCTTCATGCAAATGGCGTTCTGCTTTGTCCGTCATCATATCCAATACCTTCAGGGCTTCCTGTTGATGAGCGGGGTCAAACATCTGCTCTGAAGAAATACCAATCGAGGAAAGAAATTTTTTCGGAATATACACCCAGCCACGATCAAAATCTTCGCGCATTCCACGAATCACGTTGACGGTCTGCAGGCCAAGTCCAAACTCACGGGCCAGAGGCATAATCTCGTTTTGTCTGCGGCGGATAAACAACGAATACCACGCAAATAACTGAGTCATCAAATATCCCACGCGCCCCGCCACCTCAAACATATAATCATCCAATTCCGCTTCATCATTTACATTTGGGCCAATCTTCGTCCAACGTGCCATGCCTTGCGTGCTATTGATTACATGATGAACGATGATTTCCTGCACCGCATATGGCAGGGAATGCAAATGCATCAAAATTTCCTTCGCATGTTGAGTCACAATCGCATCGGGATTGCTTATATCTGCATTAGTCACGCGCGCCACAATTTCATCTACTGTTGATTCTTCGCGCAACACATTCACCCATTGATTTAATAAAGAAACTTTTTCATTTGTATCCATTTCTTCATTATCTTCAAGGTAATCGGAAACCCTTAAAAGCAAATACGCCACCGTGGTGGCTTCGCACAGAACTCCAGGCAGGCGTTCAATTCCAATTGCAAATGTTCGGCTTGTAATACGTAGTAAGTCTCGTGAATTCATGGACACCTCATACAGATACACTTTTATAACTCATTTTATGAGGTTTGACGCTGGTACATTTGGATTATTCAATCAGTTTCACAACTTCAGCGTTCCCAAGTGCTTGGACAAGGTCTGCACTTTTAAGATGACCGCCCGATCACGCATCCCTGACCCAATCGAGACTTCCTCTTCGTCAAGAACCCCCGCTTCTACCAACACTCGAACCTGCTTCTGCAATCCGAATGGCCCCACCGTCCCGATTCGATACCCTGTGACCGCAAGAACCTCATCCTCCGTTGCCATCGTCAACCGCGACTGACCAAGATACTTTCGCAAAATTTTCCACGAAATTTGTGCAGGCCCTGCTACGAGCGCCATTAAATAATCATCTTCGCCCACGCGAAAGAGAATGCTACGAATAATCTGGCTTGGCCGTTGACCTCGGTCACTGGCTGCCTGCTCAAAAGAGTTGACTGGCTTTTCATGGTGAAACACGGTGTGAGGAATATTCATTTTTTCAAGAGCTAGGCTGACGGGTGGTTGTTCCATAGTTATAAATTCTTTTCCTTGTAATCACATAAGTTAACAATTGGGCAATTCATGCAAAGCGGCTTTCTTGCATTGCATATCTCACGTCCCAAGCGAATGATATTCAAATGCGCGGCATAATATGTTTCAGGAGGAAACACACCTTCAAGATATGGATGTGCCTGTTCGACATTTAATTTCTCTGGGCGCAATCCAATTCTTCCTGTGACTCGGTACACATGGGTATCAACAGGAAAAGCTGGACGATTCAGCGAGAAACACAAAACGATGGCGGCAGTTTTAGGACCAACCCCGTTGAATTTGGTAAGCCAACTCCGCGCTTCTTCAATGGGCAAATCTGCCAAGAAATTCAAATCAAGTGAGCCTCGTTCTTCAGTGATGGCTTTCAACACCTGCTGGATACGTGGACCTTTTTGATTCGCTAATCCGGCAGGTCGAATGGCGTCAACCACGTCATTTTCTTTTGCATCACGTACTTTTTCCCAAGTTGGGAATTTGGCACGCAATGCTTCAAAAGCACGGTCACGATTTACATCATTTGTATTTTGCGAAAGAATGGTGGAAACCAATTCATCTACCGGCGGCAAGGGATTCCGCCAAATGGGTTCGCCAAAAGCCTTCAATAGCGTTTCATGAATTTTTATTGCGCGTTTTTGTAAGCCATTCATACAGATAAACCTTATTCATAGGATGAAATCAATTGTAGTGTATTCGTTATTACTTCACGGTGTTCGTCCTTGATGATGTCTTTAAATAACACAGCAGTTTGAGCATAAAGTTCAAGTGCCGCTTTCCCACGGGTTTGATAGGCGGGGATTTGTGCATCACCCACATCCATACCAAAGGAGAGACGAAAAGCACGAGTCCATGCATAGTCACGGCCGAGGTGTTCCTGAAGCACATCAAAAGCACGGTTCTCTGAGTTAATCATCAACCCAGCTTGTACGACAACGGCAAAAGACAATTCTTTGAACATTCCCCAAGCGGCATACAACACTTTTGATTCATGATTCTGATTTAACCCACTGACAATTTTATGGGCTTCCTCAGCACAGCCCATCAATTTTTTGCTTGCATATTCATTTGCGGAGTCTTGAAGCACAGTCCATTTGAATTCAAGTGCCGCTTGTTTGAGTTTTGCAATTTGTCCGGTGTCATCTTGCAGAATTCGCATCTGACTTAATCCAGGCACAGCCCAAATGGCGGTTTCTGGTTTGGTGAGGGAGTCATATTCGTCGCGCAGGAGAATGTATTTGAGACTGACCAGTTTCCCGTTAAAGAAGCGAAGCGTGTATGCTTCAGATGGAAGTTCCTCCACAAAGATATCCAAATCCACATCGCTATGAGTTTGATTTTCGCCACGTGCATAACTACCTGTGACAGCAAAACCAATAACGCCCGGCTGATGTAGCCGGGCGATGAGGGAATGAAGAAATGGGTCTTGCGTGAGATTCATACGAGCGTAAAAACGGGTTTTGAACTGCCAGTCACTCGACCTGCATAATTTTTGAGAGTTTTTGTCGGTCCAAATTTAGCAAGGGCTTTTTGCTGTTCTTCGTTTAAGACTTTAAATTGGCGCAGTATTTCGAGCGTGGTTGCAGGGCGTACACGGGTATAGGATACAAGCGCGTCATCCATGTGAGAAGCATCTCCGTCGATGACTTTAAAGGCAATTCCAAATCCGGGAGAATCTTTTCCGAGCGCACCAGCCATAACGCCAATAATTTGGAAGCCTTCTGCACCACGCTTGGTAACGACCTGCCCATTGGAGATTTTCATTAACTCCGCATCAAACTCACCATAATTGCTGACCATTTCAGGGTGTGTGGTCATGGCAGTGGTAATTTTCTTACAGGCTTCGGCACGTATATCACTGAGATTGCGTGGATCACAGAAACGAGCCATTGCCAAAGCAGAATTATAAAGAGGCAATGCAAAATTAGGGGCGGAACATCCATCCACGCCAAGTTCAATCTGTTCCTTTTCAAGGCCGCTCATCTCAGCCAGAGTGGAAAGGATTTCCTGTTGGATGGGATGATTAATATCAAGATAATTTTCAAGGGGAAGGCCATGCATCTTTGCATGAGCCAACATGGTGGTATGTTTTCCCGAACAATTGTTATGGTTATGTGTCGGCTTCAAGTTATCACGAATGAATTCGCGCAACATGTCCGGGTCACTGGGAAGATGTCCACCACATTGCAGGTTGTTTTCCTTGATGCCAATTTTGGTCTGCATCCCTTTGACAGCATCCAGGTGAATGCGTGCACCATCATGCGAAGCGCAAGACAGGGATAACTCGCGGGGAGTGTAACCAAAATGTTCCACGCCACCATGTTCTACAAAAGGCAACGCCTGAAATGGTTTGGCCGAAGAGCGTAAAAAGGCGACCATGTAAGGGTCGCCATGACTTGCAATCAATTTTCCATTTGAATCCACTACAGCGATTGAACCTTGGTGGATAGCTTCTACAATATTCCCACGTATGACTTCAAGAATGGGTTGTGATTGTGCCATTTATTCCTCAATCGGAAGTGTGGTGGCATGTTGTTGTTTGGAGTTGTAATGCAATAACCCATATCTCAGCCGCTGGGCATATTGCTTCTGACGGGCAGAGGGCGCCTTGAACCAGGTCAACAAAGAGGTAACTAATTTTTCAATGGCGGCAGGGTTTGGTTTTTTGGTTGTGATTTTTTCCAACTTGTCGTGAACATGTTTGAGAAAATCATATTGAGTCTTGATATGGGTGGTGGTAATCACACCGCCACGGCTACTGATAAAGGTATAGCCTTTGTAAGAGGCATCCAACAAAATATCAAGAGAGGATAACCAGGATTTTAAACTGGCACCCGCCAAAAATGGAGGTTGTCCTTTTAAGACCGCATCTCCAACAAAGACTACTTTCTCTTCTGGAAGCTTGACCCAGATTGCTCCATTGGATGGACCTGGATGATGTTCCAAAACCACGGGAGTATCTGACCAATGCAAAGTCATTTGATCTACAAAGGAAATTTCCGGGGGAGCCCAGCGCACACTCCCCAAGCCTGGAATTGATTCCCAATCTGCACCCGTTTCTTCGCCTTGAGCTTTGAACGTGCTTGGACGGGTTCGAAATGTATAAGCAGTCTTTTCATGCGCGATGACAGTGCAATCCATTGCTCTTGCACCCAAGGTTCGGTCTGGATGTGCATCCAGATTGATTAATACACGCTCCATGCCGCCGCCCAAATTCATCAACGCCGCACGCCAAGAACGGGCATCTTCTGGGGAAGAGGGCGCATCAATTTGAATCAAACCGCGGGGGGTGGCAATCACTCCCAGGGTTACGCCTGGGAATTGATCTTCAATATGGACATTCTTAATAATCTCCTGCATACTACTCCTGAAACCGAAGAAAAAATTTTTGTAGATTACGGGCTATCAATAAGCCCCATGAAATGATTATACCTGTTGGGGGAAAAGCAAATTAACTAGTTCAAGCTTAATCGGCCGGTATGTCTCTTAAGCTGGCCAGTGACTTTCTTTTGGGCAACCGGCAGAGTCAACCAGAAGGTTGTACCTTTGCCAACTTCACTTTCAACCCAAATTTGACCGCCATGCCCAATCACAGCCAATTTACAGAAAGCCAATCCTACGCCTAACCCAGCGGGGCGGTTCTTGCCACGTAAGCGCGTGAATTTTTCAAAGACGCGTTCCAAGTCTGCTTCTGGAATTCCAGGGCCATTATCCTTCACCCAGAATTTAACGTAGGTACCATTTGTTTCCGCACCAATTTCAACGCGTCCCTCAGATGGGGTGAATTTAATGGAGTTTTCCATCAAATTAATCAATACACGATGAATCATATCCACGTCTACCCAAATGAGTGGAAGGACAAGGCCGGTCTTCTTAGCGAGAGTCTGATTGCGGGCATTTGAGTTTGGCAACACATCGCGAATGGCTTCGTCAATCAAGGCAATCGGATCGACCGATTGTTGATCCACAATTTGTTGACCTGATTCAAGTCTGTTGATATCAAGCAGGGAATTAATCAGGCGTTGGATACGGCCTGTTGAATTGCTGGCAATCGTCAGCATGGTATGAAGCGAATCATCTGACTCAGGTAAGAGCGTGGACATCATATCCAAGCTTGAAACGATATTTCCCAGTGGCGAACGCAAATCATGATAAATCATCGCAATCATGTCATCACGAAGGGCGTCAAGTTCTTTGCGCTCGGTGATGTCACGCATAATCCACTGAATCGAATCCATATCATTAATTTCGACACGGCGGGCGTGAATTTCAATCGGCATGGTGCCGCCATTTTGCATATGCAAAGCTGATTCATACACACAGGAAATATCCTGCTTCAGGACCTCATAGTTTAAGCCAGTCTTGTTCCAACTGACCTTATGTAATTGGTCAATGCTCATTGCATGAAGTTGTTCGCTTGTGAAACCACTTACTTCCACAGCCTTACGGTTGGCTTCTAACACTTTGCCTTCCCAATCTGTAATGAGAATTGGGTCAACGCTATCTTCAAACAATTCACGATACCGTTCATGGGCTTTTTGTAATTGATCCATGAATTGAGCATTTTGAATGGTTGAGCCAGCCAAACTTCCCAAACCAGTCATAACCAACATGGCATCCGGGTCAAACAGACCGGAGATTGGATTAATCGCTTCCAGGATTCCGATTACTTTTCCTTGTGATTGAATCGGAGCGATTGCAATCGCACGCATTTGAATGCCATTGAATTTATCTACTTCACTAAAACGTTGGTCCACAGCAACAGACGGGACTACAAGTCCCTGACCTTCTCGAAGGGCGGCTCGGATTAAACTTGGGACTTCTGGAATTCGGCGTCCGGGAATACTTTCAGAGTTGTGACCGGCCGCAGCTTGAAAGACCAAGTCATTGGTAGCACTATCGACCATTGCTAAAGCAACTGTTTCCACTTGCAAAGCCTGCATCGTTTGATTCAAAATACGGCGCCATACATCTTGTAATTCCAAAGATGTATTCATGGCCGCCGCACCTTCAGCCAAGGCAGACATTACTCGTGCAGTACGTTGACTTTCAGTATATAAACGGGCATTCAAAACAGCCACACTGGCTTGGTCAGCAATGGCTTGCATCAACTCAAGGTGAGTCTCATCGAATACATTGGGGACTGAGTGAACCAGTGTCAACACGCCAACCATACGGTCACGTGTCATTAGTGGAACACACAATGCAGATTTTGCACCTGTCTTTTCCACAGCATCATCTGCACGGCGTAACCAGCGTTCGTCCTTGCTGGTATCGCGCAATAAAGCTGCTTTGCGATTTTGAATCACCCAGCCAGCCAAACCACGCTCGACTGTATCTCTCAATTGTTGAGTTGTGTGTTCGTGAAATTGTTTTCCATAAACGATGGTCGCATCCACTGGTTTCCCCGCATCATCCATCACTACAATACTTCCGCGCTCTCCGCCTACATGCTGAAGTGCAGCAAAAAGCAAGCGCTGTAAAACTGTACGCAAATCCAGCGCCGTGGCAACTTCACGGCTGACGTTAATCAATAATTCAAGTAATGCGCGGGAACGGTCTTCAGTCATGGATAATAAAATTATACAACTTTATACCCCTACAGAGGCAGGGAAATTGTAAAGCATGCAAAGTATAGCCCCTTTGGTACAATTAAGCCATGCCGATTGATGTTTCCAAAGTCCAGGCGCTATGTTTTGACGTAGATGGCACCCTCAGCGACACCGACGACCTCTACACCCAACAGGTTGCGCGCTTCCTCCCTCGTTTTCTTTTTAAAGATGTAAACCTCGCCGCCCGTCGCTTTATCATGTGGATTGAAGCTCCCGGCAACGCCTTGCTTGGCATGGCAGACCGCCTCGGCCTTGACGATGAAATGGTCGCTGTACTGAATTGGTTTTCCCGCCACCGAAAGCGCTCTAGTAAAAAATTTTTACTCGTCCCCGGAGTAGCCGAAATGCTCAAGCAGCTACATGGGCGTTATCCTATGGCAGTCGTGAGCGCACGAGATGAAAACGGCACCATGAAATTTCTTGAGCAATTTGACATCACAAAATATTTTGATGTTATTGTCACCGGGCTTTCGGCAGAACACACCAAACCCTATCCTGATCCAATCCTTTTGGCGGCAAAAAAAATGAACATTGCCCCTGAGAATTGTTTGATGATTGGCGACACTACAGTGGACATCCGCGCTGGAAAATCTGCGGGGGCGCAAACGGTGGGGGTGCTGTGTGGTTTCGGTGAAGAAGCTGAACTTAGAGCCCTTGGGGCAAACGAAATCTTACAAGATACAACAAAATTACTTGAACTTCTCAAATAAAAAAACAGACCCGATATCGGGTCTGTTTTTTTATTGATGTTGTTGTATATATTCAAGCATAAAAAGCTCACGTACCAACCACTCGGCTCGCCTTTTTGGATGAGACTGATAGATTTTTTGATTGTGGTGAATCGCCTCTTCAAGGGAGATCCAAACGGGCGTGAAGCCTAATTCCATTTCATAGTTTTCCAAAGATTGTGGTCCAACTTCATCTTCAACCTGACAGTAGTAATAATAAGAAGTCATCTTAAAAGCAGAAAATCCTTTTTCTTTGGGAGTGGCATATTCAACAGTGGATCCAATCATCGGCCCCACTGCTGAAACTTTCATGCCACACTCTTCACTGACTTCACGAATTAACGCTTGAAAATGCGCTTCTTCTTTATTCACGCCACCACCTGGAAATTTATAATCTCCCTCCACAGTTGAATACACCAGTAACAAGCGATTCTCTCGAAAGACAACAGCACGAACAGCTTCACGGGAAATCGTTTTCCCATTTATATTCACACCTTGATTACGATAAATTATTTTTAGCGGTTCCATTTTATTGAGGTTTATTTTGTAAGCGCAAAGCGATTAATTCAGTCCACAACAAAACTGCCAGAAGAAAAATATAAAATGCGGCGCCTTTCAAAATAAAGGTGGGAATGGATAAAGCCGCAGTACCCCAAGTGTAAATCCCAAAAGTATGCCAGGCTTCATCATCATAAAACGCCTTGCCGAGAATCAACATGGAGGGCATGAGGCTTAAACCCAACAACACAAAAGATAAGTCATGTAACTGTCCATGCCAGGTGGCGGGAGTGGTGCGGATGGTGGGATCTGTTGTAAACGACAAAGCCGCCAGCGCAACCCCGGCACAAACCAAAAGCAAAGAGCCTGCTTTTGATGTTCTCGCAGGCTTGAGGTCAAAAAAGAGGCGTAACCCCAGCAGTGACATCAACAAGCCACTGATGATGAAGGTCGCAGTCATCACAAATCCATATGGACCTAGTGAGAGTCCACTGGGCCAATCAAAGGTTGGGTCATAAATGGGATGCCAGCCAAGTTGAAGAAGAAAATCATATTTGACAATGGTCAACGTGGTGACAACCGTAGCAAACAAAATTGGGCCAAGAAGAAGGACGCGTCTCATATGTCAATGATAACAGCCTCGCGAGGCGAGGCTGTTGATTTTTCGTTCAAGGTTCAGGGCTGGAGAATCGTTTAGAAATTGCGCCGTCCACCGCTGTTACCGCCACCGCCTGAACCACGACGGTCGCTGAAACTACGCTGCGGTCTTTCTTCGCGCGGACGTGCCACGTTCACTGTGATCGAGCGGCCCATGAAATCTTGGCCGTGGAACATGCTGATGGCCTTTTGGGCTTCTGCATCGCTGGACATTTCAACAAAGCCGAAACCTTTGGCTCTGCCCGTTGCACGATCTTTGATAAGAGCAACGGATGTGACTGTGCCAGCTGCACTGAAATGGGCTTTCAGATCATCTTCACTGGCCGAGTAGGGCAGATTGCCCACATAAAGTTTGTTTTCCATCTCTTCTCCGATTAGGTCAACGATCCAGCCTGAACGATAATGAAGTTTATCATGGAATGTATTTTATAAGGAGAGTTTTTGGTGTACTTTTTCAATGGTATGTAACAGTTTTTTAAATTTAAAAACATAAATTAATTTCAGTCCATACCAGCATAAAAATCCCAATGGCCCATGCGGAGCAAGATATACAGTTTGTGTAAATAAATTTGTTCTTCCATCGGGTTCGAATTGCCATTCCATCCATTCATCAAAGAAAAGATGGCTTTTTGTTTTCAAGAGAAGTTTTTTCTCCAGGTTGGCTTCATTTTTTTTCATTGTGTTCTGCAAAACAAAATTTATATCTTTGAGTGCGGCTTTTGTTTCAACACATTTTTGGTAAATGAAAAAACCTTCATGCTTTAAGTTCTTGACTCCAGCTTTGCGGTCTTCCCAAACACGTTCAATATTAGATGGATGAAGCCGCATCAACGCTTCACTGGCAGCGGAATCAAAATCAATTAGCTTAACCTCAGGGAAAGTTTCTCCTGCATCCGCGTGCAAAACAACGCTATCTCCGGACAATCCACCAACCAATGCATACGCAATCGGATATGGAACGGGAGTCATCAGGTCAATTCCAAAGGCCATGAACCAAATGGGAACATAAGGCAAAAGCAGAAAGCTCCGTTTATATCCACGAAGTTTGGCATACTTCAACATCAATTCACGATAGGTGGAAATATCTGGTCCGCCAATTTCAAATACTTTTCCACGACCTTTTGGATTTTCCAAAGCAGCCAATAAATAATCCACCACATTTTGAACGGCAATCGGCTGTGACTTGCTTTTCAGCATACGCGGTCCGGGGATAATTGGAAATAATTCCGTCATAAACCGAATCATTTCGAAGGAAATACTCCCTGAGCCAACAATCACTCCCGCCCGAAACTCAGTGACCGGAATTCTGCCCTGCCGTAATGTCACGCCAGTTTCTATGCGTGAACGCATATGTGGAGCAATGTGCTGTTCTGGGTCAGCTAGCCCACCCAAATAAATAATATGTTGCACGCCGGTTTCTGCTGCCGCTCTGGCGAAATTGCGTGCACCATGCAATTCAATTTCGGTATATCCATGCCCTGATGACATGTTGTGGATAAGATAATACGCGGTGTGGATATCTTTTAGAGCAGGCAGAAGGGATGAAAAATCCATCACGTCAGCTTGGATAATTTCAACTTGGTTTGACCAACTACGAGGTTGAAGCAGATGCGGTTTCCGTGCCACCACACGCACAGAATGTCCACGGTCCAGCAGTTGAGGAATCAACTTACTGGCAATGTATCCTGTGGCACCCGTGACAAGGATTTTCATGAAAGGGGATTAGTATGAATGCGCCAAAACACGGGCGCGTGAGGCAAGTTGTTTTGCCAATCCATCAAAAATAAATTTATGGAACGGCCACATGGTGTACCAATATAAAAACCCACTCAAGCCGTGCGGAGCAAAATAAGCAGTGACCGTGAAGAGTGTTTTTCCATCTTGGGGCTCAGAGCTGAATTCCAACCATGCTTTTCCCGGCACCAACATTTCGGCACGTAAACGCATGCGGAGATTTTTTTCAACCACTTCCACCCGCCAAAAATCAAGCGACTCACCGGTATGAATTTCATCAGGATGACGACGACCGCGCCTCAACCCAACGCCACCAATGGCTTTGTCCATCCAACCGCGAATCGCCCAAGCCCAATCCATGTACATCCAACCACGTTCCCCACCGATGCCCGTGTAAGAACGAAATACATCTTCAGGTTTAAGGTCAAGAACAACTTGACGTCGTTCGATAAACAATCCTTCTTCCACCGTGAATTCATAGGGCTTTACATCTCCCATGGCTGTAACCAAGGCATCCGCCCAGCTCGTCTCTACGTTATCCCGTTGAATTCGCCCAAGTGCAAAATGAACTGCATCTTGAAAGTTAATCGGTTGAATTTCAGGGAATAATTTTCTTGCCGTGGTATCCCGTACTACCAACTTCGCACGCAGACCTTCGATTAAGGGCAACACAACACGCCAATGAATGGGAGTAATCATATGCACCCAATAGGCGGAAAGTCTTGGCGCAAAAAATGGAGTAGGAATCAACACACGACTCAGGTTACGTTCTCGAGCATATCCACTCAACATTTCAGCATAGGTCAGGCGGGTCGGACCACCGATCTCAATCACGCGGCCAGTGCTTTCCTTATTTTCAAGAGCCGCAACAAGATAAGACAATACATCACGAATCGCAATTGGTTGTGCAATAGAATAAAACCAAGCCGGGCAGATGAGAAGCGGTTCACGCTCAGTCAAGTAGCGGATCATTTCAAAAAGAGCAGACCCAGACCCGATGATCATGCCCGCACGAAATTCTGTCACGGGCACGCGCCCATAACGCAATTGGTGACTGGTTTCATGGCGTGAACGTAAATACGGTGACAAGTTGGAAGCAGGGTCAACCAACTCTCCGAGATAAATAATATTGGAAATATTAGCATCTTCTGCGGCCTGAGCAAAATTGCGCGCTACTTGTAAATCACGTTCAGCGTTATCCTTCCCACCTTGCATGCCATGAATCAAATAATACGCAGAGAATACACCTTGCATTGCTGTTGACAAAGTCTCCGGTTGAAGCGCATCACCCGCCACCACTTCCACTTGATTCAGCCAAGGGCGTCCCTGCAACCGAGTCACATCGCGGACAAGACAACGCACACGATAGCCTTTTTCAAGCAACTTAGGAACAAGACGTCCACCGACATAACCAGTGGCACCCGTAATAAGAATCAACTTTGAATCATTCATAAATAAGATTATAACTTTGAGCCAAAAACATGGTGTCATCATTTTGGACGAAGATTGTCAGGGCTCACTCTATCATCTTGGTCAATAAAATCTAATGTACAATCCACCACATGACGTTGCTATGGATTTCTCTATCGTTCATTGCAGGGATTGTTCTTGCCAGCCTTGTATCGCTTTCCGCTTTTAGCTGGTTGCTGCTCGTTGCATTATCAATTTTATTTTCCGCCCTCCTCATCATTTTTGTTATTCCTAGAATTCAATCCCTTAATGTTCAAACTATTTCTTTTGTAATTTTGCCTGCAATCTTATTGGGCGCATGGAGATATCAGATTGCACAACCGAACATTGATGCCTTTCATGTCGCTTTTTACAACGATCGTGCCTATGAAGTCTTGGTTACTGGCACGCTAGATGAAGCTCCAGATTATCGTGACTCGTACACCAATCTCAAACTACAAGTAGAAGCAGTAGATACGGGGAGTGGAAATTTACCGGTCTCAGGGTTAATACTGGTGCGTGTAGCAAAGAACGAAATTTACAACTACGGAGAGCGCATCCGCGTTCGGGGTCAACTCAAAACCCCACCCGAAAATGATGTGTTTTCATATCGCGATTATTTAGCTCGCGAAGGAATTCATTCTTACATGTCACAGGCTGAGGTTACTCGTTTGCCGGGCAATGTTGGTAAATTTTATTATTCCGCCATGTATGCCCTTAAGGATAAATTAGTTACCAACACCTATCGCCTCTTCAATGACCCGGAAGCTTCCCTACTTTCAGGCATTCTCTTCGGCGTAGATACCGGCCTTACACAAGAACTACAAAATGCATTCAAAAACACCGGCACCGCCCACATCATTGCCATCAGCGGATTTAACATCGCTATCATCGCAGGAATTTTCTTTTCTATTTTTAAAAGAATCTTTGGAGAACGATACGGCGCGGCTTTTGCCATATTGGGAATCTTCTTTTACACCTTACTGGTCGGTGCAGATGCTGCCGTAGTGCGTGCAGCATTTATGGGAAGCATCTCATTACTCGCTCGTCAACTTGGCAGACGCAATGATGGGATGAATGCATTGGCCTCTGTTGCATTGATTATGTCAATCATTAATCCACTTGTGCTTTGGGATGTAGGCTTTCAACTTTCCTTCTTTGCCACCCTTGGTCTCATTTTATATGCTGAACCATTTTCAGTTTTTACAAGCAACTTATTTTCAAAATTTCTCAAAGGCGATAACCGCGCATTAATCAATATTTTCAATGATAATGTAGTCCTGACATTCGCCGCTCAATTAACCACCATTCCACTTATGGCCTATCATTTCAAACGCATCTCGCTTGTCTCTCTCATTGCCAACCCATTCATCTTGCCGGTACAACCAGCGGTCATGGTTTTAAGCGGCTTGGCAGTCTTCACCAGCCTGCTTATTTTTCCAATCGGGCAATTACTGGCATGGATCTCCTGGCCGTTCTCAGCATACACCATTCGCATGGTGGAATTATTTAATCGTGTTCCCCATGGGACTATCTTTTTAGGAGACTCGCCTATTTGGGTTGTGATTGGGTTTTACGTTGCGCTTCTTACTGTAACGTTTAGCTGGGATCGCATTAAGAGCTGGTTCAACTCTTTGGCATCCTCTCTTCGAACCGTCGCATTGACTGGAACTTTCTTGTTCCTTTTCATTTGTACCATCCTCTTATGGAGTGCCTCTTCCACCACCGGCGATGGGAAACTTCACGTCACATTTTTAAATGTCGGTTCAGCCAATGGCGTTTTGGTACAAACCCCTGAAGGCAGAAATGTATTAATTGATGGTGGGCCTAGTGCAACTGAACTCTCAGATGAATTGGGAAGAAGGTTACCCTTCTATTCACATAAGTTGGATTGGTTAATGATTGCATCTTCCAATGAAGATGATCTTTCTGCTTTGCCCCGTGTGCTGGATCGATATCCTCCACAAAATGTATTGTGGAGTGGAAATTTGCAAGGCTCGTTCTCTTCTCAAACCTTGGACCAATCTTTTGCAGCCGCTGGTATCCCTGTCACTCGCGCGGAAGTAGGACAAAAGCTAGAGCTGGGAGATGGCTCCTTTATCGAGGTGCTGGCCACAGGTCCAAGGGGAAGCGTGCTCTTAATCCAATATAAGAATTTCCGTGCATTGCTTCCGCTTGGAATTAGCGACGGCACGTACGAATCCATCGAATATGGAAATGTGCTCGATAAGGTCGATGTCTTGTTGCTGGCTGATTCTGGGTATGCGCCATCGAACCCGCCAGATGTGATTGAAAATTTAAATCCACAATTGGTGGTCTTAAGCGTTTCTGCAGGTGACCCAGATGGCTTGCCGTCACAAGATGTGTTGGATTCTCTAAAAGGATATTCACTATTACGAACAGATCGAAGCGGATGGATTTCAGTGAGCACTGATGGAAACGAAATGCGCGTGGAAGTGGAACGCGGTCAATAAGTGGGAGATAAGTACTCTTTTCTTTTAGGAAGGCATCCTCTAAAATACGCGCCATTACTTTAGAGGAGAATCTCATGAAATCAACCCTATGGAAAGTTTTTGCTTCAATCATTGCCCTTGCTTCAGCATCAATAGCGTGCGCCACTCCAGATATTAGTTCACTGCTCAATCCTTTGCCCAAGGATGATTTTTCAGACAGCAGCAGTGGTTGGGGCACCGGCACCGATACACAAAGCTCTGTAGAGTATGACAATGGCGGTTTGAAAATGACTGTCAGTCAGCCGTACTATCTCACATGGTCTACACCAGGGATGGATAGTTTGGAAAATGTTCACATAGAAGTAAGCGTTGCCAATACAAGCATTGATCAAGAAGCAATCTTCGGCATCATCTGTAATGAGCAAGGGACAACCAACAATTTCTATTATGTAGGTGTTTCCCCCGATGGGTATTATGCTTTTTATAAATCACATATCGTCGGTAAAGATGACAAGCTCAAGGAAGGCAAATCTGATGTGATTTCTTCCAGTTCACAATCCATGCGCTTGGGATTGGACTGCAAGAACGGTTCCATGACTCTCTATGTCAATGGCCAGCAAATTGACAGCGTTTCAGACTCTGATTACACCAGTGGCAGTATGGGACTCTTTGCTGGCAGTGATGACCAGCAAAACGGAGCCAGCGTGGTGTTCGATGACTTTGTCATCACCAAATTAGAAAAATAATTTCAAAAAAGCCCCGACAAATTGTCGGGGCTTTTTCATTTTGATAACCAGTTTGGCATTTGAACTGGCAGTTTTTGGTCATAGCGTGCTTCATAGACTACCAAAACGTAAGGGCCTGTACCTTCAAATTTCAACTTGAAAATAGGTGCCGCATTTCTTGGGAAGGTCACAAAGTCGCCATCTCGTTTAAGGTTCATCATGGTATAGAGTGCAGTTTCCCCAATCTTTGCGGCGTACAGAATTCCCTCTTCACTGGCATACACAAGATATCGATCATCAGGCGAAACAGCGAAAGCCCCTTTTGTAATTGGGCCAAGGTCATATTCAAATTTATCAGAACAGCGCAAGATGTGAATCAGATCACCTTTATCTGTATCGTTGATGGTGACCACAATTCCCGGGCATGTCGTCCAAGGGATTCGTGTTGCAGTGGCAGTAGGAATGGTATAAAAAAATGTACTAGTCGGGCTGGGACCTGGAGTGATGGTGATAGTAGATGTTGGAGGAATGGGTGTTTCAGTGTCAGTAGGTTTGCTGGTTAAGGTTTTATCTACGCCAGCAATATTTTCTGCGGTTCGTTGCCCAAAGCTGTAAAGGAACTTTCCTCCCATAAACAGTATCAAGGCAAATAGCACAAGCCCAAATAAAATCAAAATCCAACGTACAATGGATGGACCACGAGATGAATTTTGTTCCGTAGAGTCATTCATAAAAGGATTATAACAAATGGGAAAATTGCTTCTGGAAGGTGGTTCTGAGTTCGGCGGGAAGATGTCTGAGCCAGATTTGCGTGCGATTGAATTGGCGGGCGGGTTGGATGCGCCTGTTTGCATCATCCCGACTGCAGCTGCCGCAGACCACAATCACAAACGCGCGGGGAATAATGGCGTTCGTTGGTTTAAGAGTCTGGGATGTCAAAACGTTTTTACAGTGGATGTGATTGATTCCAAATCAGCCAATGACAGCACTCTTGCCGCTTCGATTCGAACCTCAAAGCTGATCTATTTACTCGGCGGTTTTCCGCGCTATTTGGGCGAGACTCTCGCAAATAGTTTATGTTGGCAAGCGGCTTTGGATGCATACGAACATGGAGCCGTACTTGGCGGGTCCAGTGCGGGGGCGATGGTGTTGTGTGAATATTATTTTGACCCATCTTCCAAGAAAATCATGAATGGTTTGAATTTAATTCCAAATGCTTGCGTGTTGCCACATCACAACAATTTTGGAAAAAGTTGGGCGGGATCATTAAAACAGCTCATGCCAAAAATCACACTCCTCGGCATTGATGAACAGACAGGCATGATCAATGACTCAAACGGCCAATGGACAGTCTATGGCGCAGGGGAGGTAACTGTCTATTCCGGGCAACAGGTGCGAGCGGAGAAAAGAGG
>JAXLVT010000038.1:0-33589 GCA_046328925.1 Anaerolineales bacterium
TCAACTCAAACCTGGATCATTTTCTTTGTAACAGCCATCGTTTCGCAAATGATCGGGTATCTCGCCATCACATACGCTCTGGGGCATTTACCCGCATTCATCGTTGCACCAACCATGATCGGACAGCCAGTGCTCACAGCTATTTTAGCAATTCCCCTGCTTAATGAAATCCCCACAGCCATTCAATGGATCGGCGGTGGGGTTGCTCTGGCAGGAATTTACATCGTTAACCAATCACACAGACAAACCCAGCAGGAAACACCGAACGCTTAATCCAATTACAGAAGGATCATCAAGAACCATGAATATCAAAGTCACTACAGAACAAGGTCGTGTTCCAGTCACTGTTGTTCACGTTAGCGGAGATATAGACTCAGCCACGCACACAGCATTTCAATCTGCTGCGGAGAAATTAATTACAGACGGAGCACGCTTCTTGCTAATTAATTTGAAAGACTCTCCTTATATCAGCAGTGCGGGCCTGCGAGCGTTGCATGTGTTGTTCAACAAGTTACGCTCCATCCATAAAGATGTCAACGACGATGATCTTCGCCTCCAAATGAAAGCAGGGAAATATAAATCGCCATACATCAAAGTAGCAAATCTTTCCCCGCAAACCAAAGATGCGTTTGAATTAAGTGGTTTTGAAACATACATCGAAGTCTTTAATGATGTTGGAAAAGCAGTTGCATCCTTTTAGACGATAAAAAAATCCCAACAATTTGTTGGGATTTTTTATTAGAGAGTTTCACCTATCAATCTATCCACCAATGCAACCGCAAGACCAATATATGAATGCGGAGAAAGTGAAGCCAATTGAGCGCGCACTTTATCATCAACATCAATCGCAGCAACCCAGGCTTTGTAATCTGCTTCCGTCAGCACACGGCCGCGCGTTTGCTCTTTGAGCGACTCATACGCATCAGATTTTCCAGCTGCACGAAGAATAGTTTGCGCCCCTTCGGAGACGACTTCCCAATGGGCATTCAATTCCACTGATAACTTTTCCTCATCGGGAGCAATGCGCTTCAACCCGCGCTGGAAGTTGGCCCACGCCAACAGGCTATGACCCAACGCTGTGCCAAACGTGCGGCGAACCGTTGAATCGGACAAGTCTCGCTGTAAACGTGAGACTGTCAGTTTTTGGGCATAATGCGTGAAGAGTGAATTTGCCACACCGAGATTGCCTTCTGCGTTTTCAAAATCAATCGGGTTAACCTTTTGCGGCATGGTGGATGAACCCACCTCCCCTGCCACAACCGCCTGCTTGAGAGATCCATCACTGATGTAACGCCAAATGTCTTGAGCAAAATCTATTAAAATGGAATTCGTCAGTCGAATGAGGTCGAAGTAACGCACCCAATTATCATACGGGAGAATTTGAGTAGTGAGCAAATTGGGTTTGAGGTCAAAACTGGAAACGAAGTCTTCGCTGAAAGATAACCAATCCACTTGCGGAGCGGCAGCTTGCAAAGCGTTGAAGTTGCCAACGGCGCCTGTCAGCTTGGCTTCGAAGCGATGAGAAGCAATGTCATCATGAGTCTTTTTGAGGCGAACAATATAAACGGAAAATTCTTTGCCTAATGTTGTTGGCACGGCAAATTGTCCATGCGTGCGGGCAAGCATGGGAACAGATTTGTAGCGTACGGCAAAATCAGAAAGGGCGGAGAGCAGTGTTTGGAGAGTAGGAAGGATAATTTTGTCTCGTGACTCTTTCAGTGCAATGGCTTGCCCAAGACTGTTGGCATCTTCGGAGGTCAAGCCGAAGTGAATCCATGAGAGTAAATCATTCAAAGATGCGCCCTGTAATTTGCTTTGGATGAAATACTCGATAGCTTTGACATCGTGGCGGGTTTTACGCTCATAGTCGAGAATTAATTCTGCGTCTGCGTTTGAGAAATTGGCATGGATGGATCTTATTTCGGGCAGATTCAGAATCTGTCAGAGGGCGAACCATGCCTGTTTTGGAAAGAGCAGCTAAATAATTAAGTTCGACGCGGACTCTGTCGCGCAGGAAAGCAAATTCGGAGAAGAATTCTGTAAGCGGTCTGGTCGCTTCTGCGTAGCGGCCATCCAATGGAGAAAGAGCGTGAAGAGTGTCAGTCATTCTTGAGATATCCTGAGATCATGGCATCGTAGTGCGCGGTGGATTGAAAGCCTTTAACGGCAAGTTTCTTGCGAACAGCAAATGGAATTTCGCCACTCTGCAGCGCAGAGAGAATATCATTGTAATCGGATGGGTCGCAGACGAGGGTGACACGCGCATGATTTTTTGCAGCAGCACGGATAAGGGTGACGCCGCCGATATCAATATTTTCGATGGCATCTGCATAGGTGACATTGGGTTTCGCGATGGTCTCTTCAAATGGATATAGGTTGACGGCGACGAGGTCAATATAATCCCAGCCGAGGTTGAGAAGTTGCTGATGATCTTCAGCGGTGGAACGAGCCAGCAGCCCGCCATGAACCGCAGGATGCAAGGTTTTGACGCGGCCGCCTAAAATTTCAGGTGACTTGGTATAGTCTGCGACTTCAGTGACGGGTATGTCGTTATCGCGCAAAAGTTTGGCTGTGCCACCTGATGCAAGCAGCGTCCAGCCGAGAGAGGTAAGGCCTTGGGCAAATTCAGTAATTCCAGCTTTATTGTGAACAGAGAGAATAGCGATGGGCATAAAAATCCTTAGGAGTGTGGACGTATTTCCATTTTTTAGTGATGAAAAAGACGGATGCCAGAGAAGATCATGGTCATGCCATATTCGTTTGCGGCTTGAATGACGATATCATCACGAGTGGAGCCGCCTGGTTCAAGGACATATTTCACGCCGCTGACGGCTGCGCGGGTCGATACTATCACGGAAGGGAAAGAAAGCGTCGGAGCCGAGGGTTACGGGGCGGCAGCATCCAGCTTGGAAAGCCACTGCTGCTTTTCGTCTGGAGTCAGTTGTCGGGGAGTTTGAGCGAAGATGTTACTCAATCTGCTTTTTCGTTTTGAGTTACATCATCACGCAGGAATTGATCAATGGCGTTATCACGGTCGGGGCGTTTGATATCAGGTTTGAACGCAAGCGATAAAACTGTAGGATGCTGACGCAGCCACCATAGATCTGCTTTTTGGCCTGCGAGACGCACGCAGTGAATCCGCGACTGCTGCCCCGCTCCCACACCAATAGTCTGACCATCTGCAACAAAACAAACAGAATTAGACTGAGTGTACTTGAGCGTGATCCATGCAAGGGTGAGATCGCGAAGGGCGGCATCGGGCAAATCTTTTTTGGTAGTGACAATATTGGTGAAATCGGACGGCGTGACAAGACGGTCATGACGACATTGCTCAAAAGTGATCCCGAAGACTTCGCGTATCTCAACAGAGGAAGGTTCGTATGCAGGATCAATTTGCACAATGGCATATTTACCTTGCTTTTTGTTTTTGAGAATCTCCAATGCAGCAGGCTCATACGCAGGAGCAATGACACCATCCGAAACTTCGCGGGCAATGAGTTTTGCAGTTGAGACATCCACCGTATCGGAGAGCGCAATAGAAATCGCCGAAGGAACATAAACGATCCGCGCCGCGAGCACGAGCATAGGCAGTGGCAAGCGGAGAAAGTTCAAGATCATCCACGAAGTAGGTTTTCTTAAGCGTATCTGACAGCGGCACAGATACCGCAACGCCCGCAGGGCTAACATGCTTAAAGGATGCTGCCGCAGGCAAGCCAAGCGCAGATTTGAGTTCGCGGACAAGCTGCCACGCATTGAGCGCATCCAAAAGATTGATGTATCCAGGGGAACCACCAAGGACCGTGATGGGCAGGTCTGCGTCATTCTTCATGAATACGCGGGCGGGGGCCTGTTGGGGATTGGTGCCATAACGAAGCGGGAGTGATGATGACATAAACGTTTCCTTTAGTGAGCAAGACGTAACTGTTTTGATAAACCCACCACTATTGAACATAACTCGATGAATTCTTTAAGCAGGAAGAGATTTTACATCGCCGCATTTATCTAATCAAGTTCGTTTTAGAGAGCATTTCAGAATGACCAAAGATACTGGCTTGAGAAAAATAATTGCTTTTTTTGAGGCTGGGGGCGTATAATCGATTTATAGAGTTTTTGTGCGTAGGTGGATACGGTTATGGCACATTCTCCCCTCTTTTTGAAGCCAAAACCTACCCGAAGCCCTATATCGTTATGTCATCTAAAGGGTGTTGTACAGCAAGGGGATTTTACGGCTTCTATACTGTATAACACCCTAGTTGGGCAGTTCCTTACATATTGTTATATATAAGTGAGAGATAAAAGCAAACATAATTTTCGACATCTTAGAATAAAGGAGAATATTTAATGTTTAAGAAATTTTCCAAACAGCCTGTCGGGGTTAAAGTTGCAATCATAACTACTATTGGTGCAATTATTATTGGCACATTCCCCTTGATAACAAGTTTAATTGAACTATTTAATAAGCCAGAGGAGACTACCCCCGTAAAAATCACATTCCGAGTAACTGACATCAGCGGAGTTTCAGTCCCACAAGCTAAATTAATATTATTATCAGAGAACAATGTACTTTCTCCTCAATACACTGATAGTAGTGGATTTGCCAAATTTTCAGGGAATGTAGGCGGAGAATTAAGAGTTTTTGTCGAATCTAGAGGACATGAGCCCTTTGACCTAATAATTGAAGACTTTTCAAATACAATCCAAATTAGACTCGAAGATAGTAAAGGAAGTGTTTTAGTAAGAGTTTTAGACAGCGAAAAAAATGAGCCATTAAATGGCGCAGAGGTAGTTCTTATTGTAAATGGGAATAAATATTCTGAAATTTCAGATTCAGACGGAATTACGAAATTTACAACAGGATTTCCAACAGATGAGATAGATGGTGATATCAGTGTAAGTTTTAATGGCTTTAATATTGAGCACAAAAAAGTTACATTGCAAGCAGACAGGGTTCAGGATATTAATCTAAATAAAACGACAGGTTCTTTAACAATAAGTTTTACAGACACCGAAGAATTGCCAATCTTACCTACACCAACAACACTAATTACTGTAACCCCTAAGGCCGAAGCCTGTGGAGAAGCACCTCCAAAGCGTCTAAAAAAGGTGATAAAGCAATTGTTTGCACACAATTCGAAACAGTGCATTTACGTGAGAATCCTGATCACACATCAGAATTCAGTCATAGACTAGTTCCAGGAGCGGAATTGCAAGTCATAAATGATGCAGTTTGCGATGAAGATGTATCTTGGTGGTACTGGGAAGTAAAGACCGAGAAGGGTTTTGAGGGATGGGTTGCAGAAGGTGGAGACGAAATAGATACTTATTTTATATGTCCTTTCAAATAAATTTATCATGTGAGAGAAACTACTCAACAAAGCATGCACCTGACGCTGGAGACTCTGCGCACATCTCAAGCAGTTTTCTACGCTTTTTCATTTTTCTGGTTGGATGGCTTCGCCGCCCCCGCCCCAGCGCAGGTAATACAAACCGTTGGCAAGCCTTGTTAATTGCAATAACAAATAAAACAAAAAGGAAACATCATGACAAAAAGCAAAAAGACCTCCAATCTTCAAATAATTTTGCCAGCTATAACTGCTATTATTGTTGCTTACATTGGATATTTGGGTGTTATTAATTCCCAAAAATCCGACCCTCCTTTAGTGCCAAATCCAGAACCGACTTCAGACGAAGTTGCAATAAAATTTACAGTTTTAGATAAAGACTCTAACGAAAGCATAATTGGAGCAACAATCACGTTGCAAATTGATGTGTTACCAAGCGAAACAAATGTAACTGATACTGACGGTGTTGCCCGCTTCTTCTTGAAGCCTGAATCTATTGGCTTGCATGGTTTTTTACGTGTCGAGGCAAATGGGTACATAACTCAAAAACGCGATATAGATATTGATGTAAAGAAACCATACGTGATTTACTTAGAATCGGAAACATCATCAATCATAACCAAACCAACTACTGAAATTTCTACCACTACAGAACCAAGGATATACGACTTTCAAACTTGTACATCACTTTGCAATGGTCAGAATATTTCAAAATCATTTGCAGCAGGAAGCAAGAAAATATATGCACAATTTAATTATGAAAACTTCCTTCTGGTGCCAAATATATAAGAACATGGTCAATGAATGGAGATGAATGGATTAGATATAGTTGCAATTGATGTCCAGAAAACGAACAGAAATCTTTAACTTTAAGGAGCCAGAAGGATTGATTGGTTTTGGAAGTTATGCCAAACGAACTGAAGAATTTATATTAAATTTGTTTGAAAGTTACAAAGTCGAATAAAGTGATGGATCAGCGGATACAATGGGTGAGGCTATTTTTATTTTGTTGCTGTTCAAAACTAAAAACTGCCCAACAAAGCGTGCACCTGACGCTGAGGATTCTGCCGCAATCTCAAGCAGTTTCACACGCCTTATCATTTCTCTGGCTTGACGGCTTCGCCGTCCCAGCCCTAGCGCAGGTAATGCAAACCGTTAGGCGCTGGCTTGAAATAAAAACATAATTTGTAGAGCACCAAGCATATATTGATAATACACATCTTTTAATAAGGAAAAGTATTATGTCTATAAATATAATTAAAAAGCCTGAATGGGGATTGTTGTATTATCATTTTCAAGACTACTGCACTAGCGCAGAAACGGTAAAAGCTACTCAAGAAGCAACGAAAGATTACCCAAAAGGAAAACTAACAACCATTTTCAACCTTTTGAAGTGCAAACTAGACATTGAAAAGACAAATGATGTCCGACAAATAATTGCAGAGAATAAGCGATTGTTTGAAAACGGAATAATCACCACACATGCAGCTATTCTTACACAAAATGAATCTTTGACAATCTTTTTGAAAGCGTTTGAATTATTAATGGTGGACGTACCAACAAAAATAAGGATATTCTCATCCTTGTCGGATGGATTAGCCTGGATTGGACTCAGAGAACATGAACAGGAACTTTATTTACTATTAAACAAAATCCCGAAACACCCAGAACGCGCCTAACAAAGCGTGCACCTGACGCTGGGGATTCTGCGGCAATCTCAAGCAGTGTTCTACGCCTTATCATTTTTCCAATCGGACGGCTCCGCCGTCCCTCACCCCAGCGCAGGTAACGCATACCGTTGGGCGGCTATCCGCTAATAAGCGAAGAACACATAACTTTTCAATTGTTGACAATAAAACGGTTCATTAGCCAGGAGATACAAAGGCTAAAGAATCAGATTAGGGTTATTGAAATGAGCAAAGAAAAAAAGAATGCTCGGTATAGCTGGCATCTACTTCTAATAGTTGCGGTATTTCTATTCCTTTATGGAATTGCTGTGTATGATTACATTATGACCGTCAGTCATAATCAAACTTATTTTGAGTATCTTCGTTACAATCAAACTGTTATCAAATATTTTGAAAATTATCCCCTACTACCATTTGTGTTTTGGACTCTCAACGTTTTTGGTGGCGCAGTTACGTTGTTATTAATGTTGATGAAAAAAGAAATAGCGTTTTACTTGTCATTGGTTACTTTCGTTTCTATGTTGCTATTAGATTTCGCCACATTTGGTTTTCTCAATCGCTGGAATGTAATTGGTGCAAAAGCATCAACCATTGATATTCTCATGTTGATATTGACATTAGGTCTTTGTATTTATAATTATTTTCTTTTCAAAAAATCATATAATTGAATGGTATAAGGCAATGGACAGGTAATTCTTGGCAAAACGCCGCCCAACAAAGCGTGCACCTGACGCTGGGGATTCTGCGCACATTCCAAGCAGTTTCACACTCCTTATCATTTTTCTGGCTGGACGGCTTCGCCGTCCCCCACCCCCAGCGCAGGTAACGCATACCGTTGGGTGCTTCGCTCATAAAAGCAAAAACGCTTATCAGAAAGGAAGTCATCATGCCAAAACAATCTTTTGCTCTTGAATCGGGTGGAAATAAACGCTTGGAGGTTTCATGGAGTGGGATGTGGGGAAATACGACCATTTTATTAGACGGAAAGACAATTGGAGTAATCCCCAATCAAAAAGCATTGTTATCTGGGCAAGAGTTTGTCCTAAACGACGGGTCAATTTTGAAGATACAATTGATTAATATGTTTGTAACTACCGAATTAAGGATTCTTCGAAATAATCAACCACTTCCAGGTTCCTCATCTGACCCGCAAACAAGGCTAAAAATTTCAATTCAAGCGGTCTATGTTATTGCAGGCTTCAATATCATATTAGGTGCAATATCACTTATATTCAATGTCGAATTACTTCAACAAATAGGTGTTGGATTTGGTTCTATCATATATGGCCTTGTTTTTCTTGTCTTAGGATTTTTCGTTCAGCGCAAGTCAGTTATCGCATTATTATTTGCTATTGGTGTCTTTGCCCTAGATAGTATTGCGACTTTTTTTCTTTCCGCTTCACAAGGCTATAACACAGCAGGTCTAACGATAGTACGTATAATAATCCTGATTGGTATGTTTCAAGGCCTTGGCGCTATTAAGACACTGAAAACTAAAATTACATAATATGGTTTTTAGTTTTTTGCAAGAGTCTTATTCAGCAAACCGCGCCCAACAAAGCGTGCACCTGACGCTGGGGATTCTGCGCACATCCCAAGCAGTTTCATTCGCCTTAGCCTTTTTCTGGCTGGACGGCTTCGCCGTCCCTGCCCCAGCGCAGGTAACGCATGCCGTTGGGCGGCAGAAGTCTTAACAGTATTGAATGGAGACTAAAATGAAATTCAAGAAGTGGGTTCAGCAGAGACTCGGCTTGATGCTAATTGTGTTATTCCTATTTGGTTGTAACGCGCAGCCGAGCATCTCTGCGCCCGAGTCTCCAAGTGAGACGACACAAGCGCCAGTTGCATCAACAGCTATCGAGACACCACTGGCAACACTTACTGGCAAATACGAAGTGAATGGGCACTCTTTGTACATCGAGTGCATCGGAAGTGGTTCTCCGACCATCGTGTTGGAGCCTGGCGAGGGTGGTACACATTTCGACATGAAGGAACTCCAGAAGAAACTCGCCACACGCACAACGACCTGTGTATATGATCGCGCTCAAACTAACAGTCTACGCACCGCTCAAGATGTGGTAGATGACCTACACGCTTTACTAGTTGCTGCGGACGTGCCCGCTCCGTTCGTTTTGGTAGGCTCTTCCGCAGGTGGCTTGTTTGTCCAACTTTACACACGCAAGTATCCTGACCAAGTGGTCGGTGTGGTTGCCATGAATCCAGTGCCTCCCGCCCACCCGTGGTTGGATGAGGTAAGCCAGATCTTTACCCCGCAAGAGTATGCTGATGAAGAAGCTTACTACGGTGGTAATAACGGCGAGTCCTTCGATTATTTATCCAGTAGTGAGCAGTTGTCAGCCGCAGCGGAGCCACCCAACATACCCTTCGAAATGCTCTTATCTACTAACATGCAATGCGAGGGTGATGAAATCTGTTTAAAAAGTTACTCGTCCTACGAACGGATACTGCAAGAAGTCACTACCACCTGGTCACGCGGAAACTTTTCGCAAGTAGTGGCAGGGCATGAAATTTACCTGAGTGATATTGATACTGTCATAACAGTTGTGGAGCGTGTGCTTGCATCACCCTAGTGTTAAAGGTCTTGCTCAGTATCAGCCGCCCAACAAAGCGTGCACCTGACGCTGGGGATTCTGCGCACATTTCAAGCAGTTTTCTACGCCTTGTCATTTTTCTGGTCGGACGGCTTCGCCGTCCCCACCCCAGCGCAGGTAACGCATGCCGTTGGGCGTTCCCTTGCAATGCAAAACAATAAATTGGAAAATCGATGAGTCAGTATTCAAAAATCTATTACATTGAGAAAAGGAACACCGCATTAATCGTGGCATGGGTTTCTTTGTTATTAGCGGTGATTTGGATCATACATTTCTTAATTGATTTATTTTCTAGAGTAACGATTGGCTGGGATTACATCATTGGATCAGTGGTTTTAGTTTTGGCATTGGTATCGCTTTTTCTCATTACAAGGTATTGGCTGAAAAACACAAAATTAATTGTGTCACAAACAGGCGTGAACTGCGAAGATGTTACTTCTTTTGTTGGCTTTTCGAGCAATTGGCAAGATATTTATGCAATTCAAGAAACAAAAATTTATCTACTTTTGTGGTTAAGTAACCCAAGCACGCCAACAACTAAAATTGGCGAATGGGCTTTGAGTCATTCAATAATTCGACCAGACGTTATCAACATTTCAAGTTTTCTTGAGCAGTGGAGAAGTGGAGAGTTAAGGAAAGATTTTGAGAAATATGCGCCTCATCTCTTCCAGCCAGAGAGTCTGTTAAAATAAAAAACGCCCAACAAAGCGTGCACCTGACGCTGGGGAGTCTGCGGTCATCTCAAGCAGTTTCACACGCCTTATCATTTTTTTGGTCGGACGGCTTCGCCGTCCCCGCCCCAGCGCAGGTAACGCAAACCGTTAGGCGTTTGCTCGATAACAACATAGAAATGATTGCATGAAAAAACTGCTGGCAATTCTGGTTATTTTAGGTTTTATTTCTGCTTGCTCAAATCCAGCAAGCAATGTCAGCGTTTCAACACCTGTAGCAACAAACACAAATATTTCAACTATTACTCCTCATGCTGAGTTTACCGCCACGCCCGCTATACAAATACATCACGACCAATCTGACGAGAAATAAATTTGAGATTTTGTTTTCAGGTGGCTCTTTTCGATCAGTTCCAAATATTCGATGGAATATATTATCTCCTATTCATCATGGAATAATAGATGTTATTCGCAACAAAAATAAATTAGTGGTTTCGTACAAACTTTGGTATACAGAACTTTTGATTATTGTGTCTGTGATGTCAGCATTGGTTGCTTTACTATTTATGTTTTCTTCAGGGTTTATCATTCAAGGTCTTTGGGTTCCAATAGCAATGTGGGCATTTTTATATCTCGGCAATTATGTCGTCTCAATTATTCGCTTCGATGTATTTATTCACTCCGCTTTGAGTAAATTAGGTACTATCATGTACAATGATTATGGAAACACTCAAGAAAACGCTTAACTTTAAAACTGCCCAACAAAGCGTGCACCTGACGCTGGGGATTCTGGCGAAAATCTCAGGCATTTTTCACGCCTTAGCATTTTTCTGGCTGGACGGCTTCGCCGTCCCCACCCCAGCGCAGGTAACGCATGCCGTTGGCACGCCCTTTGCATAACAAGGTAAAAAACAAAACCAAAATCGTATTTCAGGAGCGGAGTGATGAATACACAAAATGATAAAGAAGGTTCGACGCATGTCAGAGCCGCAATTATTACTGGAATTTTTGCAGTTATAGCTGCTTGTATTGGCGGAGTATTTCTAGTCATTATTGCTTTCATCAACAATGGTTTTATATTCGCAGGAGCAGGAAATCAAAATCCTTTTCCAACAAATGCGCCTGTTTCAACACAGCCAATTAGCACCCCATTATTACAGCCAACAACAGCCTCTATCGACACACTATACAACGATTGGGTAATTTGTTGGCATGGCAGAGATGGATATGAATACTTAATTGCGTATCCTGAAAACGAAGCAGCGCAGGGTATAAGCTTAAATTTCAATTTAACTAATGCACAAGGTCGTTCAATCGAAGTAGCCAACGACTCTCTAAAAATGTGCTATGTTCGTGGTGAATGGTATGGCTACCCAGATCCAAGTCCATGGTTCCCCGCAGTAAGTTATTTCCAATTGCTTGATGGAGAAGTTTTGGTTTGCTCAGACTCCCCAGGTTGCAAAGGAAGTCAATGGACAATGCTTCCAGAAAATTATTTTCCGTCAAATGCTCCCGACCTACAAGCACCTAACGAAACAGGTATTCATATAATAGTATATAAGTCTTCTAAATAAAAAGCGTGCCAACAAAGCCTGCACCTGACGCTGGGGATTCTGCGGCAATCTCAAGCAGTTTTCTACGCCTTGTCATTTTTCTGGCTGGACGGCTTCGCCGTCCCCACCCCAGCGCAGGTAACGCATACCGTTGGCTGGACTGGTCATTTATCGGGAGAAATTAATTGAATCCAAATTCGTTTCGTTTGGCGGGTGAAAATATTACTTTACGCGGCGTGGGAATTAAAGTCTTTTGGGCTTTTCCAACCATTGTCGTTAAAGATGAACCTGATTTAATAGCACTGTACATGCCTGCTGGTGTTCTCGGAAGAAATGTGACGCACAAGCCCACGCCAGAAGAATTATCTTCATTAACCGAATTAAGCGTTATTGAATGTACTTGGCAACGGACTGATGTTTTAATGCTCATTGTGCCAGGCGAAGCATTTAGTACTTACATTATGTGGGAAACTGGCACAAAAAACTTAGATTGTTTGTATGTAAATTTGCAAGACCCAATCAGGCGCACACCTATTGGCTTTGATACGATGGATCATACGCTTGATATTGTTATTAGCCCAGATATGAGTAAATGGGAATGGAAAGATAAAGATGAATTTTCGGCAGCGCAAAATGTAGGTTTTTATTCAAAAGAAAAAGTCAGTGAAGTTTATAATGAAGGCGAAAAAGCGGTAAGATTGATCACATCAGAACGCCGTTCTTTATATGAAGAATGGAAATATTGGCAGGCAAATCCCGAATGGGATATTCCAAAATTATCTCCGTTTTGGGACAAGTTAAATTTTGATGGAAAGGTTTAGGCAAGTCCACGCCAGCCAACAAAGCGTGCACCTGACGCTGGGGATTCTGGCGCGATTCCAAGCATTTTTCTACGCCTTTTCATTTTTCTGGCTGGACGGCTTCGCCGTCCCCGCCCCAGCGCAGGTAACGCATACCGTTAGGCTGTTCCTCTTGGAATAGGAAAATGAAGAATATCTTTCGCAAGAAAAAATATCTTTGGTACATTCCCTTCGCACTTGTGTTGCTAGTGGGTATGTATTATTTACCGCCTATTCAAAGCCGACTCGCGTGGCGTGTGGATGAACTATATTCCCGCATCAAATATTTTTTCAATCCGCCCGATCAAGCAGTCTTTCAACCCGAACAAACTGACAATTTCGAATCCATCCTTGCCACAACCAGAGCAGAATATTCACTGACGTTGACGCCCATCTCTACAGAAACTCTTACACCAACACCTAGAATAATCTTTACGCCTACTATCGCCGCCACGCCTCTACCTAGTTATATCTCCCTAAACGGAGTCAAATACGAATCTCAAAGCGGTCACAATAATTATTGCGGTCCGACAAACTTTTCGATGGCACTGACGTTTTGGGGCTGGAATGGAAATCGTTCCGTTCTTGGCGATGTACTTATGCCAGGCAATCGTTTGGACAAGAATGGCAAGTCGGGCGACAATGATAAGAACGTCATGCCTTATGAGTTTCAGGATTATATTACTGAAAATGTTGCAGGGATGTCATCCGTATTACGTTATGGCGGAGACATTGACGTGCTCAAGCGGTTGACCGCTGGGATTTCCCGTCATTGCAGAAAGGGGTATTTACGAACTGGATATGCTTGGTAAGGTCAGTGGATGGGACATTATCAATTTGTGACAGGCTACGACGACGCGACGAGCGAAGTGATCGTACAGGATTCCTATCGAGATGGTCCAAACTTCCATATTAATTACGATGAGTTTACAAATAGTTGGCGCGCATTCAATTATTTATTTCTCGTTGTTTATCCAAAGGAGCGCGAAAGTGAAGTGATGGATTTACTTGGTGCGCTGGCAGACCCAGATAGCGCCGCACGCATTGCATTAGACAGAGCAAAAGGAAGTTACAACATTGACAGGCAATGATCAATCTCTGGGCGGCATTCAATATGGGAACAAGCCACGTTGCCTTATATGAATACATGGACGCAGCAGACGCGTATGACAACGCTTTTGGCTTGTACTCTGAACTTTCCACGGAGATGACATCTCGTCCTTATCGTGTGGATGGTATCAGACTGGCCCATATTTCGCTTATTATTATTCCAATCGCTTTTCAGATGTGATCAACTTGGCGAATACCTACGTTAAACGATACAATTTCAAAACCCATATTGGAAGAATCATTACTGTGGCGTGGGCGTGCATATTACATGGCAGGAGATACCTCATCGGCTATCGCTGATTATCGTTCTGCGCTGAAAGTCCATGTGAATTGGGCCCCGCTAAGCAGGCATTACAGGATTTGGGAGTACAGCCATAATTTAGTTGGTTTATGCTCGCGGCTATGAAAGCACAAACACAGCCTAACAAAGCGTGCACCTGACGCTGGGGATCTTGCGGCAATCTCAAGCAGTTTCACACGCCTTGTCATTTTTCTGGCTGGACGGCTTCGCCGTCCCTGCCCCAGCGCAGGTAACGCATGCCGTTGGGCAGTTCCTTGCAAAGGGATAAAGAATGCCACAAAATAAAAATAACGATAGATTCGTGGGTTTCCTGGTTACAGAACAAGGGAGAATCGCTCTGGTCTTGATTATATAGATTCGAGCGCAGAAGCCGCACATATGGAAGGGGTTTTCTATCGAAATTTATATTCATTTCGATTGAGAACTCGCAATCCATTTTACTTAATCCTAATGTTTCTTTTTGGCGTTCTTCCGTTTTTTGGTTCCGCCTATATTACATGGATTACATTTGCAGAATCACGGTCTTGGATAATCTTGATTTTCCCTTCCT
Organism: Anaerolineales bacterium; assembly: GCA_046328925.1. Lineage (GTDB taxonomy): Bacteria > Chloroflexota > Anaerolineae > Anaerolineales > Villigracilaceae > Villigracilis. The sequence goes on from JAXLVT010000038.1 coordinate 14,667, forward strand.
TGATTACATTTCCACTTACGATAAATTTTTTCTTAAGCATGTTAGAAATATTTGGTGTAACTCCATCCCTGCGTCCGAAGCAAGCACCTCAAAAGAGCAAAAAGAAAAAATTGCCTAAACGAAGAAAAGATTTTAGATAGGAATATTCAAAGGCAATATCTGCCTGTGGATACGCAGAGTATGATTCAAGTGGTTTTAGCAAGTTAAAAGGTAAAATTATGTTTACTCCAAACCGCAAGGAGTCTTGAGCAACAAAAACTGCCCAACAAAGCGTGCACCTGACGCTGGGGAGCCTGCGGCAATCTCAAGCATTTTCACACGCCTTATCATTTTTCTGGCTGACGGCTTCGCCGTCCCCGCCCCAGCGCAGGTAACGCAAGCCGTTGGGCATTCCTATCAAGGCAACAATAATTGTCAACACTTATGACCCATGGAATTTTCCTATGCATGATTGCTGTTTTATCCGCCGCCTTCCCGTGGTTGTTCTTAGTTAGATATGAGAGCCGTCTGAAATTCACGCATATGAAAAGCGATTTAAAACGTTTCAAAATATAGAAATGGTTTGGCAGATTTTATTCTGCATTATTGGACTCGTCCTTTTCTTGGTATATTCAGGTAATTCCTTGAATTGGTTCGCAATTCTGGCTCTGGCAATCTCCTTACTGACTGCCCCTGAGGCATTATTGGCAAGTCTTACAGGCATCTACCGCAAAGATAGGCATAAAGGGTATGTTGATTATTATGAAAAACACAAAGACGCCAGAAAACAATTTTTGGCATCATCAAAAATCCCTACACTGCAAGTCATTGGTTTGACACAATTCTGCCTGCTCGTGATGATTATTCTGCTTTCAATTTTGGAAATATAAAAGTGGCAAGAAGATTGAGATATACTTCTGATTAATTTTTACAGCAAATGGTTCTCAAGTTATGTGAGACAATTTGCCTGTACTTGTCGATATGAGCTTATTTCGGCTGGTGAGTCTTGCATCCTACAGAATGCCCAACAAAGCGTGCACCTGACGCTGGGGATTCTGCGCACATCCCTAGCAGTTTCACACGCCTTATCATTTTTCTGGTTGGACGGCTTCGCCGTCCAAGCCCCAGCGCAGGTAACGCAAACCGTTGGGCAACCCAAGAGCAAATACAAAGTAATCTTTGAATCGCAAGTTTGGTTTTTTGGAGAATTGAAATGACAAAAACTACCTATGGCGTGCTTTTCGCTTTGATAATGATAGCAGTTGTCGTTAGCGTAGATTTACTTTTCTTCAAGAATCACTTCTGGGAACGGCTGATAGCGAATATCGGCATTGTTTTGGTTTTTGTAGCCTTCTATTTGCGATTTCTAAAGAAACCATGAATTAGATAAAGTTTCTGTTTGGCTTCATCGAGTCGCAAAAATTAGCGTCAAGATTTTTCAGCTTTGGTTCTGGTTATCATTGGTTTTGAATGGCTTTGTTTCGTGACTTCAGTTTTGTTCGTGGTCGGTTGTGTAGGCTCTCAAATTAGCGTGTCTTTTTGTAGCAAAGTTTCGGATAGGTTGAGTTTGTAAAATTTTGTTGGTTGCGTTGGCTTTCTCGGTTTTCGGTCAAGTCAAGTCTTCCAAAATTAGCGTTTTGGTTCATCTGTGTTTGGTCTTTGTATTGCCCGCGTGTTTGTAAGTTTGTATTATTTTGTCATAGGTCAAAAGCAAAGTTCATTGTAAAATCTTGTCATGCTGGCAGCGTCATCTTTTTTCGGCAAAGGTTCTGGCAAGCAGGCAGGTTGCCTAACAAAGCGTGCACCTGACGCTGGGGAGCTCTGCGGTCATCTCAAACAGTTTTCTACGCCTCAGCATTTTTCCAGTCGGACGGCGTTCCGCCGCCCGCCCCAGCGCGGGTAACGCATACCGTTGGGCATTCCTATCAAGGCAACAATAATTGTCAATACTTATGACCCATGGAATTTTCCTATGCATGATTGTTGTTTTATCCGCCGCCTTCCCGTGGTTGTTCTTAGTTAGATATGAGAGTCGGTCTCTTTTTAGTGAAGTTGGCTCTATAATATTTAGTATCGCAGTTGGTTTGACAAGTGGATTATTTGTTGAGCTATTAATAATTCAACCAGGAACTCGGCAACAAGAAACTGCCATCTAACAAAGCGTGCACCTGACGCTGGGACTCTGCGCACATCTCAGGCAGTTTCCTACGCCTTAGCATTTTTCTGGCTGGACGGCTTCGCCGTTCCCGCCCCAGCGCAGGTAATGCAAACCGTTAGGCGGCTAAGAGAAGTCAATTTCAGTAAAACTTTGGAGATAATATGGTGGATTTCGTTGTAAACCCTGCACGGATGGCGCTCGTCAATATCGATATTCAAAACTGCTTCGTAGAAGGGTCTGCTCCCGATGGGCTTTTGGTTCTCAAACGCATTAACCTTCTTAGCCAAGTGTGTCGTAAAGCTGGCATTGTGGTTTTTCATCTCCGTCACACATTACCTCCCAGCTTAGATCCAGGCGTCTTGGGCGAAATCGCTCCTATTGTCAGAAAGGGCTTTCTGAACCGGGATTCGGAGACAGTAGCATTCCATCGTGAGCTCATCATCGATGATTCACGCGATATTCTTTTAGAGAAACCGCATTTTGGTGCGTTCCACGATACTAACCTCGAATTATTGCTCCGACGACGCGGGATTGATACGATTATGGTCACAGGCATTGAAACGAACGTATGTTGCGAGACCACAGCACGCGAGGCAATGGTTCGTGACTTTCGAGTCTTTTTTCTGAGTGACGGGACCACTACAGGAGGGGTGAAGGGCATGTCGCGCGAGGAAGTCCAGAGAGCTGCACTTGCTACGATAGGGACGTTTTTTGCACAAGTACTCACCGTGGACGAAATGATCCAGAAGATTGAGGTTGCCAGTGGTAATGTTGTATCTTAGGATAATGCCGCCCAACAAAGCATCCCGATAGATCTGGGATAATGCACCTGACGCTGGAGATCTCATGGCAATCCTCGCAGCTTCTTACGCCTTTTCATTTTTCGGGCTGGACGGCTTCGCCGTCCTGGCCCCAGCGCAGGTATCCTCTACGTGGACGATGGGCGCATACTGCTGGGCGTTCCCTTGCAAAAGTTTGTCATCTTGTTTAAGGAATAACGCATTATGAATTCGCCACAACTCCATAACAAAGCAACAAATAGCTTATCTGCACCTCAAACAAAAGGGCAGGTTATTCATACGCCCATGTTATATGAATTCATTGTTTGGGCTATTACTCGCGGCAAAGAAAAGGCTTTTCGTAAGTTTATTGCAGAGTTGGCTGAAATAAAATCAGGTGAATCTGTTTTAGATGTTGGATGTGGTACTGGAACCATGGCATTGATTGCTAAAGAGTATGTTGGCAAAACAGGTCAAGTATCTGGCATCGAACCATCCCTGGAAATGGTCGCATGCGCACAACGAAAAGCTATACAACGTAAAGTCTCAATTGAAGTAAGCGCTGGAGTGATTGAGCGCCTTGACTATCCTTCCCAATCGTTTGATGTTGTTCTCTGCCTCATTGTCATGCACCACATGCCTGATGAAACTAAAATTCAAGGCATTTAAAGAAATGGCTCGCGTACTTAAATCAGGCGGACGGTTGGTAGTTGTTGATTCTAATTTGCACCTTCTTCCTTCTTTTGAGAAGGAAGGGATTTGTACAGGTAAAATCAGGAAAAGTGCCATCTGTTTCTTGATTATGATTTCACTTTTGTGGAAAATTGGCGCTATATAAGTCTAGCAGTTACCCAATAAAGTATGCACCTGACGCTGAGGGACTGCACAGCCAGGGCGGATATGTGCTTTCCAGAAAGTAATCGAACTCGGAAAATTCATAAACCTGAACATGTAGTCTCCCACATCTTTAAAAAATAACCGCCTTCGCAAGGGTAGCGGTCAACGTACTATGCTTGTGTCGGGGTGAGGGTAATTTAAACTCGACCTCACGGACCCGAACCGTGCGCTCTACCGGCCTGAGCCACACCCTGAAAGCCTGCGAATTATACCATTGAGGTTTATTTCAAGTGCTCCAGCCAAGGATTCAGCATAACTTCAACACTATAAACGTAAATGTACTTTTGTAACTCCGAGTCCATTACCCCGAGAAGTGGATTATCCTGCCTGAATGTCAGGCGTGCCAGGGTTGGCTCGTTCACTTTGTATGGCAAAGTGGTTTCAAAAGATTGAGTATCAATACCGCCGAAGTTGAGTATTCGTGAGGAGATTGGTGAACCGTTAGGGAGAACCAATTCGACTACCATAAGCCGTTCGTTGAATGGCCAAATACGGCCTTTTAGGGCTACCTCACCAGCATAAAAGCTCGCCTTTTTCTTTCATTCCTTCGATCATGATGCGTTCATAGATCATGTTACCTGCGGGTTGATCTGATCTGTGCCTACAGAATACAGAAGAACAGGCATGGCATTAAGGACTTGAAGCCGCCCAAAATCATCCTTGCTGCTGACGCGAATGTACCCCGCCTCTGAAACAGCGCGAATTCAAATCGTAGTTCAAATCTGCGGAAAATACCTTTTTCGTTTCTGGTGACTTTATCAAGATCGCGATAAAGAACGGCGGCCATCCTTCGCCTAGTAAATCCACTTGAATCACTTCGCTTTCCCTGAGACTCACTTCCATTTGCAAAATTATTGGAGATACTACGCTGGAAGCTGGCCCTGAGATAAAAGCGAATTTGTGCAAAGTCTGTGAAGCCTGCTGCGAAGGTTGGTGTAGGGCTGGAAGTTCTTGTCAGCGGAATGGATAGTTCTGTTGGAGCAGGCGTCAGTGGCGGCGTGGAACAGATTGTGTCAATGCGTCAGCAGTGGCGAAGGCCGCCTGCCCAGTCAATGCCACAACGGTTGGCAGAGAAGGAGGAGGAACTGTTGTCGGTGGATTCCTATATTTGAGAGCAAGCAGCTAAAAGCGCAAGAAAAGAAGCGAGGAAGAGTATTTTTTCTTTCATGTAGGATTCGAATAAGTTGTCCCGCAGGTTTGGATAATTCAAAAACAATCCAAGCCTGCGGGACATTTTATTTAATTACAACCCGTAAATTCCACTATATTTCTTTGTCAACAGCGGACATACGCAGCAGAGTCAATTCGTGAGCCAGTGGCTTTTTGTACGATATCTTGTGGATCATATTTATGGCCATAGACATGAATGTTCTTGCGCAGCCAGCCAAGCAGCTCATCAAACTTGCCTTTGCGAATCTGCTCTTCAAGATCGCGGATATCTTTATTGATGCTCTCCCACAATTGAGCAGAGACGATGTTGCCTAATGCGTATGTAGAGAAGTAGCCGATCATGCCGCCAGACCAGTGAACATCCTGCAAAACGCCTTTCGCGTCATTGGGCGGGACAATACCAAGATAATCTTTCATCTTTGCATTCCAAACCTCAGGCAGGTCTTTTACATCAATGCTGCCATCTACCATACCAATTTCAATTTCAAGGCGCAGCATGATGTGCATATTGTACGTGGCCTCATCCGCGTTCTACACTAATCAAAGAAGGTTCTACTTTGTTTATGCCCTTATAGAACGACTTCGCCGTCACACCATCCAACTGCGATGGAAACGCCTTTTTCAATTCAGGGAAGAAATGTTCGCAGAACGGAAGCGAGCGGCCTACAAGATTTTCCCACATGCGTGATTGTGATTCATGAACTGCCAACGATGTTCCATTCGCAAGCGGAGTACGCTCATAAGCAGGGTTGACCTCTGCTCATACATGGCATGGCCCGATCTTGGCCGGCGTGCTAAAATAGTAGCGATTGGGCTGCCCGTTTCAAAACGATTTGTAATGCGGACATCATTCACGCTGAAAGAAGTCTCAAATGGATGCGGGGCTTTATCCTGTCTGCCGCGGCTGAAGTCATAGCCGAACTTTGAAATTATTTTTTCGCTGAAACCCCACAACTTTTGCTCATTATATTTTTTGTGTAGAAAATCATCCTTCACCTGCTTTGTCGATGCAATTGCCTTTAGCAATTCCACCTGCTTCGGGCGCAGGTTTCCAAAGATCTCACGCACCTCAAGTTTTCATGCCAGGTTCAAAATCATCCAACAGAACATCATAAGGATGGTCAGCGGGCGGGAAGAAAGAAACATATTTCTTGACAAGGTCTACAACTTTTTGAAGTTGCGGTTGGAAAATGGAAAAGTCGGATTTGGATTTTGCTTCCACCCACGCTTCAAACGCCTTCGACGAAACAATGGCTTGTTCCGCAATGAATGATGGAGGCACACGCTTAGCTTTATCATAATTACGGGAAGCAACGCGGATCATCGCGCCATCATCAGTTTCAGCATCGCTATATTCTTTTTTCAAATCTTCCAGCAAGCCACCAACTTCATCAGAAGTGAATTTCTCTTGCACGATTTTGCCAAGGGTGGCAAGTTGCTGTCCACGCGCTTCACTGCCGCCGCGCGGCATATTTACTTGCTCGTCCCAACTCAACACGCTTGCAGCATGGCTTAGGTCAGAAACCTCACCAAGGATCTGCTTAAGCTGATTCAGTTTTTCGGACATGGAAACCTCCAGGGGATTTATACAAGCCTAAGACTTGTACACCAAAAAAGTTATAGTACTTATCAACAAAACGCCTCCATCTCACAGATACCTGCTTCTGTTTTCTCAAGCAGAGTCTCCGCTTTGATGAATTGCGCCTTGCAATATGATTGTATCGTAATCAGAGTTTATTTGCACCCTTCCCACGAATGGAAAAAATCCCGAAGAGAGTGCTTTGAAAAAAACTTACCCACTCTTCGGGATTTGATAGCGATTACAAAACTTTATAAAATATTTTAAACACTATGGGCATTTATGCCCTTCTCCAACTCCATTGATGGTGATATATCCCGTCATCCCTTCGTAGATTTGAAGGGTCTGGGCTTCTGGCTCATCTGGGTAGAACATATCATAGGCAGTATATGTATCAGGGTCCACTTGAACTTCATTCAGATATTTGGGGTTTGTATACAAAGAATACAGGTAAATATTCCCAGGGACGATGAACATATCGTGCTCGGTACAATTTTTGATATAAGCAGGCTCAGGCCATTCAGTAAAGGTGAAGTTAGGCACTTGGTTGATGTTGCCGTTGATCTTGGAAAAAGGGGTCTGAATAGATACCCAGCCCGTGTCTCCCGAGTCTGGGATATTAATCTGCACCCATTTGGAAAGAACGTCCTGCCCGATCACTTGGGCGCTGACACCTTTCATGAGAAAGCCAACAACATCATAGGATAGTCCAGGCCCACGGCGGATGTAAAGATTACCATCCGAGGCTGTAACGGTGACCGAGGGCAAAGGCGTAGGCAAAATGACAGTTGCGGTAGGAGCAACTGTCGGCGTGGCGAGAGGCGCTGTTGTAGGCAGAGCTGTGGCTGTATCTTGCAAGGCAACGTCAGCTTGCGGAGTCCAAGTTGGCTCCGTTCGACTAAATTGTTGCCTTCTTCCGCCCGTCAAAATACATCCCTGAATAAAAACGATCAGCAACAGGGAAATCAATACTTTCCTGAAAATTGACATGATTACTCGTAGCGGAGTGCTTCCACTGGTTCCAGGTTTGCAGCGCGGCTGGCGGGGTAAATTCCGAAGAACAGGCCAATGATGGCAGAGAAACTTGTGGAAAGAAGAATCGCATCTGTACCGACAATGGGCGTGAAGTTGTTACCCGTTGCAGTGGCAACCTTGCCAACAATGAAAGCAATCAGCCAGCCAAACATAATTCCAATGACACCGCCTATTAAACTAAGCAAAGACGATTCAGTAAGAAACTGAAGCAGGATGTCTTTTTTGCGAGCACCTAGTGCCTTACGCAAACCGATCTCACGGGTACGTTCAGTAACAGAGACAAGCATAATGTTCATGATGCCAATGCCGCCTACGAGCAGAGAAATGCCTGCAATGCCACCGAGGAAAATGGTAAGTACGCCTGTGATGGTTTCAAAAGTGGACAGAAAATCTTGCTGGGTGAATACTGTGAAATCATCAATGCCGATCGGTGTGCGATGGCGCTGACGAATAATGTCGGAAACTTCATTTGAAGCAGATGGAACAGCCTCAGCAGAAATCGCTTGAATGAAGATCACATCCACTTCATCACGGGTGCTTTTCTTGATGAGCCTAGCCTGTGCAGTAGTAAATGGAATATACGCCGCATTGTCTTCGCTGCCAAATGCGCCGCCGCCTTTAGCAACCGTCACACCGATCACACGGAAAGGCTGACCTTCAATACGAATTGTTTCTCCGACAACACCATCGGCGTGTCCAAATATTGTTTTAGCTGTCTCTGGCCCAATCACCACAACTGACATTCGTCCGAGGATTTGTTCTTCATTTATGAACTCACCTTCAGCCAATTCCATATTGCGAACGGTCGCATAATCCGGTGTGACTCCAGAGATGCTTGTGGTGGTGTTTTCGCCAGCATACGTCAGTGTGCCGTTGCCCTGAATGGCAGGGGCAACCAATTCTACTGACGGTGCAGCGAAGGGGTCTGCAAGTGCTTCCGCGTCAGATAATGTCAACGGACGGTCATTATTGCCGCTGCGCCTGCTGCCTGGTCCACCGGGAGGACCATCTGGGCTGCCGCTAAAAACGAAAAGCAAATTTGTACCGATGCTTGAGATGGAACCCGTAATAGACGCTTGTGCGCCATTTCCTACAGCGAGCATGGCGATCACTGCTGCCACGCCAATAACAATTCCCAGCACGGTAAGACCTGAACGCATTTTATTGCCATTCAAGCTTTCAAGCGCTTCAAGGATGGATTGTGTAAAACTCATTTCTTCCTGCCTTTATCGTCAAAGGAGGTATCCAACTCGCCGTCTCGTAAACGGATGACGCGTTGGGTCTGATCTGCGATATTTGGGTCGTGCGTTACGATAATGAGAGTTGTCCCAAGATCTTTGTTGAGGTTGAGCAAGAGATTCATAATCTCTTTACCAACTTTAGAATCAAGGTTTCCAGTCGGCTCATCTGCCATAATGATGGCGGGATTATTCACCAAAGAGCGGGCTACTGCCACACGCTGCTGCTGTCCACCAGAAAGTTCATACGGACGGTGAGACATGCGCTCTTTTAAGCCAACCGCTTCAAGGGCTGCTTGGGCACGTTCTCGGCGTCCTTCGGTAATACCTGCATAGCGCAGAGGCAGTTCCACGTTCCCAAGCGCAGTCAAACGAGATAGCAAATTAAAGCTCTGAAAAACAAAACCAACTTTACGGTTCCGAACACTGGCAAGCTGATCATCGTTCATTTTGCCAACAGACTCGCCATCAAGAATATATTCGCCAGAGGTGGGACGATCCAGACAGCCGAGGGTATTCATCATGGTGGATTTTCCAGAGCCAGAAGGTCCCATAATGGAAACTACTTCGCCGCGCGCAACCTCAAACGAGACGTCGCGCAACGCACGTACTTCGAACTCACCCATCATGTAGGTTTTGGTCAGGTTTCGTGCTTCGATCACCCAATCCATATTAGCCTCCAAATGGACCACCATTAAATGAGGGCGGGTTGAGAATGATCAGGTCGCCTTCCTTTATATCACCGCTTACAACTGCGCTCTCTGTATCAGATGAAGAGCCTAGCTGCACTTTAACTTGCACAGGCTGGTTATCAACAAGTACATACACTACACGGTTTCCATCAACCAACCGAACAGCGCGGTTTGGAATTAAGAGAACATCTTTTACTTCTTCGACCACAACATTCACCGCGGCGGTCATGCCTGGTTTTACCAACTCATCGGCATTTGTCAATTCAATGGTGACAGTAAAGCTGACTACGCCTTGAACGGTGTCGCCAGCCTGTCCAACTTGAACAACCTTGCCGTGATATTCCTTGCCTAAAATCGCATCAAACGTGAGTGTGGCAGTTTGATCAACTGAAACGCTGTTGATATCCACTTCCGAGACTTGCACATCGACAAGCAGATGGGAAAGGTCATCAATGCGGTAACCAACCGTTCCAGTGGTGACCTGGTCACCAACTGCAGGACTTGCCTGAGTGATGGTCCCACTGAAGGGAGCGATCAAATAAGCCATATTCAATGTGGATTGGGCAGCAGCTACTCGCGCTTTTGCCGCAGCGACGTCTGCTGAGTCGGGGCCAGCAACCAAGCGTTCGTACGCACGACGCGCATCGTCCAAACGAGATTCTGCAAGCGCCAAATCTTTGTCGGCTTGGGCAATGGTGTCTTCACTGGCATATCCTTTATATTGTTTGGCTTTTAATACGCCAAATTCAAAATAGTAGTCAGTGATCTCAATTTTCCCGTTAAGTTTCATGCGCCAGTTATAGGCTTTTTCATAGGCTTTTTCAGCACTATCTACAGTCTTTTGAGCTTCTAATCGGGCTGTGTCAGAAGAGAGCAAATCTTCCAGCGCTTTCTGGGCGCTGACTAAATCTGCTTCTGCAAGGATGATATTTTGGTTGAGGGAAGATTTTCCAAGGCTGGCCAGGATGTCATCCTGAGAAACGAGGCTTCCCACTTCTACATTTACAGCATCAATAATTCCGCTTGTCTGCCAAATGAGTGTGGCGCTTTGTCTGGCGCGTACACTGCCGGTTGCCCCAACAGATGCAACCAAGTTACCTCGCTCAACGGGTACAGTTTGAAAGGCAACGGCCTCAGTGCTGCCGCGTGAGTTCAAGAAAACAATAGCCAGTATTACGACAAGTAACACAACTCCCGCAATGATCCACGTTCTGCGGGAAAATCTCGAAAAAAATTGTTTCATTATGGAAATCCTCCGAAAATACAGTCAGCCCGCGATTGAACATTCTTACGAGCAGAGATAGTTAGTTTATCAAACAAATGTGCATAAAATGTGTAGATTTATTTTAATTCAAGTTCATGGAATTATGGCTTGATAACAACTCAGTTTAATATTTGTCTAAGAAACTTGTGACGATTGTCGTTGGCTTTTGTGACATTTACGCCTATGTCTGTAAATAGTTTAGGTATCATCACTCGAGACCTTATATGTACGGTAGTGATATTGATTCGGAGGCATAATAATGCAGGCTGTACCCAGCGAATTTTTAGCTATTGACAGGAAAGAACGAGCCAATCGCCCATTCTTTGATCTTGACCTCCGCACGCCAGAAGCAAGAACCTGTGATTTTGACGATGTCGTCATCGAGTTTGACCCCGAACGAGCTATGGTGGAAGCAGCGCGTTGCATTCACTGTCCAGACCCTGCTCCCTGCATGATAGCCTGCCCAACAGCAAATGATATTCCCTCTGCAATGTGGTTAATTGAACAGGGACGTTTTGTAGAAGCTGCTGGAATTTACCACAAGACCAGTTCCCTCCCTGAAGTGTGCGGACGTGTTTGTCCGCATGAAGCCTTGTGTCAGGGTTCCTGTGTTTTGAACAAACACCATCAGCCTGTGCTTTGCGGCGAGCTTGAAGCTTTCACAGTAGATTATGAACGCCGCACAAGTGGCTATAAAATTCCCACGGGTTCATCCACAAATAAACGAGTAGCTGTGATCGGCGCTGGACCGGCAGGGTTGGGATGCGCAGATATTCTTGTACAAAAAGGATACGATGTAACCATCTTCGAATCAAAACCCGCTCCTGGTGGGTTACTCGTATATGGCATTCCCAACTTCAAGCTGTCAAAAGAAGTTTGGCAGGAAAAATGGGAACAGTTCGAAAAAGCTGGCGTGAAATTCGTACCCAACACATACATTGGAAAAGACAAAACCATCGACGGCCTTTTTGAAGAAGGCTTTGAAGCTATTTTCATTGGCGTTGGTTCTGAAATAGATGCAAAAATGGAAGACACCCCCGGCACAGATTTGCCCGGTGTATATGAAGCCACAGACTTCCTCATTCGCGGCAATGTGGAATCAGAGCAACTTCCTGAGAACATGCGCAAACCGCTTGAAATTGGCAGACGTATCGTTGTGGTTGGCGGCGGTGATACCGCTTCAGACTGTTTACGAACCGCGATCCGCCTCGGCGCAGAAGATGTGACCTGCTTATATCGCCGTACAGAAAAAGAAATGCCCGGCGGAAAGAAAGACCGCAAAATGGCGCGAGAAGAAGGAGCAAAATACCGCTTCCTTACACAACCTGTCAAATTCATCGCAGGTGCTGACGGAAAACTCGCCGCTGTAGAATGCATTGAAATGAAGCTCGGTGAGCCAGATGCAAAAGGCCGCCGCAAACCTGTTCCAGTAGAAGGCTCCAACTTCAGCGTCGCAGCAGATACAGCCATCCTTGCACTTGGCTACTGGCCTGACCCAATTATCAGCAAGAGCACACCAGACCTTGAGACGCATGATTGGGGCTTGGTGAGCGTGAAGAGCAAAGCCACAGGGCAAACATCCCGCGAAGGCGTATTCTCTGGTGGAGATTGTGTCACCGGTCCCGACCTCGTTGTAACAGCCATGGTCGGCGGAAGAAAAGCCGGGCTTGCGATCGATGAATATCTAAAGAACAAGAAATAACCTGTTGTGAGGGCAGGGTGTAAAGAAAGAAGGACGGGACTGAAAAGTTCCGTCCTTCTTTCTTTTTCTTGTGGCTGCCAAAACTACACTTTCCAGCTTTTGAAAAAGTGCAATTTGTGACCACGCTGGGTATAATCCAGCCCATGTTTCAACGAATCATCCGCGGACTCGAAATCACCCTCGCCCTTCTCATCCTTGGGTTTGTGGTCGGCTATAGCAACCCATCGCTTACACACCCCATTGAAAAAGTACGTGCCTATACACGCCAGATCGAATTCAATTACATTTCGTGGATGTCAAATGCCGCGATCATCAAAATTCGAGCTGCTTCGGCAGGTATTCCCTACACCCTCAACAACGAATCTCAAAAAGTAATTGTCAATGAAAATCTGCAAGTCACGCAGACTATATTAGAAAAAGAATATCAACTAGCCCAAATCTATGCCGACCCGACAGTTGCAGATAAAGAACTTGCATCCAAAAGTTTACGAGCCGAACTCGATGAATTATATGCAAGGCAAAGCCAGCTTGCTCCTCTGGCAGAAGCGATATTACAAGAACAGGTTACAGAGGTTATTGCAGATCTTGGGCTTACCGCTTCGGGGCAGCCACTTCCAAACGTTTGGTATCACTCCACACCGCTGCCAATGGCGCTCATCGTCTCTCCGCGTGACCATGTTGAACAGATCGCAAATATTTCCGTAAACACCGATTTAACGGTGGACCAACAAGCTCAACTTGAAAGCAACGTCGATAAAGGACTCGGAACGTCCTCACTGGTCGTAAACATTGGCGGAGTTGGTGTGTACCCGACTATGGTTATGCGCACGACCAATCTTAACTGGATGCTCAGCACCATTGCCCACGAATGGATTCACAACTACCTCACCCTTCGCCCACTCGGACTATCCTACAACGAGACCCCCGAACTTCGCACAATGAACGAAACCACGGCATCCATTGCTGGGGATGAAATTGGCGCGCTGGTCATCAAACGTTTCTATCCCGAACGAATAGCTGCATATCAATTGGATCCACGTCCAAGCACCGCCTCTTCCTCAAGCCTAAGCCTGATCTCGTTTCCTTTTGAACACCCTACCCCTGGAGATTTTCTGCGCCCCCCATTTGACTTCCGCGCCCAAATGCACGAAACGCGCGTCACTGCCGATGCTCTGCTTGCCGAAGGAAAATAGATGAAGCAGAAGCCTATATGGAGCAACAACGGCACATCTTCCTGCAACACGGATATTTACTTCGCAAGATCAATCAGGCTTATTTCGCATTTTATGGAGCATACGCTGATTCTTCCGGCGGTGCCGCAGGCGAAGACCCCGTTGGACCAGCCGTCCGTGCATTAAGAGCGCAAAGCGATTCTCTGACAGACTTTATCAAAACCATCTCATGGATGTGGAAATTTGAGCAGCTACAAAAGGCAGTCAATCCGTAAATGAAACGAATCCTGATCATAGTATTACTTTCCATTGGAAGTATTTTCATTCTCAGTGCATGTGCCAAAGAGACAGATGTCCCCGCAACACCGACCATTGTCAGCGCACCACTCCCTGTAAACACAGCAACCCCAGTGATTGGCTGCTCAAGCATTTCCGCTGAACCTACTCCCGCCCTCGGTGCAGGCTCGCTTTACCCTCCCGTCAGCGGCGTAGATTTTTCCATGGGGCCAACCGATTCACCTGTAACACTGGTCTTGTATTGTGACTTTCAATCTCCGGGCTGCAAAAGCATGGAGCCTGTTGTCACTGAGTTGATGAAAAATCATGAAGACCTACACTATGTCTTTCGACCACTTCCACTCATCGGAGTTCTCGACAAGTCTGAAATGGCAGTCCTTGCTGCACTCGCAGCGGATGAACAAGGCCAATTCTGGGGGATGTATAACCTGCTCTTTGCTAAATACAATGATTGGACAGTTCTCGCTCCCTCAAAGTTCAATGATTGGGTCATAAAAGAAGCCATTGCATCGGGCATGGATGGGGATAAACTCAAAGTGGCGATCAATGCTCCTGAAACAACGACCAGAATGATGTCGATGTATGATGCGGCGAAGCAATTAAATATCGCTGCTGTGCCTCTCGTCCTCTTGAATGGCGAACAGTTCTTTTTGCTTGATTACAAAAACATGAGCGACACAATTGGAATCATCGCGCTTGGGAAAAAGCAATTTACCGAATGTCCGCCGTTCAATATCGACGTTACGAAACAATACATCGCCACCATCAAAACTGAAAAAGGCGATATCGTGATCGAGCTATATCCAGACAAAGCGCCACTCGCCGTGAATTCGTTTATTTTCCTTGCGCAACAAGGCTGGTTTAACAACGTGACCTTCCACCGCGTGATTCCTGGTTTTGCCGCACAAGCTGGTGACCCTAGCGGCACAGGCAAAGGCAACCCTGGCTATTTCTTCAAGAATGAGATCAGCAATTTATTTTTTGATAAACCTGGCATGGTTGGGATGGCAAACTCTGGCCCCGATACGAATGGAAGCCAGTTCTTTATTACATTTGCTCCCGCACCTCATTTAGACGGTTCTTACACCATATTTGGACATGTTCTCAGCGGTTTGGACATTGCCGAGAACCTCACTCCCCGCGATCCAGACCAAGGACTTCTCTTGCCGCCCGGAGATAAGATCATTAGCATAATTATCGAAGAGAAATAATGCAAACAAAAAAAACGCATTGGGCTTCCATCTTAACGCTAGTCACTTTTTGCATAAGCATTTTGTTTTTGATATTAATTGTTTTGCTTCTTGGAATATCCTCAGCGGTTGACCTGTTCCGCCAAAGTGGCGACCCTATTGCTGAAATGATCAGCACAACGGCTTTTGGTTTTGTAACCATTCTGTTGGTTGTCTGTGGATGGTTCGTTCTTCAAAAAGCAATGGGCCGCACAAGTGCCGACCAGCCTTTCAAACAACCGTTTGCAGATTGGCAGCTTATTCTTGTGTTCGTGCTGGCAATGATTGGCATCGCCAGCGGCGGTCTTGCTGCCTATTCAGAAATTCGATGGCTCGGCTGGCTTATCATGCCTGCGGCAACCATCCTTGTGATCGTCCCTCCTATTTGGCAGATCTTTGGCTATGGCTCGCGTGGATTGGAAACAGGTCCACGCTGGCGTATCTTTACAATCCTTGGCCTTGGCATGACTGTTGGCCCAGGGATCATGATTGTGCTTGAACTGGTTGCGTTATTGAGTGTTGCGCTTATTGGAGTTGCACTACTTTCGATTCTGGACCCAGCCACTTTTCAAGATGTGATGCGGCTCGCCAAGGTCGTGCAAACAGAAACAGATCAAGAAGTCATCTTAAAGCTGCTTGCACCTTATATCTCAAATCCGATTGCCATTGCCGCAGGCATTGGGTACATTGCGCTTTTGGTTCCACTGATCGAAGAATTGCTGAAACCGCTGGCGGTTTGGATATTTGCAATGAAGATCGAAACCCCGTCACAGGGGTTTGTAATGGGATTATTAAGTGGCGCCGCTTTTGCGCTCGTAGAAAGCTTGAATGCAAGCGCTGACGGAACAATGAGTTGGATTGCCATTGTCACCGTGCGGGCAGGGACGAGTATTCTGCACATGATGGCTTCCGGGTTGGTCGGCTGGGGCATCGTTTCCATGTTCAAAGAAAAGCGCATCGGACGTTTTTTTGCAGCGTATTTCGCAGCCGTACTCATTCACGGAACGTGGAATGCCTCTGCCGCAGGGGTAGGCATTGCATCGTTAGGTCAATCCATTGGCAAGCCTGAATGGCTTTTCAACTTCGCTCCAGCTTTCGTTGGCGGATTGTTTGTTATGGGCATAGGCATGTTTATTGTTCTGCTCGCTTCCAATCGAAAGCTACAAAACATACAAGAATCATTAATTACAAAAGACGAAAACAAAGAGGAAGTACAATTAACCGCATGAAATATTCATCCACAGCACAAGATGGCGACCTCGCACAACTGGTTGGCCTCACCCACAAACATTTCATCATTACCCTCAAAGCAGGCGGAGATTTTCAAAGCCATCGCGGCGTGCTAAAGCACGATGACCTGATCGGCAAACCCTGGGGCTCACAAGTTTTCAGCCACACGGGCGCGCCGTTCTTCCTGTTACAACCTTCGCTTTCAGATATCCTGAACGAACTTCCACGCACTACGCAAATCCTATATCCGAAAGATATTGGGTATATTCTGATTCAAATGGGAGTTGCGCCCGGGCAAACTGTGATGGAAGCTGGAACTGGATCAGGCTCCATGACAATCGCATTGGCAACTGCTGTCAGCGCAGATGGAAAAGTCATCTCGTATGAACAGAAGCCAGATGTTCAGAATCTGGCGCGAAAGAATGTCGAACGCATCGGCCTCGCTTCGCGCGTGACCTTCAAACTGCGCGACATTCAAGAAGGTTTTGACGAAACTGACGCAGATGCCTTCTTCCTTGATGTACAGAATCCATTTGACTATATTGCTCAAGTCCGCAACGCGCTCAAACCTGGCGGATTCTTTGGCAGCATTCTGCCCACCTTCAATCAAGTGGAAAAGACTCTGCTTGCCTTGCGGAAAAATAAATTCGCCTTCATCGAAGTCTGCGAACTTATCTTGCGCTATTACAAACCAGATGCAAGCCGCCTCCGCCCCACAGACCGTATGGTGGCACATACTGGCTTTTTGGTATTTGGCAGAAAAATTGAAGAGACACTTGACCCCCGCGCCGTGGAATTGGCAAACGAAGCGGGCATAGAATAAAAGATACGGAGGAGCAATATGTTTGGACGTCGAGCACAACGCATGGTTCGCAGGATGGCAAGGCGGGACGATATTCCACCCGCTTTACAGCGAGCCAACGAGATGATGGAAAATGGCGATTACAAGAACGCCGCCCAGTCTTATCACACCCTTGCCCAAGGAGCGGAACAACGTTTTCCAAACCGCGCCCCGTTTTTATATGTGGAAGCTGGGCGCGCTGCCATCCTTGCTGGAGATACTAAAACAGGCATCGCCGACCTTCGCCACGGATTAACTATTCTCGCCAATCAAGGCCGTTTCCCCAGAATGCAGATCCTGGGGCAGCGCATCATTAATGAATTACATGCGCGAAAACTAACCGCTGAAGCCAATGAAATCCAAGCGCTATTAAGTGGCAATCTTCCTAAAGAATTTGCATCTGCGCCTGCTGCTCCTGCAAAGAAACCAACGTTACCAACACACTGCCCATCCTGCGGAGCCGCAGTGAAACCAGATGAAGTTGAATGGCTGGACGATGTCACCGCTGAGTGCTCGTATTGTGGAAGCCCAGTGCGCGACGAAGCATAAGCGCTAGTATATGAGTCACCTGACAGAAGAATTCATTTCAAAGAAATTAGCAGAAGCCGAACAAAATGCCATAGACTCAGATGGCTATGCTGAAATCCCCGTCAAACCAGAGACGCAGTTAAAATGTGCAGCCGTGCTTCTGCCATTGATGTGGCATCAAAACGAGTGGCACATCCTATACACCCGCCGCACAGACCGCGTCGAATCACACAAAGGGCAAGTCTCATTCCCTGGCGGCGCATGTGACGAAGGCGAAACCACGCCCGAGCAAACCGCCCTGCGTGAAGCTGACGAAGAGATCGGCATGAACCCCGCCGATGTAAAAGTCCTCGGGAGACTCAGTCATTTGATAACAATCAGCAGCTTTCGGGTAAGTCCGATCGTAGGCGTTATTCCCTGGCCTTATGCCTTTCGTGTCGCAGGCGTCGAAGTGGCGCGCGTCTTCACGATTCCACTTTTGTGGCTCGCAAACCGTAACAACTACTGGGAATTTTCTCTGCGAGAATCGGAGCGGTCGCTAATCGCCTATCACCCCTATGATGGCGAATTGCTTTGGGGCGCAACAGCCAGAATGACCGTAAGTTTTTTGAAGACCATTGAACTCTTATAAAAAAAATCGCCATCGAAATGATGGCGATTTTTTTTCGTAAAGTTTGAAAAGCGGCCTACTTCTTGGCAGCGCCTTCTTCTTCTTTCTTACCACGTTCTACACTAAGGCCAGGAGCAGCAGCAACGGCTTCAGCGCCAGGAGCAGCGGCAGCCGTTTCAGTAGCTTCTGTCTTCGCGGCGGAAGCAACGGCAATTGTCTCATCCTCATCATTCAAAATGCGAATGGAACCAGAGACTGCCAGATCACGAACACGGATGCTGTTACCAACTTGCGCGAGTGCGGCAATATCTACAGCAATACGTTCGGGCAGATCGGTGGGCAAACATTCCACTTCGAGCTTTTCGATGTTCTTCACCAACACGCCGTTGTAATCCTTCACCGCGCCAGAAACGCCCACAAATTCGAGGCGAACAGTTGCGCGAATCTTTTCGGTAAGATCAACAGCCAGAAAATCGATGTGTGTGAGATTACCCTTGATGTAATTGCGCTGGCGTTCGCGCAC
>JAXLVT010000039.1:0-26141 GCA_046328925.1 Anaerolineales bacterium
AGAGATTCTTCGTTTAACTTTTTTTGATAGGCTACGATTCGTTCTTCGGGCATTTCTTTGGAGAATAAAGTCCAGCGTGCCATCTCGGGAGAATCGACAACGGGATACAAACTCCATTGGCCGATGACCTTCATCAAAGTCAGGGGACGTTGTGAAGCCAGACGAAAAAATGTAGGCCACAACCCAAAGTGCGGATTCGATCCCAATAACACGGCCGCTGGAGCTTGATGGGTTTCTAAATATTTTTGAGTGAGAAATCCACCCATCGAGTGACCAATCAACACAGGTGACGCATCCATCTCCGCCGCAGCTTGCTCCACATCGCTGATATAGTCTGCGATACTGCTGCCGCGAATTTTCCCTTCGCTACCTGCATGTCCACGCAAACTCAATGCTGTGACCTGATAGCCATGCTCGGCAAAATAAGGCAGAAAGAATTCATCCCAACACCAGGCCCCATGCCACATCCCGTGGATGAATAATAGTGGAGTTTGATGAGTCCGTTCTTTCGGAGTGCGGGTAATGGTTTCTAGTTTCATGGAGCCTCCAGCGTTGTAAAATGAAAGGCAGATTTTTGATTCTATATTCCATTGTACCTAAAAAGAGACAGTCACCTGCAAGGTGACTGTCTCTTTTATTGAAAGGTAATCTCTTCCACGCGCCAGGTTTCTTCTCCCATTAGCTTCTTCAGCCTTTCGAAGAGTTCGGGGCAGATGCGTGTGGTGTCATTGGGAAAGTCAATCAGATGTCCCTTGCCGCTTTCAAAGATTTGGAAGCTAAATTTGTCACGGCCATGATACGAAATCAACGTGCCATACAATGTTTTGATGCGGCGCTTGTCGCGTTCATGGTCGCCTGTAGAGCGCAAGGTGATGGTGATTTGCTGGGGCGGATGTTCTTTATCCTTATTTTCTTTTGCCAGCGGAACATATAAAGAAGGAAGCACCGCTTCGCGACTGTCTTCGGTTTGCTCCATCTCGTCAACAGCAGATAAGGCTGCGACAGCGCGAGTCACCAATGGAGGCGTCACTTCTTCATTCTTTTTAAACTTTGGTTCAGGCTTGGCCGCAATCGCTACTTCATCGAAGGATGGCTGCCATTCATTATCCCAACCATCTGGGAAGTTGTCAGGTGGAGGTGGCATATCATCATTGATATCGTATGCAGCAGGTGTTTCTGAAACTTGTGGCTGTTTTTGCGCAACCTTCGGTGCAGATGGCTTGGGCGTTTCCCGAAGGACATCGTGACTTTGAGTCTGCTGTTGGACAGGAGCAACTGTCGGCTTTGATTGTGGAGGCGTTGTCGCGTCTGGGCGGCGAGGGGCATTCACCTCGGTGCGTGGCAATAAAGGCTTGGGAGTTGAATCCTGTTTGGCGTATGGATCATCGGCTGCCACGGTCATCTTGATTTCGGTTTTGACCACATCCACTAAAATCTTTGGCGGTGGATTGCTTTGATCAACTTTACCTTCAACGATGATAATCTGCCCAACGGTTAGACCATCACGGAATTTTTCCCAAGTTTTGGGGAAGAGCACAAGTTCAATATTGCCTTGAATATCTTCCATGGTGACGAAGCCCATAGGCTTGCCTGTTTTGGTGGTGTACGGGCGGACAGTGGTGATGAGCCCAGCCACTCGGACTTTTTCTTCGTGGTTGGCTTCGGGCAATTGACCTGAAAAATAACTGACGATTTGCGCGAGTTGAGTTTGAAATTCATTTAACGGATGATCCGAAATATACAAACCAATCAGCTCACGCTCCCAATTGAGCATGTCGCGTTTTTCAACATCTTTTACTTCGGGCAATTGGATTTCTTCAATGATGCCCGTGCTCGCACCGAAGAGACTCATTTGTCCCGCATCAGCGGCGCGGAAGTGATTGCTGCTGATGGCAACAATGCGATCGAGTGAAGCCAGCATGGAGGCGCGGTTTCCAAATTGATCAAGTGCCCCAACTTTGATGAGACATTCCAGCGAACGTTTGCCAACGGCACGTAAATCTACACGGCGTGCGAAATCATTGAGGTCAACAAACTTGCCTTCGTTGCGTGCTGCGACAACAATTTCCACAGCATTTTCACTGACATTCTTAATTGCACCCAACCCAAAGCGGATGCTGGGCGTTATTTTGTTATTGGATGTATCTTCAACATCTTCAATGTTGAAATCCCACATAGAGGCATTGATGTCAGGGGCAAGCACGGGCACGCCCATACTGCGTGCATCGGCAACATACAATGCGACCTTTTCGGTTTGTCCTGCTGAAGCAGACATAAGCGCAGCCATGTATTCGGCTGGATAATGCGCTTTGAGGTACGCAGTTTGTACAGCGATGACGCCATAATCGGCGGCGTGAGATTTGTTGAAGCCGTAGCGTGCGAATTCTTCCCAATCCATATAAATCGCATCTGCGATGGATTGGTCCATGCCTTTTTCAACGGCGCCTTTGACAAACTTGGCGCGATGTTTTTCAATGTCTTCTTTTTTCTTCTTTGAAATTGCCTTACGCAACTCATCAGATTCAGATGGGGTGTAGCCTGCCAAGTCCACAGCGGCACGCATCAATTGTTCTTGATAGACAGGAATGCCGAAGGTGTCTTTGAAGATGGGTTCCATGGCGGGGTGGCGATATTCCACTTCTGACTCGCCATGCATGCGTGAAATGTAATCAGGGATGAAGGCCATTGGACCTGGACGATACAACGCCACCATCGCGATGATGTTATCCAAATTCTTTGGCTTCATTTGGACAAGCCAGCGGGTCATACCGCCGCCTTCCACTTGGAAGACGCCAGCGGTTTGACCTGCGCCCATCAATTCAAATGATTTGGGATCATCAATGGGAATATTGGTCAAATCAAATTTAATACCGTGACGTTTGAAAATCATGTCACAGGCACGAGCCATCACGGTCAAGGTGATGAGGCCGAGGAAGTCCACTTTCAACATGCCCAACGAATCGAGAATACCCATTTCAAATTGAGTGACCGATTTAATGGGGGTTTCTTCTGAATTGGAGGTTGGACGATGTAATGGTAGATAGTCCATAATCGGTTTATCTGAAATCACCACGCCCGCCGCATGCGTGCCCGCATTACGGACAGTACCTTCCATCTTCGCGGCAATGTCAATCACATCATGCAGATGTTTTTGCTTGTCGTAAATCTCTTTGAATTCAGCGACTTCCATCGCATCTTTCATGGTGGTGGCGCGGCCAGAAACAAAAGGTACGAGTTTGGCAACCTTGTCCACTTCGGGCAATGGAATTTCCATCACACGCGCTACATCACGAATGGCAGCCTTGGTTCCCATGGTGCCGAAGGTGATGATTTGTGCAACTTTGTCATCACCATATTTACGTGCGCAATACTCAAGCATTTCCGAACGGCGATCGTCACGGAAATCCAAATCAATATCGGGCATGGAAATACGCCCAGGATTTAAGAAGCGTTCAAAGATGAGTGCATGTTCAAGCGGGTCAACGATGGTGATTTCAAGTGTGTAGGCAATGATCGAGCCAGCTGCCGAGCCGCGGGCGTTGTACCAAATTCCATTTTCACGGGCGAAGCGACATAAATCCCATACGATGAGGAAGTATGCATCGAATCCCATCGTGTGAACGACGCTTAATTCGTAATCGAGTCTTTCTTTAACCTTGTGGCTGGTTGCATCTTCGTGATATCTTTTCTCAGCCCCAGCTTCGCACAAAGCGCGTAAATAGGTTTCTGCTGTGTGCCCTTCAGGGACGGTGAACTCAGGCAGGTGATAGCCTTTGAAGCTCAAGTCTACATTGCAACGTTCTGCAATCAATAATGTATTTGATAATGAAGATGGAATCTCTGCAAATAACTTGCTCATCTGCTCTGGCGAACGCAGGAAGTATGAATCATCCGTCATGCGCATGCGATCAGGATCGTTATATGTCGAGTTGGTTTGAATCGCGAGCAGAATATCCTGCAAGCGAGCATCTTCCTGGTTGACGTAGTGCACATCATTGGTGGCGATGTAATTCGCCTCATAGCGTGCGCCCATTTCCAATAGCTTTTTATTTAAGTCCGTAATTTCTTTGATATTGTGTTGTTGCAACTCAACATAGAAATTATCTTTGCCGAAGACATCGTAATACCAGTTCATACGGCGCACGGCTTCTTCGGGATTGTCCTGCAATAGCGCACGCGGAATTTCCGCAGACATACAACCTGAGGTGCAAATCAAACCTTCGGAATGAGCCGCTAAAAAGTCACGGTCGATGCGTGGATAATAATAGAAGCCTTCCAACTGGGCAGCTGAAGCAATCTTGAGCAGATTCTTGTAGCCAGTTTCATTTTCCGCAAGCAAGAGTAGGTGATAGGAAGAGCGATCGAGTTTTGAATCTCGATCTTTCATGCCGCGAGCAGCCATGTATGCTTCCAGCCCGATGATGGGCTTGATGCCTTCTGATTTGGCGGCCTTGTAAAAATCAATGACGCCGAACATGGTCCCATGGTCGGTGATGGCCACGGCAGGCATGTTCATTTCTTTGACGCGTTGAACCAGCTTCTTGATGTTGGAGAAGCCGTCGAGCATGGAATATTCAGTATGGACGTGTAGGTGAGCGAACGACATGGGTAAAAAATATTATAGCACGCATGTTCAAGAAAGAACTGGGCGGGAGGCTTAAAAAATCCATTAAGCGGATAAAATACAAAAGGTTTTATTTTTTTCAGTGGTTCTTATTGATTGGATGGTTTGGTAGAAAATGTACCCGATTCCTGTAAGTAAAACGAAGATTATCCCACCGCGCCGCCGTGACGAGTTGCTCACACGCAAACGCCTGTTGGATATGTTGTTCGATGCATTGGATAAAAAACTTGTGCTTGTGTCTGCACCAGCGGGGTATGGAAAGACTTCTTTATTAATCGACCTCTATCATAAAAACGAATATAAAAGTTGTTGGCTGTCTCTGGATGAATTGGATAGTGAACCCCAACGCTTCATCTCCTATTTGCTTGCCTCCATTGCCGAGCAGTTTCCTGGCTTTGGCAATCAAACCGCTGCTGTGCTCAGTGGGCTAACTTCCATTGAAGATGAGATGGAACGCCTGGCGGTGATGTTGGTCAACGAAGCCTATGAAATGATTCACGAACACTTTGTTTTGATTCTGGATGACTTTCATATTTTAGAAGGTGCCCAGCCCATTTATAACTTCTTGAATCGTTTTATTCAGCTTGTAGATGATAACTGTCATGTGGTGATTTCGTCTCGCACACTTACTACTTTGTACGATCTGCCCTTAATGGTGGCGCGTGAGCAGGTCAATGGGTTGAGCTTTTCAGATCTTGCGTTTCGCGCAGAAGAAATTCAAGCTTTAGTTTTACAGAACAATCATATTCGCATTTCTGATGAAGAAGCGGGCAAACTCATTGAAGCGACAGAAGGGTGGATTACCGGCTTGCAGTTTTCAGGCAGAGATGTTTCCAATCCCATCTCGAATATAGGCATTGGGTTGTTCGATTACCTTGGTCAACAAGTGTTGGATCGCCAAAAGCCTGAAATGCGCGAATTCCTGATGCGTACCTCAATCATGGAGGAGTTTGATTCAGAGTTGTGTGAAGCTGTTCTGGCTCCATCCTATAAAGAGAAACAGGATTGGGATGTTTATATCAAGTCCATCATTCAAAATAATTTGTTTGCGCTTCCTGTCGGTGCTGAGGGAAGGTCGCTGCGATACCATCATTTGTTTCGTGATTACTTGCGGACACGGTTTCACAAAGAACACAAAGATGAAGCCAATCCCATCCTTGTGCGCTTGTCACAAGCATATGAAACAATGGGGGAATGGGGCAAAGCGCATTTTATTATCAAGCAACTTGGTGATATGGAAGCGTTGGCTGGAGTCATTGAACGTACCAGTCATAACAACTTGCATCGGATTCTCCCCACCATTGAAAGTTGGATGAATGACCTCCCTCCTTCCATATTAAGGAATCACCCTGGCATTCTTTCTGTCAATGGGGCGATGAAATTGATGAAAGGTGATTTTCAAGGCGGGTTCGCTCAATTGGATCGGGCGATTGAAGCGTTTCGCCAAGCTGGTGATGTTTCTAAGTTGGCGATGGCGCTCATTCGCCGTTCGGCAGGGTATCGTTTTACTGGAGATTATCCAACCTCCATCCGTGATGCGGAAGAAGCCATTCATCTTGTAGAAGGTGTCGATGAATTTCAATCTCTTTATGCCGAAGCATTGCATACGCAAGGCTTGAATTTGGTACGGTTTGGTCAGACTCGCCTAGCATTGAATCTGTTTGAAAAATCTTATGAGACCGTTGTCCGCTTGGATGAGAAACTAAGTATTCCCGATTTGTTACAAGAGATTGCCACCACTTATAGTAATTTGGGAGATTATGCCGAAGCAGAAAAAACTTACCTCAAAGCTTTGGATATTTGGAAACAAGAAGCCAATGTTTGGGCGCAATGCAGTCTATTTAATAATCTTGGATATTTGTATCATCAAAGCGGAGAATATGAAAAAGCCGCTCAGGCTTATGAAGAAGGAATCCTCTGCTCTCGCAGAAGTGGACATACTCGCTCAGAGGCGTTGATTTCGATTGGGTTGGGAGATTTATATGCCGAACTGCAAGACTTTGAAATTGCAGAGCAAAACTATCGGCATGCTGAAACCATGTTGCAGGAAAGACGGGATCAGTTTTTGCTCTTTTCACTGCAAATTGGAAAAGCCAATCTTTTCCTGTTTCAAAGTGAGTTGATTCTTGCCGAGAAACAAGTCGCTGACATTGAAGACTTTCTAAAACAAGGTCAATCCCATTATGAAAATGGGATGTTGGAATTTGTGCGTGGAAAATTGTTGCTGCGCCAAAAAAAATACAAAGATGCCGTCTCAGCTTTGGAAAAAGCGGAACTTCATTTTGAGCACGATGGTCGCGAGTTTGAACTTGTCAGTGTTTGTGTGTGGTTGGCAGCAGCTTACTGTGCCAATAAAAACATGGAAGCCGCAGCCAATAAGATTTTGAAAGCTGTAGGCGAGCATAAGAAAATTTCACAGATTGTGATTGTCAGTGTTGGGCAGACCCAACTTTGGTTAGATGGACTGCAAAAGAATGCCACTGCTGGCCGAGTAGTGCGCGAATTATTCCTGCAAGCAGAGCGGGTGTGGAAAAGATTCCCAGCGATTCGGCGCGAACTTCATCGGCAGGCACGCATCGTGGAAGTTCCTGACCCTCGTTTGTTCATTCAGGCATTTGGTCGTTCTCTGGTTCGTGTGCGTGGAAAGGTCTTAAGTAGTTCTGATTGGCAAACCCAATCGGTGCGCGATTTGTTTTTTTTCTTTTTATCTCAATCGCGGCCATTGACGAAAGAGCAAATCGCAGAAGCATTCTGGCCTGAGATTGATGACCCAGCCAAAATCAGGCTTCGATTTAAGAACGAGCTATATCGTCTGCGTCGTGCAGTGGGGCAAGAGACAATTCGATTTGACAATGCAGTCTATTCTTTCAACCACACTTTGGATTATGAATACGACGTGGAATCTTTCGAATCCTATGTCTCGAAAGCCAAGTCAGCTAAGGTCACTGAAGAGCAGGTGGATTTTTATCACAAGGCTGTTGAATTGGTGCATGGTCCCTACTTGGATGACATGTATTTTGATTGGGTCCTGATGGACCGTGAACGGTTGAACCAAATTTACTTAAACGCATTGTTATCTTTGGCAGAGCTGTATCAAAAACAAGCCATGTTGGAAGAAGCGTTGGTTATGTGTCAACGCGCGGTGGAATGTGATTCTGGATTGGAAGCCGCGTATCGACTTTCCATGCAAATCTATCATCGCTTGAGAGATCGGCAGGCTGTGATGCGTACCTATCAGGCTTGTGTCGAAGCTTTGAAACAGAATTTTGATTTGTCACCGTCAAAAGAGACCAAAAATTTGTATCATAAATTGATATCGTAAAAAATGGATGCAAATAAAAAAATAGCCCACACAGGCTGTTTTTTATTTAAAGTTTGAAGCCTGTTTTGAAGCCTAGGGGGCCGTATCTTAGGAACATCGTAACCGAAAGAAAGGATGTTCCCATGAAAAAACAATTTGCCCTTTTGGCCTTCTCTGCTCAAAAAATTGACCGCCAGTACATTCAAATGGCTCTCATGTTGGTTGCCCTGGCCATGCTCGTGATCGGCGTCGGTGCTCCTAGTGATGGAAGTGGCGGCATCCGCTAACCATGATTTTGCTGGTGGCAGTTGTCGCTGGGATGTTGGTTGGCTTGGGGTGGGCAGCCAACCAAAAGATTAAGTATGAAGCGCCTGTTCTTCATCATCTTTGGTTGATTCCTGCCGCTTTTTTCCTTCAGAAATTCGCTCATCCCACTGATGTGTTTCTGCCGATTTCCCAAATCCTGTTTATTGGGTTTGCCTTCCTCAACCGCCATAGTGTTGGAATAAAGATTTTGATGTTTGGCGCCGTGTTGAATTTCTTGGTGATGATTTCAAATGGCGGCTTCATGCCCATCAGCCCTGAGACCGCCAATCGGGTGGTTTCTTCAGAAGTTTTTTTGGATTTCCAATCTGGAACTCGCTTCGGCGTTAAAGACATTCTTTTGCTTCCCGAGCAGACTCACTTCGAATGGCTCGCGGATCGTTTTCTCCCTCCAATTTGGTCGCCGTATCAAGTGGCATTTAGCCTCGGTGACATGTTTATTGCGGCAGGCGCATTTTGGATGCTTGCCAAACCTCAAAAAATAGAAAAGGTTATATCCATATGATTGCTCCTCTTATATATCAACCCATTGCAAAAATAAATATTCCTGCTGCCGTAGTTCAGTCTTCGGGCTTGAACCGGATGTTTGCTGCTGCCATCGTAAATCAACAATTCCGTGAGTTGTTGTTGAGTAATCCGCAAAAGGCGCTTCAAAATGGGTACCTAGGGGAAACTTTTTCCTTAACCAAAGAAGAACAAGACCTTATTGTTTCAATTCGTGCTCATACGTTATCTGAACTTGCGCGCCAGATTAATAAATCGCTTGCTATTAAGTAACTAATGAGAAATGACAATGATGATTGTTGAAATGAAATTTCAAAATCTACCCAACTCAGACCAAAGGCTGGATGCCATGTTTCAAGCCTTTGATGATCTTTACTTGTGCTGGATAAAGAGGGAAGGATTGTGGATCCTAAACTTGGAAATGGTTCGCAACTGGGTCCCTTTGCACATAACTTTAGCCAGATGAAATTCCAAAATCTTGTTCCTTTGGATGTAAGAAGAAAATATGAAAATGCCGCGCAGGAATTGGCTGCGGGTAGTGAACTTGTCTTGTTTGAATATATGTTGCCGTTGCTTGCAGGAGAAGCTTGGTATGAATCTCGTCTGGTTTCTTTTACCAAAGATTTATCCATTATGTTCATCAGGAACATCACACGGCATAAGCAACGATCAAATTTTGAAATAACGCTTGCATACGACAAAGCCGTGGAAGGTTGGTCACGAGCTTTGTATCTTCGTGACCAAGAAACTGAAGACCATACTCGCCGTGTCACAGATATGACTTTAAGACTGGCAATTCGAATGGGAATCTCAGATACCGAATTGGTTCATATTCGGCGCGGAAGCATTATGCACGATATTGGAAAAGTGGCCATCCCAGACCACATTTTGTTCAAGCCTGCCGCTTTGACAAGTGAAGAATGGAAGATTATGCAGCGTCATCCAACGATTGCTATGGAGATACTTGCACCGATTTCGTATTTGACTCCTGCATTGGCCATTCCGTGGTCACATCATGAAAAATGGGACGGTAGTGGATATCCACAAGGTTTGTCAGGAGAAGAGATTCCACTGGCTGCCCGTCTCTTTGCCCTTGCGGATGTGTATGACGCCCTGACATCCGACCGCCCATATCGTCAAGCATGGTCATCCCAGGATGCGGTTAGTTATCTTCATGAGAATATCGGCACCCACTTCGACCCGCAGATTGCCCCCACCTTTATTGAGATGATAACTGAATAACTTTCCTTTTCCAATTTCGCGTCGGTGGTTCTGAGGGGAATACCGATAGGGGAACCTTTGGGGTGCATGCCAGGAAATACCTGGCATGTATTATTTAAAAATTATCTTTGCTCACATAAATAACACAAGCGTAAAATTTTCAACTCGTCATAATTAACTGTGGCATTGAACTTTTCATGCACAGGCTTGAGCATGTCTGGCCCCAACTCATCGAAGGCGGTGAATACTTTTTGTTGTTGTTCAGGTGACAGTTTAGAGAGAGCGATCAAGTCTTTTGCAGAACGCAATGGATTGCCTGCCATGATGAAGCGTGCCAGATGATTCAGAATCGTGTCTGCACTTACATCGTAACGAGTCATCAAAGTTTCAATGCTTTCCCCTGCATTGTAGGCTTCACCCACTGCCACATATCTTCGCCCCGCATCATCTTTATTGCGCATTGGCGCTTTGTATTTTTCTTCCAGTTTGTTTTCTTTGCTGTACGCTTTGATAATCGCTAAAAAATCTGCGCCGTATCGTTCATACTTGACCTTGCCCATACCACTCATATTCAGCAAGCCGTCTTTATCTTGCGGAAAATAGGTTGCCATTTGCACCAAAGTTTTATCTGAAAAGATGACATAAGGTGGAACGCCCGCTTCATCGGCCAGTTCTTTTCTCTTATTTCTTAATTGTGCAAAAAGCAGATTGTCATACTCCATCTCTTCTTCAGACATGGATGACTTCAACTTCGCGGATAATCTTGTTCCGCGCTTCGCTTCATTAATTTGACCGAAAACCTGCTCCCGTGATTTGAGCATTTCCAACCCCTTGGCAGTGACCGACAACACGCGATAGGCAGGCTCCTGATTCAACAGTCCGCGCTCAATCAGTTGACGGGAGATATGCATCCACTGGCTTTTGGTTAATTCTTTTCCAATTCCATAAGTGGATAATGTTTGGTGGTTGTATTTTTGAATTTTCTCGTTATCTGCGCCAAGCAGAATATCCACAATATGTGCCGCGCCGAATTTTTCTCCACTACGTTTGACACAGGAAAGGAATTTCTGCGCAGGGATGGTGATATCGGTTTGCGCGCTGGGTTCTGCGCCGCAGTTATCGCAGGCGCCACAATTCTCTTGTGAATACGTGTCACCGAAATACGAAAGCAAAGGTTTGCGTCTGCAGGCACTGCCTTCAGCGTAGCGAGTCATGGCATCTAAATGTTGATACGAGGCACTACGTTCAGGTTCTTCCTTTTGGTCGATGAAATACCGAATCTTGCTGGCATCGCCATAACTATATAAGAGTAGACAATGCGAAGGCAAACCGTCACGACCCGCACGGCCAATTTCTTGGTAATAACTTTCAATGCTCTTGGGCAAATCAAAATGAATCACGAAGCGCACATTGGGTTTGTTGATTCCCATACCGAAGGCAATCGTCGCGACAATAATTTGCGCATCATCGCGGATGAAGGCCTCTTGATTGCGTCTGCGTTCGCCATCATCCAGCCCTGCATGATACGGGCGGACAGAGTATTTATAGCGAGCCAGAGTCGCGGCGAGTTCATCCACTTGTTTACGAGAGAAGCAGTAAATGATGCCTGATTGGTCTTTGAAATTTTGGAGAAATTTTATGGTTTGTGCTGTGGCATCCTGCTTGGGTTGTACTTCAATATAGAGGTTCTCTCTATTAAAAGAGGCGAGGAATTCGTTCTTCTCGGTAAACCCAAGCGAGCTTGCAATATCCGCTCGGACTCGGGGTGTGGCGGTAGCGGTGAGTGCCATGCATACAGCGGATGGAAATTTTCGACGCACATCCACTAGTTGACGATACTCTGGTCGGAAGTCATGTCCCCACTCTGAGATGCAGTGGGCTTCGTCAATCGCAAGCAGGTCAAGCTTGAGCGAGGAAAGAAGCGCGTAAATTCTGGGAGTCAGAAGAGTCTCAGGTGCAACGTAAAGCAGTTTGGATTGTCCGCTTTTGACAGAGTCCATATTGGCTTGATATTCTTCGGGGGAAAGTGAACTGTTGAGGAAAACCGCAGAGACGCCCAGCGCGCGCAATTGCTCCACCTGATCTTTCATCAACGCTATTAAAGGAGAGACCACCACAGTGAGGCCGTCGAACATCAGCGCAGGGACTTGATAGGTGAGCGACTTGCCTTCACCCGTTGGCATAATGACGAGCGTGTCGCGCCGCGCCATCACATTGTCGATGATTTCGCGCTGTAACGGTTTGAAGGTATCGTACCCGAATGTAGTTTTGAGAATGGCTTCTGGGGTGGGCATAGGGTGGTGATTATACTTTTAAGTAACCGTATTTTTTTTCTTCCCCATTTGTTTAACTACGTCAAGCAGTCCATGTGACGTGGACCATGGCTCCAGTTTCGGCAGTTGTGTAGATGCGAATCTCTGCACCGATTAAGTAGGCACGTTCGGTCATCCCAGCCAAGCCAAAATGGTTGGCGGCTAGTAAATTCCCTACCTCTAAGTTTGGGTCAGTATTAAAGCCATTGTCTGCAATAATGCTTGTTTTTGCCATCATGGTATATCTTGGAGGGGTGTGTATGTTTTGTTTTGATGTGGACATTCTCATTTAAAAGTTCGGCTATAATATTTTAGATGCAGATTCGAGTTGAGTTGTTTGGCTCATTTCGTCTTTTCAAGAATGGACGATTGATTAATTTTGCGCGTAAAAAATCCAAAGCATTACTTGCCTTCTTAATCTTACATCCAAGGCAACATACAAGGGAGCGATTGGCATTATTGTTCTGGGGGGATACAGACATTGCAAATGCCAGGCGGGCATTACGTGTGTCATTAACTGAAATTCGTTCTATGTTGGGGGATACTATTGTGCTTGGCGATCAGGACTCTTTGCGTATTAATTCAAATTATGCTATTGATGTTGATGTAATAGAGTTTTTATCAATTTCAAAATGGTCAGCAGATAAAGGTCTTGTTTCATTAAAAGAACGCTTAAAACTCTATACCGGAGATTTTTTGGAGGAGTTTTATGATGAATGGATTCTACAACTAAGAGAGAAATACCATGGAATTTATGTGGATGGCTTGTTACAAGGAGCAAAGACAAGCCGTTCTATCGGAGATTACATTCAGGCAATTGATTTTGCCAGACAGGTAATACAAATTGATCCTTTTAATGAATTAGCCTATCAACATGTGATGGTGTGTATGTCTGCACAAGGGGAAGTTGAGGCTGCTATTAGGATGTATGAAGGGTTTAAGCAGAATTTATTAAGTGAATTTGGTATATTGCCCTCCCCTGAAATTGAAAAATTGAATGAAACGCTTCAGAAACAAAAAATAGCATTCTCCTCCCATCACTATATTACTAATATCCCACAAGTTTCTACTAGTTTTGTTGGGCGGCAAGAGGAAGTTGAAAAGATAAAACAGGCTTTTTTTGAAAAAAGAGGATTGTCAACTTTAACTACATTGAAAGGACCCGGTGGTGTAGGCAAGAGTCGCCTAGCTTTAGAGGTTGCACGTCAACTTTTGCAACAATATCTTGATGGGTTATGGTGGGTTGATCTTGCTCAAATTTCAGATCCACTCCACGTAGCGCAAACTGTAGCAAGAGTTGCAGGAGTTAAGGAAAAGACAAGTCAAGATTTATTGGATGTGCTTTCCAATGCTTTTACAGGGAAAAATATATTATTGGTGTTGGACAACTGTGAGCATTTAATTTCTGGCTGTGCAGATTTGACAGAAAAATTACTCAGAGAGTGCAACCAGATTCATATATTAACTACAAGTCGCGAACCCTTACGTGTATTGTCAGAACAAGTTATGGCAGTGGATACTATGCCTTTACCTGCCCAAACGAAGACAGATTATCGTGCTTTAATAAATAATGAAGCTGTAAAACTATTTATTGAGCGGGCTTCTTTTATTGCTACATCTTTTCGGGCTTCTGAGGAAAACATCCAGGATATTGTAGAGATTTGCAGAAAACTGGATGGATTTCCCCTTGCGATCGAATTAATTGCAGCACAAGCTTATGACAAAGACTTGAAAGATATTAATCTCAGCCTTACATCAATACGGAGAAAAGGGAAATCAAAATCTATAAAGCAAGTTAACGTACACAGTACGATTCAATGGAGTTACGATTTACTAAATCACACAGAAAAAGCCCTTTTTCGCCGATTGGCTATTTTTGCAGGGTATTGGAATGAAGAACAGGCTATTCAAGTTGCTGGCGGGTTTAAAAATCCAGTATCACAACTCTATCCATTGGACTCAAATAAAAAATATGTTTTGCCTGTTCATGCTGATACAGTAATTCATAGTACCTTATTGTCTTTGGCTTCGAAATCTTTAATAAACCTACAAAAACGTAATGAGAATATGCAATTTGTAATGCTTGATACGATTCGTCAATTTGCGCTGGAGAAGCTAAAGGAACATAGGGAGTATCAACAGGCAAGTCTATTCCATTCAAATTATTTTCTGTCGTTTATAGATCAGCTATGGAGTAAGATGTATACTCCTGCTGAAAAAGATACAATCGACTGGATTGAGTTTAATTATGGTAATGTCCATTTGGCATTAACATATACACTCAAACAAAAAAATATCGTTTGGACAAGGGGAAATATAGCCAGCCTTGGTAGATTTTGGAGACTTCGTGGGCGTTATCGTGAAGGTAGAGAATGGTTCAATAAGCTCTTAACCCATACCAGTTTGCAAAAGCAAGGAATTGCGCACGCGACAGCATTAAATAATGGTGGTTTAATCGCATGGGAGCAAGGAGATCAAAGACGTGCACGTGCTTGGTTCAACAGCGCGATTCGCATACAAAAGAGATTGAAAGATAAAGACAGCTTGTCTTTATCTTTGCTTAATATTGGGAATACCTATTTTCATGAAGATAAGCTTGATGAAGCCAGACCTTATTATGAAGAAAGCCTAAAGTTAGCGCGAATTACAAAAAATGAACGCACACTTAGCATTGTGTTGGATAATCTTGCCTCAGCAATTATGAATATTCCTAAAGAAAAGAAACGCGCTGAAAAGTTATTAAAAGAGGGGTTGGCAATTCGTAGAAAAAATGGGGATAAACGAGGAGTAGGACTCTCTTTGAATAATTTGGGCGATCTAATGGCTATGCAAGGACAGTTGAGTAAAGCTCAAAAATATTTTGAACAAAGCTTGTCGTTGCGTGTTGGTCAGAATGATTCTATGGGGACCGTAATTCCGTTGTTGAATATTGCCAACTTGTTTGTCGTTAAAAAAATAAAATTAAATGATATTCCACAAATTTTGGGGTACGTTGATACTGTAACTCAAAATGCTGGC
Organism: Anaerolineales bacterium; assembly: GCA_046328925.1. GTDB lineage: Bacteria > Chloroflexota > Anaerolineae > Anaerolineales > Villigracilaceae > Villigracilis. The sequence goes on from JAXLVT010000039.1 coordinate 15,305, forward strand.
GCAAAGTTGAGCACTGAAGCGATTAGCGCGATTGCATCTATAAAGAAATCTACAATTGAATTAATTGGGGTGCCAAAATTTACTCAAAAATATAACCAAGGCAAAAAATTATCGGCCATCCAGATTTTGAAAACAGTTACAAACAAATAACTTTTTTGTAGCGCTTTTGTAGCGGGGGCAATTTAATATAGTGGGAAATTTATGAAGGAGAAGTATATGAAAATCAAAAATTCTTTTAAGAGAAAGATGATTAGTTTTGCTTTTGCATTTTTAATAAGTGCAGTCTGGACGATTCCAGCTTTTGCCGATGATGCTCCCCCCCCTCCATCGGGAGATTTGATTGAGGTTACAACATCGACAGATGTGGATTTGCCTCTATCTACCGGCATAGATACGGCTGTTTCTGAGGAAGAATCAGCGCCTGCATATTTGCCGGAAGATGTTGAAACTGTTGGACAAGTATCTGCTCTCACTAATCAAGACGAGGGTTCGGATTCAGCAAAGGATCCAATGTGGTGCCCGGCTGGTGTGGCGCCAAAAGCTGGTGTTGGTGGTTGTTCAATTTCATTCTCAACATTAGCGGATCTGGTTAATGATATTTATGCAGATGGATATGATCCCGTAGGAAATGGGGTAGTTTGGCTTGAACAAGGTAATGATAATTCGTTATTTACCACAATCTTGATTGATGGCAGTAATCCTAATTTAGCTGGGGTATTGAATTTTAGCCTTACTCTTAAGGGTGGATGGGTTTATAACATTGTAGGAAATACTACTATTAACCAAGATAACCCCACTGTACTCAGTGTTCCCTTGGTAATTGCAGGATGGAAAGGGAACGTAACATTAAGTGATATTGTAATTAGTGCTCAAACCATGCCTGTTGGAAATGATTCTGGATTGTCCATAGTTACTACAAAAAATATCCAATTGGATCGAGTTGTTATCAAAGATAATCAAAACACAAATGCCGGGTTTTATCGCTCTGGGGCATATTTGGACAACTCATCTGGTACTGGAAATATCATCATTAATGGTAGCTCCTTCACTGGGAATGAAGCTGGCGGCCTGCAAGTATATTCGAAAGGTTCAATTACCATTAGTGATATTGTTGCCAGTCATAACACTTCTTCAGGTGTGTCTTTGAATAATCCTCTTTCGACAGGTGGTATGCCAATTACAATCAAGGGCTTTCAACAATTTAATAACAATACTTCCTATGGCTTGGGGATTATGTCAACAGGTATTGTTACAATTTCAAATATATCTGCTAATTCAAATGGGTCAGATGGAGTTAATATTAATAACTTGGCTAGCTCCTTAAAAGCGGGAGTAACCTTGAACGGTGTAAATTACTTTAATGCTAACGGGAATAGTGGATTGGTAGTTTTAAGCGCTGGCGTTATTACCACCAACAATCTAAACGCTAATAATAATGCTGTTGATGGAGTTTTTCTTGATAACTGTAGTTATAACAGTTTTAATCATTGGTGTGATGTAACCACTTCGAAATCGATTTCTATTAAAGGGTCTAATACTTTTAGTGGAAATGGCGGGAGTGGCTTATATGTCAGCTCATTTGGTGCAGTAACTTTAAGCAATCTGATTTCAAATTACAACTTTGCTGCTATAAATGTTGAAAATAATTATGGGAATTTGAATTCTATTAATAATACTGGTGGCGTTACCTTGACTGGGTATGGTAAGTTTACAGGTAATGCTCATGGCGTGAGCTTTTCTTCATTTGGAAATGTTGCTCTTGCAAACATTGCTTTAACCCTTACAAGTCAGGAAGGTGGTTTGGGGATTTCTGCTGTAAAGCCTGGCGTTGGTAGTGCGAATGTTACGATTTCTGGAACCAACCTTGTTTCTTCAAACTTGTTTGGGTTAGATGTCATATCAGACGGTAAGGTAACTATTAATAATATGTCTGTAATTGGGAATAATGCTGGTGGGTATATTGATAACACAAATGGACTTGGCGTAACCCTTACAGGAAATAATAACTTTAGTAGTAATACTGGGTCTAATGGTTTGGGTATCGATTCGTCTGGTCCTGTTACTATTTCAAACATCAATGTCAGCGGTAACGGAGATGGTGGTTTGTTTATTGATAATCAGGCTGATCCTGCCAAGCCAATGGCAGTTACTTTGAGTGGCAATAATATATTTAATCTTAATGCTACTGGAGATGGCTTAAATATATTGAGTTATGGGGTGGTTACTTTGAATAATATTACTGCTATTGGTAATCAGAGCGGATCTGGCCTTGTAGTGGATAACTGTGATTACAATGCAGTCAATTGTAATAACTCAACTTATGCCTCAGTAAATCTGTTAGGATATGTAGATGCTTTTGGAAACAGTGGCAGCGGAATTAATATCCTAAGTAATGGCTCCGTGACGACTAATACAGTTAGTGCTAATGCAAATGGTAGTTATGGGTTACTTGTGCAAAATCAATTCAATAATTTGAAGCCAATGAGTATTACGCTGAATGGATTCAATTCCTTTAGTAACAATGCTGCAACGGGACTTGCTCTTTATACTTATGGCGCTATTACTGCAAGTAATGTAACAGCTGATTACAATGGCCAAAATGGAGCTATTTTAGATAATCGACTTTCTGGAACTTATGTAACTCCGAAGGTTATTACCTTATCTGGTGTGAACTCTTTCAGCCATAATGCTTATGATGGGCTGCAATTCCAAGCCAGTGGTGGCTTTGTTGCCACTCATCTGAATCTGATTGGGAATGATGGTTTATCCAATGCGTATTCAGGAAAAGGTATCATAGGATATTCAAATGGGAACATCATCTTAAGTTGTGTTTTGACAATTGATAATGAGCACCAAGGTATGGCGATTTCAACTGCGAAGAATATTACAATAAACGGGATTTACTCTAACTATAATGGAGCAGTAGATGGCATTACTTCAGTGGGCGTAACTAAAATAACAAAGCCCTGTACTTTGCCATAAGACGATAAGAAATCTGTAAAAGAAGGTGGCTGAATTTCAGCCACCTTCTTTTTAAGTACATTAGGTAGTGTGCTCAAAAAAATATTACTCTCGTAAACATTAATAAAACTCCAATTTCCTGAATTCTCTCCCATGCTATAATCCCTCCCTTGAAAGGGATTTAAATGCTTAAGAACTTCGTAAAATTATTCAGTGGTGACCCCACAAAGAAGACCGTAGATCAATATCGTGGATTGGTGGAGCAGGTGAATGCGCTTGAGGAGCCGTATACTTCCTTAAGTGACGAGGCCTTGCGCGCCAAGACGGATGAATTTAAGGCCAGAATTGCCCAAGCAATTGATGGAATTGAAGATGAGGAAGAGCGCCGCAAGGCGGAGCAGGATGCACTAGATGAAGTAATGCCAGAAGCTTTTGCGCTGGTACGTGAGGCTTCCAAGCGGACCATTGGATTGCGTCACTACGATGTGCAGATTATCGGTGGTGCGGCTCTGCATCACAGCGAGATCGCGGAAATGCGCACAGGCGAGGGCAAGACCTTGGTGGCGACCATGCCTGTCTACCTCAATGCACTTACGGGACGTGGCGTACATTTGGTAACGGTCAATGATTATTTGGCGCGGCGTGATGCGCGTTGGATGGCTCCCATTTATCATGCTTTGGGACTCTCTGTGGGTGTGTTGCAAATGGCAGCGGCGACAGAGAACGGCAAGAAGGCTTTTATTGTAGATTTCGAACGGGAATCTCCGCATGAAGATCAGGAACATCTTCGCCTGGTGGATCGAGTAGAAGCATACAGTGCAGATGTCACCTTTGGAACGAATTCTGAATTTGGTTTCGATTATCTGCGCGATAACATGGCCATGCGCCTCAGTGACCGCGTACAACGGGGACATTATTTTGCCATCGTCGATGAAGTTGACAATGTATTAATTGATGAAGCCCGAACGCCGCTCATCATCTCCGGGCCTGCTTCTGGTGACCTTGAATGGTATGGCCGCATGTCTGCTGTGGTTAAGCAGTTGAAACCCGAAGATTATGAAATGGATGAAAAGAATCGCACCATCGATTTAACCGAAGTCGGTGTCAGCCACGTAGAAGCAATTATGGGCGTTCAGCTTCTCGATCCAGAAAGACCCGAAGATTTAAGTCCAGAGCAGGCACGTTTGGTGGGGTATCTTCAACAGGCATTGCGCGCTCAGTATCTCTTCCATCGAAATAAAGATTATTTGGTGCAAGGTGGCAAGGTTGTCATCGTCGATGAATTTACCGGGCGTCAAATGCCGGGCCGTCGCTGGAGCGATGGGTTACATCAAGCTGTGGAAGCCAAGGAAGGCGTGAAGGTTGAACCTGAATCTGTCACGTATGCCACCATCACTTTGCAAAATTATTTCCGCATGTATCAAAAACTTGCGGGCATGACGGGTACTGCTTTAACCGAAGCTGAAGAGTTTAATAAAATTTATAAACTCGAAGTTGCTCCTGTTTCACCAAACCTTGAATATCAATCGTATGGCAAGGGCGCACCGCTGACCGAGATCAAGGCAAAAGATGAAGAAGGATATTCCTATACTTATTTTGCCAAGGCTGGGGATACTACGCCGCTGTTCTATCGCCGAAAAGATTATCCTGATGTCATCTTCCGCACAGGCGAAGCAAAGTTGCGCGCCATTGTCACTGAGATTGTTCGCAATAATGCCCTGGGTCGTCCGTTGTTGGTGGGAACTACTTCCGTTGAATCATCTGACCGACTTTCAAGCCGCCTCAAGGCTGAACCTGTGCGACGTTTGCTGCAATTGACTCTGGTCCGCGATGCGTACTTGCGTGCGAAGGATATGGAAGAAGATGGCCGCCTCATCGCCGACCTTGTGCCGTTCAATGAGCCGATTGAAAAAATCTCCCCTGATACATTACGCAAGTTCATCGCGCCGCATGGATTAACCAATATCAGTTTGGATGATGCGACCAACCTCAAAACCTTGCTCGGTTTGTTGCGCTTGCCCAACGAAGTAGCTCCGCGCTTGAAGGCAATTATTCAAGGCGGCGTGCCACATCAAGTATTGAATGCTCGCAAGCATACAGAAGAATCGCAGATTATTGCAGGTGCAGGTGCTTTCGGCGCTGTGACCATTGCCACCAATATGGCAGGCCGTGGCGTTGATATTAAGCTTGGTGGTGAACTCGCAGAAGAAGTGATTACTGCGGTCAGCCGCGTGTTGGGAAAATCTGGCTACAAAGATCCATTCGACATGACTTTACAGGAACGCCGTGAAGCTTTGAAGAAAGTGGATTCATCCAATTATGGAATTTACGATGCAGAAGTAAAGCTCTTCCTCCAATATTTTGAAGACATGGAACGCGTCAAAGAGTTGGGCGGTTTACACGTCATCGGTTCGGAACGCCATGAAGCCCGCCGTATCGATAATCAGTTGCGCGGTCGTGCTGCTCGTCAGGGTGACCCTGGCTCTTCACGCTTTTACCTTTCCTTGCAAGATGATTTGATGCGCTTGTTCGGTGGGGAGCAAGTCAGCGGATTGATGGAACGTCTTAAGGTGGACGATTCACTCCCATTAGAGGTTCGTCTCGTCAGCAATATTATCGAAGGTTCACAGACTCGTGTAGAAGGCGCCAACTTTGACGTCCGCAAACATTTGCTTGAATATGATGACGTGCTAAATAAGCAACGCACGCAAATTTATGCTCAACGAGACCGCATCTTTGTAAAAGAAGATTTGAGCGAAGATGTAGCAGACATGTTGGAAGCCGAAGTCACCAAGCGTGTGGAAGCTGGTCTTGTGGATGAAGAAGGACCATGGCGTTTGATTGCTTGGTTGGATCAGGTCCAGCCGCCGTTTGATACGAAAGATGGTTTGTTCCCTTCGTATGGATTTAAGTTGTTGGTCGATGAAATCAAGGATGATGTCCGCGCTTCGGTGCTTGACTTGGTTTCACGCTCCATTGAAGCAGAACAAACTCATGCCATGCATGCCATTGAGACGCTGATTGGAAAAACCGAAGAGTCTTTGGATCAGCAAATTAACGAGCGAGCCGATGCAATTGATGCTTATTTCCAAAGTATGCGTGATTTGGAAGAGAAGCCACGTGCTCAGAAAATTGGCGAAGAGATTAATTCTCTCGTGCATTTGCAGTTGCGCTATAGCAACGAACTTCAAAAAGCTTTGGCCAATGAGCCTGAAGATGTCAAAGAAGATATTCAAGACCTTGTTGCCAGCCAGTTGACTGCGATTAGCGCGATGCGTGTGATTGGTGCGATTCAAAATCGTGTGGGTGAGCAGGTGCAGTGGCCCAGTCCGTTGCCTGCTGAATGGGATGAGCTTTCTGAGATTCTATTCAATACCGCACAAGATGCGTTTAATAAGAAACGTGAACGCTTGAACGCTCAGGTGGCACGCGATATTGATGTATTAATTCAACGTGAAGATGTGACCAGCGAATCAGGAAAACTTCGCTTATTGTTGACTCTGGCTCAAGGCACTCGCTCTGCGTTTGACCAGAAGACTCATAAACAGGTCAAGCAGTTTTTTACCCGTTTCAGCTATGCCTTCTATGCAGCCCAATTGTTAGGGAACGGCGAAGTAGAGAGAATCGTTGAAGAGGTAATGAGTCACTTGGATCGGGCTGAAGAAATTCTGCGCGAGACTTGGGGACAAAGTGAATTCAACAGGCTGAGTCAAAATGCCAATCGTTTGGCTGATTTTGGTCCTGCCGCGAAGATTGCCTTCGGCGAAGAAAGACTCAACGAAGCAGTAGCAAGCCTGAGTGAGTCAGATCGGGAAATTCTATCCGCCGCGATAGGCAAGTACGTTTTGAATGAAGTCCATCGTCAATTGTTATTGAGTGCCTTCAGTGAGTTGTGGGTGGAATATCTCACAAAGGTCGAAGCCTTAAGAGTTTCGATAGGTCTTGAGGCTTACGCCCAACGTGACCCGCTGGTACAATATAAGACCAAGGCCTCTGAAATGTTTGCTCAATTATTGGAAGATGTGCGTGGCCTTGTGATTGGACGTGCATTTTCAGCAAGACCCAGACGTGTAGAGATTAGTGCCATTGAAACTTCTGAAGATCCCGCTGCTCCCACACAGACTGAAATACAGATTGGTGGTAATGATGGCGCGAAGAAAAAACGGAAACGTCGTTAAGCTTTAGAGGTAGTTTGTTCCAAGACGAAACAGCCCCTTTGAATGTATATTTTTCCCTTCCAAAGGTCGAGTTACATCGACATTTGGAAGGGTCTCTGCGTCTTGCGACCATGTTGGATATTGCAAGACAGCACGGGGTGACTGTCCCTGTTTCGATGTTGAACTTAAGCGGTTTGGTGCAGGTTCAAGACCGCGATCCCATGACCTTTACCAACTTCCTTGAGAAGTTTAAAACTTTAAGATTGTTTTATCGTTCTCCTGATGTAATCAACCGCGTGACTCAAGAAGCTGTGGAAGATGCTGCCAGAGATAATTGTCGTTATCTTGAGCTAAGATTTACTCCCGTTGCATTAAGTCGTGCGGAAGGGTTTCCTTTGCATGATGTGATGGACTGGGTGATTAAGAGTTCGCAGGAAGCTGCGAAGAAATATAAAATCAAAGTAGGGTTGATTGCTTCTGTCAATCGACACGAAAGCCCTGAACTTGCTGAACAAGTGGCTTGGTTGGCAGTTGAACATATTAAGAATGGTTTGTTAGGAATAGACTTGGCGGGCAATGAAGCGGAATTTAAGTCTGATCCGTTTTATGGTGTTTTTCGTGAAGCGAAACAATCAGGCTTACATGTGACCATTCATGCAGGCGAATGGGGCCCCGCTGAAAATGTCCGCGATGCCATTGAAAACTTGGGTGCAGAACGAATTGGACATGGCGTTCGTGTGCTTGAGAGTCAAAGTGTGACTGCCTTGGCTCGCGAACGTAATACGGTTTTTGAAGTGTGTGTCACCAGTAACTTCCAGTCTGGTGTGGTTAAATCTTTAGAATTTCATCCATTGCCACGCATGATGGAAGCTGGGTTGAAAGTAACCGTCAATACCGATGACCCGAGCGTTTCACGCATCACCTTGGCGCATGAATATCAACATGTTTGCGAAGATATGCATATTGGATTGGATGTCTTGAAAAGTACTGTGCTAAATGCAGCACGTTCCTCGTTTTTACCGGAAGCTGAAAAGAACGAACTGGTCACATCTTTAAAGAAAGAACTTAAAATGTAGAAGCGTGTTGTTGTGATTTGGAGCACAACAACATTTTTCAAACGAAACCCCACCACATTTAAATCAAGGATGACAAAGGCGCTCCTTTGTGTCTTTCGCAAAGTTGTGGTGTGAGTGTAGGGATGTATCCCTGCGAAATCCTCATCACCAAAGGAGTTATCCTATGCAAGACCTATTTAAGTCCCGAGACGTATTGAAAGTGGGAAAGAAAGAATACGTCATTTTCCGCCTCGATGCGCTGGAGAAGGCTGGTCTGGTTAAACTCAGCAAATTGCCTTATTCCATTCGTGTCGTTCTCGAAGCCGCTCTCCGTCAATGTAATGACAGAGAAATCACCCAGCAGGATGTAAAAAACATTGCTGCCTGGACTCCCAAAGGCGCACGCCCTGGGATTCCGTTCCTGCCTGGTCGCGTGGTTATGCAAGATTTCACTGGCGTTCCTGCCGTGGTTGACCTCGCCGCGATGCGCGCCGCAGTTGCCCGTTTGGGTGGTGATCCGAAGAAGATTAATCCGCTCGTGCCTGTTGATTTGGTCATTGATCACTCAGTGCAAATCGATTTCTTTGCCACCGCTGATGCGTTGAATCGCAATACCGAAATGGAATTCTTGCGCAACAAAGAACGTTATGAATTCCTCAAGTGGGGACAAAAAGCATTCAGCAACTTCCGCGTGGTGCCACCAATGACTGGTATCGTTCATCAGGTCAATCTTGAGAATCTCGCTGAAGTTGTAATGACCAAAGTAGATGGCAAAGACTTGTTGGCCTTCCCTGATACCCTCGTTGGTACTGACTCACATACCACCATGATTAATGGTCTGGGTGTTGTGGGTTGGGGTGTGGGTGGTATCGAAGCAGAAGCCGTCATGCTCGGTCAGCCAATGGACATGCTCCTTCCTGATGTGATTGGTTTCAAACTCACTGGTAAATTGAATGAAGGTGTCACCGCTACAGATTTGGTTCTCACCGTGACACAAATGCTACGCAAAAAAGGCGTGGTTGATAAGTTCGTTGAATTCTATGGCTCTGGCCTTAGCACCATGTCTTTGACTGATCGCGCCACAATTGGCAACATGGCTCCTGAATACGGCGCCACCATGGGCTACTTCCCTGTGGATGAAGAAACGCTTCGCTATATGCGATTGACTGGTCGCTCCGAAGAAGTGGTTGCTCGCACAGAAGCTTATATGCGTGCACAAGGACTCTTCCACGACGCAAACAGTCCCGAACCTGAATTCACCGATACTCTTGAATTGGATCTTGGAACCGTCGTGCCTTCGTTAGCTGGCCCCAAGCGACCCCAAGACCGCGTCGCGCTGACCGATATGAAGGATACATTCCAAAAGGCATTGACCGCCCCTGTCAAAGATCGCGGCTATGAACTTTCTGGTGATGCTTTGAATCGAGAAGCCACATTCGGAACCAATGGTGGTTCACAAAAGATGAAACATGGCGCAGTTGTGATTGCTGCCATTACTTCTTGTACGAATACAAGTAATCCATCGGTTCTTGTTGCAGCAGGATTGGTCGCAAAGAAGGCTGTTGAAAAAGGGTTGAATGTCAAACCCTATGTAAAGACTTCACTAGCTCCAGGCTCCCGTGTTGTGACTGAGTATCTTAATAAAGCTGGCTTGATTGACCCGCTTTCCAAGCTTGGTTTTAACGTCATTGCTTATGGTTGTACAACTTGTATTGGTAACTCAGGTCCATTACCCGGTGAAGTTGCCAAAGCTGTAACAGGTTCTGACCTCGTTGCTGCTGCAGTGATTTCTGGTAACCGTAACTTTGAAGGCCGTGTTCATCCGCTTGTGAAGGCCAACTATCTGGCTTCTCCTCCATTGGTCGTGGCATATGCGCTTGCTGGAACTGTGGATATTGATTTGAATAATGAACCGCTTGGCACAGATCAAAATGGTCAGCCTGTATATCTCAAAGATTTATGGCCCACCCAAAAGGAAGTCAGCGATACGATTGCTTCCAGTGTAAAGGCTGAGATGTTCAAAGACAAATATGCAGACGTATTCACCGGGTCTGATATGTGGCAGGATATCAAGGTCTCTGGTGGCGATCTGTATGAGTGGGATGAAAATTCCACGTACATTCATCATCCACCCTACTTCCAAACAGTTTCATTGGATGTTGATTCGATTAAGGGAATTAATGGAGCCCGTGTATTGGGTATGTTTGGCGACTCCATTACAACAGATCACATTTCTCCTGCAGGTAATATCGCTGCAGATAGCCCTGCTGGAAAGTTCTTGCAGGAACGCGATGTGGCTCCCACGTATTTCAATTCTTATGGCGCCCGCCGTGGGAACGATCAAGTGATGGCTCGCGGTACATTTGCAAACATTCGCTTGAAGAATCAGTTGGTTGCCCCTAAAGAAGGCAACTGGACTAAACATCACACCTCTGGTGAAGTTATGTCCATTTTTGATGCAGCGATGAAATATCAAGCCGAAGGCGTGCCGAGCATTGTCCTTGCTGGTAAGGAATATGGAACAGGTTCAAGCCGTGACTGGGCTGCCAAGGGTCCCATGTTGCAGGGCGTGAAAGCTGTGATTGCAGAATCCTTCGAACGCATCCACCGCTCGAATTTGGTGGGGATGGGTGTGCTTCCGCTGAGATTCGCTGAAGGTCAAAA
>JAXLVT010000004.1:0-173828 GCA_046328925.1 Anaerolineales bacterium
CCAGCTGAATTTAATAAAGTTGAAAAACTTTTCTCGCAAAAATTCAGGAATGTGATCAGGTCTTGTCTGTTTTGAATATTGGCATATCCCTTGAACAAATTAAGATTCCTCACCAAAGTCTCTGCTGAAGATTCCATGGTGCAGAGCAACAAACTTCTAAAATCAAATTCATTGATTCTTGCTTTGACTCCATCTTTCAGATAGTGCCTATACGCATCCGATCTTTCCATCGATTGAATGAACTTTGCTGCACGAGCCTTCTCCTCTTTTGACACTGCCACTACTACGGCAACAGTAGGCGGAGGCTTCACAACAGCTTTCTTTGGTGGTGTGGGTTTGGGTTGTTTCTCAACCGCGGGAATTAACTGCAACTGCATCACCGGCTTGGAATTTACAACCGTTGACTCACCCTTCTTCTTAACAGGTTCAGAATTTTTCTTCTTGATTTGAACAGGAGCTTGTTCAGGTGCTTTTGGCTTTTCAACTTTCTGCTTTACCACCTTGGGCGCAATAAGTTTTTCAGGTAAAAGTTGAGGTTGCAATTTCTTCTCAACTGGCTGTACAGAAAGTTTTGAAGTGGTATGTGATGTTTGTGCCTGCTTGACAATCGGCTTGGAAGGAAGCTTTTTGACGGCCTTAGCGCGCACCTTTTCTACTTTAACTTTGGAGACTTCCTCATGTTTTATCTTTTGAGAAAGTACTTTTTTATCAGGCGTCTCAGGCTGAACCTTCTTCATCTGCACTTTAACCAATTGTTTAAATGCAGTTTTTTCTACAACTACTGGAGGTACCTGCTTCTTCTCTTGTTTGTGAGAAGTTTTCTTTATCTCTTTTTTAGGAGCTTCAAGTTTCTTTTTAGTAGGCTTTTGAGGCGCTACAGAAACAGTCTTTTTGACTGGTTTCTTTTCTGGCACATATACGCCCAACTCTCTTGCTACCCGCTCGGCTAGTTTCAACCCTTTATAGGTTAAGAGAAATCCCTCAGTGGAATTCCCTTTGATGGTGCCTCTATCTTTACAATCACTCAAACGCCTGGCAACCAAAGCAGAGTCTGGCCAACGTGTATAGTTTTTTAGTGAAAATTTATGCGGAAAAAGTCCAAAGCAGGTAAACACTACATTTTCAGTAGAGATTTCACTTCCCTGTTTCTGAAGCGAGAAAACAGAATATACCACCAGATCACTCACAGCAATCTCTGAGTAAACATTCAGTTCGAAATATGGGAGGTTTTTCTTTTTCAACAACCTGTGGCTAGTTGTGTCGGGTGCCATTCTCTTCGATAAGCCTTCTCTAATTTTGTAATTCGTCCTATTTTAACGCCCATTCTCCGCGCAGTGCAACGCCCCAATATACTACACTATTCTCAGATTGCAAAAAAGTTTTTCAAACTCCCTTACCTATGGACTATTTTCATATGCTTACCTCTTCCCTATAATACGGCAAGTTTATTCCAAAAGGAGTTTTTTTATGTATTCATACCCCATCAAATTCGAATTTCCACTCATCAGCATCGGACGTCAGGTAGATGTCAAAAACGGTGATGGAAAATTCATCATGAGAGCCAACGATCCGCTTCTTTCCTTTAAAGATGTGATGACTTTCATTGACGGTAGTAGCAGGACAGTATTTAAAGCTGTCGGCGATAGCAGTTTCCGTATGCTGTTCCGCTTTGCCAGCACCACAACAAGATGGGACATCGTCACTCCAGATGACAAAATGGTCTGCTCCCTTGATGACTATTGGGCGCGCATGGAAGAATTCAAGGATGTGTATGTTGAATCAAAAGCATCTGTTATCAACAATAACGGTACGGCCAATATTGGCGGAGTGCTAGGAAATGTAGCGGGGAATTTCTTAAACACAGCTGTTAGCACCCAATTACCAAGCAGACTTGTCTACCGAGTCATGGACCAAGAAAACGGAAGCGTTCTTGGCTGGATCGTCCCATCACGTGGTACAGCTTGGTTTGACTTTTTACCTTACTCCACTCGCATTCAATTGCTCAATCTACCTTTTGTCGCACGCTTCTACACACCCTCATATGAATTCAAATTAGGTAACCTTTATGGACCTACTGTACTCAAACTTCAAAAAGTTCGTGATATGTTGGTGGATAAATATACGCTCACCAAAGTTGGTGAATTAACCGACCAACAGGAACGCTGGGTTATCCCCGCACTCACCCTGGTGACTTTGTTTGAACGAACCCGCGTTAAAGAAATGGCTGATTGGTAACCTAAGCTACAATAGGATAAATTCACAAGCCCGATGGCATGCTATAAGCTAATCGGGCTTTTATTTTTCAAACTGGGAGATGGAATGTCCACCATTATTGAACACAATGCTGAATTACAACGGTCTCAACCTTACACAAACGATGACTTGAAGCACAACCGAAGTAATGAATATTCGCAGAAGCAAATTGAGTTTTTCAAAGCCAGCCGTGACTATATTCAAAACACATCTGGAAAGTATGAAAACAAAAAGCTACTGATCGGATTTATATTTTTTGCAGGATATTTAATCTTTCTGGCACTTTTGTACTTTTTTGGAGCCATCAGCACCGCACAAAATCTTTTGGGAAGTTTATTTATCCCAGTATTTTGTTTGGTGAATCTCGTTGCGCTTTTAATGATCTTTGTAGTGATTCCCCGCCAGTATCAAGAATCAGTGGAAATGTATAAAAAAATGGGGACACCCCTTACAGAACAACCTCTGGGACCTGTTCAGGCAATTGAAGCTCGCGCGGAAACAACCATCAATCGTGCCAATAGAAATTCCATGCGAATGGTATATAGCCTGTACATGGATAGTATTAAATTAACAATTTCACGAGATCTATACGAGGTGATTGAGAAAAATCGTCTTTACAAGGCTTATGTGACCAATGACGGCGGAGTCTGGTCTTTGTTAAGCATTGAGACTCTTGAAGATCACTAAGAAGACATCATACATTTTGCTGAATAAAACTCTCTCAAGAATCTTGAGGGAGTTTTTGCTAGTAACTGCGGTTCATCAAATCCGCCCTGAATGGTCAAACCACGTAAAGTATCAAATGAAAACGGATACGGCACCCAGGGATTTCCAGAATCAACATTGTATTCAACGAGTAACAACATTCCATTGGGTTTTAAGTAGGAACGGACATGCTTTAAAACCTTCACTTTGTCTTTGAAAAAATGCAGTGAATTCGCCATCACAATTCCATCCAACAAGGGAATATCTAAGGGGCGAGAAAAATCGTTCGGAAGCAGAAGCAGGTTTGAGTTAAGTTTGAAGCGGTCGAGGTGTGCGCGCTCCAACTCCCCTAGCGAACTTCGATCTTTGTCCACCGCATAAATGGTTGCGGTGCTTCCAATCAATTCACGCAAGGCCAATGTGAAGGCACCACTGCCTGCTCCAAAATCTGCCCATGCCTCACCGACTTGGAGATTAGCTGGTCGTAAAAGATTAACGTGGTCTGTATGATCCATCTCTTGATTTTAAATGAAAAACGGACAGGAAGAGTATCCTGTCCGTTTTGTTCTTTGAAACTACTTGCCGTACCACATGCGGGCGAGCAAATTATCTTTGACAATGAACTGGTGATAGAGTGCAGCACCGACATGTCCAAGAATTAACAAAATAGCTAAAAACCATCCGAGGTGATGGATGGCGCCGAAGAAACCAGCGCGACCTGCTACACTACCTGTTCCCATGGCAACAGCAAATAAATTGCGATTATAGGCAATCAAACCGCCCAACCCTAATATAAAGAAGACAATTAGGTATAGAGCCCAGTGAACCAATTCACCAAGTTTATTAACTAAAGAATTGCCAGTATCAGCCCATTCAGGACGTTTGGTGGTGAGGCGAACAATAACACGAGCAATCATAATAACAAGCAAGCCAGCCCCAAGGTACATGTGAATATTAATGGGTGATCGATTTCCCTCAGAATCAGAGAGGAACCCTGCGCCCAACATGAATATAACAGTGAGCCAATGCAAGGTTACAAGAATAGGGTTATAGCGTTTGGGTGTGTTCATTTATATATTTTCTCCTTTATCTTTCCATACTACTAGTTGTACATTAAGCCACCATAAATAGAAAGTGACTTTTTTACTGTTTTTGCAACCTCCCTACACTATCCACACGATTTCCACATAATTGCGTAACAACAAATCACACTAAAGCAGTCCCAATAGAAGAGTAAAATACATTTTATGGAAACAATTATTGTAAAAACTACTCACCCAGAAGCGATTCAATGTTCATCAAAGATTTTGGCGCAAGGTGGTTTGGTCGCTCTGCCAACAGATACAGTTTATGGAATTGAGCACTGGCTTTCAACAACTCAGCGATTGAAAGCATTTATCTTGCCAAAGAACGCCCTATTGAAAAAGCCATTCCTGTTTTAATTGCATATCTGGCGGATTTGGAAAAAGTAGCGGATTCGATTCCCGAAATGGCACATATTTTTGCCAAAACGCTTCTGCCTTAATCTTTAACCCGCGTTCTCCTAAAAGCAGACTCTCCCTGTTGCTATTTCTGCCACAAAGCACTGCATGTGAGAATCCCCTAATCACCCTGACGCACTTCGCTTGTTGCAAGAAAGCGGACCTTTGGCTGTAACCTCTGCCAATATTTCGGGGAAACCCAGCCCATCTTCAGCAGAAGAAGTATATGAACAACTTGGCGGGCGTATTCCCTTGATTCTGGACGGTGGAAAAACACCTGGGGGAATCCCATCCACATTGGTGGATTGCACAGGGAATACTCCCATAGTCTTAAGAGAAGGTCCAATTTCTCTGCAAGAATTATTGGATGTATTGTAAAAACTCTTATGCTAAATTTATGTCGAATTCAGGAACAACTTAACTTGAAGAATATAATAACAAGTACATTCTCCCCTCAACAAATCCCCTGACGGACTTGGGCAAGTCTATCAGGGGATTTGAGTTTTAATGGTGATTTTTTCTCATCTAAAACTTAATTGAGTTTCAGGTCTTACTTATCTCGAAGAATATAATAATAAATACATTCTCCGATACGAACCGCTAATGGCTTGGGCAAGCTAAAGGCGGTTTGTGCTTTTAAGAGAGAGGCCAGGTCGGGCGGACGTCAAAGCCAAGCTCGGAAGGAACTCCCAGCACATACCGATAGTAGCCCGCTGACGCAATCATAGCGGCGTTGTCTGTACATAAAGATAAGGGCGGAATATGAACACGGAACTCACTTTGGGCCTTAAATGTTTGTCGTAAAGATCGGTTAGCAGAGACGCCACCCGCCACAAGAATTTCCTTTGCGCCATATTCACGGGCAGCCTGCATGGTCTTTTTGAACAACACATCAATCACAGCTTGTTGAAAAGAAGCAGCTAAATCAGGGATAGGCAACGTGCTACTTCTTTTTTGGATTTCTCTGACTTCATATAAAACAGAGGTTTTTAAACCGCTAAATGAGAAGTTATACGTCCCATCCAGCCAGGAGCGTGGGAAGTTAAAACGATGAGGATCTCCCTCTTCAGAATTTTTTTGAACGGAGGGCCCTCCTGGATATGGAAGCTCCAACAGGCGAGCTACTTTATCGAAGGCTTCACCAGCTGCATCGTCGAGTGTGGAGCCGAGCCGTTGATAGGTCAAATGGTCAGTCATCAGATTCAGTTCGGTATGTCCGCCTGAAACAAGCAAGACCATCAACGGGAACTGTGGCTCTGGCGGAACTTCTTCACCTGCATTGTAGACCCAGCCAGAATATAAATGCCCTTCCAAATGATTGACGCCGATCAATGGTTTGCTAGCACCGAGCGCAATGCCTTTTGCCATATTAACACCAACCACCAATGACCCCGCCAACCCTGGACCTTGTGTAACCACGACCGCATCAATATCATTCAGGGTGAGGTGTGCCTGCGCGAGCGCCTGCTCCACTACTGGAGTAATGCTCAAAACATGTTGACGGGAAGCCACTTCAGGAAACACTCCCCCATAACGAGCATGGATTTCCATCTGTGAAGCCACCACAGATGATAAAAGCGCTCGTCCATTTTCAACGACGGCGGCGGCTGTTTCATCGCAAGAGGTTTCAATTCCAAGGATGCGGGCTGGTTTTAAATCCATTATTTCTTCCACTTCTTCATTGGTAAAACAAAATCATACGGATATTCTGCAAGTCTTTCAATCGTACCATCTGGCTTCACCCAGAGTGTATCTTCAATACGAAACCCCATCCCTTTTTCTGGATAATATAAGCCAGGCTCTGAAGTCACGACAACCCCAGGGGCAAGGCGTTGATCATCACCTGCGGAAAATCCACTAAATGGACGTTCGTGAATATTCAACCCAACGCCATGACCCAAGCTATGAACATATCCTTCAACGGGAGCCTTGCTCGTGCGCGGAGTCTGATGTCCTTTTGACTCAAAATAATCACAGGTCATTTCATTGTAATGGCGGAATGGGGTATTCAAATCAAAATTATCGATTAGCTTCTCATAGATTTCTTTAACTTGGTCATACAGCCCTTGTGCCTCTGGCGTGGCATATCCCAGTGACCAGGTACGAGTGAAATCATAATAATACCCACCGCCTGCTTCAGCTGGGTAAATATCCAAACACAATCGTTTGACCCAACTTCATTAAATCCGCTTGGATTTCAGCAGAATGTAGCACGCCAGCATCACGGCCGATGGCAAGATAAGCCTGAGGGCAACTCTGCGCCGTGTTCTGCAATCACAAACAGATCTTGGAGTGGACATCTCCTACAGTTAAAGAGTGTCCATCTTCTTTCAAGAGAACTTCATCTTTATTGACTTCACACGAAGTTAGTAATCACGCACTTTGCCCACCACCGTAGTCGTGGCATTCCCGACACGGATGCGAGCTACTTCTGCTTCGTCCTTGGTTTCCATGGTGCGCATGAAGATTGAATCTTCTCGTGCCTCACCCACAAATTCAGCAGTTGGCATCAACTTTTGCAAATGAGATAAAAGCCCAAAGATGGGACTCAAATCATAAGTTCCATAGATGCCAATTCGTCCTGAAGTAACCCCTACATCTTGAAACATCATCTGGCAACGAATTGCGTTCGCTAGCAAAGAATCCTGATTGGCTTGTTTAAAAATTTCAGTGTAATCATATTTGGAATATGGAATCAACTTTAATCCGCTCTTGGCGGCTTCATCTCGCTCCATATCTCCATAAAAGAATACAGCGGCATCTCCACGTTTTTTAATTAAGGTCGCATGGCTCACATGTCCATGCCTGTCATGTAATACATCGGCAGGTTGTACTCTGCATTTCCAAATATGATGATTGCATCCAGATTACGAGATTTCATCATTTCATCAAATTCTGATTTCATAAATATCCTTTTCTTAATGCAAATAAATGAATTTTCAGTTATAGACTTCCAAGCAAATTCTTTAGAATCACCATTAATGCACCTTCTTGCTCTGGCAAAACTGTAACGCGGATCAAACAAATTTTATCATCGACAGTACGGGCAATAACTGGCGGTGAACTTTTCTTAACTGCTTTGAAAATCTTTCCTGGAAACTCGGCTTCAAGCGACAACAAGAAGGTCGGCATGGATTCCCCTGGCAATGACCCACCTCCCACAGTGAATTCACCTTCCACGACAGTTCCTTGACTAACGCTGTGCCCGCCTCGGCCGCCCTTTGACCTGCTTCGGCGTCAGAGACATCATCCTCACGATGGGCACTTCTTGCTCCAGCTTCATCCTTCAAATAATGAAGCAGGTGGCATAACCACCAAACAAGTCTTATCTGCGCGGACAGCTCTTGCCAGCGGATGTTTTTTGATTTTTGCAATCAAATCCGCTTTTCCAACGATAATGCCAGCTTGCGGACCACCCAACAACTTATCGCCAGAGAAACAAACAATATCTGCCCCCGCCTGCATCGACTCTTGCACGGTTGGCTCATGAGCAATGCCATATTTTGCTGTATCGTATAAAGCGCCAGAGCCAAGGTCATCGATAACAGGCACATCAAAACCATGTGCCTGTTTGGCAATATCCTTCAACTCGGGTTCTTCGGTAAAACCAACCAACTTGAAATTGGAGCGATGCGCACGCATCACCAACCCAGCCGATTCAATCAAAGCTTCTTCATAATCAGCCAAGCGGACTTTGTTTGTAGCCCCCACCTCCACCAGTTTTGCACCCGATTGCTTCATTACATCGGGCACGCGGAAGCCACCACCAATTTCAACCAATTGCGAACGTGAAATAACAACTCGCTTTTTATGGGCAAGGGCAGAAAGCACAAGCAAGACCGCCGAAGCACAGTTATTGACCACAATGGCCGCCTCGGCACCTGTTAATTTTTTCAAAAGAAATTCTGCATGGATTAAGCGTGAACCACGTTGACCTTTTTCCAAATCATATTCAAGCGTGGAATATCCCCGTGAAACCACATCCATGGCGCGGATGGTGGCATCACTCAATGGAGCCCGCCCAAGGTTGGTGTGCAAAATCACACCTGAAGCATTGATGACTGGCAGGATGGTAGGCTTTGTCCAAGCGGTTAATGTGGATTCTGCTTGGACGAGAATCAAATCTCGTAGAGGCAGAACAGTAATCTGTCCAGATTTGAAGCGTTCCCGAATATCATCCAAGGTGAAGCGGATTGCATCCAAGGTCAACGTTCTACCGAATCGGGCAATGAGTTGGGCGGCAGTTTGTGTTTGTAGAATTTGTTCTACAGAGGGAAGGTCACGAAGGGAGATTGTCATCTAAAACCACGGGAGGACGTCGATTGGCTTGCTCACGAATACGAATGAAATATTCCGCAGCGATAAAACCGCCTGCAAGCCCGAGAATTACATATAAAGAGACGAGGCGGCCCAATTGCAACCATGCGAGGCTGGCACCATACACCCCACCAAATAGATTGACGCACAATCACATTTGATTCGATGGGCATGTTGCCAGGGAAAACGTTTATAAAGAAAAAATAAACAATGGGCAAGGCAGTGCCTGTCAACGCTAAAATGATGAGCACGAAAAACTCCAGCGTGACCAGACAAAAGGCAATGAAAAATATAATACTGCAAACAGTCCGCCCCAGCCAATGAACATGAGGGCTAGTGAAGAAGGAAGGTAATTTCGAAATGTAATTTGTTGCGGGTTCATTGAGTGAATTATACTCGGATGAAAGAAGAGGAGCAGCCATGAATGTCTCTGATGCCATTCGCACCAAACGGGCCGTACGAAAATTTTTAGATCGTCCCATTTCTGATGAAACTACAAAAATCATTCTTAACGCAGGGCGCAGATCACAATCTTCAAAGAATGGACAAGCCTGGAGATTCATCGCCATTCGGGACAAAGAAATTTTAAAAGCCTTGTCACAGTGTGGCGAATGGGCAGGTCATATCGCAGGCGCGGCGTTGTGTGTGGCCATCCTCACCCCCGAACCCACTGAAAAATTTCAGACGATGTTTGATGCAGGTCAGGCCGCCGCATTTATGCAACTAGCCGCCTGGGACTTGGGAATCGGCTCCTGCCCCGCCTCCCTCTATAACTTTGAGCAGACTCGTGCCATTTTGAAATTCCCCAGCGAATGGCATTTACGCATCGCGTTGTCTTTCGGATACCCCGTTGACGAAGAAAAACTGTCTGCACCTCCTCAAAAAGGCGGGCGCGTTGCCTTGGATGAGCTGCTTCACTGGGAGAAGTGGCAGTCGTAATCAGCAATTGATTCGCAATATATCCTGAATTTTCAAATGATAAAATCTTCCCATATTATTATTTAAGGAGAAGGAATTATGAAAATTCAAGATATTGAGGGCATTGGCCCAACCTATGCTGAAAAATTCAAAAGTGTGGATATTCAAACCACTGATGACTTGCTTCACAAAGCCAATACCCCCAAGGGACGTTCACAACTCGCCTCAGCGACTGGCCTGACCGAGCACCAAATCCTCGAATGGGTCAACCGTGCAGACTTGTATCGCATTAAAGGAATCGGCTCTGAATATGCCGATTTGCTCGAAGCCGCTGGCGTGGATACCGTAGCGGAATTAGCACAACGCAGTGCTGACAATTTGCTCCAAAAGTTAAGCTCCGTCAATGCGGACAAGAAAAAGGTCCGCGACCTGCCCACCCTTGATCATGTTGGCAAATGGATTGAGCAAGCCAAGGCATTGCCTAGAGTGATTGAATACTAAAACAAAAAGGCCTTGGATAAAAAATCAAGGCCTTTTTTATTTTAAGCACCAGTACCTGCGCACGATATACACCTCCATTTCCTTGAATAATAATAGAGTATCAGTTCATTCAAGGAGATAAAACATGTCGACAGAAGAACAGCGCCAAATTTATGAATTAAAAAGCCGTATCAACCAATTAGAAGCACAGGTTAATTTTCTTTACAAACATTTGAATGTTACTTTCGTAGAGGAAACAAACCCCAACGATGACCCCGAAGTGATCAAAGCCTTGCGAGAAACTAATCTCATGGAAGCGATTAAAGTGTATCGGCTGAGACACAATGCAGGGCTGGCAGAAGCCAAAGCTGCAGTGGAAGAGATGCAGGCAAGGTTGGGATTGTAAAAAGAAACAAAAAGACTTCCGAGTCATAAAAAGCTCGGAAGTCTTTTTGTTTAGCGAGATTTATTCTTGGTTATAATTTCGCATTATCTTATCCCTAAAACTGGAGATCCGCATGACCGCTTATGTAATTCTCGATATCGATGTCCACGATCCCGTGCAATATGAAGAATACAAAAAACTATCCCCTGGTCCCATCGCTGCCTACGGCGGCAAATTCATTGTCCGCGGCGGGAAGACCGAAACCCTGGAAGGCGATTGGGCTCCCAGCCGTTTGGTCGTCATTCAGTTTGACAGTTCAGAAATTGCCAAGCAATGGTTGAACTCAGAAGAATATCGCGCCGCCCGCGAAATGCGTCACCAAACCGCAACGACTCAAGCCGTGGTGGTCGAAGGTTTGTAATCGAATATTCGTGTTCTCTATGGTTAAATCTTTTGGCAATCCATGCAGGATGGATAGTGTATAATCTCGCAGACCCATCAAAATCATCAGTTGAGAGAATTATGCCCGTATCTGATATTGTATTAAAGCATTTGGAAAAATTTTCTGGCACAGACCAGGTCCGCAAGGATTTGAATATTGACCTGTTTGGAGAAAGATTGCTGGACTCGCTCGCTTCCATCGAACTGGTGCTGGCTCTTTCTGAAGAATTTCACATTGACCTCACTCCAGGCGAGATCGAACGTGAAGAATGGGCCACCCCGCAAAAAATCATCGATTACTTTGAAAGCCGATTGAACCAGAAATGAAAAAAGCCCCTCACCTTTCTGCTTCCATTATTGCATTTCTAGGTGCGCTATTGGCGGCAGGCTTGTTCGTAGTGTACGCAAGCCAGTTTGAAAAAAAATATATTCATAGCATCGCCCAACTAGACTTCCATGCCGTGTTGAAGGGACAGGTACTTCAACGCCTCGCCTTCAAACAAAAAGACTTGCTGGTTTTGTATGGCAGTTCTGAAGTGGTGCTTGTGCCCAGTGATTACGAAGCCTATAAATTCTTCAGAAATTACCCAACAGGTTTCATGGTCTTTACAGTCGCCAACAAAGGGACATCCATGCTAAGCATGGCTCAAGACCTTGCTGCATTGGGTCCCGATATGCGTGGCAAAAAATTTGTCATTTCGTTTGCGCCCGCCACCGCTACCATGGGGCCAGGCGGCGCCATGAACGCCGACAATTACGATCCCAACTTCTCAGAACTACATGCACTGGAACTTGCCTTTAGTCCTTACATCAAATGGGAAACCAAAGGACGCGCCGCTAAAAGAATGTTGGACTATCCCAATACGCTGGCCGAACGCCCCTTCTTGAAATTTACCTTGCAAGCTCTGGCCGATGGCTCCACATTGGGAAGAATCAAATATATTCTCGCCTGGCCACTTGGCAGATTACAAATCGCAATTATTAATGTCCAAGACCATTATGCGGTCTGGGATTTCACCCGCCATCAATCGACCGAAAAACTAAAAGTCACCCGCAAAGAAGAGACCATTGATTGGCAAGCCGATCTTGCCACCGCCGAACAACAACAGATCAAACGGTCTGACACCAACACCTTTGGCGTGGACAATGACCGTTGGTTACGTGGTCAAGAGTTAATGCAAAACCTGCCCGCTCCTGGTTCGAAAGATGCCCGCTTTGTTGAAAACGTACAAAAGGCATTGGACTGGAATGACATGGATATTCTCTTAACCATTGTCAAAGAACTCGATGGGCGTCCGCTCTTGCTTGGGCGTCCGATGAATGTCGGGTTGTGGGAAGCGCTTGGTTATTCCGAAGATGCGCAAAACACTTATTATCAAATGTTGCATCAAACCGCAGACTCCTACGGATATCCAATTGTTGACTTCCGTCAATATGGTCGCGATAAATATTTCAGCGTAGATATGGCCTCACACTCAAGCCCGAAAGGATGGATGTATATCAATGAAGTCCTTGATAACTTTTATCACGACCGTAATCCATAGTACTTGGGGGCGAGTTTTTCTGCTCACAATCTATTACTTTGCAATCATCGTCGGGTTGGTGCTCATGTATGGCAAGGGAAATTTCACACCGCCTGATTTTGTGTATCAGGGTTTCTAGTTAATGCAACTGATCGAGCGAATTGACTCATGGAGTCAAACTC
Organism: Anaerolineales bacterium; assembly: GCA_046328925.1. Classification (GTDB taxonomy): domain Bacteria; phylum Chloroflexota; class Anaerolineae; order Anaerolineales; family Villigracilaceae; genus Villigracilis. Next base: position 12,686 of record JAXLVT010000004.1, read on the forward strand.
ACCCTGAGCGCATCGCCCACCACAGTGGTGAAACTACGCTTACCTATCAGCAACTTACGAGCCAGTCGAATACGCTGGCTCAATACTTGTTAAATCAATTCCCCAATGATACCTCCCCCATCGCCATCCTCGGTCACAAACAAGTGGAAATGTTGGTGGGGTTTCTGGGATGTATCAAAGCGGGGCATCCTTATGTTCCATTGGACAGTTCGCTTCCTACTCAACGGATAGAGGGCATTGTCCGAACAGCAGGTGCCACTCTGTTGACTGTTGAGCAACTACAAACAATTCTTGCAAGCAACACCGAACCAGACAATTTCAAACCACATCATCCCGAATTGGACGCTGCGTGGTATATCATTTTCACATCAGGCAGCACAGGCAATCCCAAAGGGGTGACCATTACAAGGGGCAACCTTGAAAACTTCATCGAATGGATTTTAGAAGAACAGAAATTCAAAGAAACCAATGAAGTCTTTTTAAATCAAGCACCCTTTTCCTTTGACCTCTCGGTGATGGATTTATACTCCAGCCTCGCCACAGGTGGCACTTTGTTCAGCATCACAAAAGAAGAACTTGCTGAACCGAAAAAATTATATAAAGCTCTTGGAAAATCCAATGTCACCACTTGGGTTTCGACTCCATCGTTTGCACGTTTATGCTTGATGGACCCATCATTCAACGAAGCTATGCTTCCACAAGTCCACAAATTTTGGTTTTGCGGAGAAACCCTCGCGCCTGAAGTCTCTGCTAGTTTGCTGGAACGCTTTCCCAAAGCCGAAGTGTGGAATACCTACGGTCCCACCGAAGCAACGGTGGCAACCACTTCCGTGCAAATTACAAAAGAAGTGCTTGCGAAATACAGTCCACTGCCTGTGGGCAAAGCCAAACCAGGCACTCTGGTCGAGGTCCATGATAAAGATGGGCAACCAATTTCGAGTGAAGAACGAGGCGAAATTATCATCGCAGGGCCAAATGTCAGCGTGGGGTATATCAATCAAGCGGAATTAACTTCAAAGGCATTCTTCACCTTCAAGGGTCAGCGTGCTTATCACACAGGCGACCTCGGGCATGTACAAAATGAACTGGTCTTCTTCGATGGTCGCATGGATTTTCAAATTAAACTAAATGGCTATCGCATTGAGATTGGGGATATTGAATCCCATTTGCATGCGCTTTCGAATGTTCAAGATGGTGTGGTATTGCTCGCCATGAAAAACGAACGGCCTGATTATCTTGCAGCCTTTGTAATTTTGAAACATAGGCCTGAACAAACTGATTTTGAAATCATGCGCGACATGAAAAAACAATTAGGAGAACGCCTGCCTGATTACATGATGCCGCGCAAATTTATTTTCCTTTCCGAATTCCCCACCACGCCTAATGGCAAAGTGGACAGACGCAAACTGGCAGAGACACTTCAATGACCCCATATACTACTTTTCTATACTTCGGCATTTCACTTTATGTATTAATTCCCGCGTTAATCGCTGGCTTTTTCAAACGTTTTTGGAAAGTCTGGTTGGTGCTCGCCACCGTGGTGATGTTGGTGATTCAATATTCAGACATTAACCACGAACAACAAAGCGTGATTCCCAGCATTTTGTTGGTGTTTGGATATGCGGTCTTGCAATGGTTAATCGCGGTGCTCTTCTTACAAGTCCGCAAGCGTGGAGTGAACCGCATTGCGCTGTACCTTGCCATTGGGCTGAGCATTCTGCCATTGGTCATTGAAAAAGTGTTGGCGGTTTTCGAAACAAAATCCATCTTTGTATTCCTCGGAATTTCCTACATCACCTTCCGTAGCGTGGACGTGCTTTTAGGCGTGCAAGATAATTTGATTAAGAAAATTGACCCGCTTCAATATTTCACCTTTTTATTGTTCTTCCCAACCATTTCATCTGGTCCCATTGACCGATATCGCCGCTTCGCACAAGACTGGGATCGAGAACGCACCAAAGACGAAGTGGTACAGGATATCGATGGTGGTATTCATCGCATCTTCACTGGTTTTCTTTATAAGTTCATTATTGCAGCCCTCATTAAGCAATACTGGTTGGACATTGCTGGAGCTGGCGAAGGGCTGATAAGCACAATTTCATACATGTATGCATACATCCTGTACTTGTTCTTCGACTTTGCGGGATACAGTGCCTTTGCGATTGGGTTTAGTTATCTTTTTGGAATTCATACTCCTGAAAATTTCAACCTACCCTTCCTCTCTCGTGATATCCGCGACTTCTGGAATCGCTGGCATATGAGCTTATCTTTTTGGTTCCGCGACCACATCTATAACCGTTTTACGTTTGCGGCGCTCAAAGGGAAATGGTTTAAAGATAGTCAAACCGCTTCCTATCTTGGCTTTATGTTAACCATGGGCTTGATGGGCTTATGGCATGGTCTCGCTTTACATTACATTGTATATGGTTTGTATCACGGCGCTTTACTAGTCAGCACAAATTGGCTGGATAAAAAATATAAAGGCAATCGCCTGCTAAATGATACAGGATTCTTTTGGCGTGCGCTTTCAATCGTAATCACCTTCCATTTGGTAGCTTTCGGGCTGTTAATTTTTTCGGGAAGGTTGTTTTAAGCACAACTTCACCGCAGGTGGTTCTCTGCGGCTGACAAGTTTTCAAGGATTTTGATGTATGGATATTATCGAACAAATTGACCGCTGGGCAAAAGTGTACCCAGACAAAGTGGCACACAAAAGCGGCGGACAAACTCTCACCTACCGCGAACTATTCATCCAGTCCAACAAGCTGGCTGATTATCTTTCGCGCACCTTGCCAAACGACAACTCCCCTATTGTCTTGAGCGGACATAAACAAATTGAAATGGTCATTGGTTTTATTGGGGTAATCAAATCAGGCCATCCGTATATTCCTTTGGAAAGCTATCTTCCTGAAAAGCGCGTGCAAGTGGTCGTTGAAACCGCAGAAGCCAGCCTGGTGTTGTCTGTGGAAAAAATCCGTGAGATTTTAGATACGACACCAGAAAACCCAGCATTCCAAAGACAATCTCGAAAACCTGATGATGCCTGGTATATCATCTTCACATCAGGTAGTACGGGCACGCCCAAAGGTGTAGTGATCACACGAGCCAATCTCGAAAACTTTCTTAACTGGACTCTGCCCGAACAAGACATCACGGAAGCCAACGAAATTATTTTAGGTCAGGCACCTTTCACGTTTGACGTATCCATTTTGGATTTATATTGCAGTCTATATCAAGCTGGCACATTGGTCAGTGTGACGAATGAAGAAATTGCAAATTTCAAAGAACTGTTCAAAACGATTCGCGCCTCCGATGCCAGCATGTGGGTCTCGACTCCATCCTTCGCAAGATTATGTTTGATGGATGCGAGTTTCAATGAATCCATTCTGCCTAATATGCGCAAGTTCTGGTTTTGTGGGGAAACTCTTGCTCCTGAAATTACAGCAGAAGTAGGAAAACGTTTCCCCAAAGCAGTTTTATGGAATGCATACGGTCCCACTGAGGCGACAGTTGCTACCACCTCCATACAGATTACTCCCGAAATCATTGAGAAATACAATCCACTGCCCATTGGCTATGCCATGCCAGGGACTCAAATCTTGATTCATGATGAAGCGGGCAAGCCTGTTCCGAGCGGAGAACGAGGCGAGATTATTATCGCAGGGGCAAACGTCAGCCCAGGCTATATCAATCGCCCTGACTTGACCGAGCGCGCCTTCTTCGAAGTCAATGGGTTGCGCGCTTATCATTCTGGTGACTGGGGACGATACAAAGACGGTATGGTGTTCTATGAAGGCCGCATTGATTTTCAAATTAAATTAAATGGATATCGCATCGAACTTGGCGACATCGAAGCCAACCTGCATGCGCTTTCCAATGTTCAGGATGCAGTGGTTGTTGCAGTGAAAAAAGATGAACGCGCAGATTATCTGGTGGCCTTCGTGATTTTGAAAAGCAAAACAGAAGAATCTGATTTTTCAATGATGCAAGCAATGAAAAAAGAGCTCGCTCAGCGTATTCCTGAATATATGATTCCGCGTAAGTTCGTTTTCCCAACTGAATTCCCAATGACTTCCAACGGCAAAGCTGATCGCCGCAAATTGCTTGAGTCTTTGCAATAATTCTGTACGCGACTCAACTTTAAACCATCTACACCTGTAGAGTACAATTGCGCGCATGAGTCAACTTGAAACATTTATTGCCCAACAGACAGATAAAACCATCTCGATTGCCGTGTATGATTTTGAAACAGGCAAAGAAATTCTTATCAACGAAAACAAGGCATTTCATCCTGCCAGCACATTTAAAGTTCATGTCATGATGGAAGTGTTCCATCAAGCAAATGATGGTTTATTTTCACTTGATGAACAAACCCCAATTATCAACTCGTTTTCCAGCATCGCAGACCAAAGTCAATATTCGTTAGATATCGCCGACGATTCAGAAAAAACGCTCTATCCGCGACTCGGTGAACAAGAGACCATTCGTGAATTGACGCGTTTGATGATTGTCCAAAGTAGCAATCTGGCAACCAATATTCTCATCCAAAAAGTTGGCGCGGAAAATATAAATTCATTGATTCAATCGCTTGGCATTGAAGGCGTCACTGTCAAACGCGGTGTTGAAGATAACGTCGCTTTTCGCCTAGGTTTGAATAACAGCGCCACTGCAAACGGACTTACCCAAACCATGAAACTCATCGCTGAAGGGAAAGTGATTTCGCAGGAAGCTTCTCAACAGATGGTTGATATTCTGCTAGCCCAACAATTTAACGAAAGTATTCCTGCCCTGCTCCCCACATCAGCAAAAGTTGCCCACAAGACTGGTTGGACAGGCAAGTTCTATCACGACACAGGGATTGTATTTCCTGAAAAGCAAAAGCCCTATGCTATCTCAATCATGACGCATGGCTTTCCCGACGACAATGAAAATGAGGCACATACCTGCATGGCAACCATATCAAAATTAATTTACGAGCAACTTGTATGATTACTTTATCTTCAATGACTTATTATCCAATCAAAGCTTGTCGTGGCTTCGATGTTTCAGAATCCAACGTGGAACGCATGGGGCTTGAGCATGATCGCCGCATGATGGTAGTTACCCCTGAGGGAGAGTTCCTCACACAACGTGAATACCCCAGGCTTGCGCTGGTCACCCCCACTTTGAAAAATGATTCGGTCATACTCTCTGCACCGAACTTTGATTCCATCCATTTTACAACTCAAAAAAGTGGCATGCCTTACCCTGTCAACATTTGGCGCAGCAAAGGCGTACAAGCCATCGATCAAGGCGATGAAACCGCACAATGGTTTTCCGATTGGCTAGGAACCTCGGTTCGGCTCGTACATATTGCGGATGGATTCAAACGCACGCTCAATCCAGATTATGCTGTCAATGCCGATGACCACACTGGATTTGCCGATGGATATCCCATTCTCATTATTTCTGAAGAATCGCTTCAGAACTTAAACTCAAAGCTGGATTCTGCACTACCAATGAATCGATTCCGCCCGAACATTGTCGTCAAAGGTTGTGAGCCATTCGCGGAAGATTCCTGGAAGCGCATCAAAATCGGTGAAATAGAAATGGCACTCGTCAAACCCTGTCCGCGTTGCGTGGTGACTACCATTGACAAAGAAACCCTTGAGAAAAATAAAGAACCATTAAAGGCATTGAGCACCTATCGCAATCAGGAAGGCGGTGCCATGTTTGGAATGAACGTCATTCCTTTGAACAGTGGCAGGCTTGAGCGCGGAATGAACGTACAGGTCATCGAATAATGGAAAAGATGATTATGAACACCCTCGGTTGGACAGGCGCTGCGTTATATCTCATCGCTTACGGATTAATCTCAGCGAAAAAAGTAGAAAGCGATTCGTGGCTCTATCAAGGCATGAATATCGTGGCGGGCATCATGTTGATTATTTTTAATTTTTATCTAAATGCTTATCCATCAGCTGGATTGAATATTGCATGGGTGGGCATTGCGATGTTCACACTCGGAAGAAAGGTTTGGACAAAGGATGTCTAACCTCTCACGCAGGGATTTTCTAAAGCTCGGCGGGCTGGCATTGCTGGGAGTCTCCGCCAATCAATTCCTGCCCGCACAGGATGGATTCCCCTTCAAAGCGCCACTGATTTGGAATGGAAGCCGCAAGTTCAAGCGCATTGCATTCACATATGATGATTGCTACTTGCTCAACCGTATGCAAGACCTTGAAGTGTTGTTGGATGAATACCCCGAATTCAAGGTGACATTTTTTCCTGTTGGCGTAAAGCTTATCAGCCTCGAACAACAAGACCCTGGGATTTGGAAACGCCTCGTTGCCAAGGGACATGAAATTGGTTATCACACCTTTGACCATGTCAACATTGGCGTGATGTCTCCTGCCGCGGCGTTGATGGATTACGATAAATGGAATTCTACATTAACGGATGTTTTGGGAAAAGAATATCCTGTCCGTTTTATTCGCCCACCCTATGACATTATCAGCTACACCCTTGATGTTTTATGTCAGGAACGCGGATTGGTTGCCGCCATGTTCTCCCTCGGTGGTGGTGGTGAGCCTGACATTGTTGTGCGTGCCCTACAAAAAGCACAAGGCGGTGACATTGTGCAAATGCATATCCGCACACAGGATTACAACTCAAGCATCAAGATTTATCCGTGGTTGAAAGAAAACAAATGGGAGTTGGTGACATTGAGCAAGTTATACGATGATTACTTGCGTGAGCAGGTCAACCCGCTTGGTTGTGATGTAAACACAGGCGAGAATCTCACGAGAACTTGTTTGGAATAAAAAAGTGGATGGCATAAGCCATCCACTTTTTACTACTTAATCAAATCCTGCGAGTATTTGTCGGCAAACAGCGCTGGCTGACCGCCTGTATGCCAGAACAAAACAGTTTCTTCTTTTTGGAAAAATCCCTTTCGAATTAAATCAATCATCCCAGCAGCGGCGCGGCCTGTATACACAGGGTCAAGTAATAAGCCTTCATGGCTGGCAAATAAACGAATCGCTTCACGTTCCCCTTCTCCAAACACTCCATACCCAGCCTGACAATAATTTTCATTTGCAAGAACATCATCGTGTGTGAAATTAATTCTTTCACCGATTCTTTCACTAGCTTGGGAAGCCAATTCAGAGACATGTGTTTTGAGCTGCGCTTCTGGCTCATCAATGCTAATTCCCAGCACTTTCCCTTTGAAACCAAACACTCGTTGACCCAAGACCAAGCCCGCATGTGTTCCACCAGAAGAAGTGCCAAAAACAATCCAATCTGCATGAACCATTTGATTAATAAATTCTTCCACTGCAAAAGCATATCCCAAAGCGCCTGTTGAACTGGAACCGCCGTAAGGCACAAGATAGGGCTTCCTGCCAGCTTTAACAGCATTATCAAAGGTTTCCTGCAAAATACGGTCTCTATCTTTGCGGTCTGCTACTGTGATAATTTTTGCGCCAAATAATTGATCCAGCAAAAGGTTGGCTGATGCCTGTGCTGGCATCTCCCCTGTCAACACCAATGTGCAATCAAATCCATAACGCGCAGCGGCAGCGGCTGTTTGGCGGCAATGATTAGATTGCAATGCTCCGCCTGAAATCAACAAATCTGCCCCTTGTTCCTGTGCTTCCGCGATAAGAAATTCCAGTTTACGAGTCTTATTGCCACCAAATGCCAACCCTGTCTGGTCATCACGTTTAACAAGAATGCGCGGGCCATTCAAAGCCTTTGACAATTTATCCAGCGATTCAATTGGGGTGGGAAGATGAGCAAATTTCACGCGAGGGATAAGCATAGTTTCTCCAGTTTTTTGGATGTCCACGAAGGACACAAATTTGCACTAAGTTTAATACACAAAACGTTTCCATTCGAGTTTCGGGTGGCTGCCAAAGTTAATTAATACACCAACTTTATAACCAGTAGCTTTCAAATAGTTAATAATCTGGGATTCTTCACGGCCAGACAATTTATCAAGGGCCTTGAATTCAACAACAACTTTGTCAAAACATATCACATCTGCAATATATTCTTTTTTCAAAGTATATTGTTTATATTGAATTTGTAAAACTTTTTGCGCCTCGAAAGGTATTTTCCTAGACGACATTTCAATCTCCATTGCCTCTTGATACACCGCTTCCAAGAAACCAGAGCCTAAAACACGATGAACATCCATCGCCGCGCCTACGATTGCAAATACCTCTTCTTTATAAATCAACTCAGACATCATACCTCCCAAAGTTCGTGTTTCTTCGTGTCCTTCGTGGATTCTAATCCAAAGCTTGCTTTGTTTGTTCCTTGCCACGCCTACGCATCACATTCAATACACGTGGCATGACTTCAGAGTACAACATATACAAAATTCTATTCGGTGCAAAATTATAAGCGCCAAGAGTCCGCACTACTTCGCCACCCAATCCTTCTTTGAAGCGATACACCCCCCACATGGAATCACTTTCATCAAAGACTTCTGGTGCACCCCACAGGTCGTACACATCACAGCCATTTGCTTTTGCAATTTTCATCGCTTCCCATTGCAATAAATATGTTGGCATTTTTTCACGGTGCGCATTGCGCGACATACCATAAACATAATAGGCTCGTTTACCAAACATAAACAAAAATATCGCAGCAACCGCTTCCCCATCCACTTCGGCGATGAGCGGGATAACCGTTGGCTGAGCCGATTGCATGAATAGTTTCCATACGGTTAAATAATATTCTTCATCACGAATGACAAAGCCATCTCGCACGCTGGTTTCAGCATACATTTTGTATAGAGCAGGCAGATCATCCACGCTGCCTTTGCGCACAGTCACACTTTTTTTCTCAGCGAGGCGAGTGTTATAGCGCGTCTTCGGTTTCATGCGCGCCAACATCTCTTCTTCTGTTGCAGACACATCAATCAGGACTGTATTCCTGAATTGAATTTGATCGGATGCGTAGACCCAACCCTTGCGCTTCAACTCCGCCATCACGGCTTGACCGTTGTTATCAATAACATCTCCTTCGCTGGCAGGGACTCCACGTCCCAGTTCAACGTCAGGGTCAATTTTGATAAAGATGGCATTCTGTTCTTTGGCAAAGGATTGTAAATCGTTCAAGACTCGTTCTCGCAGGGACTCATTTGTCCAATCCAAAAGCGGACCCTTCGGCACATACAGAACACTCGCTTTGATAAGTCCACGGAACGAAATTGTGCGTTTGAGAATCAGAGCGGCGGCAACTGGTGAAAGATGATCGTGAAACGCTAGCGCTTCGGTGTTTTGCAGAATTTGAAAATCGGATTCTGTCCACACAGCATAATAGGGAACCCAACCATACTTCGCCTTCACCTGTCCCCATTCATAAGATTGAAGAAAGTGTAGGTTGGGAAGTTTAGAAATAATCGAATTCCAAATATTATTTTCCACTACGCTCTATTCCCAATAAATTTCAAATACGCCCAATACAACAGCGGATTATAGACTCTATCCAATGCCTGGGCGGCGCGTTTGACTTCACCACCGAAGCCACGCTTGAAGCGATAGACTCCCCACAAACCATCGTGACGAGTTTCAAATTGGGCTTCAAGCACATCTTCGTTTTCATCTGGGACGCCCCACAGGTCATATTCATCACAGCCATGTGCCTTCGCCCAACGGATAGCTTCCCACTGCAAAAGATACGTTGGCATACGATTTCGTTCTTGATCGTTGGATGCACCATACACATACCAGGCGCGTTTGCCATTGGCGAAGACCATAAGGGAAGCCAGCGGTTTGCCTTCGTACTCAGCGACAAGCAGTTCGCAAGTTCCTTTGGGGTGGAACAACTCATAGGCGCGTTGATAATATTCTTTGGAATGAACACCGAATCCATCACGACCACCTGTGACAGTCATCATCTCATGAAAGGCTGGCACATCATCCCAAGCACGGACGGTGATTCCCTTTTTCTCAGCGAGGCGGGTGTTGTAGCGGCATTTCGGTTTCATGCGCGCAAGAATTTCTTCTTCAGTGTCTTTGATAGAAATCACCACAGTGCGCGGTGGTTGAATGTTATGCTCGGAAAGGATGAATGATGAATGCGGAAGGATGAATTCTTCCATCCATAAGTCGGGTTCGATTTTCAAAAATACGGCGCGATTTTGTTTGCAAATGGAATCGACTTCTTGCCAAAACTGATCGCTGACGGCTGAAAACTGACCGCTAAAAACAGGCTTCGGCATGTAGCCGAGAGTCAAACCCAACGGCAGGCGGCGGAAGAGGATTTGCGCACCGACTTCGTTGTTAAGAATGAAGCGGATAGGTTTCCATCCAAAATCATTTTTTAATTCGCCCCATTCGCCCATCTGAAGCAAATGCGCATTGGGATGATTCTGGATAAATTGATTCCATTCGGCAAGGGAAACTTGTGTCATTGATTCGATTAAACCACAGAGGTCATATCAGGCGGCGGCGTGGAACGGATGGAGCCCGAAGGAAGAAAATCATTGAGAGTGCGAATCACGCTTTCAGGTTCGGATTGATGCGCGTGAAAAGCAAGTTGCTCAATTGCACGAGCGAGGCTTTCCCCATCCACGGCTTCTTCTTCCACCGCACGATAAATTTCAGAATGTTGTGTAGGTTCAAATTGCATCCCTTCTTCCCACAGGTCTTCACGCAACTTTTCGCCAGGGCGAATGCCGCTAAATACAATTTCAATATCACGATGCGGCTCAAGGCCAGAAAGTTTTATCAGGTCTTCGGCAAGATCGAGAATACGAACCTGCTCCCCCATGTTAAGCATAAATACTTCGCCGCCCTTCCCCATCGCCGCAGCTTGTAAAACAAGATGCACAGCTTCAGGAATGGTCATGAAGTAACGATACATTTCAGGATGCGTCACCGTAACAGGACCACCGCGCGCAATTTGATTTTTGAAAAGCGGAACCACGCTTCCACGACTACCCAACACATTTCCAAAACGCACAACCGAATACGCATGTCCACTACGATGCGCGGCATCGAGGACTGTCATTTCAGCAAGACGTTTTGTAGCACCCATGATGCTGATGGGGCGAACTGCTTTATCAGTGGAGATGAGAACGAGTCGAGCTACCCCAAACTTGGTCGCTGCTTCGACAACATTTCTTGTACCGAGGACATTGTTCGTAATCGCTTCTTCTACATTGGCTTCCATCAACGGGACATGTTTGTGTGCCGCCGCATGAAATACCACTTGCGGTTGATGTAGCCTGAACATTTCTTGAATACGACCCGCATCACGCACATCCGCAATAACTGGAGAAATAGAAAGTGAAGGGAAATTTTCTTTAAGTTCCAGCAAAGATTCAAAAATGCTATTCTCGCCATGTCCCAGCAAAACCAATGAAGCAGGTGACCAACGCGCCACTTGACGACAAATTTCACGTCCAATGGAACCGCCTGCCCCTGTCACAAGAATGCGCTTGCCAGTAATGTTCGCGCCCACCAAATGATCATCCACTTTGACAGGCTTGCGGCGCAAGAGGTCAGTAATATCCACTTCGCGCAAACGATTCACGCTGACTTTGCCGCCAAGTAATTCATAAATCCCAGGCATCGTGCGCGATGGGATTCCTTTTTGACGGCAAGCATCATTGACCAAGCGAATGATATTTCCAGGTGCGGAAGGAATGGCAATTACCACTTCATCCACTTGCTGATTTTCAAGAACAGAGGCAATCTTGTCCACTTTGCCGATAACGTTGACGCCATAAATCTGGTGATTTTGTTTGGCGGGGTCATCATCCAAAAAACCGATGGGAACAAGATTCAACTGAGAAGATTTTTGTAACTCACGCACTACCAACGCGCCTGCATCTCCAGCACCGATGATAAGCGCGCGTTTAGCTTTTCCATCTTTTGGCGTGGAAGATTGCTCAGCCAGGATGCGCAAAGCAAAACGTGAACCACCGATGAGCACGAGCGAGAGTAACCAGTCAATGCCCAGCGCAGAACGTGGCATTCCAGGTTGAATCCAGTTAATGCTGATGAGCAAAATCATCACGCCCGAGGTCAGCACCGAAGCCGTGGTCACTGCAAAGGTAATGAGACGCAATTCATTTGTACTGGCATACATCCACAAGCGGCGATACAGCCCGAACGAAAAATAGACTGGGATTTTTATGATCAGCGCCACAAAGCACATAATCAACGCAGCAGGGAAATAGTACGGAAGCTGAGTCACATCCAAGCGCAAGGCAAAACTACCCAACACCGAAACGATGATGAGAGCAAGGTCACCTATTAAGACAAAACGATTACGGACGTGAGTACGAGAAGTCATGAGGATAGAATAAAATTTGGTTTCGACACCTGCACTTGCGTGCTGGTACAAGTGTACGCTTTACGAAAAACTCGCAAAACTACTCAACCAACTTATTTGCTTGAATTTCGCATTTCTTCAACGGCTTCGGCTACGCCATCAGCCAAAGTGACACTGGGTTTGTAGCCAAGAACTTCCATCGCTTTTTTCGGCGTACCGATAGAACGATAAATGTCGCCAGCGCGTGGTTCAGCGTGGACATGTTTGGGAGCATTGGGGAAAATTTCGTAGAGAATATCAAGCAAGTCGAGCAGGCGAGTCTCAACGCCTGTACAAACGTTGAAGATTTGACCTGGCGCTTTGGGGTGTTGTGATGCAATCAAATTTGCTTGCACAACATCTTTCACATTGACAAGGTCACGAGATTGGCCGCCATCGCCATAAATGGTGATGGGCTTGTTATCCAACATACGACGGATGAAGATTGGCACTGCCGCTGCATACATGGAGTCAGGGCGTTGGCGCGGGCCATAGACGTTGAAATAGCGTAAAGTCGCTACTTCAAAGCCAAAATAATTTGTGTATAAATCTGCATACATCTCATCTACACGTTTGGAAGAAGCATAGGGCGATAATTGTTTCAATGGAGTATCTTCCACAAGCGGCATGGCAGTTGAGTCACCATACACGGCGGCACTGGATGCAATCACGGCACGTTGTACACCAGCCTTGCGTGCAGCTTCAAACAACATGGAAGTACCGCTGACATTCACGTCAAAACATTCCTGTGGCTTCTCCATCGATTCAGGGACGGAGACAAAAGCTGCTTCATGGAAAATGATATTCACGCCGCGAACAGCTTCGGCGACGCGTGAAGCGTCTCTCAGGTCACCTTCGATAATTTCAACATCGAGTCCCTTCAAGTTTTCGCGCTTGCCTGAAGAGAAGTTATCCAACACACGAACGTTCGCGCCCTGCTCCAGCAAGGCGCGTGTGATATGCGAGCCAATAAACCCTGCCCCACCAGTCACTAAATACTTCATAAGTTATCTCCCTGTTCTTCGCAGTACAGTTCCGATGGTGCGGAGAACAATCGTAAAATCCATGTTCAAAGAACGATGTTTAATGTAATACAAATCATATTCCAACTTTACAGCAGTGTCTTTCACATCTGCGACATATCCATAATTAATCTGAGCCCAACCTGTTAGGCCTGGTTTGACCAACAAACGCGCACGATAAAATGGGATTTGTTTTTGGAAGGAACGCACCAATTCTGCACGTTCAGCACGTGGACCCACCAGACTCATTTCACCACGCACCACGCTCCAGAATTGCGGCAATTCATCCAAGCGAGTGCGACGCATAAAGTTACCCACTTTGGTAATGCGTGGATCGTTCTCAGTAGCAAGTTTGGCTTTGCCATCTGCTTCAGCATTTTGTTTCATGGATCGGAATTTATAAATTTTAAACTCAGAGCCCCCTTTACCAAGGCGGGGTTGAGAGTATAGGATGGGAAAGCCACTTTCAAGAACAATTGCCAGCCCCACAAATGGATAGACCGCCCAAAAGATAAACAATCCTAAGAGTCCACCAAAAATATCCATAATGCGTTTGGACAATTCATAGGTACCACGTGTGCGGACTTGATCAACAAAAGAACGAATCACCCAATCCGATTCAAGGTGATCAATTGGCACACGCCCTGTCATCTCTTCATATAGAATTGGCATGCGAGTCACTTCCACCCCACGTTCTTGGACATCCAGTATGGTTTGAAAGGTCTCACCTTTTATTTCACCATTAATGGCAATAATAATATCTGAAATGCGATAGTCTTCTATAAAATCAAGTAACTTTTCACTGGAACCCAGTACAGCAAAACCAGAGATGGATTTGCCTTGTTTGGCGAGATCATCGTCAATGAAACCCAACAAAATAAAAGGCGGTGGACTCATTTTGCTGTACACTTCAGCCAGAGAACGACCTGCCCTACCTGCCCCCACAATTACAATACGACGCATCAACCCTGAAGACGTATACAGACGAATGTAAATTCCACGCCAAACCAGAGTTAATATCGATGTAAAGACAAGGAATAGACCAATCCCAACACGTGGCAATGCGCCTGTCGGCTCTTGATTAATGATAAAGAGTACGGAGTATGCCAACAATCCAATAATCGGGGCAACAGCAATACTTCTTAATGTTTTTCGCCAACTGGCGGCAGTATGAACTTCATACGATTCCACCAATAACAATAACCAAATAATGGGAAGAATATAAAACCAAGCAGGGACTTGAATCCCCAATTGCAAACGAACAATTTGGTTTTCTGTATAACCTTTGGACAACAGCGCATAGTAGTTATATTCTCGCCACGCATACATGGCAAGAAACATTGCAGCTGCCGATGCAATGAAGTCACCCAGCAACAGAATTGATCTTTGTTCACTGGGTCTTAATCGTAAAGAGGGTCGGTAAATATCAGCCATGATGTACGAACGGACTTAAACTACTGCTCCATAAAAATCCCGCGCCCCAAGTGACATGCATGGTTGAAATCGCCAAAGGCAAGCCAATAATAAGGTAAGGCTTACGCTGTTCAAGCGCGAGTTTAAAACCAGCCGCAACCAGCACGGAGAAATACAAGAAAACTTGCGCCGCAAGAACGTATCGCATGGGCGCAAGCCATAAGGATAACACAAGAAGTACAATCAAGCTAAATACAAAAACAGGCGGAAGCGCCTGCCGCCAGCGTAAAGTATGCGGGTAACGTTTCAACATACGCCATTTCCAAAACCCATAACGCCAATATTGAACGCCCAAAGTCCTCAAAGAACTGCGTGAAAAATAAACAGACCGAATCGATGGGTCCAACCAGACCAAACCGCCCGATTCACGGACACGGGTATTAAATTCATAGTCTTCATTTGCTAATAAAGTCTCATCAAAGAAACCGATTGTATCGAGCAGGGAGCGCTTGAAAGAACCGAAGGGAACCGTATCCACAGCCCCTTCTTTTGCCTTTAACCGATACATCGCATCCCCCACCCCCAAAGGATGAGCCGCCGCATACGAAATTGAATCAGCAATCCAAGTTTCCGCACCTGGGCGAATTTCCCAAACCCCGCCCACATTGGCCCCTTTGCCCGCTTGATGAGCCGCCACACAACGCTCGACATATTCAGGAATAGGCATGGAATGAGCATCCAAGCGGACAATGATCTCGCCTCTGGACGCACGAATGGCTTGATTCAAAGCCGAGGGGATATTCCTCGCTGAATTATTCACGACCGTCACATTGAAATCTGCGTGGTCTTTCTGAAATGCTGAAATTAACTCACGCGTCCGATCTGTGGACATACCATCCGCAATCACCAACTCGAGTTGCGCATGCGGATATGTCTGCCCATACACGGCAGATAGTAGATGTTGAATTGTTTTTTCTTCGTTGTAACAAGGGACAATCACAGAAACAAATGGTGGCATGGTTGAAATAAATCTTATTTTTTAGTCAGCGGCAGGAAGACTTCAAACGCAGTCCCCTCCCCCAGCCTGCTGCGGACGCTTATTCTACCACCATGAGCCTGCACAATTTCATGTGCGATTGCCAACCCCAAGCCAGCCCCGTGTTTCTCTCCTCCTTTACGGGAGGCATCTGCTTGATAGAAACGCTCAAAGATATGCGCCTGCACTTCTGGCGTCATCCCCACACCGCTATCGACCACAGAGATCTTCATTTCTTGATTAACAACTGACGCTTGTAGCTGGATGGAACCACCCTGTGGAGTAAATTTCAAAGCATTGTCGACTAAATTCGTAAAGACCTGAGAAAGTCTGTCCCCATCTGCCATGACCGTCGGCAAGTTGGGTTGAATCTTTACAGAAATATCCACCCCTGCCTTATGCGATTGCGGTGTAAATTTTTCTGCCACAGAATTCAACAACGCCATGATATTCATGGACGTCATGGTGATGTCGGCTGTGCCTGAATCCAAGCGAGCCAAATCCAACAAGTCCAAGACGAGGCGATGCATACGCCCCGACTCATCATAAATAATCTGCGCGGCTTGTTTGCGTTCTGCATCAGTTTCAGCCGTGCCATCTAAAATAGCTTGAGAAAAACCTTGAATGGAAGTCAGCGGCGTTTTCAATTCATGCGAGACGTTGGCAACAAAATCTCGCTGTGATTTTTGACTGGCTTGCGTGCGCGCGACCATCGCATTAAAAGCGCGCATCAACTCTTGAACCTCATGTGGGCCCTGCACCTCAACCAGTTTCGCCTCCACGGACGGCATGCCACGCGCCGCCACCATCATCTTTTGTAAAGGGTCAGCCAACCAACGAGCGAAGATAAAAGCAAAAATCAATGAAAGAACCAATGCAATCAAACCGCTTTGAAAAAAGATAGGCAGTAAATCACCTGTAAACGCATTTAACAACGATAAGCGCGGACGTGGCGTGGCCACCATGAGAGAAGTGTCATCTGATAATTTTTCAAGCGAATATAACCAGGCATTTCCTTTGCCATCTCGCACCAACGGAAGCTTACTGAACAATAATCTTTTGACAGGGTACTTAACCACAGGATCTTTGCCTGAGTTTGTATCCCATACCACTTGTTGATTCTGTGAAAACAAAACGATACGTACATTAAACTTAAGAGCGGCTTGTTCTGCTGAGCTTAAAGAGACAGATGGATTTTGTTGTGGGTCAATCACTACTTGTCCAACTGCTTTTAATTGTTCAATGGTTTGACGATAAAAAAAGGGACTGCGGATTAAAGAGAAAAACAAACTCACCGCCACAATACTTAAAGCTGTGACGATGAGTAGAGAATAACTTAACCAAAGACGAGAGCGCAAAGAAGAAAACATTAGATAACCAATTTGTACCCAACCCCAGTGACTGTTTCTATTTTTACTATATCCCCTTCAAGTTTCTTGCGTAGGTGGGCAATATGAACATCTACCGTGCGGGTCTGACCGTAAAAGTCAAACCCCCAGGCGAGTTTGAGCAATTGTTCGCGTGAAAAGACGCGGCCTGGCTGCTCTGCCAACGTGAGTAACAAATCAAATTCCTGAGTACGCAGGTCGAGGGTCCGATCCGCGAGGCGGGCTTCTCGTGAAACAGGGTCAATCATCAATGCACCACGATGTAAGGGTTTGCCTTCATCCTGTTTTTGGTTATCACTTCGTCGCAAGATTGCCTTTACTCGCGCAATTAGTTCGCGAGGGTTGAACGGTTTGGTTAAATAATCATCCGCACCTAATTCAAGGCCGAGAATCTTATCGATATCTTCATCGCGGGCGGTCAGCATGATAATGGGAGTTTGATCCCCACTGGCACGCAACTTTCGACAGACTTCAAATCCATCCAACTTGGGAAGCATCACATCCAAAACGATTAACGCGGGGTGATGTTTGGCAACTGCCTCGACGGCGGCTTCGCCATCCCCCACTTCTTGCACGCGAAACCCATCGCGCTCAAAATACATGCGCGCCAATTGAATGATTGAGGGTTCGTCATCTACAAGAAGAATCAGTTCAGAAGTCATAACTAAAGATTAGCTCTTTTCTTAAATATTTTACAAAGGCAAGGCAACAACTTCGATTTCCACCAATGCTCCTTTGGGCAAGCCTGCCACAGCAACAGTGCTGCGAGCGGGCGGATTTTCTCCAAAGGCTTCAGCATAGATGTTATTCATCTTGGCGAAATCGTTCATATCTTTCAGGAAGACCGTGGTCTTGACGACGTTGGCCAAACTGGAACCTGCCGCATCCAAGACGTTTTGCAGGTTCTTCAAAACCTGTCGGGTCTGCTCCTCTACATTCGCAGAGACCAACTCCCCCGTAGCGGGATCGATGCCTACTTGTCCTGCGGTGAAGATGGCAAAATCTGTGCGAATGGCTTGTGAGTAGGGACCGATGGCCTTAGGTGCTTTTTCTGTTTGAATTACTTTTCTGGACATGATGACCTCTTTCAAATTAGGTTGACTGAGAGTATACAACCTTTGAGGAAATCATTCAACGGACAGGCCAGCATCAAGGCACCGAGACACGAAGTTTCCTTCATGTCTCGGTGATTAAGGATTATGAACCTTTTGAGTCAGGGGTACCTGCGGGTTTGTTCGCAGCACGGAATGCCTGAATGGCTTCGCGCAAGGCTTTACCCGTCCCATTCATGGAAGTTTTCATCTCTTCCATTTTGGAGCGGAAAGTCTGCACCGTGGATTTGGCCTGAGTCGCATCGGTGACTTTCCCATTGGCATCAAAGCCCGTATGGGTTGTGACGATGCCCTTGAGACTTTCATAGATTGGGCGGGACTTTTGCTTGGCGACAAAGGCATTCGGCGCCGATTGCCGCACGGCTGTGACGTCTTTGCCGTGGCCTTGGCTTTGTCAATCAGTTCTTGAGCCTTGTTGATGCGGGATTTGTGGTGTCATCAAAAATTTTGCCAAGTTTTTCGTAGTTGCTTAACTTGACACGATGCCCAAAGCCTTCTCCAATTGTTCGGTTGTAGGCTCGCCGCTTGGAGTAGCGTGGTTCCTTGTGCAAAAACACTCCGTTGCAGGCAGTGCCGCGAGGGTCATCACAACCGCCAACGAAGAAAACGATCATTTTCTTGAAAAGCATTGTTCATCGTAAGCCTCCTTCATTAGGTTACGATACTATTTAAAATAAGAGGCCAAAGTTATGTGGGTATGGCGGGGATGTAAAAGGATTGTAAATTTTAGGTGTACAGAAGACCGTTTATAATCAAATCATTGAGGAAAAAAGTTAATACTATTCAAAACGTTTGTAAACAAATGGGAGCTTATGATTGACATTTTTATGAAATCCCCGCTACCTAACACCCTGGCTGTCATTGTTTTACTTGCCTTGATTGTTACCTGGTTTACATCAATTGCATTCAGTATGCGGGATGTTCCTATTCATACAGAAAAAGGCTGGTACGCCAAATTACTCCCCATCGTAAGCCTGCTTGGCATTCCAGCCGCGCTGGATTTGATTCAAACAAAAGGGATTGCTTTTGTCTTTGCTGCAATTGTTTTTATTGTCTTACTTTTGAATTTCATTTTTCCAATCTTGAAAATTTCTGGAAAATCATCACACTTTCTCATCACTGATTGGTATAAGTGGTCAGTCTTAATCTCCGCCATCGGCGGACTTGCAGTGACTAGTTACCTATTGTTTATTGAAACAACAGGTGCACAAATAACTTGTGGACCATCATCAAGTGGTTGTGTTTCTGTTCAAAACAGCAGGTATTCTGTTCTTTTCGGATTTTTGCCAGTTGGTATTTTAGGTTTAGCAGGTTATTTTGGAATTCTTGTAGGTTGGCTTGCTTCGCAATTTGGGTCAAATGCAATAAAAAGAATAGCCTTAGTTACCATTTGGGGAATGTGTATTTTTGGTGTATTGTTTGAAATCTACTTAACATTTCTCGAGCCTTTTGTAATTGGGGCAACTTGCATGTGGTGTATCTCCTCTGCCGTCTTAATGATTATCCTCTTGTTAGCTTCAACACCATCTGCTCAAGAAGCATTTACTATAAGTGATAATTAGAGTCTCCCTCACAAAGTTTGCGATTGACATTTTTATAAAATCTTCAACAATAAGTAGAAGATAGAATACGCCGCTAAAGCGTATCTTTTTAAAGATAAAAAATGAATTCTGGATTAAATTCAAATATGATTGAATCTAGAAAGTAACCGCTTATGCATTGGAACAAGTTCACGCTATCGCTCGTTGCAGTAGGTCTCTTTTTGCTTCTCTTCTTTGCGCTGTATTTGCCATTACAACCATCGGGGCAGGTATTGGAACAGGGTTGGACAGTTGAATATCAGGGTGTAGAAAAATCAAATGTTCGCATTCCATACATCCAGCGGAGTAGTGAAGCGGCAGATGTCATCACCTTCACTATCACTTTGAACGATATCCAGGGAGACAGCTTGATTTTCCGCCCTGGTGGCTATGCCTTTGCAGTCCTTTTGAATGGTCAACAAATTGCTGAAGTCGGTGAACTCGATGAACCTACTGCCAACGTATGGAACTCCGTTCAACTCATTCCGCTGACAAACCTTCGCCCCGACACCAACACTTTACAAATCAAGCTTAGTAGCGCCAACCGCGCAGTTGGCTTGGGCACTTCTCCATATATCGACAATTTAAAAACAAGTATCAACAAAATCACATTCATCAATTGGATGGCAAATGATTTCTTGTTGATTAATCAAGGCGCAGGGCTGATTGTAGGAATCATTTTGATTGCCATTGCCTATTCTCGTTTAAAAGCGCACAACACCGAACTTTATATGGGAATCGCAACCATCCTCGCCAGCATTTATGTATTTGATTTTGATATGCGCGCCTCGACAGGCAGCCTCGCTATCTTGCTAATCGTTCGAAAAATCTGTCTGATGAGTGGTTACCTCGGCACGTTATTCTTTGTCTTTGGCTTGGAAACCTACCAGCAGGCAAACGTGAGAATCAGCCGTTTCCTTGCGATTCCCACAGTCATTGCATCTGTGATACTCGCCATCCAACCTAGCCAGTATTCTTTTTCAATTGTGCTTATTTATCTTAATATTATCCTGTTTATCAATCTCGTAACGGCCTGTGTCATCATATTTCGAAACCGCAACATCAAAGACTGGTTAATTATTCCTGCGATTCTCCTCGCGCTTTCCATTCTTGAATCAATTGTCGCGATGCTATTCGTGCGTCCCTGGCCTTTTATGACTCAATACATTGTCCTATTCAGTTCCGTCTTTTTTGGCCTGAATTTGATTCTAGAATTTCATCAGCTCTATCATGAAAATATTGCGCTCAAGGTAAAAGCCAATATAGATCCGCTCACTGGCGTTTTTAATAGAAACATCCTCACAGACTCACTAGTGCAACAATATAACACCCTCGCACTCATTGACCTGGATAACTTCAAATACTATAACGACCGACATGGGCACTCTGAAGGAGACAAACTCCTTTTGTTGTTTGTAGATGTTTTACATCAAAACATGCGTCAAGATGATTTGACAGTTCGCATCGGCGGTGATGAGTTTTTATTACTCTTACATTCCAACACACTAGACCAAGCTCAAGGATTGCTGGAACGGATTAATAAGCAATTCTCCAAAATTACTCCAGATCAACGGGTTGACCTATCTTATGGAATTGACTTAATCAAAGATTCTTTAGAAAAAAGCATAAGCTTCGCGGACAAACGCATGTACGAAATGAAAACGACACACAAACACAACGAAACTGGAAAAGTTGAGTTGTAATCAAAAAATTATCATTCAAAAAATCAGTATTAAACAGGAGATAAACCATGCATCTCGAATCGCTGATTTCAAGTGCCTTGATATTCCTGTATGGCATTCTAAACTTTGTAGCTGGATTTTCACAATTAAAAGAAAAGAAAATCCAAGCGTGGTCGGCTTGGACCATGATAGGAGTTGGCCTCCTATTACTCATAAGCAGCGGACTATTGCTTATGAAATTGTCATCTGCATTGCTGGTTTTGGCTATCGGATTAATCATCATCCACCTACTTGCCATCCACAATGGACTTTATTTGTACGGCAAGATTAATCCCAGTCATCATATGTTTCGGCTGATGGTATCAGCCATACTGTTTGGCCTGGCCTTTTGGGCTTTGAGATAAAAAATCTCTTAGTATTCAATCAAAGGATATCAAAATGGTTACTGTTGAAGAAAAACTTCCAGACTTTTGGAATTTAGCGAAAACAATAGCTTATAAATTACGAGCCAATAGAATTTTTAATTGGCAACAATTAATACAGCAAGCTAGCCCACTTTTAGAGCAAGGTTTTATTGAAGCAATGGATGAGGTAATTCCTGGTTGGAAAAAAATCGCAACAGTACATGATGGGCAAACCGCGACTCATACTTTACTCGTGTTTGCTACATGTTTAAACCTGCCTGAATATACACTTGGGGAGTTACAAACTTGCATGGAACTTGAATGGGCAGCCGTTTTACATGACCTAGACAAAGACCGTGCCAGAAATGATACCGCCCATCCTTTTCGTTCAGCCGCGGTTGCAGCAAATATTATGCCTGAATTGGGGTTTGAAACTTTGCCCAATATCCACAAGGCAGATTTAACAGCATGGTCAAATTTGGTACTGTCTGCCCAGCGTCCAGATGGAGAAAGAATGCTCCATGACCATTCATTCTTAAGAGAAATCATCAATGGGCTTCATGAATGTTGGGGAAATGACAGTTCCGCGTCTCGTATTTTAAAATCAGTGTTATTGCATCAATCCCTACCTACAATCAGAGACTGGAGTAATGCGGTCTTACTAACAGATGAAGAACTCGCATATTCGCTTACACTCAACGACATGAAAGTGCTTGGACCTATCATGGTTGCAGATTCAGATTCGTGGAATATCTTTGCCGAACTTCGTATCCCTTATCTTTTTGAGTTGCGAGCGAGTAATGCCGAGACTCGTCGGCGAATTCAAAGTAGTATTAAAGGTTGAGTCTTAATGGTAGGAGTTTAATTAAAAATGGATGTTGAATTTAAAGGCAAAATCTGGTTTTGGCGCGGACCTTCTCCCTTTTTCTTCGTGACCGTTCCTGAAAAACAAAGTGAAGAGTTGAGGGCCATCGTCAGCTTGGTGACGTATGGCTGGGGCATGATTCCTGTCGAAGCACGCATTGGTAAGACCCACTGGAAGACTTCCCTTTTCCCTAAAAATGGCGGCTATATTGTGCCCATCAAAGCCGTGGTTCGGAAAGCAGAAGAACTGGAAGAAGGCGATGTGGTCACAATACGATTGGAAGTTCAGTGAGAGGATCGCTCTTACCAAGACAACAAGGATAAGTGTCTCTTTAGATTAGATAGAAAATTCCAATATGAGCAACGAATATTACATCTATATCATGACAAACAAATCACGTACATTGTACACAGGAGTCACTAATGACCTGATGCGCCGTGTATATGAACACAAGAACAAGCTCCGAAAAGGCTTTACCAGTAAATACAACATTCAATTCTTAGTTTATTACGAATCTACCCCAAGTATTCACGTAGCACTGGAACGTGAAAAACAAATCAAAGGTTGGTTAAGAGCCAAAAAGATTGCATTAATCGGCTCAATGAATCCAAAGTGGAACGATCTAAGTGAAGAATGGTTTGTAGAAGGAAATTCGTAAAGCCTATGCCATGACTCCCTGAGCGCTAGCGAAGGGTCTCTACGATTATCTAAGAGACTCTTCGTCGCAAAGAACGCTCCTCAGAGAATCATGCTCATATTTTTCTGAGTGGCAGTAAAGAATTCAAAGTAGGGCTCAAACGAGTAATATGATTTCGTGGCTAATCTTTAATTGTACAAAGATTACGACAGCTTCCATGATTGTTATTGAATTAACAACTTTCTCAACATAACATAGATTAAAACTAAGATCAAAATAAAAAATCTTCAAGCAACCATATCTTTGAATTTTCTTTATGCCACTCAAGTCTTCTAATGCTTATATACTTTCAGCAAATTTGATCCATGGGAGAGACAATATTGGGATTCCGTCCCTTAATATCATAAACCTCTTTTATAAATCCACGATACTTCTCCCACAAGTTTGTTTGTCTTAGGTCAAATAACTCGAACAATCTAGGTGCATAAACCTCCCAAATATAAGCATGCTTTCGAATCTCCCATTCAAGTGATTTTCGTGAGAGTGTATTGGAAGAAACCCCCCTGCTAAATTTTTTAATTAGATCGTGAGAAAGCAAATTTTTAGCGACATAGTCAGGGGCTTGTCCATCCAAGAAATGTAAAGCCCGAACAACTCCATGCCACCAATAACATTCCTTACCATCATTGACAATGACGTTTTTGTTATCAACAGCAGTTAATCTTCCATAATACACATCAATCGTATAATCTTCAGACTGATTCGGAGGATTCCATTCGTTAAATGAAATTTTAATCTTGTATGCTTGAGAGTGATACACAACTAATGGAACTTGTGTATCACTCTCATTAAACAGATAGGTGCCCTTTTTAAAACCCCATTTTTCCAAGCTTAGATAACTTTCTGCTAAACTTGAAATTTCTGTACAAACTTCACTCTTAGTAAGCATTTCATCTCTTCTACGACATATAGGTTTATTTCAACAGACCTTATCCATTGCAGGCTTTATGAAGGGTGGTCGTCCTTTAATGTCATAAAAGTTTTTCAGAAACACACGATACTCTTCCCACAAATTTGGTTGTCGCAAATCAAACAACTCAAACAAACTTTTATTATACTGTTTCCAAACATCCATATGCATTTGCATCAGCCATTCTGGCTGACGGCGATAATATTTTTTACTATATTCATCATCATAATATTTAGCAGTGATTGGGGTTAAAAAATTCATTTTAACAGCATCATCAATAGAACGACCATCTAAAAAGTGAAGAGCATGTTCAAAACCATGCCAAGCATAACATTCTTCATTATTCCAGAGCATCTTGGGGGATTCATTAGGAGCATGCAATCGACCATAATATATACTTATTGAATTACCACTATTTTGATCCCAGCCGCCCCAAACAAACTTTATTTTACATTTTTCGGTACTATAAATCAGGATTTTATTACTAGTTGACCGAAAACTCTCAACAAATCCATAAGAAGTCAAATCAGAAAAATCATACATTAAATGTAACATTTCTTGAATTGGATCAACGTTTCTCTCATCAGCATTATTCATTTTATTATCCTCTCTAAGGCACGCTAAAAATAAAGGAATTATTTGTTTCATCAAAAATAAATTCATATCCGGATTTTTGTAGCTCTTGAAGTTCTCTTATTCGTATGGGTATATAATTTGACCTTAAAGCTGACTTAATTTCTAACTCACTAGCACCTGAAAACATTAAATGAATTGCCTCTTGTTCTTTTAGAATATCATCAGCAGAAATACCCTTAAGAGTATACTCAAAAGGTAATCCTTTTTCAATTCCTGATTGAATGACTTGTTTATTCACAAGCCAAGCTGTATCTTCTCTCAAGTCGCCAAATTCACCAAACATATCCCACATAACAGGATGTGGATTGTAATGAACTGAACCGGTCTCACGAGCAACCTGAGTAAACCCATTACCATAATCGACCCATTTCCCTAATACAATTTGTCCTTCCTCATTATACTGAATAGAGTTTTCAGCAATCGAATTAATTAAACTTTGTTGTTCGGCCGTAAGTTTTTTAGGATCTAGTGGCCCCAAGCTAATCAGTTTACTAATATCCTCTATCACCTGTGCATCTTTTTTAGACCGAAGTGCTAGTTCAGGGCCAAATTCTATTAGCTCTTTTTCACTCCACATAGAAAGAGCAGCTACAGCATCAGGGCCTTGGCCAATTGCATATTCCAAGACATCTGAATCCAGAGTTTTTAATAATAACTCTGCAGATTCTGGATTAATTTTATTTAACAAATCTACTGCAGGCGTTCCATAATCCTTAATTAGACGGACTGCATCGTCACCATATTGATTAAGCAGAGAAATTCCATTATCTCCATAGGCCCCAATGATGTCTACTGCATCATCTCCATATGTTAATAGCAGAGGAACTACATCATCTCCATGAGTGGCAACAAGTTCAAGTGCATCTTCGCCAAGATTACTAACCTCATCGGCAAGTATATTTCCTGGCATTCCCCCATCAATATATTCCAACTGAAGTTGAGCTTCTGTTTCTAGTGCTCCAGATTCATCTCCTACCCATATTTGGTATGCCAATTTAGTCTGTAAGCTAATTTGTTCAGCTGTATCAATTGCATTTAGAATGGGCTCTATTCGCGTACAAACCGTTGGGTTATTTGCACAAGCAACAGTAATGCTGCTACTTACAGCGTAAAAGCCTCCGCCAAAAATAAATAACCCAACACCAGTTGCTACTGCTGCTGTGACAGTAGCAGTCTTCAAATTTGAGACAAGATTTGTAGTCAAAGCACGATCATAATACGCATTTAAACCTATTGTGCCAGCAGTAACTAACCCACCAGCAACTAAAGCTGCAATTCCAATAGCTGCCAATGCGATTGGGAGTGTAACAGCGCTTGTTACAACAATCGCAACAGTTGCAACCGCAACAGCGAGACCTGTCACTATTGATAATTCCAGTTGATGATGATCCACCCAATTAATAGCTTTCTCCCACCATTTTGATGAATTATCAGTTTGCACTATTTCATTTGAAGCTAATCGATTTTGTTCAGCAAGCCAAGCGTCAACCACATCCTGTTCGCCAGTATGTTCATCCATGCGATGATTAAAAGCAGCCTGTTGAGCGGCTTGTTCGGCTACCTGTTTGGCTTGGGCAATGCTTGCTATTCCTGTCCAACGTAGGGAATCCGCTAGACGAGACTGTTGCATCTCCTCGGCAACCCAACTTGCACGAATTGCAGCCTCATTTGCAAGTTCTGCATCTCGCTGAGCGCTTAATTTCATCATATTGGCTTTGTGTTCTTCTTGCTGCCTTCTCCACTCAGCAACCGAAGCTCCTACTAGTGCAACTGCAGCCGCACCCCATACAATATTTGGATCGAAAGGAATCGATTGTTGACTACTTTTTCCTGGAACACTAAACCCAGCACTAACAATAGCATCAGCAGGCCAAGTATGGCTGTTTCCTCCTTCAGAGATCATCACCTCATCCCCACCTTCCATCTGATTACTATCTCCACCAAACCCCGTTTGAGGGCTATCTTCTGTTTGAGTTGTTTGATCAACTGGCAGGGCAGTTGGAGGCGTAAATGTGGGCAACTCTTGCATAAAGCTTAATAAATTCACGCTTACAACTGCAGTTTTTATTGTTTGATTTCCAGCTCGATCACTTATCTTTAGAGTAATAAAATACTCCCCTATACCAGCCGAGGCACCATCTGCAAATTTTCCATCCCAAAGAATTTCATCTCTAATTTTATTTCCACCAATTTGATCCACCCATACTATTTTTTTATAATTTTCGTCTTCATCTTCAATCACTGCGCGGTAGCCAAATAACCCACTACCCATATCTTCTAAACTATAGAAAACAGTTTCACCCAGACTCAGAGTCTCTGTCATATCAATCGCAGGCGCAATGGTGTCAATTTTTAAATTTTGCACAGGGGTTGTTGTGACATTCCCAGCATTATCTGTAACACGGATTTGATAATTATGAATACCATCCTGAAAAGACATAGGGGAATTAATGATGATCCAAGGTCCGCCATCAATTGTCGCTTCAACTACTCCGACACCTGCTGTGGCATCAACGAGAACAGGTGTAACTGTTGCAGATGACACATACCAGCCTGTATTTAATCCATTGGATGGATTTTTACCCAATGTGCCAGCTATATTAATACTTAACACTGGCGTGGTAGTATCTACCTTAATTGTTTGCTGAGCACTTTCTGTAGTGTTGCCCGCATTATCAGTGGCACGAAACTGGTAGGTATGGACTCCATCAGTGAAAGATATTGGGCTATTAATAATTGTCCATGAACCTCCATCTATCTTTGCTTCAAGAGTTGCGAGACCTGAACCTGAATCACTCGCCACAGGCGTTACTACAACCGAGGAAACATACCAGCCATTGGCTCCATTTGTTCCGCTTACGGTAGTAGTTAATATTGGTGTAATTGTATCTACTTGAATTGTTTGAGTATTCTGAGTCACATTTCCTGCAACATCAACAGCAGTGAGCGTGACAGTGTGCACGCCATCCAATAAATTTATAGGAGAGTTAATAACAGTAGAAGTTCCACCATCCACTACGGCCTCAAGGCTGGCAAGCCCAGACTCGGAATCGCTAGCAATTGCATCTAATACAACATTGGATATGAACCAATTATTATTTCCTGCTACACCACTGAGTGAACCATCTAATTGCGGAGCAGTAAAATCTAATTTATAGTTTGCAGTACCACTATCTGTAAGTCCTGTAGCAGAATGAACCCTATATGTAACATCACCAACACCTTCAATTGGAATAGGGATTAAACAAGATTTCGCCCCATTTGGACAAGCAAACGCAACTCCATTTAGAGTTCCTGAAATAATAACAGCGGCTCCTTGAGGATCAGAAGCTGAAAGATGAAGAGATAAACTTCCAATGCACCAGTTATCCAATCCCCAGATGGAACAATTCCAATCAGATGTAATAGAAGGAGGTTGATCTGAGCCACCGTTATTGCAATTATTAGCATTGTTTGGAACACAGGCTCCTTGCACACAACAAAAACCCGGTCCACATTGAACATTACTGCACGGCCCTCTTGCTCCTGCTGAAAGGGAGTCACTTACAGTTATTATTTCTCCGTGATCAATTGGAGTTACTGTTACGGTTTCATGTTTAATAAATGGAAATAACCAGACCAACACAGCAATGAGCAGTGCAGCAAATACTTTATATGGTTCAAAAATTTTTGACATAATACTATTACCTCAATTTATCTCCTCCTAGGTCTATTTTGAGATTTTAATATAAGAATTTTAATTTTTGATTTACAGGTTTGTTAGGCTTTAAATTACCCCCACCCGCCTAACGGCGACTTCCTCCCCAAATCCAAAACAGGATTTGGAGGAGGAAGTTTTATAAATACTTCATAATACACTTAATCCAAACTTCAACCATCACCCTTAAATCGAAAGACAGTCACCCACAAAGTGGCTGTCTCTACTTAAATTCACGGGTATACTTAAGAAACTATTGGAAACATCTTCTAGCTGAGTAGAAAACTTTGCCTCATCGTAAAGAACGCACCTCGCAGATTGAAAGGGATTATGGAAAACAATAATACTTCATCGTTATCGAAATATTATGGGTTTATTGCAATCATTATTGTTGTAATAGTTTCGTTTCTTTCAAACACTTTTTTCCAAAAACCACTATTGAGTCATTATGCCGTTACGGTCAACTCTCTAATTCAAGAAGGCAATTTTCAACAAGCCCGCGTTTCATTAGAGAATGAAATTTTTCAAAGCGTAAACAATTCCATCGCACAAAATACAAATCTTACTTATTCTGAAGCACTAGATAAACTTCTACCAATCAGCAAGAATATTGCAAATCCTGAAAGCGGCATCGTAGTTGTTGTTCAGAATAGTGGAAAAGCCCCCGCCCACAATGTACAAATTAATATAAATCTACAAACACCTCTAGAAAAATATACTATTGTCTCAAAAGACAACTTTTCAATATTAAGTGAAGATAAATCGAGTGGTCTCCTTAGAATTGTTGTAGATAAAATAGAAGCCGATAGTGAAATCAATATCGTTATTTTGTTATCTAATAAATATCCTGTTGCATTAACAGCCTTGCGAAACAATGATTTAATTCCACCTGTAGTGCCCACTTCGCTTAATGACCCAATGCAAATGATAGAAATATTAGCAAAGCAAACAGAAGTGGCGAATTACAACAATGGCAATATTACCAACCTGCTTGAGTTTCAAGTGTCATATGATATAGATAAAATACTTCCCGAAATCGTTATTGTGTCAGATGAAGGACAAAGTCAATTTCTCGGAACGAAGAAAAATGAGAGGAATGAGCAAAATCTTTTTATCGAAACTTTCCAAAAATAAAATCTAGCGAATAAAGCACGCGCTGGATATTGGAAATTTATCTACATTTTCAAAGATTTTCTGGTTTCATTTTTTTCTACTCACAAGCTAAGCCCACACCCACCCAGCGCCAGTCAATATAAACTGTTGGGAAGTTGCCCAAAAGGTAAGCAAAAGAATCATGAAAAGCATCGGCAAAATATTATCCCTCTTATCATTTGTTATGGCATTATCATCGTGCAATAGTTCAATGTCGATTAAGACTAAGCCAACAGAGATTATGGAAAAAGCGATTATAGAGGCAAAAACTTCAATCGCTGGAACACAGATGTTAATTCCTACAATTAAACAACAACGGCTCAAACTGCATAATTTCGTATCACCTTTAATTTCACGAATGATATCGAAAGCAACACTAATAACTTTCAGTAATTTAGGTAGATAAAGGCCTAAAATATAAAGGCTCTTCCAATGGTTTTACACTTTTATCCAATGGAGAATTATTTATTTCTCTCGTAACTTTCGCGAAGCAACATTGTAAATATTCAAAGTACAATTCTTCCGAGACAAAAAATTTGTAATTTATTAAACCTATAGACCAAATAGGTTTTTGACTACGACCCGCCTATTTGCTTATGCGAATTCACATCATATTCGGGGTGAAGTAACAATAAATTTAAAAAGTATGGAGAACTAAATCAGTCAGCCTTTATGCACTGATAATTTATTTAAAGAATAGGCGAACTATAGCGGATTGTTCTAATTTACATCCAACTATTTTGCCCCACTCCGAAAACTCCATTATCAATTATTAAAAAAATTATCAAACCTGAAAACTAGTGAGTTACCAGCCTGACAGAAGAGAGCTTCGAAGGACATCTTTAAATAGCGAGTATCATATATCGGTCTTGTTAATTCAGCAACCAATGGAACATAGTTACTGCTAACGGTTATAGCAGCAACGAGCCAAATATAATTTACTGGAACAAAAGCAAAAACTGTGTATAAAATTATTTCAATCAAATCATTTATCCTGGTGGATTAACTTTCAAAGAAGTGACACATATCAAGTGTTGCTCGTCCATTATTACCAAATGAATATATCTTCCAGATATTGAAAAACCGACGAACCTTATCAAGCTGTACTCCGTCTGATGGCTGGGCTACATACCCCTAAAAACAACAAATGTATGTCTGTGGCTATAAAACTCGTTCGTAAAAAGTAAGAAGTTTGAGAGGGCTTTTTTGTCTTAATTACAAATCCAATTTTTTTAAAGGGGTAATAAGATGAAAAAGGTCAGTGACAGTCACCACTTACTGACTGTCACTTGATTTCTATTCGTCTCACCGCCACCACGTAGTCAATCTCATCCTGCGCGGAAGCGGTCTGAGAATTCATTCAAGCGCTTCCACAATTTGCAAAGCTTATCTGCAGTCTGGTGTGGTTGCGTGAGGAGAGCGTTATGCAATCTGTCTTCGCCAAACAACTCCCCTGCAGGTGAAAAGATTCAGTCACGCCATCGGTGTAGAGCAAACAAGCATCGTTCATCCCCTTTTACGCAGAAATGGTGCGTTGCATACCGGTTGTTCCATCAGCCACCCAGAGCCACCGCAGTACGAGTCAGCTTTTCCATTTCACCAATCCGCTCATCCTCAAAATCACCATAGATTATGTCCCGCGTTTACAAAAAAGTAAATTCGCCACACTCTACATCCAACTCTATACACCGCAGTCACAACATCCCCGTTGCGTATCAGGCAACAATTGTTCATTCACACGGCTCAACACTTCTGCTGGAGAATTGGTTTCTTTCACAGCCGCACGAATCAAAGTACGAGTCAACGCCATGAACAAGGCGGCGGGCATGCCTTTGTCAGCCACATCTGCAATAAACAAACCGAGTTTGCCATTCGGCAATTCGATCACATCATAAAAGTCACCGCCAACCTGACGAGCCGTACGCCAGCGAGCCGCCAATTGCCAGGAAGGATGAGAAGGCAAACTGCTTGGGATGAAGGTCTGCTGAATTTGTCGCGCCAGTTGAACTTCCGTTTCGAGGCGTTCACGCGAAACCATTTCCTGTTGCAGCAAATCATTTTGAATCGCAAGCGCGGCTTGTTGTGCAATCCCGTTGATAATTTCCAAACGACGAGTACGGAAGCGTCGCGCATTCTCGGCTTCTTCGATTAACATCACACCGAACGAATCATTCTTAATCGAAAGCGGAACAGCCATCAACAGACGCTCTGCTGACAAAGCATCCGCTTCATTCTCCGCCGACGGTTGAAGCGCCAACCAAGCACTTAAGTCACCACCTGAGAAAGCCGCCTGAGTCAAAATGCGATTCTCCTCACGTGCGCAATCCAATAAAGGAAACTCACCCAGTTTGAATTCACGCTCTGTCAAAAGAGCCTGCTCTTCATTTGAAAAACCAAATTCATGGGAAACGCTAAAAACTTCGTGCTCGGCATCCCAACGATACAAAGCCACACGACGCACACCCACCAAAATTGGCATGATACGAATAATCGTACCGAGGATTTCATCCAAGTCATTCAAGCTCACTACAGCCTGCGCCACTTGCAACAAAGCTGCAGAAGCATAAGCCTGCTCCTGAGCCGCATCAAACAAACGTGCGTTCTCAATCGCAACCGCCGCATAACTTGCAAAGGTCGTAGTGATGGCTTGCGCTTCATGACCATACCGACCCGCCGTGTGATGTTCTAATGTCAACACACCTAGCGGGCGGTCACCCACACGCAAAGGTGCCGCAATGGATGAATAATTATCATCATATCCTGCGGCCAGCCCAGCTGGCCACATCGATTCATCTGCACGCCGAATGATTGGCAAATCAGCCAATAAAGCTTCTGCCATGGCATATGCCGAAGCAGGGTCAGAGATGCACACACTTTCCAACTGTTCAGGGTTTGCACCGTGCACCGCAGAAAGACACAATTCCCCATCTTCCAATAACCAAATCGCTGAAATATCAATCGGCAGATTGCGATCTAATTCAGAGAGGATGGTTTCAAGCACCTCATCTACACCTGCATTGGTTGAGATTAAACCTGCCACATCACGCAAACTATCTGCAGTTTGGCGTCGCCATTGTTCCGAACGATACAGGTCGGCATTGCGAATGGCAGCGGCCATGGTATCAGCCACAGCCTCAAACATGACTTGGTCATCTTCGGTAAAGGCATCCACCTTATCAGATTGAATATCCAACAACCCAACCACTTTTTCATTGAAGATGAGCGGTACGCACAATTCGGAACGGGTATTCTTGGGAGGCAAAGGCGAAGGCACGTATCGATCATCTTTGGTCACATCGTTGACAAGGATGGTCTTTCCCAAACGGGCTGTCCACACCATAATGCCTGTTGGAGTATCTAACGAAATCGTATACCCTTGAAGTTTTTTGCTACGCTTCCCGCTCCCCGCTTCATAAGCAATGATTCTTCTGTTCGGATGAACCGTAAAAAGAGAAACGTGTGGATACCCAAACTTTTCGTGAATGAGATTGGCCGCTTCACGCATAATCTCTGAAAGATTCAACGTGGAGGTTACACTCTTGCTCACCTCAGAGACCAAGGTCAATTGGTCGGCGCGGCGACGCAGTCCGCTATATAAACGAGCTCCCTCTACTGCGCGCGCGATGTTATCGGCTAGTGCATGGAGAATCAACAAATCGTTAGGGTGAAAGGCGTGTGGTTGGTTGCTTTGTACATCCAACACACCTAGAACACGATCTTCTATTTTTAGAGGAATGACAACTTCAGAACGAGTCTCAGGTAAGCTATCAATGAAACGATAGCGGCTGTCTTTGAGCACATCATCGCAAACAATTTGCTGCCCACTACGTACAGCCTCGCCAATCAAGCCCTGCCCTACTTCAACTTCAAGAGCAATTGCAGCTTTCTTTTTTCCTTTACGTGAGGCTACAGCGCTGGCGCGAAACCGAAGGGCTTCTGAGTTTGGAGTCAGTGTGAAAATGGCTACATAATAAAAATTAAAAGTGGTTTGAATTAGTTCAGTCACCCGCCGTGCAAGTTCGTCCACGCTTAAAACATTGGCAATTTGTGAACTCACATCACGGACCAAGGTAAGTTGTCGCAAGCGGAACTGTTCTACTTCAGCACGATGCGCGGCAAATAAACCTGTCGCGACAATCTGCGCAAGGCCCTGAAGTAGATTTATCTCTTCGTCTGTAAAAGCTGGTCCCTTGGGGCGAGTAACTTGAAGAGCTCCCAGCGTAAGTCCCTGATCTTCGAGAGGAATCGCAGCCAGGGTTTCGCGAGAAGCGCTATTTTTTTTCTTCTTATTTTGGGTATATAACTTTCCCGCTTTGATGGCAAGCTTCATTCCCTCCAGCGGAGGTTGCAAGGGAAATACACGCCCATCTTCCCAATCAGGCAGACGGAACACGTTCTCATTGAGCCACACCCCCACTATGCCATCCACAAGGCGGCTGGTCATGGCAATAATCTTATCGCGTTGTGCGCTTAGTGAATCTTCATTGCGAAGCTGCTCGCCCAGGCTAGCAAGTTGATGCCAATCCCAAGGTTCGCGTGTAGCGGTGGGCATGGAAGTTTATCCCTTCCGTTTGATCATAAGCAGCGTGTTGGTCTTTCCAACGGATTCATAATGAACTTCATCCATTAGTTTTCGCATCAAATATACGCCCAGCCCCCCGATTTGGCGTTCAGATAAGTCTGCTTTCAGGTTTGGTTGCTTTACTTTGGAGGGGTCAAAGGAAATCCCTTGATCCTTCATAATGATAATAAAGTCTTTCCCCTTCATATCACAAGAAACATCCAACACTCCATCAGAGACACCTTCATAAGCGTGTTCAATAATATTAGAAGCCGCTTCATCTGCAGCAAGTTGAAGGGAATAAATTTCCTTCTCAGTGAAGCCACCTTCTGCAGCAACATCTGCTACAAAATTACGGATGGCATCCAGATAATCAAAGTTCGCGGGAAAGGTTGTTCGTGGCATGGAAAATAAGAATGAAAACCGCCTCTTATAGATCCAACAAAGAGGCGGCGTTTTTCATGGTTTCCAGAACGCGCCGTGCGTTCTTTAGAAATTCCCCACTGCTTCTAGTGGGTCATCAAAGGTCTTGAAGAGTTCCGTGAAGCCAGCAAGTTCAAGAGCTTCTCGAATTCGTTCAGGTACTTTGACAAGTACGAGTTCCCCGCGGTTGTAGCGCTTGCAATTTCGCTGACAGGCAAGCAAAGCACGGAAGCCAGCACTAGACATGTATTCAAGTTCGCTCATGTCAATGGCAATCTTGAAACGGCCACTTTCGGTAATTTTTTCAAGTGCCTTGGTGAACTCAGGTGCAGTAGCGCTGTCAACTCTCCCCTTAACCGCAACCAGGTCCCCGTGCTTGAACTCTTGTGTTGAAATATCCATAAAAAATCCTCCGTGAGCGAAATGGTTTTTTATAATACAGTAGAGAAAATTATATCACGTTCTCCTTCTCTTACTTTTTAAATTCTTGCAAGGCTGAAAGCTTCCCGTTTCTTTAAATTCTCCCGTGGATGGCGTTAATCGTTTACAATACGCATACTTAGGAGATACAAAATGATGGGCGAACCTGTTCTCGTCATGCTGGTGGAAGACAACATTGATCATGCAGAGTTGGTCATTAGGACGTTAGAAGACCACCGCATTGCAAATCGAATCAAACATTTTCTGGATGGTCAAACCGCATTGGATTATCTATTGCGTCGTGGTGAATATACAGACCTCGAATCCAGCCCACGCCCTCACGTTATTCTTCTCGATCTACGCCTGCCTCGTGTAGATGGATTGGAAGTCTTACGCATTATCAAAGAAGAAAAGGATTTACAAGGGATCCCTGTCATTGTGTTGACTACCTCTGAAGCGGAAAGAGATGTGGCTCGCGCTTATGACAATCATGTCAATAGTTATCTGGTCAAGCCTGTAGGCTTTGAAGAATTTAGCAAATTGATGAACGATTTAGGGTTTTACTGGCTCGGTTGGAATACCCACCCCCGCATTTAGCCTTCTATGCTAGACAATACGATTCATATTCTGCTTATTGAAGACGAAGACCCTCATGCAGAGCTTATTCAGCGTGCATTTGAAGATCAAACTACACCGGTCCATATTCACCGCGTCAAATCACTGACCGAAGCACGGATTCACATGCTATCGCATGAGCCTGCGCTCATCATCGCTGACTGGAGATTACCAGACGGCGAAAGTATGGAATTACTTCCAGACCATCACGATCCCCTTCTCTCCACCCCCATTATCCTTATGACAAGCTATGGCAATGAACGAATTGCCGTAGAAGCTTTGAAATCCGGTGCGTTGGACTATGTTGTCAAATCACCAGAGTCCATGCTGGATATGCCCCACTTGGCAGAAAAAGCCATTGAACAATGGGCAGCCCGCGCGGAACGTTCACGAATGCAAAAAGCACTGTTGGAGAGTGAAGCACAATTCCGCTTGTTGGCTGAGAACGCCAGCGACATGATTGCTCGCCTTTCAACCGACGGAAACATTCTATACGTTTCTCCTGCCTGTGAAACCATCCTCGGATATATCCCCGAAGATTTGGCAGGAACAAGTTTTACAGATTTTATCTATGAAGAAGACCGTGAACTTATTCATCATGTCTTTTCAGAAAAGCCACTCGATTCCATAAAAACAATTGCCTATCGGGCCATCCACAAAAACGGAGACTTGATTTGGCTTGAGTCATCAGCACGTGCCATTGTAGACCGAAAGACCTCATCTATTATTGAAGTCCAGACGGCCTCACGTAATATCACAGAACGTAAAAATGCAGAGAAGGCGCTTCAGACTGCTCACAATCATTTGCAAGAAGCCTATGAAAGAACCATCGAAGGTTGGGTCCGCGCATTAGATTTACGTGACCGCGAAACAGAAGGACACACTCAACGTGTGACAGAACTTTCTATAAAGTTTGCACGAACGCTTGGTTTTACCGAAGAAGAAATATCTCATATTCGGCGTGGAGCTTTGCTCCATGATATGGGCAAGATGGCTATTCCCGATGAAATATTGCAAAAGCCAGGTCCACTCAATGAGACCGAATGGTATGAAATGCGCAAGCATCCCATCTATGCTCATGAAATGCTCTCACCGATTTCATATCTCTTACCAGCACTCGATATTCCGTTCTGCCACCATGAACGCTGGGATGGCAGTGGGTACCCCCGCGGATTAAGGGGAGAAGAAATTCCTTTGGTAGCTCGCTTCTTTGCCATTGTAGATGTATGGGATGCTTTGTGTAGCGATCGGCCCTATCGAAAAAGTATGCCTCGCCATGAAGTCATTGCATATATTAAAGATAAGTCTGGCACATTATTTGACCCAAATCTAGTGCAAGTATTTTTATCAATGATTGAAGCCGAAAGCAAAAAAGCAAAACCAGCACTATAAACAAAGTTGACACCCCCCTCCTCTTCGGGTATGCTTGCGCTCGTCCGGGCAGGCCCGGCGCGGCGAAGCCTTTCGAACCCCGCCAGGGTCGAAAGACAGCAACGGTAAGGAAGTGTCTTCGGGTGCCGCCGGTAGCCTGCCCGGGCATTTTTTTATCTACCCGTTAGGTATAATCCCATGATGTCTTCCTCAAATTGGATAAAGATTCTCATTGCCACCGCCATTGGTGTTTCCCTTGGCTTAATGTACGGTTGGAAGATTCAACCTGTTGAATACACCAATTTCACACCAAGTCTTTTGCGGGCTGATTATCGCGCAGATTATGTGTTGATGATTGCGGAAGCCTATCAAAGCGAAAGAGATGCTGAAGGTGCAGCACGCAGGCTTGCAGTTGTAGGAAGCGAACCTCCCGCACAAATCGTTTCCAATACGTTGGAATATGCACGTCAAAATAATTTCAATCAAGATGAGATATCCAACCTGCAAACTTTACTTTCGGCCATGCAGACGTATCAACCGGCAGGGAATCCCAGCCCATGAAGCAGATTTTCCGTAATTCGATTTTTCAAATCACGGTCACGCTTCTTCTTGGATTTGGGCTGGGTCTGGTTTACTCTTGGTTAATCTCCCCTGTTACTTATGTAGATGCAAGCCCCGCACTCCTTCGCACAGATTTTAAGGACCAGTATCGCGTTGTAATTGCCGCCTCATATGCAGCGACGCATAATCTACCTCGCGCCCGTGCCCGCCTTGAAACTCTTGGAGACGCAGACCCAGTAGGAGAATTAAGTGCGCAAGCGCAACGCATGTTAGCTTCAGGCGAAACCCTTGAGAAAGTAAGTCCGCTGGCACAACTCGCGACAGACTTGCAGCAAGGCTTTGTAGCTACTTCATTTACCAATACACCAGTTGCACCGGTAACAGAAACTATCAATCTGGCTACACCTTTTATCGAAGAAACTTTCCCTACAGAAACCCTGGCTCCTGAAGAACCAACACTTGCAATTGTTGAAACACCTTTTGCTCCTCAAACTGTATTTACACCCACAGCCCGTCCTACATTTACAGCCATTCCTGCTCCGGGCTCACCATTCTCACTGGTGGGTCAGGATACAGTCTGCGATTCATCAATACCAGCAGGGTTGCTGCAAGTCATGTTGATGGACTCACGCCGCAGACAGATTCCAGGCATTGAATTAATCGTCAGCTGGGATCAAAATGAAGATCACTTTTACACAGGCCTTAAACCCGAACTCGGCAATGGCTATGCGGATTTCATTATGAAAGTAGATACCATTTACAGCCTACGCGTGGTGGAAGGTGGAACTCTGGTTCCAAATCTTGTTGCACCTACCTGTACAGATCCAAATGGAGTTAACTACTTAGGCGGTCTACTCCTTACATTTCAGCAACCTTAATAAATTATCATCTTATATCTGAAACCTCATCTGTATTCATTCGTTATATCCTCATAGAAATATCTTAAGGAGTAACCTATGAACACAACGTATTCAGAACAAAAACCTGGCTTATTTACAGCCATTGCCATCATGACTTTAATGAGCGGCATTATCAATCTCTTTTGGGGCTTCATTGGCTCGGCTACAGCTTTGGGCACAATTATTGGTGTAGTATGCGTCCCTGTCACCATTCTTCCAACCATTCTGGGGATATTTGAGATTATTTACGCGGCAAACCTGCTTAGTAGTCAGCCACAACCTATCAAACCGTCTAAAAATATCGCGGCATTTCAAATTTCCATGATTCTTTATGGAAATGTATTCAGTATGATCGTTGGTATTCTTAACCTAATCTTTTTCAATGACCAGGTTGTAAAGGAATACTTTACAAAGTTAAATGGAGTACGCATCATTCCATCTACTACAGTCAAATCATCGGTTCTAGAAATTCAAGAACCTCAACCTGTAATAACAGTAGATGAAATCATTCCAACCGAATCCACCATAACCGAGGAAGTTGTAGAGAATATAGAAGAACCAGTGAAACCCAAACGGACGCGAAAAGCTGGGACCAAGTAAGTCATTACAAAAATCCATACACTTTGCCCCTTGACTCGGACTTCCCTCGACCTTAGAATTTGAACTATAACTGAACGGTATACAGGGAAGAGACTCGTAATATTCATGATTGAGTAAGCACGAGCGCCGAAGGTGCAAATCTGGGAACAGGCGAAACCAGATGAATCTCTCAGGCAAAAGGACCCTGCATCCGCATTAACTCTGGAAAGTCTCATTGCATGTGATGAGACACCGACGGTGTAAAGTTTGTTTCACACAAACTAATCTCTCAGGTACCCTTACAGAGGACGCGCAATTCTAAAATTGTGCGTCCTCTTTTGATTCGCCCATACACCCATTCCCAAGGAGAAATAAAATGAACGTACCGTCCAACCTCAAGTATGCCAAATCTGATGAATGGTTCGATCCTGCCAACGGCGCAATTGGCATCACTGATTATGCACAAAATCAACTCTCTGACATTGTGTTTGTAGAAATCCTTGTAGATGAAGGTGATATGGTGGAAGCGGGCAAAGCCATCGCTTCTGTTGAATCAGTAAAGGCTTCTTCAGAAATCTACGCACCAGCCGCAGGGAAGGTCAGCGCAGTGAATAAAGGACTTTCTCAACAACCTGAAATTCTCAACAGCGACCCATTCGGCGAAGGCTGGATGATTAAGATTGAAGGCGGCTCCGCTGGCGATGTAATGGATGCTGCTGCATACGAAAAACATTGTGCTGACCGCAACCACTAGGCTTTTCATTACTGGAGTCGAATTATGAACTATATTCCCATTAGTCCGAAAGAAAAGGAGGCGATGCTTGCAACGGTTGGCGTTAAAACTCTTGACGATCTGTTTACCGCCATTCCAGAAAAACATCGCTTTCCAAAATTAAATCTTCCGCCAGCCCTCACTGAAATGGAAGCTGCCGCCTTGCTCGGTGAAATGGCTTCCAGCAATGAAAATGTGCGCGAACACATGATTTCATTCCTCGGTGCAGGTGCATACAATCACTACATTCCATCTGTAATTGATCACATGCTGCGCCGTGGTGAATTCTACACAGCCTACACACCTTATCAACCAGAGATTTCACAAGGCACACTTCAGGCAATTTTTGAATATCAAAGCCTCATGTCTGCGTTGACTGGGATGGAACTTTCAAACGCATCGCACTACGATGGTGCCACTGCCACTGCCGAAGCAGTCAACTTGGCGTATGCACAATTCCGTGGCAAACGCAAAAAGATTGTCATGTCCCCTAGCGTCAACCCGCAGTATCGCGCGGTGATCCGTACCTACTCCCAAGGCATGGAATTGGAAGAAGCTGGAGATGACGCCACAGCAGATTTGGACGCAGGTCCTGAAGCGCTGATTTCCCTTATCGATGAAAGCACCATGCTCGTTGTCGTGCAATATCCAGATTTCTTTGGACGCGTCTACGATTACACAAAACTCATCGAAGCCGCACATGAAAAAGGCGCTTTGGTATGTATCGTCGCCAACCCAACAGCACTCGCCATGTTCAAAGCTCCTGGCGATATGGGCGCGGATATTGTCGTCGGTGAAGCACAACCATTTGGAATTCCGCTTTGGTATGGCGGACCTTATCTTGGATTCTTCACTACGAAAAAATCCTATGTTCATAAAATGGCGGGACGTCTCATCGGTGAAACTGTAGATGCACGTGGACAACGTTCGTATGTGCTCACCCTCACCGCTCGCGAGCAACACATCAAACGCGAACGCGCCACATCCAACATCTGTACCAATCAAGGCTTGCTTGCACTTGCCTCTGCCATTTATATGTCGGTGCTTGGTAAGACTGGCTTACAAGATGTTGCCAATCTCTGCTATCAAAAAGCACATTACGCTGCACAAGAACTCAGCAAAATTGATGGCTTCGGCTTGTGTTTCAGCGACACCTTCTTCCATGAATTCGCATTGTGTTGTCCGAAACCTGCAAGCGAAGTCAATGAACTTCTGCTTGCACATGGCATCATCGGCGGATACGATTTAGGTCAGGATTATCCCTCATTGAAAAATCATCTGCTCATCGCTGTGACCGAAATGAACAGCAAGGATGAAATCGACACGCTCGTGGAAGTCCTCAAGGAGGTGAGCAATGACTGATTCACCGAAAGTAATCGAACCGACTATTTTTGAACTTTCATCCCCTGGACGTATCGGCGTAACCATGCCCGCTTCAGACGTGCCGACAACTGCCCTGCCTCCCAAAGATTTACTGCGCTCCGAACTCCCCCTGCCCGAACTCGCAGAAGTAGATGTGGTGCGCCATTACATGCACCTCAGTCAATTCAACTACAGCGTGGATGGCGGCTTTTATCCTTTGGGTTCCTGCACCATGAAGTACAACCCGAAAATTAACGAAGATACCTGCCGTTTACCAGGCTTCCTTTACACTCACCCACTCCAACCAATCGAAACAGTGCAAGGCAATCTTGTTTTGATGTATGACATGCAGGAATGGCTCAAAGAAATCAGCGGCTTCGCTGGTGTCACATTGCAACCTGCTGCTGGTGCCCACGGTGAATTCACTGGCGTCTTAATGATGCGTGCATATCACAAATCACGTGGTGACAACAAACGCACCAAGATGTTGATTCCTGATGCAGCCCATGGAACCAATCCCGCTTCGGTAGGCATGCTGGGAATGAGTGTCGTCACAATCCCATCTGACGCACGTGGCAATGTAGACCTCAAAGCTCTCGAAGCTGCTTGTGATGATACTGTTGTCGGTATGATGCTCACCAATCCCAACACCCTCGGCATGTTCGATGAGAATATTGAGAAGGTTGTCAAACTTGTTCGCGATTGCGGCGGCTTGATGTATGGCGACGGCGCTAACCTCAACGCCTTGTTGGGCATTGTCCGCCCTGGTGATCTCGGCTTTGACGTGATGCATTTCAACCTGCACAAAACATTCGCTGTCCCACACGGCGGTGGTGGACCTGGATCTGGTCCTGTTGGTGTCAGCCAAAGACTTGTTGATTTCCTCCCATCTCCATTGGTTGGAATCATCGAAGAAGAGGATGAAGACACTCCACCTTTGTATGGATTCGTCACACCCAAACATTCCATTGGAAGAATGAAAGCCTTCCATGGTCACTTTGGCGGCGGACTCGTCCGCGCATATACTTATATCGCCATGCACGGACCCGATGGCTTAAAAGCAATTTCACAATACGCAGTTCTCAACGCAAATTATTTGCAAGCACGCCTGCGCAATACGTATCACATTCCCTATGATCGCATTTGTATGCATGAGTTCGTCATGGAAGGTCGCTTCGAAGGCAGTGATATTCGTGCATTGGATATCGCCAAGCGTCTAATGGATTACAACTTCCACCCACCCACAAATTACTTCCCACTCATTGTCCACGAAGCATTGATGATCGAGCCAACCGAAACTGAAAATAAAGATACCCTCGATCGTTTCGCTGACGCTCTCATTAAGATTGCAGAGGAAGCCAAGTCTCAACCAGACTTACTGCACAATGCTCCCTTCAACACTAAATTCGGCCGCATGGACGAAGTCAAAGCCGCACGCGAATTGGTCCTTTGCTGCTGGTTGCCTGAAAACTATGAAAGCCTTGCGTAGTTAAAAAGAAGTCAATAAAAAAACCGAGCCAATTGGCTCGGTTTTTTTATTGATACAAAAGAGAGTACTTTATTTATTAGAATTCCATAGCATCATATCTGTAGCTTCACAACGAGTCCCATAATCTTTATTTGTTCCAGAAAGCAAAGAAAGTCCAAATACACCTTTTGTGGTTTGATCCTGTGAAAGAGTATAGAGTGTTTTCTCGCCATTCACAGACACAAAAGCTTTTTGATCGCTGACAGCAAGGACAAAGTCAGCTTCAGCTGGATTTCCAAATGCCTGGGCTCCTGAGCCACTGGTTTTTCCTACATTATATAAATTAGCTCCACGTTTCATAAAGAAACGGATATTTTGATTGGTAAGAAAAAGAGCATAATAATCTCCATTTTCCTGTCCACCAAAGATAACTCCGCAACCTGATTGTTCTGGAGTTGAAGAAGCAGTCGTCCATTTAAATTTTGACTTAAAGACAAACTCTGAACTAACTTCTCCATACCCCCAAGATTGGAACCAATTCATTTGTGCCCAATCTTCTTTAAAATCATCAATCTCGCTGGCATCTCCAGCTGTTGTTGATATATATCCATTACTCTTGATCTCTTCAAGCAGAGTGTTAAATTCATCATATTTTTGTGTCGCAGCAACATTTGGCGTGGCAGTTGGTCTTGGCGTAGAAGTTGGTTTTTTCGTTTTAGTAAGGGTCGGTGGAATTGCAGTTTTTGTCGGTGTTTCGGTAGCGGTGGTTACACTTGACATATTACAAGCCATAACGAACAACAAAAAAATTGCCAATACAACATGAATGTTTTTTCGTGCTTTCATAAGAATCCTCCTGAATGAAATTTTATGGAGGCCGACAATGACTAATTTACCCGCCTCAATAATGGCATTATAGCATTTCGTTATTGCTACACAAGTGTCTTTTCTCCTGTTTTTACAATTATCTCCAGTGTAATTATTCACTCGGTTTTCGCCGTAAGGGTATAATATCGGCTACTTTCATCAGGGCATCCAACATTGTCTGAATGCTTTCACACCATCCTCAGGAGGAGAGATGCTCAATAAAATTTTATTTCACCGCTTCCCCAACGTAAAAAGCTGGCTGACACGATTGCAATATGAATTTGTATCCACACTAAATTTGAAAAAAGATGTGTTATTTATGAATTTTGGATACACAGCTC
Organism: Anaerolineales bacterium; assembly: GCA_046328925.1. GTDB lineage: Bacteria > Chloroflexota > Anaerolineae > Anaerolineales > Villigracilaceae > Villigracilis. The sequence goes on from JAXLVT010000004.1 coordinate 56,834, forward strand.
ATCATCAAGGTGTGGATCCAATTCCCCTTGAACCTGAGAATGAAAAGCATCGTTACCCGCTTCAGCTCTATCACCACGTAGCCAACTCAATAGACTGGGCCAATGCCGACGCATTGGAGGTCAGTTCCGGGCGAGGGGGAGGCGCGCATTTCATCATGAGTTACTTTAAGCCCAAATCCTATACTGGCGTGGATTTTTCAACTCGTGCGATTGAATTTTGTCAAAGTCATTATGATATGGAAGGACTAAAGTTTCATCATGGGAATGCTGAAGCTTTAAATTTCCCTGATAATTCCTTTGACATTGTCATCAATGTGGAAGCTTCTTTGTATTACCCCAATATCACAAAATTTTTTGAACATGTTCGACGTATTCTTAAGCCGAATGGATATTTCCTTTATACCGACCTGCGCTATGAAGAAAAAATCGCCGAGTGGCATGCCCAGTTGAAAAGTATGGGATTAAAGGTTATCAAGGAAGAAGATATTACAGAGAATGTTCTCAAAGCTATGGAATTAGATCGCGAACATCGCATTGAGCTGGTGAACACGTATATTCCATCCATTCTTCGGAAACAGTTTTATCATTTTGCAGGCCTTAGCCCAGACTCACCGAACGCACTTCCACACCTGGATAATCGCAGATACTGGTATTTTGTTTTACAAAAAGCATAGTCTTCTCAACAAAAAATGTGCCACATGGCACATTTTTTGTTTTATAAAATCGCTTACAATTAAAGAATAAAATTTATCAACTAGGAGATTGGCTCATGCAGCTTAGTAAAGACATCCGTGAAAAAGTGATCATTTTCCAGCAAACGGAAATCACTGAATATCACATTTACAAAAAATTGGCGCAGCATATTAAATCTGTAGAGAATGCTCAGATTCTGGATCAGATTGCAGAAGATGAACTTCGTCATTACAAAGGTTGGAAGGAATATACACAAGAAGAAGTTCAACCGCGCTGGTTCTTTGTTTGGTTTTATTACTTGGTAAGTCTGATCTTTGGATTCACCTTTGGAATAAAACTGATGGAAATGGGCGAGGAAACTGCTCAGAAAAATTACGCAGCTGTCATTCCTGTAATTCCAGAAGCAGTGAAATACCAAAATGAAGAAGATGCGCACGAAAAGCAACTCATTACCATGCTCGATGAAGAGCGCTTGCAATATGCAGGGTCTGTGGTGCTTGGCTTGAATGATGCGCTAGTTGAATTAACAGGCGCTCTGGCAGGGTTGACCTTGGCACTACAAAATGTAAAACTAATCGCCCTTTCAGGACTTATTACTGGCATTGCGGCATCCCTTTCCATGGCAGCTAGTGAATACCTTTCCACGCGATCTGAAGTTACAACAAAGCAACCTGTTCGAGCAGCGATTTATACAGGCATTGCCTACATCATCACTGTTACCTTGCTGATTCTTCCTTATCTGCTTTTTACAAATTATTATCTCGACCTGGCCATTGCGCTCAGCACAGCCGTTATTATCATTGCCATTTTCAACTATTATATTTCTGTCGCCAAAGGTGAATCATTTCGTGAACGATTTATTGAAATGGCAGGTTTGAGTTTAAGTGTTGCAGCTTTTTCATTCGTCATTGGATATTTCATCCGCACCTGGCTTGGAATTGAAATCTAAATCATGTGCAAGGACATGTAGATAAGCAGATATGAAAACATTAGCGGTAGACATTGGCACAGGCACGCAAGATATTTTTTTATACGACTCAAATCTTGATATTGAAAACGGATTCAAGCTTGTGCTACCATCTCCCACCATGATGGTGCATCGTCGCCTCAAACAGGCGCTTCACCTGCGGACCCCGCTTCTGCTCACTGGACATCAAATGGGAGGTGGCCCTTCTGCATGGGCAATTGAAGAATATGCCCGAGCAGGAATTCCAGTCTACATGACGCCTGATGCCGCGACGACATTAAACGATGAATTAGATAAAGTAGAAAATTTAGGAATTAAAATCGTTGCAGAAGATGAAGCCAAAAGATTAAATGTTGAAACATTGGAATTGAAAGATTTCGATTTTGACCTCATTTCAAAGACTTTTAGTGACTATGGTGTTTCGCTCAATGATTTAGGTGCTGTTGCCGTAGCGGTCTTCGACCACGGGAATGCACCTGCGGGTATCTCAGACCGACAGTTCAGGTTTGATTATCTTGATGAAAGAATCAAATCTAAAAATTCACTTTCTGCATTTGCCTATCTTTCTACTAAAATACCAAACATCATGACCCGCTTGCAGTCTGTTGCAAACTCGGCAAAAAACCTCCCCTGTCCACTGGTGGTAATGGACACTGCTCCAGCAGCCGTATTGGGGGCAAACTTCGACCCAATTGTTGCAAAAAGAAAACGAAAGATTATTTGTAATATTGGGAATTTTCACACATTGGCATTTCGCCTTGGAGAACAAGGGATTGAGGGCGTCTTTGAACATCACACAGGCGAAATTGACTTAGTAAAACTTGAGACACTGCTTCACAAATTGGCAGATGGTTCTCTAAATCATCAAGATGTATTCAACGATATGGGGCACGGCGCGTTGATGTATTCTCAAAATATATTTGACTTCGGGCAGGATGCCTTTGACATAGTTGTTACAGGGCCAAGACGAAGTATGTTTACAACGAACAACAAGAATCAACTACGTCCGTACTTTGCCACACCATTTGGAGACATGATGATTGCAGGTTGTTTTGGCCTGCTGGCTGCCACAGCGGAAATCCTGCCAGAGGTGGCGGAAACAATTCGGAGTTCGTTAAGAAGCGAGCTTGGAAAAGGCGTCACCCCATGGGATGCTGGTTAATCACTTGGCATAAAAATAACGAGGTCAGCATATTTTGAGAGTTCTACCTAATAAAAATCGATTGTAACTACAGAGGTCAAATGTCATTGAATTCAAAAAGACTTCGTATCATCAATTCAATTTTTCTTGTACTCAGTTTATGCTTTTTATTTGCAATTCCCGCTCTTGGGCTGGCTTCTACATTAACAAACTGGCATGGAATTTGCTATGGGTTCACCGATACTCAAACTCCTTGCTCACAATGGGAGTATGCTCAAAATGAAATGTTCTGGAGTTCGTTTTTATTCATTCCACTTTTCTTAATGACTATGACAGGTTGGATCATATTACATGGTATCCGATTGATAGTTTCAAAATTAAAAAACAAACCAGCCAAATCTGCTTAAAAACTGGTAACTACATGCAAGGCATAAAATAAGACTTTCAAATTAAAATCTTCCCACACAATAAAACATAAATACACATGTATTTATGTTTTATCTTTTAAATCAACTTGTAATGGAGCATTAGCATGAAAAAACGTCCGTTTGTAATCCTTTCCTCATTTCTACTCATCCTAAGTTTGATTCTTTCAGCATGTAGTAGCATCGATGACGCCACGAGTGAGCCAGATTATTCTACAGAAATGCCCGCTACAGAGGCTCCTGCGACAGAAGCCCCCGCAACTAATGAAGCTGTAACCATCGCTACCGGACAGCCCGGTGAAATCGTTTATGATCTAGGATTTAATCCACAGGATAACGGTTTTAGTTTTGAAAACTATGGTGACGATATTCCAGCCACTAACTTAACAGCTGTTGAATTACGCCGTATGTTTGGAGATCAGGTTTGCGCCCGCATCGACGGAGATGTCTGTACCCTTACTCCACCTGCGGAACAATGGATGGAACAGGTTAATGGAGATATGTCTGGTGGACACTGCGAAGGCATGGCCGCACTTAGTTTAATGATGTACACAGGTCAGGTCTCTGCCTCTGACTTTGGTGGTACAACCGCACAAGACCTGAGCATTAATGACGAAGCTTTGCAACGTGAAATTGCATATTGGTGGACCACTCAAGCTGTTGCACCTACGTATACAAGTGTAATCAAAGGTACACCCTTGGAAATTCTTAGTTTAGTTGAGAAAATGGATGCTAGTGGCGAAACCTACACTATCGGGATTTATAAGGAAGATGGTAGCGGTGGTCATGCAATTACACCCTTCGGTGTTGAAGACAAGGGTGACGGTTTATTCGCCATCATGGTATATGACAACAATTATCCTGGTCAGGCTCGTGAGTTACTAGTTGATTCACGTGACAATACTTGGTTGTATGAAGCCTCAATCAACCCACAAGTTGAGTCAGAACTTTATACTGGCAATGCCGAAACTCAAACTCTGGACCTCACCCCCACATCTGCACGCCTCACTCAGCAGGAATGTCCATTCTGCGATGGCGGAGGAATTTCAAGCAAAGGCGGAGGAAACCTTGCTGCCGTTGATCAAAAATTAAATGAAATCTTTCTAGATGGCGAAGGCCACATCCTTATTACAGATGAGAGTGGAAACCGTCTTGGCTACGTAGATGGAAAAATCGTCAATGAAATTCCCAACGCCACCTACACCGCGTTTCGCATGGGAGCTAGCGGTAACGCTCCTGAGCCCATTTATTACATCCCTGCAACTCTGGATGTGACCATTGAAATTGACGGCAGTGCATTGACCGAAGAAACCCTTACTGATTTGATGTTAATTGGTCCGGGCTACAGCATTGGCGTGGAAGGAATTAACCTTACTCCCGGCCAAGTCGATACTGCATATTTCTATCCCGTAGACGAGACTATCTCCTATGAAACCACTTCCGATGAATCACCCAATATTGTCTTTGGTATTGAAAATCCAAATGCAGAGGCTGATTATTATTTTGAAGTTCAGGGTGCCGATATTAGCGGCGGTGGAACCATCACCGCACAATTGGACAGCAAAGCTGGTGACTTGATTATCAATACTGAGAAATTAACCAATGACGGTATATTCAACTTTTACATGACTCGCATCACCAACGACCTGGAGGATGAATTTTCCGCTGAGGAGATTGCACTTAAAGAAGGTGCCTTGGTTTATGTCAACTACGCCGAATGGACAGATGCCAACCCACAAGGGATTTATTTTGGCGTTGACTTGAACGGAGACGGAACCATTGATGATGAATATGTAGTGGACGACTCAACCCAATAAGAAAACTTCGTCTATTTTGGCTGCCCCCCCTTTGCATGATATGCAAAGGGGGGGTTCTTTTAATTGAAGGTAGATCAATTATCAGCGCAAAATGAAGCGTCTTACGGAAATCCGAAACTCCTGTTCTCGATATAGACGCCTCAACTTTATTAATGCTATACTCATCCATATTTATTTTCTATAAAATTTGACTTGCACTAGCTTAGAAAGGAAATGGAAATGAAACATCTACTTCGTTTGTTAGTTCTTTCCACAATGCTCCTCTCCGTCCTGACATCTTGTTCCTTCTTTACTGCCAATGCCGCACAATCTAATATAGCACTCGCTACAGCGACATCTACGGGAGCAATCCAGCTCACAGTGCAAGCAGATACATCTGTTCCGTTCAATACCGTAGGGCAAGTCATCAAATACACATACACAATAAAAAATGCAGGTACAACTGCCTTAACCGCCGGGCAACCCACAGATATTACAGTTATAGGCGCAACTGTCACCTGCGCAGCTATGAATACAATCGGGAATTTAGATACACTTCTTGACCCAAATGAAGCCATCACTTGTACATCCTCCTATCCTCTTACACAGGCTGACCTTGATAAAGGTTCTGTCATTACAAATACAACAGCTATTGTCTTTGGAAATCCTTCGAACCCGGTTACTACTACAGTTACCACGGTTCCTTCCTCGGTTCTAAAGTTAACCAAAACTGCCAACCCAGCCACATATGACCATGCTGGTCAGATCATTACTTACACCTACATCATTACAAACAGTGGAGTCAATCCACTTGGCCCTGCTCAATTTACAGTGACAGATGCTGGAATTGGAACTCCTATCAATTGTGGGGATGCAAACCTGACTCTCGCTTCGAACGCCACCGCAACTTGCTCTGTAGCTTACATCGTTACCCAAGCTGATATGGCAGCCGCCTCCCTTTCCACCAATGCAACAGCCGCAGGTGGCGGCGTTAGCCCATCACAACCATCCAATGCCACAGTCACCAATGCCAGCACAGTTCAAGCCAATTCAACTCCAGGAAGCCTAACCGCTGGTTCCTCAATTCAACATAAAGTTGTAGAAGGAGAATGGCTATGGCAAATTGCACGCTGTTATGGTGTGGACCCAACAAAATTAATCCAAGCCAATCCTCAATTGGCTGACCCTGCTCAACTCAAGCCAAACTCAACCATTACTGTTCCCAATATTGGAAGTGCAGGAAAAGTGTATGGCCCTCCCTGTGTTGGCACTCATACAGTTCAATCTGGAGATACTTGGAGTTCAATCGCTCAAAAATACAACGCTGACCCAACTGTGTTGCAAATGGTCAATTCCAATTCAATGGCTGTGGGGACTGTGCTAAAAGTTCCACTTAATTCAGCGGGTGGAGTTGTTCTTCCACAAAATCCTCAACCGACAAGCACAACCACTGCTGGCACTTGTTCCGATTTGGTTCGTACTGTTAAATTGACAGGACTTCCATCAGGCGCAACTCACTTTAATATCTGCGGAACCGTGGATGCATCAGGAAACACAAAAATATTTACCATCAATATCACCCAACGTTCTGAAGATGTCGGGTTAGGTGGATTGACGCAAAATATCACTGTGACATCAGAGACTGCCACTCCATTAAAGAATGACACCAGTTTGGTTGTTGGCGATATGAATTATGATGGCAATGATGATTTTCGTATCGTAAAGTTCCAGCCCGCTGGTCCTAACATCCCGTATTTATATTTCATCTATGATCCAGCAACTCGCAGCTTTGTCTCGAATAAAGCTTATGAAAATATTACATCTCCAGAATTCCCTGGTAATTTCGAAATTCGCTCTCAATGGAGAGAAAGTGCTGCGAAATGGGGCATCGATACCTACACTGTTGCGAATAACACCCCCAAGTTAACCAAGCGCGAAACTTGGGAAGCCATCAACGCTACACAGGCTACCCATCAAATTACGGTCATTAATGCAGATGGCACCAGCCAAATGACTGTGAATGAAACCATTCCAATCCCAACTCCTTAATCGGCAGTATTGAAAATACAGTATTTATTAACAGTTTTATCGTCAAGGGAAACCTATGCAAACCAAGAATAAACAAACTGGAAAACTTTTTATCAGCTATCGTCGCTCAGATACCCGCGGGATTGCTGGACGGTTAAGCGATACATTAAGTGCCTACTTTGGAGATGAACGTGTCTTTAGAGATATTGAAAGCATTGAAGGTGGTGCAGATTTTGGAAATGTCATCGAACAAAATTTGCAAAATGCTGATGCTGTCATTGTGTTAATCGGTCAAAACTGGATATCCGCAAAAAACGAAAGTGGACAACGTCGCCTCGAGGATCCTCAAGATTGGGTAGCAGAAGAAATTGCAATTGCAATCCAATTAAAGAAACCTATTTTCCCCGTTTTAGTGGATGGCGCTTCCATGCCACGAACAGAGGAATTGCCAGAAAAACTAAAATCACTCACTCGATACAACGCAATTTCTCTTTCTGATGACCGTTGGAAATCAGATGTACTGCGGCTTGGAAAAATCATCTCCTTTGAAATTCCATCGGCAAATGAAAGAAAACTCGCCTGGGTCAACATGGGGATTTCTCTGTCAATCTTTGCTTCATTGTCTTTCGTAACAGGCATTGTCACTTGGAATTTCCTACAAAACAAAACTGTATTTCTACAACTGTGGCAAGTTGGTGTTCCTTTTGTAGTCATTATTACAAGTACCCTTTTGCTCTCCTCGATTGTCAATCTAATTGACGAACCTCGTAAACAATATCTCTATGCCAGCATGGCTAGTGGAGCCATTGGAAGCTTAATTTTCTTTATTCTTCTCCTGTTTCTTAATGAGGTTCAGGAACCCATGGTCTTGTTTTTTGGCTCTGTCTTGACAGGTACACTCATGTTAGCGTTTATGAATATGTCGGGATTCAAATCGAAATAAGCATACAAACATAGATAATAGAACTTTATTTACAGGATTAAAGGTATGGCACAATACTATACTCACATTACTGGTGAACAAATGCAATTAATAAAATCCAGTCCGCTATTTTTTGTAGGCACATCCGCACAAAACTCACCAGAAGTTTTAGAGGGGCTTGGCGCGATTAATATTTCACCTAAAGGCAGTGACATCCTTCATATCCTTGACCAAAATCATGTTGCATATCTCGATTACGCTGGCAGTGGAAATGAAACCGCTCGCCATCTTAATTCAGGCAGTCCAATCACCATCATGATTTGCTCATTTGAAGAAGATAATGCCGCCATTGTGCGCCTCTATGGCACTGCAAAAACCGAATCTTTGGAACAATCATCACTTGCAAAAGAACTGCTGGAGCATGCTTCAAAGGAATTAAAGCTGTCGCCCAGGCAAGTAATCAACATGACCATTGAAAAAACTACGACCAGTTGTGGATATGGAGTACCGGTCATGAACTTTATAAGAGATCGCCGCGTGTCCGACCGAGGACGACTCTACAAAAAATAGAAAAACGAAGAAAAAACAACTCTTGACAGATAGACACTTATCTATATAATAAACGTAGGTATGAAATTTAACCCCGTCCTCTTTGCCAAAGCCATTGCTGATGAAACTCGTCAAAAGATTATGAGCGAGTGTTGTTGCTGTTGGCTATCAGTTAACGAGATTGTAGAAAAAGTTGGCTTCACCCAACCCACCATCTCCCATCACCTGGCAATTCTACGTGATGCGAATCTCGTCAATATTCGTGAAGAGGGTAAACAGACTTTCTATTCACTCAATCAGGAAAATGTCGCCGTATGTTGCGGACAAATCATGTTGAAGTTCGCACCCGAAGAAAAAGCTACAGAAGCGGTTATCAGAGTCGTTAATCAATAACTGCCTCTTTTTTTGCTGAAATCCATAGACATATGTCTATTTGAAAGGAGGTGAATCTCATGAACGAATTACCGATCATCAACACTGATTGTTGTGAAGATCAGTGTGATGGCAACTGCGAATGTGGTTGCTGTTAATCAAATCTCTGTTTATCGCGCGGTAAACAAGAAAATTTAATACAAATTTTTTTAAGACAATTCATAGACAACTGTCTATATAAATAAAACAAAGGAGACCAAAAATGACCCAATCCCCCATTCACGAAACTGTACGCGAGCATTATGCCCAACGTATCAAGAAAGGTGCATCTTGTTGTGATACGAGTAACAATATCTACCCTATAGATTTGTTAAACACAATTCCATCTGATGTAGCCAATACCAGTTATGGCTGTGGCGACCCAATCACATTGGCTTCATTGAAACCAGGTCAAACTGTCCTAGATTTAGGCTCAGGCGCAGGACTTGATTGTTTATTGGCCGCCCAGAAAGTCGGTCCAGAAGGACGCGTAATTGGCGTAGACATGACTCCTGAAATGATTGAACGTGCACAAGCCAATGCCAAGCGCGTAAAAGCCACAAACGTTGAATTCCGCCAAGGATATCTTGAAGATTTGCCCGTTGAATCGAACACCGTAGATGTCATCATTTCCAACTGCGTCATCAACCTTTCCCCTGACAAAGAAAAAGTTTTCCATGAAGCATTTCGAGTGCTGGCCCCTGGTGGCAAGCTGGCTGTTTCTGATATTGTCACAGAAGGCCCATTACCTGAAGCCATCAAGAAAAGCCTCAGCGCTTGGGCAGGCTGTGTTGCAGGTGCAGTTGACTCTGGAGCTTACATTGATATGATGAAAGCTGTAGGCTTCACTGACATTTCCGTCAATCCAGTATTCTTCGATAAAGAAACTGTCGATGCTGCGTTCGATGATATAAAGGATCTGAGCGAATTAAAAGGCGTGAATCGTGAAGATATATATAAGGCTGTATATAGCGCCAAAATTACCGCTTACAAATCAAAATAAAGGATAAAGTATCACGCTTCAAATCGGACAGTAGCTTTGCTACTGTCCGATTTGCATTTAACAACTCTGTGATTTTCATCCTCTTGACAGCAAAATCTTTCAATAGTAAAAACAAACCGACTGGTCGGTTTTTATTCTTAAGAGGCGAAATGCAACAAAGAAGCGAAGAGACGCGTTCCAAAATTCTGGATGCAGCCATCAAACTATTTTCCACCCGCGGATATAATGCCGCAAGCGTAGATGACATTTGTAAAGAAGCGGGTATCAGCAAAGGTGCGTTTTATCACCATTTCGAAAGCAAGCAGGTTTTATTCCTTGCCATGCTTGATGGCTGGCTGGAAACCATTGATACGGTTATCGAAGCTTCAAAAGAAATGACCGTGCCTGAAACTTTTATGCAAATCACGGAAGCCTTTCCATATATTTTTGAAACTGCAGGCGAAAACCTGCCCATGTTTCTTGAGTTTTGGATGCAAGCCAGCCGCGATAAAAAAATATGGCAGGCAGGCATCATCCCTTACCGTCGATATCAAAAGCACTTCACCACCCTTATCAAAAAAGGTGTGGATGAAGGTTCATTTGTAGAAGTAGACCCAGAGCTAACTTCCCGTATGATTATCTCCACAGCAATGGGATTATTGCTTCAAAGCCTGATGGACCCCAAAGGGGCAAAATGGGAAAAGGTAGCACGTGACAGCACAAACATGCTGGTTAACAGTTTGTTGAAAAAATGAGGTTATGAATAAGATGTGGTTAATCACTGGAGCAACAGGGCATGTAGGCAATGTACTTGTGCGAAAACTATTAGAACGTGGGGAAAAAGTCCGGGCTTTGATTCTGACGGGCGAAAGCCGCGAATCAATTGCGGGCTTGAGCATCGAAGCGGTTGAAGGAGATGTTCTTGACTTGGATTCAGTTTTTGAGTCCATGCGTGGCATCAAAGGCATTTTTCATCTGGCGGGTGTTATCTCAATCATGCCTGGACCCAATCCATTTGTGCGGAAAGTGAACGTAGATGGGACAAAAAATATTTTACGCGCTGCAATGGAAAGAAATATTCAAAAGTTGGTGTACACATCTTCAATTCATGCGATCCAACGTGTAGAAAGTGGCGTAATTGATGAGACTGTTCCCTATGATATGAACAATCCCTATGGAGCCTATGACCGCTCCAAAGCAGAAGCTACCTTGGAAGTGTTAAATGCCGCTCGGGACGGATTAAATGCTGTGGTTACCTGTCCCACTGAGGTCATTGGGCCTTATGACTTTCGCGGATCGATGATGGGGGCTGTAATTCATGATGCAGCCATTGCCAAACCAACTTTATATGTAGATGGCGCCTATGATTTTGTAGACGTGCGCGATGTAGCCGAAGGATTAATCTCTGCTGCCGAAAAAGGAAAATGTGGCGAGAGTTATATTTTATCGGGACAAAAAATTACAGTACGCTACTTACTCGAAACTGTACGAGAAATCACAGGGAAAAATTTCTTTCAAATGAAGATTCCATTCGACTTTGCAAAATTTGCAGCGCTTTTTACCCCTGCTTATTATCGCTTTGCCAATGCAACCCCACGCTTTACCCCTTATTCTTTAGAAGTTCTGCAAAGCAATTCAAATATCAGTCATGCCAAGGCTACCCGTGAACTCGGATACGCTCCGCGTTCTCTTCAAGAAAGCATTCGAGATACCGTGAAATGGTTTTTGGATAAAAAATAAATTCCCACGATGAAGCAATACCCCAAAGGAGATCATGATGAAAATCGTAACAGACTCGGCAGCTGACATGTCGAATGAAGAACTTAAGGAATTGGGAGTAGAACAAGCGCCTTTGTTCATTCAATTCCCAGAAGGTGAAGTAAGTGCAGCGGATATTTCAGCCGATGATTTTTATAATCGTCTGGAAGCCATGCGCCCAAACATCCCAACTACAGCACAACCCTCCAGTGGAATCTTTGCAGACTTGTATCGCAAAATTTCACAAACTGAAAAAAATATTTTATCTGTTCATATTTCATCAGGGTTGAGTGGAACCATTAACTCGGCACGCAATGGTGGTGAACAGGTTAAGAGTGAAGCCAATGTCAGCCATTGGGATACACTCACCCTTTCAGGCGGCGAACGGTTCCAGGTGTTGGCCGCAGCCTTCGCAGATAAAGCAGGCTGGGCTATGGAGAAAATTCAAGAACGACTGAAAACCATTCGTGAAAAGACTGAGGTGATTTATACATTAGACACCTTGGAATATCTTGCTCGTGGCGGGCGCATTGGACGTGTCAAAGCTTTGGCAGGGTCATTGCTTAACCTCAAACCTGTGATTCGTGTGGACTCAGATGGCAAGTACAGCACAGTCACCAACGGCCGTACGCTCGGGAAATCGATGGTGGCAATTGCGGATCACCTCGCTGAAAAGTACGGAAACACTCCCGTTTGGGTCACCGTACTGCATGGACGTTTTTCAGAAAAAGCAGATATGCTTACAGAAGAATTCAAGCAAAAATTAAATATCGCAAAACTGGAAGTCGCTCGCATCTCTCCCGTCTTGGGTGTGCACACAGGCCCGGGCATTGTCGGTGCTGCGGTCGTGCCAATGGATTTGATGAGTGATTTGGTGAAGTAAAAATAAAAAGTGGACTTGCATTGAGCAAGTCCACTTTTTTTATACTGTAAATCGTTTTGCTTTTTCTATCCTCTCCCCTAAAGGAGGATGAGAATAGAACATAAAGACCACCCATTTTTCTGGGTCAATCTCACCCAGGTTTTGATTTGCCAAACGCGTAAAGGCAGATGCGAATGCCTCGCTTTTCTTTGTGGAAGATAAAGCATAATCATCAGCCATGTTTTCACGCCAGCGGGAAATGGCATTGTCAATGGGACCTGTGATTAATCCATAGATACTCATGATGAGTGCCAGTGCTGGAAAGGCCGCTACATCTGCGGTGGAAGTAAAGCCGAAAAATGTAATGGCGTAACTAAAAGCCAGGGAGGCCAGATACAACCCAAGGGTTGTGCTGAGCGTACCGAAGGTAATCAAAAACGGAATATCTTTATGGACTTGATGTCCCAGCTCATGTGCGAGGACTGTTTCAATTTCGTCTAATGTAAATTCATTAATCAGAGTGTCCCCCAAGACAATGCGGCGCGTATTGCCAAGTCCCATCAAGGCAGCGTTGGCCGATTTGGTGCGTTTGGACATATCAAACTTAAAGACACCTTTTACTTTGGTATTGGCTCGCTCAGCAAGTTCCAACAATCGTTCTTCGAGTTCCTTGTGTTCTTCCCCGAGTGGCACAAATTTATTGAACAACGGAAGAATCAAAACTGGCGCAAGATTTGCGAGCAACACATTCAAAAGCAATAAACCACCTGCCACCCACAACCACCACATGCCACCAGTCAAGCGCAGGGCAACATAAATCAACTCAATAACGAGCAAGCCAAGTGGAATTCCGATGGCAAGTCCTTTGAGTTGATCGAGAATCCAATCTTTAAGTGTTTCATTAGATTGGTCAAAACGGTGCGGCAGGGTAAATCCGCTGTAATAGCTGAGGGGCAAATTCAAAAGAAAATAGATGCCACCAAAAACAGCGAAATATAAAAATACAGCCAACCAATCATTCGACGTAGTGGTATGAATCCAGTTTCTTAAAGCCGTGCTCCAACCGAGAAAGAGCCAAGCCAACACATACGCTAAACCAATAACATTATCCACCAACCACAATTGGCGCTTGATACGGGAATATTGTTTTGCCTGTTTTTGTTTTTCAAGATCAAGGGTGGTCATAAAAAATTACATCTCTCCAGCCAACAAAGCAATGACTTTATCAGTCTTCATCACATCCCCGTAAGATTGCAAGGCAGACATAAATGCCTTATGAACATGCTCAGCAGGAATGACTGTGCCATCAAATTTCAAGTCACGGGTCGCACAGGCATCTTCCGCTATAATTACATTGAATCCGAAATCCGAAGCAGCGCGGGCAGTAGCATCGACACACATGTGACTCATCATCCCAGTAATGACTACACGTTCCACTTCCCATCCTTTCAACATTTCCAACAAGTTGGTGTTAAGGAAAGAATTCGGTTCATGTTTATAGACAATCGGTTCCCCTTCAAAATGTGCCGCAGAATCATGAATGTCTGAACCTTCTGTGCCTTTGATAAAAAAAGTTGCGCCAGGATCTAATGCAATATGTTGAATATGGACATGATGCCCATTATGCTCACGAAAACATTGGAGCAATTGATATGCATTTTTGGCCGCAGCCAATGGCTCCATCAGTGGATACTTACCACCGGGAAAATAATCTTTTTGAATATCAATTACGAGTAAAGCGGTTTTCATTTTATTCTCCTTCATTGATTGACTTTAGAATTTCTTCTGCTTGTTTCTTTAAGTGTAACTTATCTGCGGCAGTTGAGATATATCGAAAATCAGCCTTGGCTTTTTCATATTCATGAAGCGCCTGATAGCACTTTCCACGCCCAAGATATAACTCAACATTACGCGGATTCAATTGTATCGACTTTGAATAATCTGCAATCGCCTTTTCAAATTCCTGATTTGCCCAATAAGCATCTGCACGGCCTTGATAAGCATATCCTGAGTGTGGTTTGCTCAACAAAATGTGACTATAAAAATCTTCAGCCCAATCAAGAGACCCCTTGTACAAAATCAGGTTGACTGGAGAAACGGTCAACGCCTCTTTCTCCCCGAAGCGCAGGGCAACATCTTGATCCTGATGCGCCGCCTCAAGATTCCCCAATCGAAAATTTGCCAAAGATCGCACTACATAAAACAGCGGAAATTGAGAAGTTAAAGAAATTGTCTGGTTTAATTCTGCAAGCGCAGACTCAAACTCCTTCTTATCAATCAGAATGGAAGCGCGGTCAAAATGTGGCACACCCCAATGTGGGTTAATTGCCTGTGCACGAGAAAAATACTCCAATGCCAACTCATATTCTTTATTCATGGAATATATCTCACCGCGTAATTCCAAAGCAGTAGCACTGTTTGGAGCGAGTTTCAGTGCGCGTTCAATATCTGCTATCGCTTTTTCCTTTTGCGACAGATTTAACAGACAAACAGCACGCGACAAATAATGATTTGCTTGTTGAGGCTCTTGCTGAATCTCCTGGGTATACAATTGAATCGCCCGTTCATAATCTCCCTGCAAAAAATAATATCCTGAACGTTTGAAAAGGTAATTCACGCCTAAATTGATTCGTCGTAGCACAGAGCGATTCAAAGTGCCAACACCAAGTGCAATCAATACACAAGAAGCCAACAACAGAAAATCATGGGTGTAAATACCAAAGGCTACCAACCCTAGCAAAACGGGAATACTAATCAGCATGGTAATCCAGTCAGCATTTGATTTTCCAAACAGACCGTCCATGATGGCATGCAAAATATTTCCCCCATCCAATGGATAAATTGGCAAAAGGTTAAATACCACCAAAATTACGTTCAACAACGCCAGCGAAAAACTCAACTGAATTACAGTTTGTGTCCAAATAAAAATGGATGGATCTACTTCTCTGGGAGCCAGTATATATAAAAAAATATAGGTCAGCACAAACAAAAATCCCAACCCCATATTCACCAGCGGACCTGCTGCTGCGATTGCCAAATTATGAGAGGGCTTTTCTGGTTTGCGCGCCAGAGTAGTCAAACCACCCAGAATCCAAATGACAATGCTTTTTACTTCCACTCCTACCAACCGTGCCGCAAGGGCATGTCCCAACTCATGTAAAAAGATACACAAGACTAAACCTGTCAGCCATGCAAGCGCCAACAATGCTGTCCGCAAGTCTGTGGGGCGAAAAAGGAAATATGCCAGAGGAATGCTGAATATCATGGAAAAATGGAAATGAATTTCCATTCCACGGATGCGCGCTAATAGAACTGAGGAAGATAAAAACTTCATATGAGACTACTCGCCCCTTCCCCAATCTCTAACCTGTTTCTCAATCAACAACATCTACTTCCTTCCAAAATCTGCGGGATTCTCGCCCCACAATTCTGTATCCCATTTTAAAACTTTATCTTCGGGAAGTTCATTTTCTGCGAGCCAATTCTCGGCACTATGAATCAACGCAAACAAGGCTGCATTCTTTGAAGAATGTTTTAACTTTGTCCTGCATTGACCTGTCGCTACCCAGGCAAGAGCATTTTCTGAATCGGAGTAAATCGGCACATGCATATTGTGTTTCGCCTGCCAAGTCAATGCATGGACCACGGCTAAAAACTCACCGACGTTATTTGTCCCTTCAGCATATGGACCTGCATGAAAGAGTTCTTCATTAGTCTCTGTATTCACACCACGAAATTCTAAAAGGCCAGGCGAGCCGTTACAAGCCGCATCTACACAAATAGAAGGAAGAAGCGGTTGCGTACTCGCCAATTTCCATTTCCCCAATGTGGAAGATTTCCCCTTGTACTCTTCATATGCCGAAAGAAAAGCGGCATCGGCTTGTGCTTCACTTTCGAAAGCCTTGAATTGCGCGCCGACAAAACCCTTCACTTGTTTTTCACATTCCGCCCATGAAGTGAAAATTCCAGTCTTGCGACCTTTCCAAACCACGTAATATTTTTGCTTTGGCATGCGTCCATTTTACATCAAAGCCAGTGATAATATCTGTCTTGACAAATCAACTTATTCACGTAAAATACGCCAATTCTTATGCAAACCATTAACTATTGCTCCTGTCTATGGCGGGGTTCGTAACCACCGCCTGAGACATCCATCAAAGACAAGCAGTCAACGACTCAGGACAGTGGAACGCCCCCCGCGCATAAATCATGCCTGCGCAGGATAGTTCGCTGTCCTTTTGTTTTATGTTGACTGC
Source organism: Anaerolineales bacterium (assembly GCA_046328925.1). Lineage (GTDB taxonomy): Bacteria > Chloroflexota > Anaerolineae > Anaerolineales > Villigracilaceae > Villigracilis. Next base: position 73,624 of record JAXLVT010000004.1, read on the forward strand.
TTTTTATTTTGTAAAAATCTTAATCCGAAAAAGGAAACTTTAACATGTCTTACGCTCACCCCGAATTTCTAGTCGACACCGAATGGGTCGCCAATCACCTAAAGGATGCCAACGTCCGTATCATTGAATCAGATGAAGATCCTTTACTCTATGCCATTGGTCATATTGAAGGTGCAGTTCAAGTGGATTGGTTCAGCACCCTTCAACATCCTTTGCGCCGTGATTTCCTCACCAAGGAACAATTTGAAGAAGTTGCATCCAAGCTTGGAATTACCAATGACACCACCGTCGTCTTTTATGGTGACAAGTCCAATTGGTTTGCCTGCTATGCACTTTGGCTCTTCCAATACTATGGTCACAACAATGTCAAAATCATGAACGGCGGACGCATCAAATGGGAGCAGGAAAAACGCCCGCTCGTGAAGGAAGTGCCTTCGTATGCCAAAACAACTTTCAAGGCGAAAGAAGCGGATAAGTCCATTCGTGCATTCCGCAACGACATCTTCAAACAACTCGAAGAAAAGAAACCGTTGGTGGATGTCCGCTCACCCAAAGAATATTCTGGCGAATTGACTCACATGCCAAATTATCCGCAAGAAGGTGCGACTCGCGCTGGACACATCCCCACCGCTGTGAGCATTCCGTGGGCACAGGCAGTGAATGAAGCTGATGCAACGTTCAAGACTCCCGAAGAACTGCGTGCTCTCTACGAAGGAAAAAATATCAAAGCTGACGGAGAGATCATTGCATACTGCCGCATTGGTGAACGCTCTTCATTGACATGGTTTGTGTTGAAATATTTGCTCGGCTACGAAAAGGTCAAGAACTATGATGGTTCTTGGACTGAATGGGGCAACCTCGTCGACGCACCGATTGAAAAATAATTTATATTTCGCTCAATTGGGGGCTAAGCCCCCAATTGAGCGAAAAGGATATGAATGACATTACCCATCAAACTCCAGGAAATTGTAGATGACATCGCCAGCATGAGTCGCGAGGAAAAACTCGAGACGTTGATTGCTTATGCCGAGTCACTACCTGATTTACCCGAACGCCTGAAAGCAGAACGCTCCAAAATGGAAGCGGTCCCTGAATGTATGACCCCTGTGTTTATTATTGCTGAAAAAGAAGCAAACGGTGGAATTGTTTTTCACTTAGATATTCCCCCACAATCCCCTACTGTGCGTGGTCTGGCCTCCATCCTTCTAAACGGATTGAATGGATGTAGCCTTGAAGAAATTATCTCAGTCCCTGCGGATTTTTATCATCCTATGAATTTACAGGAAGCAGTTTCTCAGCAACGCATCAATGGTTTTATTGGCGTGTTGGCTCATATGAAACAAGCGGCTGTCAAAGCCTCTTCATAAAAAAGACTGGTGCAATCACATGCACCAGTCTTTTTTACTTCACAGTTAATTTCACGGCATCCATTGCCAGCCACGAACCATCGGCAGGGCTAATATCCTGCACCTCAAAATATATTGGAATCCCAGAAGAAATTCCATCAAGGGCAATGGTGGCATCAAAACTGCCTGCCGCTCCAAGATCAGGTGCGGTCACAGAGATGGGACCTTTAGCCAACTCATTCCATGATTCATCATAAATAAAATATGACAAGTTATTTTCAAACGGAGAAACACTCACCTTTCCCGTGATGTGTACACTTCCACTCACTTCGGTTTGATTGGCGGGGCTGTCGATTCCGATTTCACGAGTTTTGCCATCTGGAGTTGAAGTTGTGTAATTCACCACCCACAATTGATGATTGCTCAATACCAAACTTCTGGTGGTCGCCAGTGTAGGACAGCAGAACGGATCATCAAAGGCGTGAGTCGTTGCATCAAGAAAGACTTCGCCGTTTTCAATCGAAATTCCGTTGATGACAGGTCGATCGTCGATCAAGACGGAAGTAAGAAATACCGGCGAACCATTCTCTTCTGAATAAATCGCAAGCATGGCAAAATTTCCAGTACCGCCATAATTTTCAAAGACGATGGCCGCTGCTTCATTGACTCCATCTCCAGTCAAATCACCCAGTGCGACAAAATCCGTCAACACAATGGAAGCATAATCTTGCGTGGTGGCATCCGTACCTTGCTGATATTTTCCATCGGTCAACTGCACAAGGGCATGATCGTCTCGAGTGCCTAGTTGATATTGCGCGTTCTTTAATTGGTCAACAGAAATTTCTGCAATCGGCGCAGGAGTTGCCTCTTGAACAGGAGTAGTTGTCGGCGTGGCAGAAGCGGCTGGGATTCCGCAAGAAGTGAGCGAAACCAGCACGAAAATCAAAGTACAGTTTTTAAGTATAAATTTCATTTTCGTTTTACTTAATCGTGAACGTTGAAAATACGTCATTGAATTTTTTCATCAGATCGTCACGGTTAAATTCTTTGACGGTTCCATCCACATAATTTCCGATGTTGGAAGAATGCATGAAGAAAATCACTTCATAACAGACATTGTTATTAACCATGCGATGAATATCCTGGTCATAGTAATTCCCTGCGCCAGCCCCTGTGGATGAGCTATGAACAAAGGTAAAGCCGTTGAGGCTTTCATTTCCAAGAATTTGTTCCCCTTCTGCGTTTTGGTTGCTTTCAGTACAGGTTGCAACCACTTGCGAATCACTTGAAGACGAAATAAAGATATATGCCTCACCGAGATTTGTTTTGTAAAGAGAACTTGTATCAATGAGTTGCAGGGTTAACTCTGGTTTGATTTTATAATTTCCAAAAGGAGGAAGAACGGGAGCGAAACTATCAGGATATGTAATGGATAACCCAGTGCTGGGATTATGATATTGAAAAAGTTGTGTATCTTTTCCAGGAGGATTAATCGCCACGCGCATTGTAAAGTTAATCACATCCCCATTTGGAGTGAGTGTGACAAAATAATCCTGTGACGCAGGCAAAGCTCCACGCCAAAATTGGCATTCAGTATCTGGCTCTTTCGGACAAAGCACAGTTCCATCAGCCCCTTTGATTTGCATAGGAACATATCCCCAGCCACCATCTGCAACTTGAGGCAAAACAGAAACGGACATAATTTGTCCCTTCATGGCATTGACCGAATATGTCTTGCTTGTGCCAGCAGGAATGCTATCGACAATATCTTTATAAGTGCCACCTGCATCAAACTTAATTACCGCAGGTTGGCTGTTTGGTTGCTGAGCAGGCGCTGGAGTGAAGGTTGGAATGGCAGCTGGTTGTACTGCATTTGCAGCAGGTTCAGCTGTTACCGTTGGAACAGAAGGTGTCGCAACTGCTTGTGTAGGCAAAGGAATATTCGCAGCAACAGTGGGTGTCGCCGAAACATTACAAGCTGCTGAAAAAAGGGATAGGCCCATTAATAAGAAAAGTATCTTTTTCATTCACACTCCTAAAAAATTATCCGAGGTATTCAATGATGGTAGCTTCCCCTTGTCCAACTCCAACACACAAAGTTGCGAGACCGTATTTGACATTACCGCGATTCTTCATCTCATGAACCAAAGTGGTCACAAGGCGCGCACCTGAACATCCAAGAGGATGACCAATTGCAATTGCACCGCCATTGACATTGACGATTTCAGGATTAAGTTCCAAATCTTCCATCACTGCCAACGATTGAACTGCAAATGCCTCATTGATTTCTACCAGTCCAATATCCTTAATGCTTAAGCCTGCACGTTGCAACGCTTTTCTTGACGCAGGGATGGGACCATATCCCATCACACGCGGAGGCACACCTGCCGAGGCAGAAGTTACAATGCGGGCAAGCGGTTTGAGCTTCAAGGCTTTGGCTTTTTCAGCGCTCATCAACAGAAGCGCGGCCGCTCCATCATTTAAACCAGACGAATTTCCAGCCGTAACTGTTCCCCCCTCTTTCTTAAAGGCTGGCTTGAGTTTAGCCAGGCTTTCCACCGTAGTATCACGGCGTGGGCGTTCGTCTGCATCAACTAGTTTTGGGTCGCCTTTTTTCTGTGGAATTGAAAGAGGCACAATTTCCTGCTTAAAACGGCCAGAGTCTATTGCACCTATGGCACGTTGATGTGAACGGACTGAAAACTCATCCTGTAATTCACGAGTAATATGTGGGCGTTCTGCCGCGATATTTTCGGCAGTTTCACCCATTGAGTCTGTGCCGTACATTTCTTTCATTTTTGGATTTGGATATCGCCAGCCAAGGGCTGTGTCATATGCGGTGAGGTTACCAAAGGAAAACCCCGCTTCTGCCTTTGGAAGTGAATAAGGTGCACGGCTCATAGATTCGACTCCGCCAGCAATGTACACTTCACCTTCTCCTGCTTTGATGGCTCGTGCTGCCATGTTAATGGCGTTCAAGCCAGATGCGCACAACCGATTCACAGTGACGCCGCCAACTTCTAATGGCAGACCCGCCAAAAGCAGAGCCATACGCGCTACGTCACGATTATCTTCCCCCGCCTGATTTGCGCATCCAAGAAAAACTTCTTCAATCAGCAAAGGGTCAAATTGATTTCGCTCAAGAATGGATTTAATAACATGCGCCGCCATATCATCAGGGCGCACAGACGAAAAAATACCACCCAACGCACCAATGGGTGTACGAATGGCATCAACAATCACTACTTCAGTCATGGATTCCTCCAAAATTTGATAGGTCGATTCTACCACCCATAAAAAGAGGAATATTAGGCTTGCGCCTAATATTCCTCTTCATCCTATGTTGTAATAATTATTTAAACAATCCAGAAAATGGAACTCGCAATCCATCCACCCATGCATAGACTAAAACTGCTAGTATTGCAATATAAAAAATCTCAATCAGCCAGTAAACAATTGGACTTCTTGTTCGTTTTATGGAACCGATCCACCTCATAGAAGCTTCCCCTGTATAAATCTCGTATGCGATAAAACCGCCTAAAACAAGTATACACACCAAAATTACATCCATTAAATCCTCCATATTAAGTATAGTCTTCAAGAAATTATACTATTGCCAAATAGATGGCAACCATTTACTTGAAAATCCCATGAGATTGAGAAGAAAAAAGGAATGACCTTTGTACCCGCTTGTACATGACGCCTGACACTACTCGTTGTTTTCCGAAAACGACATAATCAAGATGGCAAAGGAATTTGCCTAATTTTGTCTAACTTCTCGAATACAAAGAAAGAGGAGATTAAATGGCAGCAAAAGGTTGGATCGAAGTCAGCGATACCTACTGTAAAGGATGTGAGCTGTGTATCAGTGCATGTCCACAGGATGTGATAGAGCTAAATATGTCACACCTAACACCCAAGGGATACCACCCCGCGCACACGTTCAAGGACGGATGCACGGGGTGTGCTATTTGTGCAGTGATTTGTCCCGATGCAGCAATCACGGTCTATCGTGAAGTCACGAAGGTCGCAGTACCTATTACGACATCTGTAGGGGCGGGGTAACCCCGCCCCTACCTATCCTGGAGAATAGAATGCCAAAAGAATTATGGAAAGGGAACGAAGCCATTGCAGAAGCTGCCGTTCGTGCGGGGCTTGAAGCCTATTTTGGTTATCCCATTACCCCACAAACGGAAGTGCTTGAGTATCTTTCAAGGCGCATGCCAGAACTTGGCCGCGCTTTTGTACAGGCGGAATCTGAACTAGGCGCCATTAACATGGTGTATGGCGCAGCTTGTACAGGAGTACGCGTCATGTCTACTTCATCATCACCTGGTGTAAGCTTGATGATGGAAGGCTTATCCTACATCGCAGGGACGGAAGTGCCCGCAGTTTTAGTCAATGTAATGCGTGGTGGCCCCGGCCTCGGTAACATTGCCCCAGCACAAAGTGATTACAACCAAGCCGTACACGGTGGCGGGCATGGAGATTATCCACGCATTGTATTGGCGCCAGCTTCTGTTCAAGAAGCCATTGACCTCACTGTGCTTGCATTTGATCTTGCGTAAAAATATCGCATGATCTGCATGCTAATTCTGGATGGCTCTGTGGGTCAGATGATGGAACCCGCTGAAATGCCAGAGATGCAACCCGCGCACCGTAAAGATTTTTCATGGGCAACGAATGGAACCATGGGAAAACGTGATCGTCGTTTACTCACATCGATTTATCTCAACCCATTAGATGAAGAACAAACCAACTTAAGATTACTCACCCGTTGGAAGGAAGTACAAGCGAACGAAGTGCGCACCAAAGAATATTTTATCGATGATGCTGAAATCGTCATCGTTGGTTTTGGAACCGCAGGCCGTGTTGCGCTTTCAGCCGTTCGTGAAGCTCGCGCACAAGGAATCAAGGTCGGGCTTTTAAGACCGATTACCGTCAGCCCGTTTCCAACTGAAAGGCTGGAGCAGCTTTCAGGTCAAGTACGAACGTTTTTAGTCACAGAGATGAATACCGGCCAAATGTTGGATGATGTCCAATTGGCTGTGCGTGGAAGAGTTCTTGTGGAATTTTATGGACGGCCTGGCGGTGTAGTTCCCTTCCCAGATGAAATCTTGAATGAAATCAAGCGCATCGCCTCCACACCGACAACTGGATATACAGATGCAAGAGATGCCTGGCTGACACGTATGACCGCTCCTCATCTTAATCCTCTTCCAGAGGTTAATAAGAGGTAATCATGGCAACTGTATCTACAAACAATCTTGTGTATGAACGACCAGATGCATTCACCGATATGCCAACTCACTATTGTCCGGGCTGTACGCATGGAGTGGCACATCGCTTGGTTGCGGAAGTGCTTGAAGAAATGAACATCACAGACAAGACGATTGGTGTTGCTCCTGTAGGATGTTCGGTATTTGCATACAACTATTTTGATGTCGATTTCGTTGAAGCCCCACACGGACGTGCCCCTGCTATGGCTACGGGTGTAAAACGTGTATTACCAGATCGCGTGGTATTTACATATCAAGGCGATGGTGACTTGGCTTCAATCGGTATGGGTGAAATTGTCCATGCTGCGGCTCGCGGCGAAAACTTGACCGTCATCTTCATCAACAATGCCAACTTCGGTATGACCGGCGGACAAATGGCCCCAACTACTTTGCCTGGCATGAAAACTACCTCGTCTCAAAGCGGCAGAGATGTGGAGACACAAGGATATCCTATCAAGGTTTCTGAAATGCTTTCCACGTTGGAAGGAGTTGGGTATTGTGTGCGCCGTTCTTTGCATGACCCCAAAAATATTCGCCTCGCGAAGAAAGCCATACGGACTGCGTTTGAAGTACAAGTCCGTGGACTTGGCTTCTCAATGGTGGAATTGTTATCCACCTGCCCCACCAACTGGGGTATGACGCCCGTCAACTCGCTGAAGTTTGTGGAAGAGCATATGATTCCAGCATATCCGCTGGGTGATTACAAAATCAGTGATGCGATTAAACAGATAAAAATATAAGGATGAAGGATGAGGGCAAAAGGATGAAAGAAGAAAGATAAAAAGTATTTATTCTTCAAAGTTCCTTCGTGTCCATTATGTCCTTTATGTTTACTAAGGAGTTCTTATGCAAAAAGAAATCATCATCGCAGGTTTTGGCGGACAAGGCGTTCTATTCGGCGGGCAAGTCCTTGCGTATGCAGCCATGGACACAGGCAAAGATGTCACATGGATTCCATCTTACGGACCTGAAATGCGCGGTGGCACCGCCAACTGCACCGTGGTCATTGCTGACCATGAAATTGGTTCTCCCCTTGTAAAGAATCCGCCTTTGGCAATTGCTTTAAATTTACCTTCCTTCGACAAATACGAATCCATGTTGGCCCCAGGCGGCACATTGGTTGTCAATCAATCCATGGTAGACCGTGCCGCACAACGCAATGACATTCACGTCCTCATGATTCCATGCAATGAAATTGCCGAAGAAATTGGCGATAAGAAATTAATGAACATGGTGGCCATGGGCGCGCTGCTCTCTGCATTACCTGAAGTCTCGTTGAAAGATGTAGAAAAAGCCTTGGAAGCACATCTACCGGCCAGACACAAACACCTACTCCCCAAAAACTACGAAGCCCTTCAACGCGGCTATGAACATGCACAAAAGGAATGGGATAAAGTGCCTGCTTAATACAAGTAATTAATAATAAAAAGTCCACCAAAGAGGGTGGACTTTTTATTTGAGATCAGCTTTCAAGCGGAGAGTCTGCTGTTTTGGAGTTCATAAAAAAATAAACCAATTGCAGTAAGACCAACATCACCAGCGCCGCAGGGGGATAAATCAATGCAATGACTACGGCAACACCGTATAGTGCAATCCCGTAAACACCTGTTTGCATATATTCTTTTTTGCGTTCTGCGAGGGAAGTCTTTTCATCAGAAAGATTAGAGCGGACAAGTGCATAATGCCACATCAATGAGAATGCAATCCCCGCAAGAAAAAGGTTAAATGCATACATCGCCACAATAAAACGGTCAAAGGGATAATCACCGACAAAGCCCGTCGTGAAAGGCACAACGCTAAGGAAGAATAGCAAAAGATTGTTATGCCAAAGCAAACGCCAAGTGGCATGTTTGATGCGGTGAAAAAAGTTATGATGATTGACCCAGAAAATTGCAACTGTAAAAAAGCTAAATGCAAAACCAATAAGTTTTGGCACAAGCGGTGCCATTACAGCGAGAAACCCTGCCAAGGTGTGATTTTCAAATTCAGGAATTTTGATCTCAAGCACAAGCAAGGTGACAATGATGGCGATGACGCCGTCGCTAAAGGCTTCAATGCGGTTGGTAGATGGAAGTTTCATGATGCTCCTTTTCAAAAATTAAACACGAAGAGCACAGCGTACACAAAGGAAGATAACCCCTTGGTGACATTCGTACCCTTTGTGTTTAAATGTTTTTTTATTTCTTCTTGAACATAACGCCGAAAATGGCGTAGCCCAACAAAGTGCCAGCGCCCATCTGGGTCATCATACCGAGCAGGTCGGTGGCTTGCCATTCTTGCACCACTTTATCGCCCCTCACCTTCCGTATGAAAATTCCGCTGAAATTGAGGTTCTTGTTCGTCGCCGCACCGCCCATGAAACTACCTGTGTGCTTCGCAGTCACAACGAAGCGGATGCTTACCGCATCACCTTCACTGATCATATGTGAGAACTCAAAGTTCATATTGCTAAACGCGGCTCTCATACCTTTCATAAAATCCATGTACTGCGCTTTGTTGAGGAGCATTCCATCGCCCGTGTAGGTAAAATCATCGGACAAAATTCCATTCAACTTATCCCATTCTCCAGCGAGGATGGCTTTTGAGACACTGAGAGCTACTTCTTTTTGTTCCATTGTATTTTCTCCTATTGTGAGTTCGAATTATTTTTGCAACAAATCTAATCAAAGATTATGATTCCGTTTCTAGGTGGTGCTCCCAATCTTCAGGCGGTGGAAAAATTGGGTTGTACGGCAAAGACACTATCGGTTGAGATAGAAGCGGCGTGATGATGGTTAACCATGTCAGATAGTGGGAAGAGTTCAAATGTGCTTCACGAGCGGCATCGTCATGATAGACATAGAACATTGAAAAACTTGAAGCATCTGTCACCTGTTGCAATAGCGCAAAGCTGACCAGTCCGCTCTCACGCAGGCTCTCCCCTGCAAAGGGAGTAGATGCCTCTAAAAAATTTTCTACAAACTCAGATTTGATGTGAATTGCAGTGAGCCATGTGTTCATTGTTGTCTTTTCCTGTTCTGTTACAATCAGTATAAGTGGCGAATAAAAGCCTTCCAAGAGCCCACTAATTTATCTGGTAGTTACCAAAAGGTGTGTATGGCGAACGCTTATCCAATCGACATCCTCAATGAATACTGTCCCTCACGAAAAGTGATGGAATTAATCGGCGACAAATGGACGTTGCTTACTTTGAATGCCATCGCTCGTGGAATTAACCGTCACAATGCGTTATTACGTGAGGTTGGCGGCATTTCACAAAAGATGCTCTCCCAAACCCTGCGCGGGCTTGAGCGCAACGGCATCATTACACGCCATGTCTTTCCTGTTGTCCCACCACGAGTGGAATATGAATTAACTCCATTGGGAAAAACGCTCAATGAACCTGTTGTGGCCCTTGGAAAATGGGCGCAGGAAAATTACGCGCAAGTGGAAAAGGCACGTGAGAGGTACGATATCGAATTTAAAAATGATGAAGAAGAATAAATAAAAAATCCCGCTTGACATGCGGGATTTTTATCTTTTAAATTGGAGTTTATGGGATGAGTAACAGAATCAACATTTCCTCAGGTGCAAAATGGGAAGATATTGTCGGGTATTCACGGGCTGTCAGAGTTGGAAACACTATCGAAGTAGCAGGGACAACTGCAGTCGATGAGCGAGGCGAAGTTGTTGGGTTGAACAATCCGTATGAGCAAACTAAATATGCTCTCGCAAAAATCGAAAAGGCATTAATCGAAGCGGGCGCATCGATGCAAGATGTGGTTCGCACGCGCATGTTTGTCACTGATATTTCCAAATGGGAGGAAATCGGCAAAGCCCATGGAGAATATTTTAGGGAAATAAAACCAGCGGCATCCATGATTGAAGTAAAAGGCTTGATCAATCCAGACCTATTGGTAGAAATTGAAGTCACAGCGATTCTGGTAGAAAATAAATAAGAAAACTCACATTTACTTGAACTTAGATTCTTTTCTTGTGTACAATGGAGTATGGAAGACATCTCCCTTATTTTCATTGAACTTGGCGCAGCCATTATTGGCCTTGCCTTACTGACCCGCCTTGCAAGCCGCTTGGGATTTTCTGCCATTCCACTTTATTTGTTAGCAGGCCTCGCATTCGGCAACGGCGGGATCCTCCCCCTTCAATTCAGCGAAGACTTCATTCACATCGGTGCAAAGATCGGTGTAATTCTTTTGCTTTTCATGTTGGGCGTGGAATATTCTGGTGAAGAGCTGGGGACCAATCTGCGCTCAGGATTTTTATCAGGTGTAGTTGATTTCTTCCTTAACTTCCCACCTGGATTGATTTTCGGATTACTGCTTGGATGGAGTCCACTTGCAGCCGTATTGTTGGGTGGCGTCACTTATATTTCCTCCTCAGGCGTGATCGCAAAAGTGTTATCTGATTTGGGGCGCATGAACAATCGCGAAACGCCAACCATTATTTCCATTCTCGTTCTTGAAGACCTCACCATGGCAATTTATTTACCCATCGTCGCGGTGTTACTAATTGGTCAAGAAATCTCTCAAGCAGTTCTTTCGGTTTTCATTGCACTTGCAACCGTCGGCACGGTTTTATTTGTTGCAGTGAAATATGGAAAAAGATTCAGCAAGCTCATCGCACATCAATCTGATGAAGTGATTCTGCTCACCACTTTTGGGTTGATGCTTTTTGTGGCGGGAGTAGCTCAACGATTGCAAGTCTCTGCCGCCATCGGCGCATTTTTAATGGGCATTGCCATTTCAGATTCCATTGCCGAACGGACTCATAAACTCTTAGGTCCATCGCGCGACTTATTCGCCGCCATCTTCTTCCTCTTCTTTGGACTTCAAATCGACCCCGCTTCTTTACCTCCCGTCTTGTTGCTCGCTGTTTCTCTAGGCATTTTCACTACACTGACAAAAATCTTAACGGGCTGGTGGGCTGTTCGTCGTGCCAAGGCAAACTCACTCGAAGCCTTCCGCGCTGGAGCCACCCTGGTAGCACGCGGTGAGTTCTCAATTGTCATCGCTGGGCTTGGAGTCAGTGCGGGCTTGGAACCCAAATTAGGCGCGCTCTCCGCAGCCTATGTTTTATTCCTCGCCATCCTCGGCCCCATCCTCGCAAGATTTATCGAACCGTTATTCGTCACATTTACAAAACCGAGAATCGACCGATGAAAACTCCAAAACTGGAATTCGAAAAGCTTATGTACACGATTGCCGAAGGCTGGAACGAAGGCAATGCACACAAGTCTGCAAATTGTTTCACCGAGGACTCGGTATATATCGAGCCGCCAGATAAACAGGTCTATCATGGGCGCGCCGAATTATATGAATTCTTCGGAGGGGATCAAGGTCCTGAAATTCCCATGCACATGACCTGGCATCATCTTTCCTATAACGAAGAAGAACTAATTGGCTTTGGCAAATATTCATTTCGAATGTACGGAAATTATCATGGTATCGTTACAGTAAAGTTGGAAAACGGCCTGATCAAATTCTGGCGTGAATATCAATATAAAACTGAATTAGATTGGGAGGAGTTCTCCCACTTGAACTTATTTTGAATTATTTTTTAATAGAATCACTACCTGCAATCCACCTGCCGCTAAATTACGTGCTTCAATCGTTCCACCTTGTGCTTCGATCAGCTGCTTCGCAATCGCAAGTCCCAATCCCGTGCCGCCCGCACTGCGCGCACGGGATTTGTCTTTACGCCAGAAGCGGTCAAATAGAAATGGTAGTTCATCTTCTGCCACCCCTGGACCGTTATCATTCACAGATAATGAAACTTCAGCAGAAGTCTCTTTCAATACTAACCAAATCTTACTTCCACTTGGAATATAACGCAGAGAATTGCCAACCAGGTTACCAATCACCTGTTCCATGCGTTGTGGATCAAGAACCACATCAAAGTGCTCCCCTACCTTTTCAAGAGACAATACAATATTTTTTTCCTGTGCTTCGGCTGAGAACATCTCAATGGTGTGTTGAGATAGTTGAGCAAGATCCACAGATTTCTTCTCAAAATACAATTGTCGACTCTCAACAAGAGTCAGCAAGCGTAAATCGTCTACGAGGCGTTCAAGTAGATAGGTTTGCTCCAAGGCCAAAGAAACTTGTCCACCATCCGCGGTATAAATTCCATCCACAATACCTTCGAGACGACCGCGAATCACAGAAAGTGGAGTTCGCAACTCGTGGGCAATATCAGCAAGTAAATCGCGGCGTTCGCGATCATTTCGTTCCAGGGCAGATGCCATTTCATTGAAACTATCGGAAAGGCTGCGCATATCTTGAGGGCCTTCACTGGAAATACGCGTGCTTAATTTTCCATTGGCAACTTCACGGGCAGCATAAATAACATCTGCCAGGGGGTTCACAAAACGCCGAACCAGCACGGTAGAAACAATCACAAGAAAGATGGATAACAAGAGAGAAATTATGCTTACTGGGAAAATCACAGCACGAGCAATACCAAGTCTATTCCAAATGGAAGTTGAGGTAATGACAAGCGTACCGATTTTTTGTCCATTTGCAGTTAAGTTTAATGAAAAATCATTGGGGCCAGGCTCATAGCTGGAACCCACTTTCGTGGCAGAATCAGAATCTCGGTCAAGTACGATGCGTTGATCCCTATCCAGAAGAAGGGTATCAAGGGAATTCAATTGAGGCTCGCCAATAGACTCAAATGCAGTCTCAATTCCAGCCCAACTTCCGTGACCGATGTAGTATCCCTGAAAAGAGCTGACAAATGGCATCGAGATTGGCGTTGATCGTGAAGTTAAAAAATAACTTACAACAAAAAGAAAAAATAACAGAGCCAATAAAATAACAAAAATAAATGCTCTCACCAATAACGATAACAAACGGGTACGAATTTCGCGAACAGATGAATACATATTAACCCTCAAATTTATAGCCAACACCGTGGACCGTGACAATCAAATCGGCTGGTTCCAGCTTGCGGCGCAAGTTGCGAATATGCGAATCAATGGCTCGTTCCAAGCTTTCAAATGTGATGCCATGAGTGGCAGTCAACAATTGGGCACGCGAAAAAATACGTCCAGGTTGACTCATCAACGTAGCTAGAATTTCAAATTCAGTGGAAGTCAGGGATACAGTTTTATCAGGCAAGTGAACTTCGTAATGAGCACGATCCAACTCAATGTTATTGACTCGAATTACATCACTTTCAGGTGTGCTATTTACACGACGCAACACCACACGAATGCGTGCCACTAATTCTCGAGGACTAAATGGCTTGGTGATGTAATCATCTGCACCCAATTCGAGGCCGATTAATTTGTCAGTCTCTTCCACACGAGCAGTAAGCATGATGATGGGCACATCGCTTTCTCGGCGAATGGTGCGGGTCACTTCAAGACCATCCATTTCGGGCATCATTAAGTCGAGCACGATCAGGTCTGGTTTTTCACGGTGTGCAAGCGCCACTCCCTGCACACCATTCCCAGCAGTCACTGTGTCATACCCTGCCGCTTTTAAATAATCCTGACAGATTTCCACAATTTGAGGCTCATCATCTACGATTAGAATTTTTTTTGGCATACAACCTTTTTACCACAAAGTAAGGACAGAGTAACCCCGTCCCTTACTGTTACTCGTATCTCAATGCTACCATTGGATGTAGGTTTGCAGCACGATAGGCAGGATATAAACCAAAGAATACACCAATTGCCATTGCAAAGGTAAACGCAAGCAGAATCGAGTCAGCTGTAATCACTGAGGCGATTAAGCCCGTTGCTTTGAAAAGCAAAGCCAATCCCACGCCTAATAAAATCCCAATGATGCCGCCAAGGACACTCAAAGTCATGGTTTCAATCAGAAATTGAGTCAGAATCTGATTCTTAGTTGCACCAACTGCTTTTCGCAAGCCGATTTCTTTTGTTCGCTCAGTAACGGACACCAACATAATATTCATAATCCCAATCCCACCCACTAGCAGGGAAATCCCCGCGATGGCACCAAGGAAGGTGGTGAGAATTTGAGTCACAGATGTCAATGTACTTAATAAATCCGCCTGACTTAAAACATTGAAATCCAACTCATCTGAGAATGTCAGTTTGTGAGCACGGCGAATCAAAAACTTAATTTGTGCCGAAACGGTATCCATGGCCTCTGAAGTTTTTACAGATACCGAGATGCTGTTCACAATCTTCTTATCGTTATAAGTAGCTGTGGACCCAAACAGTTTGGTATAGCCTGTCTCAAGAGGAATAAATACAGCTTCATCCGCTGAACCATTAAACCCTGAGGAGCCTTTAGCCTCCAACACGCCAACTACTTCAAACTTAACTCCTTTGACAGAAATTGTTTTGCCAATTGGGTTTAAACCACCAAATAAGTCTGTAGCTGTTTGTGAACCTAATACCGCCACTAACATTTGAGATTTATTATCTCCGTCGGAGATAAAACGGCCGTTTGCGATTTTATACGAGTTCGTTTCCTGATATTCCTTGGTAACGCCTGTAACATTTACGCTAAAACTTTCATTTCCATATTTAACAAGATAAGAAGAACGATATACAGGCACAATCGCAGCAACATTGGTCGTCAACGAACGTTGAAGCAATTCATAATCTGAATAATACAAATAGCTAGCTTGTTGTGACCCGCCAATTCGTGGACCTGCCTGCTGTTTCCCAGGGGAAACTGTCAACAGGTTTGAACCGTTGCTTTGAATCGAACTGGTAATACTGGCCGTTGCCCCCTTCCCGATGGAAAGTAAAGCCACCACTGTTGCCACACCGATCACAATTCCCAACATGGTAAGAACAGATCGCATTTTATTTGCACGGAGCGCCCGTATTGCGATTTTAAAATTTTCTGAAAATAACATTTTGATACTCCAATTCTAAAAGAATAAACACAAAGCAGTTTTCTCGTGTTTAACCTTACTCCCCAATACGTGGGGTACCCGCTTTAATCGGATGGGTGTTCACTTCGTCCGAAATAATTTGTCCATCTGAAAGCTTGATAATTCGATCCGTATGGCGCGCCACATACGAGTCATGTGTTACCAAAATCACGGTCTGACCATTATCTTTGTGCAAACTTTGGAACAACTCCATAATCTCCACACCCGTCTTACTATCCAATGCGCCCGTTGGTTCATCCGCAAGGATAATGGCTGGCTCATTGACGAGTGCTCGTGCAATCGCCACACGTTGTTGTTGACCACCTGAAAGTTCATTGGGAGCATGGTGTGTGCGTTTGGAAAGTCCTACACGATCAAGAGCTTTCAGTGCACGCTCCTGACGCGCCTTGCCTGAATACCCAGCATACGTTAAAGGTAACATCACATTTTCCAATGCACTGGTACGAGCCAATAAATTAAATTGCTGAAATACAAATCCAATTTTTCGGCCACGAACATCAGCAAGCTCGGTCTCACTCATGTTTTCAACGGACAAACCATCCAAAATATAGCTTCCGCTGGTGGGAACATCCAAGCATCCAATGATGGACATCAACGTACTTTTTCCTGAACCTGATGGTCCCATAATGGCAACCATTTCGCCTTTGTCAATCGTAAAGCTCGCACCATTCAAAGCACGCACTTCACTATCTCCCATTTGATAGACCTTCATCAGGCCTTCTGCTTGTATCATCCTAACCTCCCCCCTTGAGTGGGTTAGGAGCCTGAAAACCGCCATCACTTACCAATTGCAAACGATCCCCATCTTTCAGATCACCAGTAACCGCCACCAAATCACCAACAATTGCTCCTGTCACAACATCAACGCGGGCAGTGGAACCATCGTCTTGAATCACCCAAACATATTCTCCGTTGCTATCATTTTGAATGGCAGTAATGGGTACAGCCAACATTGCCGAAACGTCCTTGACCTTAATCACTACATTGGCGGTTGTACCTAAAGGCAGGAAAATCTTGTTATCTACTTTATCAAGATCAACACGAACGGTATATTTCACCAAACCAGAGACAACATCTCCGACAGGATTAATCGCCGTTACTTTTCCACTGAGTGTGACACCAGAAACCGCATCCAACGTGACATCAGCCTGATTGCCCATTTTGACATTGGCAATATCTGATTCATCCACTTGAGTTTCAACATATAGCTGTTTCATATTCGCTAAGTTCACAGAGAGGTCGCCAGTGCTTACAACATCCCCAGCATAACTATCTACTGAAAGCACTTGCCCATCAAATGGTGCGACAATTTTCATCATATTTACAGTCGCTTGCGCGGCATCCACCTTGGCTTGTGCCGCCAACATCTCAGGAGAGCTTTCCCCTGCTTTGAGACGGTCATAGTTAAGTTGCGCCTCTTCCAATTGACCTTTTGCCAAGGCCAAATTGTTTTCCGCTTCGGTCAACATGGCTTCAGTGGCTGGCCCTCTAGATTCCTTGGTTTTATACACATATTGATAACCACCGCGCGGGGATCTCTCAATGAATACCTGAGTTTCGGTCAATGGAATTCGCTTATCGTTTTGTAAATAAGTCAAATAATCTTGTTTACTTTTGTATTCATCCTGAGCATCTTTTAAGTCAATTACCGCTTGGGCAAGTTCTGTTCCAGCGTTGAGACTCTCCAAGTCTTTTTGAGCATTAATCAGGTCCGCTTGAGCCGAGGCAATACTGGCAGAAGTGCTTGAAGGTTCCAAAGATAATAAAACATCGCCTTTCTTCACAAAGTCACCTGTTTTCACATTCACCTTCTGTACAATCCCATTGGTTTTCCAAGTTAAACTGGCAAATGGCTGAGCTTGCAACGAACCTGAAGCCTCAATCGTTTCAGCCACATCCACCGAGGTAACCTTCACCTCAGTTACTGCAGTTGAAGAACTGGCATTTGCAGAGGAAAAAACCTGCACCACTAAAACAGCAACAACCACAACAACTGCCGCAATGCCCCAATTTCGAGAGCGCTTATCTCGCCATAGTTTTAAAATAGTATCCATATCAAATCTCCTTTAATCATTATTTTCCCAAAGATACTGGGCAAATGTGCAGAATTTGTGCAGAAAGGCTGGAGAGATATGGATGATAAAATATGCTATCTATATACGGGATTTTTAGCCAAGGAATCAGATATGCTTGAAAAAATACGCCTTTGGTGTGCTGCTCCAAAAATCGTCGAAGATCGTGAGGCATCACGGTCTGCAAGCTTATTAAACATCGTATTATGGATGTTTATTTCTGCTTCAAGCTTATATGGAATTTTTGCCCCCATAGACCCTAAATATATGATTCGCCGCCTACTTATCATCATTCCATTTGCAGTCATGATGATAATCCTTAAACAAATTTTGAACTTAGGTTATATACGCGTGGTAGGGGTTTTAATGGTAACCACCATGTGGACTTTATTTACCATCGCCATGTTCTTTGGTCCAGATTACAACAATCCTGCTTTTATGGGGTATCTGGTTGTCATTGTGACCGCAGGATTAGTTCTAAATTGGAAAGCTTCGATTGCCTGGAGCATATTCAGTATTCTTACAAATGGTGTAATTCTCTGGTTAGGAAATCACAAGTATTTTGGGTTTGCACAAAATGAAACTCCGCCCTTCGCATTTTGGTCATCGCAAACTGCTTACATCATCGTAATTACTTTATTATTAAGTCAAGCCATCCGAAAAATTGATGAGGCTTTTGAAAAAGCTCAACATGAAATTCGCGAGCGCAAAAGAGTGGAAGCTGAACGCGAAAACTTCATCAAGGAGTTGGAAGCGAAAAATGCCGAGTTGGAACGTTTTACATATACAATATCGCACGATTTAAAAAGTCCACTTATCACGATAAGTGGTTATCTGGGTCTTTTAGAAAAGGATGCCAAAGCTGGGGCAGTTGAGAAGTTCAACAATGACATCACGCGGATTCGTGATGCCACTATAAAAATGCAAGCATTGCTCAACGATCTGCTGGAACTCTCTCGCATTGGGCGGTTAATGAATCCCACAGAAGAAGTCGGGTTTGAAGAACTGGTTCATGAAGCCCTTTCCATTGTGGATATTCAGCTACAAGAAAAAAATATAAAAGTTTCAATTCAAGAAAAATTACCTTCTGTATTAGTAGACCATATACGAATGGTAGAGGTATTACAAAATCTACTGGATAATGCGACCAAATTTATGGGAGAACAAACCAATCCATGCATCGACATCGGCTACTATTTAGAAAATGACATTCCAGTATTCTTTATAAAAGACAACGGAATTGGAATCGGCCCTGAACATTACGATCGCATATTTGGATTATTTAATAAATTAAATCCAGACAGTGAAGGGACTGGTGTGGGGTTGGCATTGGTTAAACGCATTATTGAACTTCATGACGGTACCATATGGGTACAATCCAAAACTGGGATAGGGACAACCTTTTATTTCACCCTACCAAGGAAAGCTATATGAAATTTGAACAAACACCTTATTTGACTCTTCCGAAGATAGGTTTCGGCACATGGAAAATTGGCGGCGGCTCAACCCCCAACCCAAAAGTTGATTCCGTTTCATTGACAGCGCTTCATTCCGCCCTTGAAACTGGCTACACTCACTTTGATACCGCAGAGATGTACGCCAGTGGTCATGCAGAGGAACTGTTGGGGAAAGCAGTACGCGAGTCACAGGTCAAGAGAGAAGCGCTGTTCATCACATCAAAAGTCATGCCATCTCATCTTCAATATGAACAAGTTCTCGAAGCCTGTGAAAATAGTTTGCGAAATCTACAAATGGAGTACATTGACTTGTATCTCATTCACTGGCCGCAAGCTGGAATGAAGCTCGAAGATACATTTCGTGCGTTGAACAAACTAGTAAGAGGCAAAAAAGTGAAACACCTTGGAGTGAGCAACTTTAACTTAAAGTTATTACAACAAGCTCAAAGCCTTTCTGAAACACCCATTGTCAACAATCAAGTCCCTTATAGTTTATCTGAACGGTCGTATGTTAAGAATGGTGTGCTTGAGTATTGTCAGAAAAACAACATTCTTTTCACAGCATACTCCCCTATCGATGAAGGCAAGCTATCTTCAAACAAAAGATTAGAAGCCATGGCCAAGGCACACCACGTTACAATTTATCAAATTGCACTTGCTTGGGTGATTTCGCAACCTCGTATTATTACGATTCCCATGTCTGCCAACCCAAGACATATTAAAGAAAATTTTGAAGCAGCCAATATTGAACTAACCTCAGATGAAATTGAACAGCTCACGAATTTATGACAAATTTACAAGCTCTTCCCGAGATTCATATTCTCGAAGAAACAGAAACTGAACTTGAGGCGTTGTATCGCATCTTAATTCATAATGACAATATCACTCCCATGGATTTTGTCGTGTATATTCTCACCAACATCTTCTTCCTGGGCACTTCCAACGCCATGGACATCATGTTTAAAGCTCATATCACTGGGACAGCCTACGTGCAAACTGTTTCAAAATCTGAAGCAGAGAAGCGCATCAACAAAGCTCACAGGCAAGCAGATGCCGCAGGGTATCCATTGCAGTTTTCAATGGAACCTGAATAGTCTGCGCTTGGTTGCACGCATAAAAGAAGTAAGATATAGTAGCAAAACTTTAATTCGGTTTGGAGAAATTTCATGGCAGGAATGACACGCGGAAAGGGTCTACTCGAACCCCTACTCGCAGATTTACGAGCACAACGAGCTAACAAATTAATACCCAGTACTTTACGCGAAGGACGCATTCTTGATGTCGGCTGTGGGTCATTCCCATATTTTCTGGCACATACTTCCTTTCAGGAAAAATTTGCCATCGATCAAATTCCACTTGCCCCCAATACCGCCTCTGAACTAAAGATTGAAAGTTTTACATTAGACCTTGAGATAGAGCCCCATCTTCCATTTGAAGATGGCTATTTTGAAGCTGTCACTTTGCTGGCTGTGGTGGAACATCTCGACCCGACTTTGATGGCTAAATTATTCAAGGAAGTGTATCGAGTTTTGAAACCCAATGGCATGGTGATTTTGACCACCCCAGCAGCCTGGTCGGATGGTTTATTGAAATTTATGGCAAAGGTTGGGCTGGTCAGTGCAGAAGAAATTCATGAACACGCATATGCCTACACACTTCCATTGTTAGGATGGTATTTTGGTCAAGCGGGATTTGAAATGACCAAAACAAATTTTGGTTATTTTGAGTTTATGCTAAATATGTGGGCGACTGCTAAAAAATAAATTACGGTCGACGTGCTCGGTTGGTCATAATGGAAGCTCCTGTGGAAGGTGTTTTAGGTGCTTCCATTTCAATAGGTTCATCGCCATTGTATTTTGCAATTTGCGGCCACTTCCAAATGATAAATAATGTGCCAATAATACAACCGATGCCTCCAGTAATCACAGCAAACGGCGCTCCCCAAAATTGAGCGACAGCCCCTGCTTCCATCTCACCGAGTTGTGGCCCACCCTGAAAGAAAATTTGATTAATGCTGGTCATTCTCCCGCGGATGTGATCGGGAGTCTGTAATTGTCGAATGGTGTTACGGATAATGGTGCTCACCCCATCAGCACCACCCGTTGTAGCAATGGCAAGCCAAGCAATCAAAAAGGATTTGGTTACTCCAAACACGATGGTAGCCAATCCAAAGACAATGACAGCGCCTAAAAACATGGGACCCTGCCTGCGAATCACCTTCACTTGTGAAATAATCAATGCAACTAGCACAGCCCCCACAGCTGGCGCAGCGGAAAGATAACCATATTCCACCACACCCACTTTCAAAACATTGGTGGCAATTAACGGCATCAACGTATTTGCAGATGCGAAGAATGTTGCGACAAAATCCATCAACATGGTTGCCAGAATAATGGGTTTACTCAGGATAAAGCGAATCCCCTCCCGAATCGACTCGACACTAATCCCAGCAGATTTTTCAGCAAAGGATTGAGGAACATTTCCAATCATCATCAAGGCAACCAGGACTGCGGCAAAAGAAATTGCGTTGAAATAGTAAACCGCCTCCTGCCCCGCCCAAGCAATGACAAAACCACTGAGAGCAGGTCCAAGCACCGAACCAAACTGGAAAGAAGTAAATGTCATGCTAAATGCATTCGGCAAATCTTCTTTGGGAACAATGTTTGGGACCAATGCCTGTCGTGATGGGCCATCAAACGCGACTGCAATGGCTTGCAATGCGGTGATTACGTAAATGTACCAGATGGTGACATGCCCAAATTGAGTGAGCAGGCCAAGGATTAAAGCAAGAAGCGCAGCGACACTTTGAGTCACAAACATCACTTTGCGGCGATCCATAGAATCAGCCAATGCCCCACCAATCAACGAAAAGATAATGACTGGAATAATGCGTGCCAGGCCAATCCCCCCGAGAGCGATGGGATTCTTATTAAGCTGGCTGACGTGCCAAAATAAAGCCCAGAGTTGCATCTGGGTTCCTGTGATCGAAATTAGTTGTCCGAGCCAAAGGTAGAAAAATTTTTTGTGACGTAAAGAAGGTGGGATATGCAACATTAAGTGCCCCAATCGCGAAGATATAAAAAGTCATAACCAATGGTGCGATTGCTAACTTTGGCAATCGGAGGCTGCATGCGTTTGAATTGATTACGCTGAATGCGGCGTGTGACAGTTTTGACAAACGCCTCGTTGAAACCAGCCTCAATTGCTTCTTGTGGACTGTAGCGCTGGTCTACCAATAGATAAAGAAGTTTATCTACTTCATCATAAGTGAAGCCTAATTCTTTTTCATCAGTTTGGTCTTCCCACAAATCAGCAGAAGGTGCTTTGTCAATGATGGGCGCAGGAATATTCACAGCACGCGATAACTGGCGAATCTGTGTCTTATACAAATCGCCAAGCGGATTCATCGCGCTGGCGGAATCTCCATACATGGTACTGTAGCCAAGCAGGATTTCAGTTTTGTTACTGGTACCAATCACCAATCCCTTGAACACTTCACTTTGGTCATATAACACAATCATACGTTCACGCGCCATGATATTGCCTTTGCGCATGCTGGAAATTTCAGAGTCAAGTTTGAAGAGCGGCTCGACCATGTCTGTGATTTCAATGGTCTTATTTGGAATTTGAAGTTGGTCAATTAATAGTTGAGCATGATTTAACGAATCTTTGCTGGAAGCTTTATACGGCATACGCACAGCAAGGACATTTTCCCTGCCTAGAGCTTCAACTGCCAACGCACAAGAGAGCGCAGAATCAAGACCACCAGAAAGACCAATAACTGCACGAGACATGCCGATGCGTGTGACTTCAGATTTGATAAAGCCAGTAAGAATTTCACGAGCCAGATCAGTGTTAATGGTAAGGTTTATATCAACCACGGGAAAGAATCCTATCCAATTCATTTCTGGTGAGAGCCGTACGTTCATCACGCAACAAAGGCAATCGTGCGCGGGTGCGACGCAATTGATTCATATCCAATTCAGTATATGTGATGGCCTCTTCGTTATAAGGTCCGTGCGCCAGTTCTTCCCCATTCGGGTCGAAAGCAGTGGCTCCGCCCCAAAAGTGTAGGCCATCTTCATATCCCACGCGATTGACATGAACAACGAAAGAAGTAAACATACTGGCATAGGCCTTGTTGACCCGTTCTACCCAACGAGCAGATTCAAGTTTTTCTTTATCGTTCAAGCCGCGGCCTGGAGAAGCGGAAGAGAAAAGCATAATGTCCGCACCATCCAACCACAACAAATACGGTGGCGAAGCATGCCAGAAATCTTCACAGATGAGAATACCCATGCGCCCAAAACGTGTATCAAATGCACGGACCGAATCTCCCCAAGCAAAGAAGCGACCTTCATCAAAGAGACCATATGTTGGCAAATACACTTTGTGATGAACATGCAAAACTTTTCCACCTGAAAGATAAGCGGAGGCGATGTAAAAGCGGTGACGAGAGTCCTCGTCCACAAAGCCAACAACAAGGTCCAGGTCGTGAGACGCTTTGAGAAGATGCTTGAAGATGGGGTCATCCTCAGTCGGCTTGTGTGCTACCGAAGCGACCAAATCCTGCAAGACATATCCAGTTAATGAGAGTTCAGGGAAAATCAGCAAATCCGCTTTATGGGATTTGGCTTGTTCGATATATTCAAGATGTTTGGCAAGATTCGCTTCCACATCTCCAAGTTTGGTATTGATCTGTGCAAGGGCAAGATTTATTTTCATCGAACGAATCTTACCATTAAAAATAAGACCCCAAAGGTCATAAAACCTTTGAGGTCGATTGTATTATTTGGTAATGGAAACTTTTACGATATCTGTTTGGTCAGTTGCATCCAATACAGTCACTGTTACGTTTTCAACAGTAACCGACTCCCCGATTGCAAGCGGAGACGAATCACGATAGGGATCGTTTTCCAAAATCGGATATACAGTTAACGTGCCTTCTCCTGATGGGATAGAAGTGTCCACCGTGTACACCAACGCACCAGACTTAACGAGGGCTTGATCATATCCAATCGGCCTTCTCGACTCAACGACAACAGCCTTCGAATTACTAATCGGCACAATGATTGCTTTCATACCACCCTGAGTTTCAATTGGGGTAATGGTTGTAGTTTGATCCCCTGTAAGTTGACATACAATCTGGGCATCATCCAGCCAGCCCAATTGCCAACGTTCAAATGCAAAGTATTCTGGCGCCTTACCGCTGATAAACCCCATCAGCCCAAAGCCACCTACAAAACGGTGCAAGTCATCATAGTTGGAAGTATCGTATTGATAAGCATATAAATCAGGCAAGCCCAAGGTGTGACCTGATTCATGGTTGAGCCACAAGTAACCCCAGTTGTTTAAATCTGCTCCTGAAGTAACGCCATTGGAAAAAGTTTTACCATCAGCGGTGTATCCGAACCCTTCATTTGCACCAAAGGCGGGACCATATCCAACCGCGCTCGCTTGCGGAGGGACCATGACCACCACAGAATCCGCAGTAGAGAAATCGACCTCTGTATCAGCCAAGGTCACAGCTTCTTGAATGAAGGCCAAATGCCCATCGTAAGAATGAATCGCATCTCCATAATGGGCAGATGGTTGGCTTAATCGCAGCCATGTAAAATGCGGCTCAAGTTTCCAATTCATCTTGCCATAAGAGACGGTTGAAAAAAATTGCTCTGCATTGGGAGAAACTAAAGCAAACGTTTCTTCTGGGGTTTGCACCGCGGGCACATCAGAAAAATCTGCAAACAAAACAATCGTCTTTATATTTCCAAGGCTGGGTAATTTATAAGACGGATTTGGAAATCCCAACCCAACATTTGTAAAAGATAAAGAAGGTAATTTGCAAGCGCTGACAGAAGCAGCGGGAATCGTTGGAGCAACGGTTACAGTTGCTAAGGGAACATTAGTCTCTGTCGGAACCGAAACAGAGACAGGCGTAGAAGTAGCTACGTTTTCACCTCCTACACAAGCAGAAAGTAGGAAGGCCATGCCAAAGATAAACCGAAAGATGAAGAGAGCTGGATTTGTTTTCATCATATACCTTTCAAGAGTTGATTAAAAATAAAAGACTCTCGAAGTATATTCGAGAGTCTTGAGCGGGGAGGGGGGGATTCGAACCCCCGGTAGACCGGAGCCTACAACAGTTTTCGAGACTGTCCCATTCAACCACTCTGGCACCTCCCCATTTCTTGAGGCGGGCGAAATTATAACCGAAAAAAAATCTTACAAATCTACACTCTCATGTAAATCAGGGTAATGTACTTGATTAAGATTTCGATCTTTGAGTAAACCCTTCAAGGTCATGGCTTGTTTTTCTTCGCCATGCACAAGGAAAATCTGCTTTACTGAGTCTTTTACACCCATCGCATATTTCAAAAGAAGATCCTGACCTGCGTGACCTGAGAGTCCGCCGATGGTGGCCACTTCACTTTTGACCTTATACACTTCACCAAAAATATTCACTTGTGGCTCACGGTCTGCCAACCGACGACCCAATGTATTCGGAGCCTGCCAAGAGACAATACAAATCGTATTTTTTTGGTTTTCAATATTATTACGAATATGATGGACGATGCGACCTGTTTCTGCCATGCCTGAAGCAGAAATAATCACCATCGGATCGGTGCGTTCGTTCAACGCTTTCGACTCATCTACAGAATTGACATAGGTCAACATTTTGAAATCCAAGGCAGGGTGACGCGCTTCCATCACAAACTGACGGGTTTCTTCGTCATAACATTCTGGATGATTCTTGAAAACCTTGGTCGCATTCACCGCCAATGGGCTATCCACATACACAGGCACCATCGGAATTTGACGTTCGGTCATCATTTCATTGAGATGAAAGACCAACTCTTGAGTACGCCCCACCGCAAAGGCGGGCACAATCACTTTTCCACCACGCTCCACAGTACGCTTGACCACATCTCGAAATTCCAAAAACGCCTGACTTGGGTCAGCATGACTCTTATCGCCATACGTTGATTCCATAATCATGTAATCAGCACGGTCTGGTAAAACAGGGTCACGCAGCAAAGGCAGTTTATATCGGCCAATATCGCCAGAAAACCACAAACGAGTCTTTTTGCCTTTTTCATCAATTTCCAGCAAAACACCCGCAGACCCAAGGATATGGCCTGCCTCATAAAAACGAGCTATCACACCAGGGATTGGCTCAAAAGCTTGTTCATAATCCACCCCTTTGAACATCTTGTTGACATTCTCAGCATCTTCCTGAGAATACAAAGGTTCAATCGGTGGCTCTCCCCGTTGAGCGCGTTTTTTATTAACAAACTCAGCATCCGATTCTTGAATGTGTGCTGAGTCCAAAATCATCAAGCCTGCCAATTCAGCCGTAGCACGAGTAGCATAAATCGGGCCGTTGAATCCCTGCTTGGCGAGGTTGGGCAAATTTCCCGCATGGTCAATATGCGCGTGAGAAAGAATCACAGCATTCACCAAACGCGGATCATGTTTAAAAGTCAAATTGCGTTCGTATGTCTCTGCTCGCTTGCCCTGATATAAACCACAATCCAAAAGCAAACGGGAGCCGTTCACTTCAATCAAGTGTTGGCTCCCTGTCACTGTGTGGGCTGCACCATGAAAACTAATTCGCATTTTTACCTCCAAGTACCTTAAAAATCTGAGGACCAAATCGTTCTACCCGTGAAGGCGTATCCTTCATCAAAACCGCAAGGTCTTCCATGGTTTGCGGCGGAGTTTCTGCCAACATAAATAAGTAAGGTTTCGGCAAAATGATATCGGACTCGACCTTCATCTCCAACCCGAGACTCTTTCGCCAAGCCTTCAATTTTTCCAATCGACGCAAAACCGCATCTGCCTTCCGTTCAACCTGCTTTGGCTTGACTGGAGGAGCCTCCTCACCCTGACGCACCGCCGCAAGAATTGAATGTCCCCACAAGCGAATTTGTTTTTCACTTAGCCCCGCCGCAGACAGATCAACATCATGCACTGGCGGATGTTTCGCCAATGAAATCAACACTTCATCCATCACTACTTTATAAGGCGGGCGATTTAAACGTTCGGCTTCATGGTCGCGCCATCTGCAGAGAAAAGAGATAATGGTCAACTCACGTGGGGAAAGGTCTTTGCGTGAGGCAAAGCGTTCCCAAGACTCATTAATCGCTTTAATTCTATGGTCATCTACAAAACAAGCGCGATAAAAATCTTCAAGGGCAAATTGCAGACGGTCTTTTTCGCGCAATTCTTTTTCCATCACATCTCGCAAATCAAAGAGATAGTGAGTGTCCAACCGCGCATAATGAATTTGTTCTTCCGTCAACGGGCGAGCCGCCCAATTGGCTTTCTGATGACGTTTATCCACTTGAATGCCAAACTTTTCCCCCAGCAATCTGTCTAACCCTACAGCTGGATAGCCAAGCACTCGTGCTGCTTGCATGGTATCAAATAAATTTGCAAACTTAAAGCCAAAGTCTCGCTTCAAACATATCAAGTCATATTCAGAAGCGTGAAAAATCTTCTCAATCTTTGGGTCTGCAAAAATCGGTGCCAATGGACTTAAGTCTTTCAACTCAAGCGGATCAACGAGGTAATCATTTGTAGGGGTGGAAAATTGCAACAAACAAACCTGCTCGCGAAAAGCGTGCAGGCTGTTTGATTCTGTATCTACAGCAATACGATGCTGTGAGGAAAGATCCTGGACTAATTGTAGTAATAACTGATTTGTGTTGACCCACACGGGCGGCAAAAGTTCGGGCATATTGAATGATTATAAACCTGATAACAACGATTTTAGTGCAATCTTAACGCTTTCTCCATGATTTGTGCATCTTCCCCATCGTTGTAATACCCTTTCCATATATCGACAGTTTGATAGCCTTCGCTTTGATACAAGTGAATGGCTTCCATATTTGAAATTCTCACCGTCAGGCGCGCGGTCGGCACACCCAAACGTTCTTCACAGGCATGTAACAAGGCTCGCCCAATGCCACGTCGCCGATAGAGTGGATCCACCCCAATGGTGGCAATCCAGCCCCACCCGTCGCGCGGACGCGGGTCTCCTCCCACAAAGCCTGCCATCTGCCCATCTTCCACGGCCTTTAAACGAATCACCTGCGGAAAGGTCAGTATCGCCATTAAATCCAACAAAGGCCAGGCATCTTTTTCAAAACAGGCTTTTTCCAGCTTTCGCAAATCGTTCAAATCCAGGAGCGTTGCGTTGACAATTTCCATAAAATAAGACCTCTCGAATGGAGAGGTCTTATTTTATTCGATATTAAGGATTATGGACTAACCCTTTGAATTCTTTCCAAGGAAGTTATCCAGCAGGCTGGTAAATTCCATCGGGAAGATGTATTTGGTGGATGGGCTGGAACCAAGTGCCTTGAGAGTTTCAAAGTATTGCAAGGTCATGGTCTTCTGGTCAATGCCTTTGGCAGAGCTATAAATCTGTTCAAGGGCTTTTGCAAAACCTTCAGCACGCAATAATTGAGCTTCGCGTTCACCTTCGGCTTTAAGAATGGCCGATTGCTTTTCACCTTCTGCGCGGAGGATGTTGGATTGCTTTTCACCTTCAGCTACGTTGATGGCAGATTCGCGGGTACCAGTGGATTCGGTCACCACGGCACGGCGGATACGCTCAGCAGACATTTGGCGGTTCATGGCATCTTGAACATCACGCGGAGGAATGATTTCACGGATTTCAACGTTGGTTACTTTCACACCCCAGCGTTCGGTGACTTCATCGAGACGAGTGCGCAACATGTTGTTGATATGTTCACGTTCAGAGAGCACATCATCCAATGGAATACCACCGATCACAGCGCGCAATGTGGTGGCTGCAATACCAGCCGCCGCAGATTCAAAGTTGCCTACCTGTAAAACCGACTGTGCGGGGTCAAGTACTTTGTAATACCAAAGGAAGTCAATCGAAATGGGAGCGTTATCCTTGGTAATGGAGGTCTGATGAGGAACCTCACGTACCTGTTCGCGCAAATCTACTTTAACAGGACGATCTACGCCAGGGAACAAAAAGACCAACCCTGGTCCTTTGGGCTTGTCCAACACACGTCCAAGGCGGAAGACAACGAGACGCTGATATTCAGGTACAACACGAATCATGTTGAATATCGCAATCACGATCACAAACAACACAATGCCCGCAACACACAGGCCGAGACTTGCAAATGCTTGCATACGATTTTCTCCTTTATAAAAATGAATAGTTCTATTGATTATACTTTTTCAACCACGAGGATAAATCCCTCACGGCGAATTACACGAATATGACTTCCTACAGGAATCTCTTGGTCGCTACGGGCTGACCACATTTCACCAGAAACATATACACTGCCATCATCCCACACCCTTGACCTTGCCTCTCCATCCTTACCCACCAGCGCATCCAAATCATGGGCAGGACGATGCGCAAGCACATCCATGGATTTACGCATTGCAATCCACAAAAATACGGATAGCGCCCCCGAAGAAGTAATGGCTACAACTGGATTGACAGACAACCAATGGTCTTTACTGGCAAACAGGAAGATGGAACCCACCACCAATAACACGATGGAAATTCCCAAAAATACTTCACGCTTGGGTTTTTGAATGGCATATAAAAACGGAACAATGCTGAGCAACAAAATCCCCAAAGCCCACCAGTTGATGGTCAGGTTATAGATGGCATAGCCTGCCAAAACAAAACAGAAGAACGCACCGATTTCCAGTAATCCAGTCCCTGGGGTTACCAGTGCCAGAAAGCCGAGAAATATCCCCACCAGTAAAATCACATACGCAACGTTTGGATCGATTAGGAATTCCATTTTGTCTCCATTTGATTATACAACAAGGCTGATACAATTCATCTACGACATTCTTCCTATAAAGGTTGTGTAAACGGGTATTGTTGGGCGGTTGTATAATACATCCAGCAAAAATTTCTCCCAATTAGGAGCTTGAGTGAAATTCAATAAAATCTGCGTCATCGGCCTGGGCTATATTGGCCTCCCCACTGCCTCCACATTTGCCGCCAACGGAATTCAGGTGGTCGGTGTGGATATTCTTCCCAAAGTCATTGAGACCCTCAACAAGGGTGAAATTCACATTCACGAACCCGGCTTGCAAAAAGCATTTGCAGAAGCGGTTCAATCAGGAAATTTCAAAGCATCTTTGCAAACAGAAAAAGCAGATGCCTTCATTATTTCAGTTCCCACGCCATTTCAAGAGGATAAATTCGGCGAGTACCAAGGCGTCCAATACAAACTAGCGGATATGCGAGCCGTGACCTCAGCCGCTGAGTCAATCGTTCCCCATTTGCAAAAAGGGAACTTGATCGTATTGGAATCAACCTCCCCGCCTCGCACGACCGTTGACTTGGTCGCTCCCATTTTGGAAAAATCTGGCCTGAAAGCTGGTTCCGATTTCTTCCTCTGCTATTCGCCAGAGCGTGTGCTACCTGGGCAAATCTTGCGGGAACTAGTTGAGAACGCACGTGTCATCGGGGGCATCACTCCAGAATCCGCACAGGCTGGCAGCGACCTGTATTCCACATTCGTCAAAGGGGAAATTATCAAGACAGATGCCACCACCGCAGAGATGGTTAAGCTGATGGAAAACACCTATCGTGATGTCAACATTGCTATTGCGAATGAATTCTCCCGCCTCGCAGAAAAGTTCGGCGTGGATGTATGGGAGGCTATTTCCATCGCCAACTTACACCCTCGGGTAAAAATCCTTACTCCAGGCCCCGGCGTCGGCGGGCACTGCATCAGCGTAGACCCGTGGTTCTTCGTGGAATCTGCCCCTGAAATCACCCCCTTGATTTATCACTCCCGTCAAGTCAATGATGGGCAACCACATTTTGTCGTAGAAAAAGTCAAACAGGCTCTGGGAGAACTCAAAGGAAAGAAAATCGCAGCTCTCGGCCTCGCCTATAAACCCGATGTCGATGACCTGCGAGAAAGCCCAGCCAGCGAAGTGGTTCATCTATTACAAGATGAAGGAGCTCAAGTGCTAGCATGGGAACCCTTCAAACCACAAGCCAACCTGAAAGGCATTCACATGGCTTCCTCTTTAGAAGAAGCCATCCAAGATGCAGACTTGCTCCTTTTGTTGGTAAAGCATACTGAATTTTCAAAACTAGATCCCCATGAACTTGCAGGGAAAACAAAAGCCCGCCTCGCTCTCGATACGGTCAGCGGTTGGGATGTCAATCACTGGGAAGGTGCTGGGTTTAAATTAATTAGACTCGGCGTTGGGAAATAAGATAGACAACAAAAGCATGAAAATTCTCTCTGTCTTTGGCACACGCCCTGAAGCTGTTAAAATGGCACCTGTTGTAAACCTGCTCGAAAAAACAGCAGGCGTTGAATCACGTGTATGCGTTACTGCCCAACACCGTCAAATGCTCGACCAGGTTCTTTCCTTATTTAGCATCAAGCCTCATTATGATCTCAACTTGATGCGTGAAGATCAATCGCTTGCTCAACTTAGTGCCAGTATCCTTACCCATCTTGACCCAGTTTTGAATGAATTCAAACCTGATTGGATTCTTGCGCAGGGAGATACTACTACCGTAGCCATCACTGCTTTGCTTGCTTATTTCAATCGCATCAAATTTGGGCATCTTGAAGCAGGCTTACGCACTCACGATAAATGGCAACCTTTTCCCGAAGAGATTAATCGCCGCGTGGCTGGCATCACTGCCGACCTGCATTTTGCTCCTACCGAATGGGCAAAAAATAATCTATTGCACGAAGGGGTCAAAGAAGAAATCATCAAGGTCACAGGCAATACGGTGATTGATGCGCTACAGTTTGTTTCAAAACAATCAGAGCCTAAAGAAATTACTGAACTAATTAATCAAGCTAAGGGAAAAAGAATCGTATTAATTACTGCACATCGTCGTGAAAATTTTGGCGAACCGCTGGAAAATATTTGCCGCGCACTCAAAGAATTGGCAAACGAGTCCAATATTGAAATCATTTACCCTGTTCACTTAAACCCAAATGTACAGGAACCTGTCAATCGAATTTTACAAGGAGTGGAAAATATCACCTTACTCCCTCCTTTGGAATACTTACCGCTCGTTCATTTAATGAAACATGCGTCAGTAATTTTGACAGATTCTGGTGGAATTCAAGAAGAAGCCCCAGCCTTTGGAATCCCAACCCTGGTTTTACGGGATGTGACCGAACGCCCAGAGGGAGTTGCCGCAGGGACATTAAAACTGGTTGGAACCGAAACCAAAAAAATCGTCGAAGAAACGAGGCGGTTGTTGGACAACAAGGCTGCTCACGAGGAAATGTCAAAGGCATCCAACCCATACGGAGATGGACATGCGGCTGAAAAGATCATCCATGCCCTTCTCGAGGGCTAAATGCCATTACCCCAAAAATTAGTACATCCCCCCATTTGCAAACTTTGTAAAAAATGATTTAATGGAACTAGATAAACTCAGTTGTATGTACTACTAGAAGGTAATTTGTAAGGTCGCTAAAAATTTTTGTTAGTATAATGGACAAAACATCATGGTACGCCGCTCTTTCACCCTACTCTTCGCCGCCATTCTACTCTTTACAAGTTGGGCTCCCGCAAATGCCCAAAGTGTAGACTTTAAGTATTTTAGTGAGACCGGCCACAATGTAAAAGGGGAATTCCTCAAGTTCTACACCAGTAACCCCAATGCAACTTTTCTGTATGGCTACCCAATTACAGAAGAATATGTCAATAAAGCAGGCGTCACCGTTCAATATTTTCAACGGGCTCGCTTTGAATACAATCCTCAATTACCGGAAGGCCAACGCGTTGTCTTAACTCAACTAGGCCGCGCAACCTACATCACCACCGGTCCGCTGGCTGTAGCGGGAAACACTTTATCTTGTAGAACTTACAAAGAAACAGGTTTTCAAGTTTGTTTTGCTTTCCTTGAATTCTTTGACAAGTACGGTGGCGTCGCTCAATTCGGTTATCCGATTTCATCTTTTGAATATCATGAAAACAAGATTGTTCAATACTTTGAAAAAGCACGCCTCGAATGGCAACCTTGGAAGACCGAAGATCAACGAGTAGTAGTTTCCGATCTCGGACGAATCTACTTTGATCAATTAGGCGAAGACCCTGCTTTGCTTCCACCAGTCAAACCACTGGACAATGCTCCAAGCCCAGTGCTGACTTTACAAGTCCGCGCTTTTGTGTGGAAAGCTGTGACCCTTGCGACAGACTCTCAACTGATCTTCGTCATAGTACAAGATCAAAATCTGCAACCTGTGGCAAACTCCAACTGCACATCCACGGTTCACTGGCCTGATGGACATTTCGACCAGATGAATATCACCACCAATTCAAATGGCGTTGGCATCGTTCCATTATCCTTTGTGAGCCAACCCTACGGAAGTTTAATTTATACCGATGTGGTTTGTAATTACAACAGCTTGAAAGCCAATACGACGACATCATTCAGAATTTGGTACTAAAACATCCCCGCAAGGGGATGTTTTTTATCATTGCAACTCTTTCAAAACAAACACGGGGCCATCTTTACAAGTCATCTTCCAGCCATCCCGATGATTCACTGCACAAACACCACACTCCGCCAGCCCCCCACAAGGGACATCAGTGCGGATTAAAACCTGCGCTTCGCGCAAAGCCGCAACTTGCTCCAACATCCCAAACCTTTCCCGCAACTGACTAAGGTTTTCGCGGGCGATATCGATAGCAATGAAATCAGCCCATTTACAAACTTCGGCGAAAGCTCGCAAAGGCTGTACCTCAATCGCTTCGGGCAAATCCCCCACCGACGAATCACTGATCAAAACCACTTCAGCATTCGCCTTCAACGCCTGCGACATTACTCCATTCAACCGCAAAGCGGACTCATCAAACCCAATCAAAGCTACTTTTCGCGCTTCTGCCGGGTATACAAACCCATGCCCAAGTGGACCTCGTAAGTTAAGCTTGGTCCCAATTGTCCATGAAGGTGGCAATGGCGGCGTAAAGCGAAACCCTTTCGGCGCTGATTCGTAGAAGAAAAGAGAAACAGGTAAAGGTGAGTCTGATGTGGCTGCGTGGGCATGAAGATACTGTCCCGGTGACGGAATCAGATTGGGAGGGCAATCCATGCGAGCGGAGCCATCCAGATAGATTTCAGTGATGATGCCTGTACCTGTATGCATAAGGCCATGCTATCATGCTTTATAAGCATGAACAAGCGTTATAATGAATTTACATTTTTGACGGAGGAACCATGAATATTTCAAGTTTACTGCAGGGAATCGCTTCTCTTGCCTGGTTTGGTTTTATTGGGGTGTTGGTACTGATCTTCGTGCGTACCAGTCGTGGTCAACCTGCCAAAGGATTGACGACTATAGTTGTTTCTTTGCTAGTTGCCGCTGTGCTTTTGACCACACTTGGAGCGGGCCTTGTATTTTTACAAGCTAACGAATACGGTGTCGTCATTTCTGCTTTTCAACCAAATGGGTATCGCAAACAGGCTTTAGGCCCAGGTTTGCATTGGATTATTCCTTTCATTGAAAGTGTCCAAAAATACTCGGTTGCCAAGCAAACCTATACAATGTCTTCCACAACCAGTGAAGGCCAAGTGCAAGGTGACGACTCCATTCAAGCGCGCACCAAAGATGGTCAACAGGTTTTCATCGATGCATCAGTGATTTATGCCGCAGATCCAACCCAATTGATTCAACTTCACATCACTTGGCAGAACCGCTATGAAGAGAATGTGGTTCGACCTGTAGCACGTGCAGCCATTCGTAACGCTGTATCTCAATATGGTGTGGAAGAAATTGTCAGCACCAAACGCACAGAATTAGAACAAGCGATTCGTGAAGAAATCGAAAAGAAGCTCAAGCAAAACAACATCATCATGTCAGACTTCCTGCTACGCAACATTCGTTTCAGTGATGAATATGCTGCAGCTGTTGAACAAAAGCAAGTTGCCGAGCAACAAGCACAACAGGCCAAGTTTGTAGTTGAGTCGAAAAAGCAAGAAGCAGAGCAAGCTCGTCAAGTAGCGCAAGGTCAAGCCGATGCCGCAGTCATTGCCGCCAAAGGTGAAGCAGAAGCGCGTTTGATTCAAGCTCAAGCAGAAGCCCAAGCCAACCAATTGATTTCTCAATCCATCACCCCTGAGTTGGTTCAATATCAATATGTGTTGAAACTCGCACCAGGCGTACAAACCATCTTTGTGCCCAGTGGTAATCAATTTATCTTGCCGTTGCCCAACAGTACAACGCCTTAAGAAGTTTACTTGGTAAAATAATGACCAGTGACCTGAAAGGTCGCTGGTCATTTTATTTAGGAGACAAATGCCGATTCCGCAAACTGGACGCGAAGTCCGCCTCACCACACTTTCGGCGTGTGCTGGCTGAGCATCCAAACTAAGCGCTGATGCGCTGACGCAGGTTCTGCGTCCTGTAAAAGATATTTTTGACCCCGCCGCATATCCTGACCTGTTGGTTGGTCTGACCTCTCCAGATGACGCGGCCGTTTGGCGTTTAAGTGATGACAAGGCTATCGTAGTCACGACAGATTTCTTCACGCCTGTGGTGGATACTCCTTATGAATATGGCGCCATTGCCGCTGCAAATAGCCTATCTGATATTTATGCAATGGGTGGACAACCCTTCATGGCATTGAACATCGCAG
This sequence comes from Anaerolineales bacterium, assembly GCA_046328925.1. Taxonomy (GTDB): domain Bacteria; phylum Chloroflexota; class Anaerolineae; order Anaerolineales; family Villigracilaceae; genus Villigracilis. The sequence continues at coordinate 109,302 of JAXLVT010000004.1, forward strand.
CATTGCCAGACCACCTACCCGTTGAGATCTCCAGCGAGATTATCCGTGGTGGTGCAGAAAAAGCGCGTGAAGCAGGCGTGGTTGTTGCAGGTGGGCACACTGTCAAAGACAAAGAACCAAAATTCGGATTGGTCGTGATCGGGTTTGTTGATCCAAGAAAAATGGTCAGTAAAGGTGGCCTCAAAGTTGGTGACACTTTGGTGCTCACCAAACCCCTTGGCGGCGGCGTGACCACTACCGCACTTAAACAAGAAAAAGCTGAAGAAGCACATATCAAAGAAGCCATTGAGTGGATGTCAAAATTAAATAAGACAGCAGGTCAACTGGCAAATGAGTTTGACCTTCGCGGTGGTACCGATATCACGGGGTTTGGATTGCTTGGTCACGGCATGGAAATGGCAGAGGCTTCGAATGTTTTGCTTTCCATTGAATATCAAAAGCTCCCCTTCTTAAGCGGCGCTCGCACATATGCCGAGCAGGGCATCTTCCCCGGTGGTGCATTTGACAATAAAAAGCACTTCGGAGAAAAAGTTTCTTTTTCAAACAACCTGAGCGAACCTGCTCAAATGCTTTTGTTTGACCCACAAACCAGCGGCGGACTTTTGTTAGGAGTCCCCTCGAATCAATTAAGTGACTTCGAGCAACGTGCCAAAGAATTAAACCAATCCATTTGGGTGATTGGTGAGGTTAAGGCTGGAAATGGAATTGAGGTAAAGTAACCATGTTTCGCATTGGAGTCTTGGAACTGGTCTCAACTTGCTCCATTGTAGCCCTTGTCATTATCATCCCTCTCATCATCACACGCGGGTATGCCCGCATTAACAAACGTTTAAAAAATATAGAAAATAAGCTTGAAAAGAAAAAGTAGCTTATCAAGTACAATAAGGTAAGAAAATCATTTCAATTAATCATGGACATTCCCATAGAAACTAATTTTAGCGGCGGATTAATCGCCATTGCAATTCTGTTGTTACTGAATGGCGTACTAGCCATGGCAGAAACCGCATTGCTCTCTGTTCGAAAAGCACGTTTGCAAAACCAAAGCAACAAGGGTGACACACGCGCAACGGCTGTTCTTAAACTTACCGAGGACCCAAACAAATTCCTTTCCGTTATTCAAATCGGAATTACCAGTATTGATTTGCTCATCGGTGCCCTGACGGGTGCAACCCTGGGTGTATGGATTAACTCTCAGTTAGATAAATTCCCTGCGCTTGAACCTTACAGCGGCATTATCGGTTTAATCGTCGGCGTCCTCCCCATTACCTATTTATCTTTGGTCTTGGGCGAACTGGTCCCCAAACGATTGGCACTGCGCGATCCTGAGAATATCTCTTCGATTATTGCGCCGCCAATGATATTTTTTTCAAAAATATTTTCGCCATTTGTAAAACTACTCAGCTTTTCCACGAATGCCATTTTGCGTCTCATGGGTGTGACTCCAAGTCTCGAACCACCAGTTACAGAAGAAGAAATTCAATTGCTGATTGACCAAGGCACACAAGCGGGGGTATTTCAAGAATCAGAACAGGATATGGTGGAAGGAATATTCAGTTTAAGTGATCAACGCGTTTATTCCCTGATGACTCCGCGTACTGAGATTGTATGGCTGGATGTAGAAGATAGCGTAGATGAAATTCGTCAGAAGATTGCGGAAAGCGAATATTCACGCTTTCCTGTTCGTCAAGACTCTTTGGAAACGATTGTTGGCATTGTCAAATCACGTGACCTTCTCGTGCAAAGTCTTTCAGGCGCAGAGATTAAACTCAAAGATTTAATCAAACCCGCCTTCTTCATTCCTGAAACCATGTTCGCATCGCGTGCGCTGGAAATCTTCAAAGAAAAAGGCACCGAGCTTCTTTTGGTTATTGATGAATTTGGCGGCTTACAAGGTCTCATCACCATCAATGATATTCTCGAAGAAATCGTCGGCGAAATTGAATTTGAAGAGCCACAAGCCACCCAACGTCAAGATGGCTCTTGGTTATTGGATGGCATGTTGGAAGTAGATGAATTCAAGGAAATTTTCAAACTGGATGCGCTTCCACATGAAGATGAATCTGAAACCCTCAGCGGCTTCATGATGATTTCGCTCGGACGCGTGCCACAAACTGCTGACCGTTTCGAATGGCATAGCCTCCGCTTTGAAGTCATTGACATGGATGGTCGTCGCGTCGATAAAGTGCTCGTCACTACCTTGCCCAAAGTCATCAACAGCTAATATCTCATTAACACAGCTCAAGTGACAGCCTCTTTTTAAGCGGCTGTCACTTTTAGATATAAAACATTTGTGCTAAAATACATTCCCTTCATAGGAGAAACATGTCATCTAATAAAATTCGTGTCGTAGGCGCACGTGTCCATAATTTAAAAAATATCACCGTTGAAATTCCACGCGATAAACTTGTTGTTCTCACAGGTCTTTCAGGGTCAGGAAAATCCTCCCTCGCGTTCGATACCATTTTCGCCGAAGGTCAGAGGCGTTATGTTGAGTCACTGTCAGCATATGCCCGTCAATTCATCGGCCAAATGGACAAACCCGACGTGGATTACATCGATGGCCTCTCCCCCGCCGTTTCCATTGACCAAAAATCCACCAGCCACAATCCACGCTCTACCGTTGGAACAGTAACTGAAATTTATGATTACATGCGTTTGCTCTTCGCCCGCGCAGGCATTCCACACTGCCCTGTCTGCGGACGCGAAGTGGTCAAGCAATCTGCTGAAGAAATTGTCAACAACATTGAGAAACTCCCTGAAGGTTCACGCATCCTAATTCTTTCACCCTTGGTACGTGCCCGCAAGGGAACCTATCAAGCCGTCTTTGAAGAAATCCGCAAAGCAGGCTTCACTCGTGTCCGTGTAGATGGAGCCGTTTCTTCGCTCGATGATGAAATCGAATTGGATCGCTACAAACAACATACCATTGAAGCTGTTGTCGATCGCCTTGTTATTTCTCACGAAGGCGATAAGGAAGAAAAAAGATCAGCTCGCACTCGCCTGACTGATTCTGTAGAAACTGCATTAAAGTTTGGTGAAGGCTACATCACTGTTAATCTCGTCGACAAAAAAGAAGATATTCAATTTTCAGAACATCTCGCCTGCCCTGAGCACGGTGTCAGCATTTCTGAAGTGGAACCTCGTACTTTCTCTTTCAACACACCGCAGGGTGCCTGCCCTGATTGTCAGGGACTTGGCTCAAAGCTTGAGATTGACCCGAACCGCATCATTCCTGACGATAGCTTGTCTCTGAACGATGGAGCTATCGCCACCACCGAATGGGGTCCACGCGAAGAAGGCGGCTATTACTGGCAATCTCTACAAGGCGCGTGCAATGCCTATAAAATTGATATGGACAAACCCGTTAAGGATTTGCCCAAAGAACAAATTAAATTAGTGTTATACGGCACTGGTGATAAACAAATTCAGATGACTTACAAAAACACAAACGGCAGTGAATTCAAATTCACCCGTGCGTTTGAAGGGGTCATCACCAATCTCGAACGCCGTTATCGTGAGACCAATTCCGAATGGATGCGCGAAAAAATCAGCGAATTCATGTCAGACCGTCCTTGCCCCAGTTGCGGTGGCAAGAGATTAAATCCCGCTGCCTTGGCTGTGACCGTGGATGGAGTCAACATCGTCGAAGCCAACTCCTGGCCGGTGTTGCAAACTTTGGAATGGGCAAAGAAGATTGCAGGAAAAAATTCACCACTTACCTCCAAACAAAAGTCCATTGCAGAACGGGTTATCAAGGAAATTAGCGAAAGACTCTCCTTCCTTGTAAACGTCGGCCTCGACTACTTAACTTTGAATCGCTCTGCTGTGACTTTATCAGGTGGAGAAGCTCAACGTATTCGTCTGGCAACACAAGTTGGTTCGCGCCTCGTCGGCGTGCTGTATGTTTTGGATGAACCTTCCATTGGTCTCCACCCACGCGACAACTCTCGTTTATTGGAAACACTAAAAGGATTAAGAGATTTAGGGAACACCGTCTTAATCGTTGAACATGATGATGAAACCATTCTTGAATCCGATTGGATTATTGACCTTGGTCCAGCCGCAGGCGAACACGGTGGTCAGGTCATTGCAGAGGGCACGCCCAAACAGATTTTGGCGCACCCAAAGTCATTGACAGGAGCCTACCTTTCGGGACGGAAGCAAGTTGAGATTCCGAAAAAGAGGCGCGAAGGAAATGGCAAGGCTCTAAAAATCATCAATGCCACAGCGAACAATCTGAAAGGCGTTACAGTTTCCATCCCACTTGGCAAATTGGTTTGTATCACTGGCGTTTCAGGCTCGGGCAAATCTACATTGATGAGCGATATTTTATACAGCGAACTTGCCGCAAAGTTGATGGGCGCTCGTACACAATCTGGTGAGCATGAAACCATTGAAGGCATTGAGCATCTCGATAAAATTATCAACATCGATCAATCTCCGATTGGTCGCACACCACGTTCCAACCCTGGAACCTACACTGGTTTGTTTGATGAAATCCGCAAGCTATATGCAGAGCTTCCTGAAAGCAAAGTCCGCGGATATAAGCCCGGGCGTTTCTCGTTCAACGTACATGGCGGTCGCTGTGAAGCTTGTCAGGGACAGGGCGAACTGCGTATCGAAATGCAGTTCTTACCCGATGTATATGTCCCTTGCGATGTATGTCACGGCAAGCGCTTCAATCGTGAAACGTTACAGGTCCTGTTCCGAGAACAATATTCCATCGCTGACGTTTTGGACATGACTGTTGACCACGCTTTGGATGAATTCCAGAACTATCCTCAAATGCAAAACAAGCTCAAGTTGCTGCAAGAAGTTGGCTTGGGATATGTACGAGTAGGTCAGGCAGCCACCACCCTTTCGGGCGGTGAAGCCCAACGCGTAAAACTCTCTAAAGAATTGTCGCGCCGTGCTACAGGACGAACCCTGTATGTTTTAGATGAACCCTCCGTCGGTTTGCATGCAGCGGATGTTCACAAATTAATTGAAGTGTTGCAACGGTTAGTTGACACGGGTAATTCCGTCCTCATCATTGAACACAATTTGGATATCATCAAAGTAGCAGACTGGTTGATTGATCTTGGTCCTGAGGGTGGAGATCGCGGTGGACAAATCATCGGGGAAGGCACACCAGAACAGCTGATAAAGATTAAAGAATCTTATACAGGGAAATATTTGAAGGCACATATAAAATAAATAAAGAGGAATGAAGATTTTCTTCATTCCTCTTTATTTATAAATGTCAAACCATGCCCTGCACACAACATCCGTTTTTCAGGTAGAATTATTTCATACCGCGCATTGAGAAAGGGAAACCTCAGTATGAATGCGCCTGTAAAAAGGATAACTCATGACCAATTTACCTCCATCCACATCTTCTGATGTCATTAATTCATATCGAAAACGAAGGCAACGCAACAATCCAAATTTGGTTTACATCCTAGCAGGTGTGTTCCTGTTAGGTGGCCTTATTTTGTTAATCGTATGGTTAAGCCAGCCCAATCAACCGATTGGTCGACTCTTTGCAACAGAAACACCTACCCCTACAGTTACATATACACCTACCAGCACAAGTACGCCCACGGCAACATCCACCCTTACCGAAACCCCAACCATCACACCTACTCCTACATATGCTTCTCCTTTCAACTACACGGTTCAGTCTGGAGATTATTTAGCCCTGTTGGTGGATAAGTTCGGTCTTGGAGATGATGGCATTGCCAAACTCATCAGCTTGAACCCATATGGTGGCATTGACCCAAATACACAACTTCCGTTGGGCATTGACCCGACCACTCTCAACATCGTTCCAGGCATGTTGATTCTGATTCCAAACCCAGATTATCAACTGCCCACCGCCACTGCCATTCCTGCAGACTTGCCGCGTGGAACCAAAGTGGATTACACCGTTCAATCTGGCGATTCATTAGCAGCCATTGCTGCCAAATTCAACAGCACGGAAGAAGAAATTGCCAAAGTAAATAACATTACAGACCCCAGTAAAATTTTCGTCGGTCAGGCTTTGGTGATTCCAGTTAACCTCGTTACATCCACGCCCACACGCCCACCCACAAGCACACCTGTCACTCCGGGCCCAGGCACCTTGCTCCCCACCTTAACTCTGACGCCTATCAACGCCCCAACAGCCACGCCATAAAAAGTCCATTTAACTGGACAAATGCAAGGCTCTCATGTAAAATACATCGCCGTTGTAAAAGTAAGGTAAGAATTTTTTGGAGGAAGACCCTTGGCTAACATTCAGTCACAAATCAAACGCAATCGTCAGAACGAGAAGCGCCGCGTACGTAACCGTACATTCCGTGGCGCCGCCCGCACTGCTGTCAATCAGGCACGCGCTGCTTTCGCAGAAGGCGCTCCCGAAACAAAGGAAGCTGTCTTGAAAGCAATCAGCATGCTCGATAAAGCCGCAGAGAGAGGCGTCATTCACCCGAACAACGCCTCACGCCGCAAGGGCCGCCTGATGAAGAAGCTTGCGACTTTCGTCCCCAGCGAAAAGACTGCAGACGACAAGAAAAAAGCTTCAAAGAAATCCAAGTAAGTCACAAGCGCGGGAGTCGAAAGGCTCCCGCTTTTGTTACCTCTCCCCACCACTACAAGGTGAAGCAATGTTTCAAAAAGAACAACAACTCATCGAAGAAAAAATAAAAGAATTCTGCAAGGCCAATGAAATTGCGCTTGCTGAATTAAAGTGGCAACCTATTCCTTTTGCTGGTGAATGGGGTTTTGCTACATCCTTTTTCCAAACTGCTGCTAATGAAGCAAAGCTCGGCAAGGGAAACAAACTTCCAGTGCCGCAAAAAGCTCAAGAAATCGCAGAGCAAATCAAGGCGCAGATTGGAAGCGTGGATGGGATTAGTCACATTGAAGCTGTAAAAGGCTATCTCAATGTTTATTTCAAAACATCTGATTATGCCCGCCGTGTAGTGGATGAAGTGCTCGCCTCCGGCCTCGACTTTGGGCGGGGTGCGCCAAAACATGAAAAAGTCATGGTTGAATATGCCCAACCCAACACCCATCATTCATTTCATATTGGTCATGCTCGCAATACCATTTTGGGCGAAGTCCTTGCACGACTGGTAGAGTTCGCAGGCTTTGAAACGATCCGTGCTTCGTATCCAGGTGACCTTGGACTCGGTGTCATCACAGTCATGTGGATTTACGAAAAATTCTACAAGGGACAAGAACCTGCAGGCGTGCATGAGCGAGGTCAATGGTTGGCGAAACTCTATGTAGAAGCTACTGCTCTGCTTGAGAAAAAAGACAATGAAACATCTGAAGAAACTGCGAAACGCGAAGGCTATGAAGCCGAACGCCGCGAGATGTATCGCAAGTGGGATGCAGGAGATGAATACGTACGCAATCTATGGCATGTGACACGCGAATGGAGTTTGGAAGAATTACGCGATGTGTTGCGCATGCTCGATGTAAAAATGGATGTGTGGTTCTATGAAAGTGAAGTAGACGAACCTTCCAAAATTATTGTGGATGAGTTAATTGCAAAGAATATCGCCGATGATGAAAGACCAAATGGCGGCGCAGTCATTGTAAAAATTGACGAAAAGCTTGGGCTCACCAAAGAAAAATATCGCACGAACGTCATTTTGCGAAGAGATGGAACCACACTCTATCTCACCAAAGATTTGGCCTTGGCAAAGGTGAAATTCGAGCAATATCATGTTGACCGTTCCATCTATGTGGTTGATTCACGCCAAGCTTTGCACTTGCAACAGGCCTTCGCGATTCTCAAGCTATGGGGTTTTCCACAATCTGAAAAGTGTTATCACTTGGGATACGGGTTTGTCAGCTTGCCTGAAGGTGCCATGTCTGCAAGGCGTGGACGTGTGGTGTTATTCAAAGAAGTTTATGATGAAGCCATCAAACGCGTGCTTTCAGTAGAAGTGGAAAAGAGTGCCGATATTCCCGCTGCAGAACGAGAAAAAATCGCCTCGCAAATCGGTTTAGGTGCGTTGGTGTATTCCATGCTTTCCGTAGATAATAATAAGGACATTGTCTTCGATATCAACGAGGCTTTATCCTTCGACGGAAGAACTGGACCTTATATCCAAAATGCATATGTAAGAGCGAATTCAATCTTGAAAAAAGCTGGCGTTTCAAAATTGGAAAGTTTGAACGCTTCTACCTTTGATTATGAACTGACCAAACATGAGATTGAATTGATTGAGCAAATCTCACGCTTCCCACAAACCGTGGAGCAGGCGGCCAATGAGTATCGTCCGCTGGTGATGGCTTCCTATGCGTATGATTTGGCAAATACTTTCCACTCTTTCTATCATGCGGTCAACGTGATGCAAACAGAAGATGAAGGCACCAAGAATGGTCGTTTGCGGCTGGTGTCTGCGGCAAAACAAACCATCGAAAATGCTTTGAGGTTGTTGGATATTCAGTCACCTGATGTGATGTAAAGAGAATCTTAACTTCTTCTCAAGCATAACTCTGTCATACCAAAAACAGGCTGAAAGTTATCTAGGCTTTCAGCCTGTTTTCTCGTTTAATGAGATTGTCACTGTGGGTAAAAACGAGGAATCTCAAATCCCAATACAGAGGCTCCTCGGACACTGTCCTCACTGGGACATGCACAGGAGATTCCTATGCCAATCAAAACCCTTATCATGGGAGCCGCAGGCCGCGACTTCCACAATTTCAATACCTTCTTCCGTGGGAATAAGGATTATGAAGTAGTCGCTTTTACTGCAACCCAAATTCCAGACATTGAAGGCCGCGTCTATCCAACCGAGTTGGCTGGTGCACAATACCCAAGCGGTATCCCAATCCGCGCAGAAGAAGAACTGCTTGACCTCATCAAAAAGTATGGAGTGGAGCAGGTTGTGTTTTCATATAGCGATGTGCCTCATGAATATGTGATGCACAAAGCTGCAATGGTCAATGCCGCGGGTGCAGACTTCCGCATCATGGGTACAAAAAACACACAGATCAAGAGCACCAAACCTGTCGTGTCCATTAGTGCCGTTCGGACGGGATCAGGCAAAAGTCAGACTACGAGGCGCGTGGCCGCCATCCTAAAAGAATTGGGATACAAAGTCGCAGCCATTCGTCATCCAATGCCATATGGAAATCTTGTTGCGCAAGAAGTACAACGCTATGCAAGTTATGACGATCTCGATGAATATGAATGCACCATCGAAGAGCGAGAGGAATATGAACCTCACATCGATAGTGGTGTGATTATTTATGCAGGTGTAGATTACGAAAAAATTATTCGCAAGGCGGAAGCAGAGGCGGATATTATTTTATGGGATGGCGGAAATAACGATTTCCCATTCTATGTACCTGACCTGCAAATCGTGGTGGCAGACCCACATCGCACTGGCCATGAGTCAACTTATTATCCAGGAGAAACCAATGTACGCATGGCAGATATGTTTGTCATCAACAAAGTAGATACTGCGGATGCGGAGAATGTCATCAAGCTGCGTGAGAATTTACGCAAACTGAATCCAAATGCGACACAGATTGAAGCCGCCTCTCCCCTCTTTGTAGATGATCCTGATGCAATTCGCGGCAAACGCGTTTTGGTGATTGAGGATGGTCCAACTCTTACACATGGTGAAATGGCCTATGGCGCTGGTTATGTTGCCGCTCGCAGATTCGGCGCGAAAGAAATCGTTGATCCACGTCCGTTTGCAGTGAAATCCATTGCAGCCACGTACGCGAAGTACCCGAAGACTGGTCCTATTTTGCCGGCTATGGGATACGGTGATGCGCAGACAAAAGATCTCGAAGAGACCATCAACAAGTCGGATGTAGATCTGGTGGTCATCGGTACACCGATTGATCTGTCACGCGTAATGAAAATCAAGAAACCTCATCAACGGGCACGATATGAATTACAGGAAATTGGTCAACCAACATTACAAGATGTGTTGATGAAGAGATTTGGAAAGAAATAATAAGAGAGTAAAGAATAGAGAGTCGGATGATAAAATTCATCCGACTCTCTATTTAATTTAAAAAGGAAAAAACATGAAAAAGAGATGGATTGAACCTGTAACTCTCATAGGAGAGCATGTCATTTTAGAGCCGCTATCCCTTGAGCACTTGGATGAAATTAAAGAAGCGGTCAAAGACGGGGAATTGTGGAAATTATGGTTTACGTCTGTGCCTGCACCAGAGAAAGCAGAAGATTATATCCATACAGCGTTGGATTTGCGTGAACATGCAGGTTGGATGCCTTTTGTGGTCCGCGAGAAATCTACAAATAAGATTATCGGTAGCACCCGTTACTGCAATGTAGATGAAGTTAATCAGCGTCTGGAAATTGGTTACACCTGGTATGCCGAAAGTTATCAGCGCACGGCGGTCAACACAGAATGTAAATATCTACTATTGTCCCATGCCTTTGAAAAGTTAGAAGCCATCGCCGTTGAGCTTCGTACGCATTGGCATAATCACAAATCCCGTGCCGCCATTGCACGGCTTGGAGCCAAACAAGACGGCGTATTACGAAACCACCAAAAAGGAGCGGATGGGGTCTATCGAGATACCGTAGTTTTCTCCATTATCAATTTGGAATGGCCTGTAGTTAAGCAATCCTTACTATTCAAATTAAATAAATAAATTGAGCTTAAATAAAACAGGCACTGACTGTATAAGTCAGAGCCTGTTTGCTTAAGTTATTTATAATTTCAAAAAGTATGCAGCAATTGTAAAAACTGAAGCCAACACAATCACGACAGAACCCACCGTGGCAAAATATTTCTGGAAGGAATTATTCGTAAACTCCCCCATCAAATCACGGTCACTGGTTAAGTTGATTAGGAAGTAGAAGACCAAAGGCAGGGCAATCGCGTTAATGATTTGTGTCACCAAGGCAATTTGAAACAAATTAACATTGCTTGAAATTACAAACAAAGTAGCCAACAATAATTGTGAAATATATAAAACGTAAAATGTTTTGCTTTCCTTGAAGGAGTCATTCAAGCTACCTGACAGTCCAAAGAATTCAGCAAAGGCATAAGCCGTTGAAAGGGAAACAACTACCAGTCCCATAAACCCAGCGTTGAGAATTCCCACCGCAAAAAGTTGCGAAGCAATTTTCCCTGCAAAGGGAGCAATCGCCAGTGCGGCACGTTCGCCTGAATCCAAAACGATATTGTTTACAAAAAGAGTCGCGGCAGTGGCAACAATCATAAAGAAGGAAAAGAAATCGGTCAGAAATGCACCCCAATAGGTTTCCAACTGAGAGAGTCCTACTTTCCCTTTCTCAATTTTCTTATCAAAAGCAAAACTGCTGACAAAGAACTGCCCCCAAGGGGTAATGGTAGTCCCTAAAACACCCATGCCGATGATTAAGTAATTCTTCAAATAAAGCGGTGTGACTGCCACATCGTGATGAGGATACAGCAAATTAGTCAAAGCCAATCCCCAATCAGGCTTGGCTTTGACCGCTGAAAAAATATATACAAAAAAGAACACACAGGCAAACAACATAATAGACTGGGTCATTTTGTAATTGCCGCGTGTAATTAAAACAAAGGCAATAATAACAATTGCGATTACTGCAGGGATGGGAGGAACACCAAACATACCACTGGTAGTCTTTACAGCTGAAAGCTCAGTCATGAGAGTGCCAAGGTTGGCGATAAACAAGGTTCCAAACATAAAGACCGAAGCACGTACTCCATAACGCTCGCGGATTAAGTCTGCCAAACCACGGCGGGTGATGATTGTCAGGCGCATGCCCATTTCTTGAGTCACGGCCAAGAGAATGGTAATGATGGGCAACAAAAATAAGATTGGATATCCTAACTTTGCCCCTGCAATGGAATAGGTAGCAACTCCACCTGCATCATTGTCTGCCATGGCAGTAATGGTGGCTGGACCAAAGACAGAAAGTAGCAAAAGCAACTTTCCCCAAATGGAGGAAAAGAACCGTTTGTTGCGGTTGATAAAGACTTTATTTTCCATGAAATCCTCCTAACGATAAAAACGAGGCAGGCGCTTCTTCCATGCCGTGGGAATGATTTTGTCCAAGGCATCATCTGCAGTGACAATGCCATGCATAACATTCTGGTCATCCACAACTGGAATTGCCAGGAGATCATACTTTGTGATCATTTGCGCCACTTCATCCTGTTCATCAGCCAGGTTGACGCTCTTTACGCGGTCTTCCATGAAATCTTCCACATGAGCCGATGGGTCAGCAAAAATCAAATTGGATAAAGAAAACACGCCCTTCAATTCATCGTTTGTATCGGTCACATACACATAAAATAAAGTCTCAGCGTCGGTGGCAGTTTCGCGCAAGATTCGAATCGCTTCTTCTGCAGTTACATTCGGTGGGACGCAAGCATATTCGGTCGTCATAATCCCACCCGCAGAATCCACATCATAAGAAAGCAACTTCTGCATTTCAGCGGAATCTTCCTTATTCATCAACGCTAATAAGCCACGGCTTCGTTCTTCTGGCAATTCTGCCAAAAGGTCTGCGGCTTCATCAGGTTCCATCTCTTCGAGCAGGTCTGCCACTTTTTCATCAGACATATTCTCAACGAGGTCTGCTTGAAATTCAGTTTCCACTTCTTCCAAGGTGTCAGCCAGTTGTTCCATGTTGAGCGCTTCCAACAATTGACCGCTCTCCAGTTTATTCATGTCACTGATAATTTCAGCCACATCGGCGGGATGCAATTCGGAAAGGCTTTCTACAGGAATTCGCAAACGCATAAAAGGATCGTGGCGGAGAAGTTCCACATCATCCCATGAGATAAATGTTTGTGGCGCTGGCAGGTGAAAGGTCGAGGTGAAGCGTTGAGTTAATCCTGCAACTCCCAGCCTGCGAAAAATTCCCATCACACCAATATCTACATTTCCCACATATAACGTGCCATTGACACGCACTAGCTCCAAATCATTGACGCGCACTACGCGTGCACCATCGGTATCAATGATTTGTTTATCAAGAACATCTCGCGAAAGAAAGATATCATTTTCCGTAGGTTGATAGTGCGGAATTTCATCCGCTCGACATTTGAGCGGAATCGAGGGCGTGAACAAAGCCATTACCAATGCGTAGGGCACAATGGTGGTTTTGTTCTTATCCTTGATTACCACTGCATCCACAATGGGATGAGTTGCATCCGCAAGTTCGCGGGCAATCAAGTCTTCCAATTTTCCAATATAGTTGCCATCAAAATCGGTGATGGTATGGCCGAGAATTTCGCTCAAGAAAGCCATAAGAACCTCCATAAAATTTTATTGAGATGGAGGCAATAAAAAAATCGCCTCCGTTGAGCGAAAGGCGATTCACACTTAACTGATTCTGTTTTATTTTCCAATCAACCCATACTACACCGAATCAATCTCGCAGCATGAGAAATCTTGCAAGGAAATGCAAACAGAACGATAAATGCGAAAACTCTTTTCGCTCGAAAAAAATATCTGTTTACTACTATCAGCGCTCACGCACGCACCTCCTTGCAGCCTGTGCTTCGATTTACCATTCGGCATTCACATGCTGGCAAAATGAAAGCCTCCCGTCATGATGACCAGGAGGCAGGCAAAATACACGTTAAAAAACGCTGCCTCTCTGGTTGAGCTTTAGCACTGCACATCGTAGGAATTGAAAACAATTCCAGCCACTTTGAGTGAAGCCTTAATCCGACTTCACCTGGTCTACCCTTTGGCGTCTTTCGACGTTTCAGGACAATGGCCTGTGTATCTTGCAGCCGCCTGGCCTAACGAGGACAAATCAAGTTGCAATATGTTTATACTCCCGTATTGGGAGGCTTGTCAAGAATTTAAAATGAAAAAAACGTTAAGAATTTATTTTACGAGTTTTAAATGCACTGTAAATTTTGTCCCCTTATTGATTTCACTTTCCACATTAATACTTCCATTCAATTCTTCCACAATCGATTTGACGATATACAAGCCAATGCCGCTGCCTGGAATTTCAGCCACAGTGACATTCTTGGCTCGATAAAAACGCTCAAATAAATGCGGAATCGAATCTGGTGGAATACCCAAGCCATGATCTGTGATGGACACCAGCGCCTCTTCCCCACTTTGAGTTGCCAGCACTTCGACAGATTTTCCTTCAGGTGAAAATTTAACTGCGTTATTGATTAGGTTGATGAAGACTTGTTGTAAGCCACTCTTGTCGCCTAAAATAAACGTCGAATGCAAATTGTTTTCAAAAGAAAGTGTGATATGACGCTTAGCCGCCAAGGGTTTCACAGCCAGAAGTGATTCATCCAAAATTGGCAACAAATCCATGGCAGTGGCTTCGATCGTCATGGCGCCGCTCTCCAAACGCCCAGCCATCAACAACTCATTAATTAAATTTTTCTGACGGTTTAATTCTCCGTTTAAAGTACGCCAGTATTCAGCTAATTCTTCTTCAGTCCCACCGCCTTGAATTAACTCAGTCATTAGAATGGCAGCCGTCAAAGGAGTGCGCAATTCATGCGATGCACGATTGATGAAATCTGATTTCATTTGATTCAAACGTGCCTGCTCAGTAATATCGCGAATAATCACCAAGGCTTCTGTATGGCTAAGCGGATACAAACGTGCTTCAAAGGTATTATCGTGGTTGGGCAGTGAAAACCCATCCACCCAATGAGATACTTCAAACGTCTGCTGTGTGTTTCCACCCAGAATCGTCTTTGAAATTTCGGGGGTCCACAAACTGCTCAAGGTCTGTCCGATGACCGCTTCAGGTGCAAGATAAAGTGGATGATTGGGATTGGCGTTGTAATCGAGAATCTGTCCCGAAAGATCAATTCGAAGTAGCAGATCAGGCAAGGCGTCGACAATGATGCGGTTGCGTCTCTCGCTGAGTCGCAAAGTTTCTTCGTTATTGATTCTTTCCAATGCCGCCCCAAGTAAATTGGCCGTCGTTTGTACAATATCAAAAATGGTAGGCAACCACGAGAGGCGGTCTTCCTTATCAAACAAGGCGAGGAATCCCCAAGAACGGGATGCGCCTTGAATGGGAATAATCAAGAGTGAAATATTCGGAATGGCAGGTGATTGAGTTTGAACATCAGTGACAGAGAAAACACGTTCTGGTAAATGCATCAAAGATTGGGTAAACGGTTCAACAACGGAAATCGCATCAAAGCCTGCTGCGGGATGATCCATCCATTGATATTTCACTTGTAAGGAAGAATCTTTTACATCGAAGATTACACAACTAAAAACACCTACCGCATATCCTAAAGACTCAAGCACTTCAGGAATTCTCTCTTCAATATTAGAAGAGCGGAATAGAGCAGCAGTGACCTCACCAATAACAGACAACGCCCGCATATGGCGTTTCAGAGTGCGTTCATTTTGTTTCCGTTCAGTGATGTCTTGAAGCATCATTTGAATATGAACAGGATTTGCGTTCTTATCCCGTATTACAGAAATGCTGACTTCAACTGGCAAGCTTTCCCCATTTAATTTCTTTAGCACATGTTCTATCAGGCGTACATTGCCATCCAGAATCATCGTTTGTTCAACTTCATCATTCAAAGAAAGGACATCTGCCAACAGCATGCCTTCCATTTGGTTTTCAGCATAACCGCATAAACTTACCGCTTGTGGATTGGCAGAAATAATTCTAAACTCTGGGCTGACAACCAGCACACATTCCCCCATTTGTTCAAACAGATCCTGATAGTTCAGGTCTGTCAGCTGTTTGACAACCGAGCCATTTTTATCATTCATAGAAAATATCATCAGGCTGCAAATCTGGAAAAGAAGCTAGCACACAACAACCAGTTTCGCGCTCTAAAATCACTACATCCCCACCAAGAGAACGGAAAATTGCACGTGCAATGGTCAGGCCTACCCCTAACCCTTGCTGTTCACGATTATCTCCATTACTAGCCTGATAAAAACGTTCAAAAACTTTTTCGCGCAATTCGGGATCAATCCCCTTCCCCTCATCTTCTACTTCAATCACGGCACCACCATTTGCAGTGGATTTGATGGTTAATAAAACATTACCCTGGTCTGGACTAAACTTGAAAGCATTATCTACCAAATGCACAATCGCCTGAGTAAACTCTCTTCGCGGTGCTTTAATTTCTCCATCCAACAAGACATTGTGTTTCAGTTTCAGATCTTTCTCTACATAGCGTGCCAAACGCTTCTTAATTGGTGCAAGAATATGGTTTTCAAGATTAATAGTTTGGCGTACACGATTGACCTGGTCGTGATCCATATCTGTCAACAGGATAATATCGGAGACCAACGATTCAAGACGTTCACTGCTGGAACGAGCAATTTTTATAAAATCTCCCTGTTCCTCCACGGAATTGAATTTATGATTTACCGCCATTTCCAAGGACATGATGATATTGCTTAAAGGAGTGCGCAATTCATGACGGAAATTCTGCATCAGCTCACGACGCAAAGTTTCCATCTCCTCCTGCGCCTCCTGCTTGACCTGTTCACGACCACGCTCTCGTTCAGTTTGTACGCGCCGTAACACAGCTTCAATGCGTGCAACCAATTCCTCGGTGACAAAGGGCTTGGTGACATAGTCATCTGCGCCACTGCGTATGCCCGCCACTCGATCTTCGCTGGCGGTCCGCGCTGTGAGGAAAATAAACGGAATCGAAGCCAAGGTCGGTTCAAGGCTTAATTGCTTTCGCATCTCAAACCCATTTACGCCTGGCATCATAACATCTGAAACAATTACATCAGGGGAAATTTCTCTGGCTTTTTCCAGCCCATCACTTCCATCTTTTGCTGTAACCACAGTGTATCCGTGACGGCCAATCGTAGCAGCCAATCCCATGCGGATGGCTGGTTCATCATCAACGATCAATATAGTAGGTTTGGAATCCATGGAGGGGTCTCTCAGAAACTATTCTGAGTTCATTATCTCCCCAAACCAAGAATAACTTAATTTTAAAGACATAACAAAAGAATCCTGTCATTTTGACAGGATTCTTTTGTCTATGCCACAATTTTACAAAAGGGTTCCGTGTAGGATAATCCCTGCAACCGTAAAGTAAATAATTAATCCAGAAACATCTACTGGTTGCCACAAAAGGCGCAGAAGATGTAGCAGGGTCTAACCCAGCTCGGCGCAACACGAATGGCAACATGGAGCCAGAAAGCGATCCCCACAACACAATTCCCACAAGTGAGAAACCGACGGTCAAAGCCAACAGGAACCAATGATCTCCATATGAATGAAACAGGTTCGCCCACACTGTAATACGGATAAAGCCAATCACACCTAAAATTGCGCCCAGTGATAAGCCCGAAGCAAACTCACGTCTCATCACACGCCACCAATCGCGCAGACCTACTTCGCCCAACGCCATTGCACGAATAATCAAGGTGGAAGCTTGAGACCCTGAGTTCCCGCCACTGGAAATAACCAATGGGACAAAGATAGATAGCACTACAGCTTTTGCAATTTCATCTTCAAATCTTCCCATAGCGGTAGCGGTCAACATTTCGCTGAGAAATAAAATCACCAACCAAGTGGCGCGTTTTTGCACCATTTTGGAAATGGCAATCTTCATATAGGGCTCATCCAATGCTTCAGAACCACCCATCTTTTGAATGTCTTCCGTCGCCTCTTCTTCAGCGACATCCAAGATGTCGTCCACAGTGACAATGCCAATTAAGGCATCCGCAGCATCGGTGACAGGTAAAGCAATTAAGTCTGATTCTTTGAAGGCTTCCACTGCGGCTTCTCGTTTGTCTGTCGCTTTTAGAGAGACAAATCTTGAATCCATTAAATCTAATATCAAGCTTTCAGGAGAAGATAATAAAATTTGGCGAATACGCAAATCATCGATTAATTTATTATCATCATCAATAACATAAATCATGCTCATCGTTTCGCTGTCGATGCCATAGCGGCGAATATGATCGAGAGCATGAGCAACTGTCCATTGCGGGCGGACGCGTACAAAGTCTGGGGTCATCAAACGCCCCACTGAATTTTCATCATAGCCGAGCAATTGAGAAGCAACGGCACGTTCTTCAATTGAAAGCAAATTCAATAACTGTTGAATAACGTTTGCAGGAAGTTCTTCCAGCAATGAAGTACGGTCATCAGGTGACATGGCATTTAAGATGCTTGCCACTTCTTCCCGCCCCATCGCCTTGAGCAATTCTTCCTGGCGTTCTTCCGATAAATAAGTAAACACGCCAGCGGCTTGATCACGCGGCAAAAGCCTGAAAATAACCGCTTCCAATTCAGCCGATAATGGCTCCATCAATTCGGCCAAGTCACCTGCTGGCCAGTTTTTCGTCTCCTCACGGAGGGTTGTAAAATCGCGAGCCTCAATCAAGGCGGCGAGGTCAATCATTTTGAGTGTTGGATTCATGGTTCATACCCTTTCATACGGATCAATATATTTTCGAAGGGTTCAAGAGCGCGGGCAATTCCATCATGATGTTCTTGATGGAGTTGTGCATGCCCTCGATCCCCACCGACGGGAACGAAAACAAAAAGCGCTTTCGTTCAGAACGAAAAGCGCTTCACACTCAACCGATGCCTGTCAACACACCCAATCAGATGCAACCCCGAATCATTGTACGATGCAAGGCGGTGCTGTTGGAAAGCGAACAGGAAAAGGTATGAAATACATGCCTTCGTTCCATAGATATCTGTTTACTACCATCAGCGTTCATACGAAAACCTCCTTGCATCATGTGGTTGGATTTGCAATTGCATCACATGCTGGCAAAATGAAAGCCTCCCGTCATTATGACCAGGAGGCAGGGAAATAAAATAAATATCCGTGACCGCCTCTCTGGTGGAGCTTTAGCACTGCAGATCGTAGGAATTGTTTTTTCAATTCCAGCCATTTTGAGTGAAGCCTTATGCCGACATCACCTGGTATACCCTTTGGCGTCTTTCGACGTTTCAGGACAATGGCCTATGTATATTGCAGCCGCCTGGCCTAACGAGGACTATTCAAGTTACAAAGTGTTTATACTCCCGACCCTGTATGATGTCAAGAATTTGGATAAAGTTTCTCGAAAATACATCCAAACCTCTTTGTTATAATGACTGTGAAAGAAAATAAATATACAAAAGGATATACACCATGGAATACTGGAATGAAGGTGATCGTGCATTTGCATATTGGGATGAGGATGAATATTTCTATCCTGCCACAGTGACAAAAATTGACGGAGATGATATTTACATCCGCTTTGACACGGGCGAAGAAGAATGGACCAACGCTGACTATCTTGAAGAATTCATCGTAGAAGTCGATGAAGAAGTGGAATGTAAATCTGCAAAGGATGATCTATATTATGATGTCATCATCATTGATGTAGATGGCGACCGTGTAGAAGTGGAATTTGAAGATGAAACCACCGAATGGTCCACGCTGAGTCGTTTGCGCTTTTTCCTCGATGAAGAATAATTATTTTTATCAATAAAAGGATTATTTTAAACATGACAACTTTAGCCCCAACTTTATCCACCCGTTATTTTCCTCGTGCCACCAATTGGCTACGCGACCTGACTTTAATTGTGCTGGGATCTTTGTTCATCGCAGCATTGGCTCAGGTTGAAATTCCACTCTTCCCCGTGCCCATTACTGGACAAACTTTCGCCGTCTTGCTTATCGGTGCAACCTTGGGATCAAAACGTGGAGCCGCCTCCATGCTTCTATATATGGTAGAAGGTGCAATCGGCTTACCATTTTTTGCAGGTGGCGCCAGTGGATTGGGAATCCTCACAGGAGCAACGGCTGGGTACTTGGTGGGGTTCATCGTGGCGGCTTATGTCATTGGTCTGCTGGCAGAACGAGGCTTGGAGCGAAGCGTCCGTACTTCATTCATCCCATTTTTGGTGGGTACGATCATCATCTATGTTTGTGGAGTTAGTTGGCTGGCAGTCGTACAGGAAGTTTTAGCGCAGCCATCAAAGCAGGACTGCTCTCTTAATTGGAGATGCGATCAAGCTCGTGGCCGCGGCTTCGGCATTACCTGCCGCCTCGAAATTGGTTCGTTAGGTAATTAAGGCGACAATCCTCCAAAAGAGGATTGTCGCCTATTCAACAAGTATAATGGGGGCATGTTTATAGATCGGTTAATATCCACGTAAAATCAGGCAAAGGCGGCGATGGCATGGTCCACTTCCGCCGTGAGAAGCATGAACCGCGCGGCGGCCCCGATGGCGGCGATGGCGGCAAGGGTGGCGACGTCATCTTTGAAGTGAAATCCACACTGAATACACTTTCAGCATTTCGTCCCAATCAACGTTTCGCAGCCGATGAAGGCAAAGGCGGCGGCGGTTCTCAAATGACGGACATGGCGGCAAAGACCTCATTATTCACGTGCCCCCTGGCACCGTGATTTATGATGCAGAAACTGGCGCGTTGCTCGGTGACCTTACCAACCCGGGTCAACAATTGCTCATCTGCAAAGGCGGTCGTGGTGGATGTGGCAATCAGCATTTTGCAACTTCGCGAAATCAAGCTCCACGAACTGCGGAACGCGGTGAACCTCATGAGGAAAAATTGCTACGCCTCGAACTCAAGCTGATTGCTGATATCGGCATCATCGGCCTTCCCAACGCTGGGAAATCTACGCTTCTATCTGTACTGACAAATGCCAAACCCAAAATCGGTGATTATCCATTCACTACTCTTGAACCCAACCTTGGCGTTGCCAAATTAGATGATGACACCACGGTTGTTGGCAGATATCCCTGGGTTAATTGAAGGGGCGCATGAAGGCGCTGGGCTGGGACATGATTTCCTGCGCCATATCCAACGTACCCGCGTCCTCATTCACATGATTGATGGGCTCTCTGAAGATCCACTGGCAGATTTCAGTCAAATCAATACAGAGTTATCTCTTTTTGATACAAACCTCGGCAGAAAACCTCAGGTAGTGGTCCTCAATAAAATTGATCAACCCGATGTGCAGGAAAAACTAAAGGAAGTTACTGCTGCTTTCAAAAAGAAAAAGATTGAGTTGGTAACTGCTTCTGCAATGGCTCGCACCAACACACGCGATATTTTGATCGCTGCTTATAAGAAACTCGAAGAAACACCCATTCCTGAAATGGAAGAAACCATCCCAGTGTATAAACCTGAGGTGGACCCGAATCAGTTTGAGATTAAGCGTGAAGACGGCGATGAATGGCGAGTCATCGGCGTGGCGATTGAACGCGCCGCCAAAATGACCTATTGGGAACATTATGGTTCGGTACGCCGCTTCCAGAGATTGATTGAAAAACTTGGCGTGGACAAAGCGCTCCGAGAAGCTGGCATTCAAGAAGGTCACACGGTTTATGTAGGCGATTTTGAATTGGAATGGCAGGATTAATTTTTTATAACTACCAAAAACGCAGCTCGCCTGAGCTGCGTTTCTTTTTTAAATCCACATAATTTCTTTACATTTTTCAAACAAAGCTAAGTAAAATGTTTTAGGAAAAAATTAGAAAGGAAACCAGATGACAAAGAAACACATCCTTACCATCCTGTTGATTATTGCAGGTGTTGCAATTATTGGCTTCTTTGGGATGCGTGCATTTCGCGCGTATAAACATATGGAAGGGCATGGACCCTTTAACGGAAAGCCTCCTGCCGCAAACCAAACCGATATTTCCTCCATACGAGACTGGATGACAGTTCCCTACATCTCCCATATGTACAACGTCCCACAAGATTTATTCTACAAAACCTTGGAACTTCCAAAGGATGACAAAAACGATAAAATGAGTCTTGCTCAATTAAATAAAAAATATTATCCCGATCAAGATGGCGTTGTCTTAGCTCATGTGCAGGCTGTGATTCAAGCATTACAAAAGCAGGAACGTCCGCCCCACTTCCCAGCTACTCCTATTTCCGTCACACCTACGGCAACGCCATGAGCACCACAATTTCAAACTTTCTTCTCACACAGGTGATTAATTACGGAGCCCCTTTATTCGCTTTGACTCTATTTCTTGGAGCGCTAGGGTTACCCATGCCTGGATCTTTAATGGTGATTGCGGTTGGGTCATTTTCACAACAGGGTTATTTTTCATCCGTTCAAATGGCACTTGTCGGTCTGGTAGGTGCACTGCTGGGAGATGCCCTTAGCTTTGGCATGGGCAATTATGGAAAAGGCTGGGTCCAACGAAAATTTGGTAACTCCCCAGCATGGAACAGTGCACAGGATTCTTTTCAACGCCGTGCTTGGTTGGCTATTTTTCTAACTCGCTTTCTCATTACCGCACTGGCTATTCCTACAAACCTGATTGCAGGTGGCAGCGGATATAAATTCCGTCACTTCATGCTTTATGACCTCCTTGGCGAAGCCACTTGGATTCTTTTGTACGGTGGCCTGGGTTATGCCTTCGGCAGTCAATGGGAAGTGGTTAATGATTTCATCAGTAACTTCGGTGGACTCGTGATGGGGGTAGTGGTGCTTGGGCTTGGTATTTGGCTGGCCAAAAATTGGCAAGACAAATCATCACAACAAGAAGGTAAAGAACAACCAGAACTTGCTTCATAAGTTATAAAGAAAAAGGCCACGAATACTCGTGGCCTTTTTCTTTATAGTACTTGGCTTAATGGTGATGACCTTCTTCGTGGACATGGCCGTGATCTAACTCTTCGGAAGTGGGTTCGCGCAATCCAACTACCTTCACAGAGAAGTGTAATTCGGCACCTGCCAAAGGATGGTTGAAATCCAAATGAACGGTTTTATCGTCAAAGCTTTCAACAAAAGCCATTTGTTCATTACCATCTTCATCTGTAATATGAAGCTCAGCACCTTCTTCAATCTGTAAGTCAGAAGGGAATTCACTGCGTGGCACATCCATGAAGGCCTCGTCATCAAATTCACCATAACCATCTTCGGGGGCAACAACTACATCCTTGCTATCACCAATCTTCATTCCCATCATTTCCTTCTCAAGCCCAGGAATGATATTGCCATACCCCACGAGGAATTGTAAAGGACCTGCATCATCTGAAGAGTCGAGGACTTCGCCGTCCACAACCAATTTATAGTCCATTGAAACCACAACACCGTCTTGCACTGAATCTTTGCTCATGTTATTTTCCTTTTCTTTAATTAGTGCGCCCATTGTACCAGTGAGAAGTAGATAGGTAAACACAGGCGGACAGGTATAATCGCGCCCATGCGATATGACTTGTGCCTGCCCTGGTATTGGGAATATGACGATATTTTTGTCGGGATGGTGGAACGCGCCTGTATTGAAGAAGGCCTCTCCCTTTGGCAAATCAAACCCGACAATCTACTAGAGTCTATTACTGCCCTGTATAAAGGGACATTAACCTTTAAAACGCTCTTACATCGTGGACAGGGTGAACCACGCTTTGACCCCATTCCGCGCTGGGCTCGGGAATTTGGTGCCCGCCGCATCAACCCGCAGGAAGTCTCTGCCTGGTCTGAAGATAAAGCCACCATGCACTTGGAATTAATCCAACATGGTGTTCATACTCCGTACACCATCTTATTGGCTCCCTTTCTTGAGCAACCCGTCATCCCCCCCATTGACCTGAGTCCCTTAGGACAAAATTTTGTCATCAAACCTTCCAATGGTGGCGGTGGCGAAGGGGTCATTCTCGGTGCCACTCATGTCAATGAGATTCTCGAAGCTCGCATGGAATTCCCTGAACAGAAATATTTAATCCAAACTCATGTTGTGCCACAAACCATTGAAGATACACCTGCATGGTTTCGTGTGTTTTATGCCAATGGCGAAACCTATCCCTGTTGGTGGGATACAGAGACTCACATTTACGCGCCTGTGACAGCGGAGGAAGAATCACAGTATCGCTTGGGCAGGTTGCGGGATGTAACGAAGCGCATCGCTTCCATCTGCAAGCTGGATTGGTTCTCCACTGAAATCGCCCTCGCTGATGAATTTGTCGTCGTTGATTACGTCAACGATGAAATTGATACTCGTGTGCAAAGTCAGGCAATGGATGGTGCCCCTGATGAAATCATGGAAAATATCGCAAGACAACTTGTGAAAATTGCAAAGGACAATGTATGAAGAAGATACGCGCAAGAGATTTGGGGATTCCATTTGAAGGTGATCCTGGTCTACACAATGCAATTACAGATGTAGCAGGAGTGACGGTAGGTTACTCTACCATTATTGAAGGTGCCTCAGCAAGAACAGGTGTCACGATAATTCATCCGCGTGGAGCAAAAGATCATACACCAGCTTATGCGGGAGTCCATTCATTCAATGGCAATGGCGAAATGACAGGCGCCGCTTGGGTGGAAGAAGGCGGACTTTTGGAAGGGCCAATTGGAATTACCAATACGCACAGTGTCGGCATCGTACGCGATACCATCATTGCCTGGCAAATAAAAAACAAAGCAATGCATCAACCCTGGTCTTGCCCCGTAGTGGCAGAAACAGCAGATGGCTGGTTGAATGATATGAATAGTTTTTATGTCAAAGATCAGCATGTATTAAGCGCATTAGATTCGGCTACTAGCGGTGTAATTGATGAGGGCAATGTTGGTGGCGGTACAGGGATGTTATGTTATGAATTCAAAGGTGGCACAGGCA
The DNA here is from genome assembly GCA_046328925.1 of Anaerolineales bacterium. Classification (GTDB taxonomy): domain Bacteria; phylum Chloroflexota; class Anaerolineae; order Anaerolineales; family Villigracilaceae; genus Villigracilis. The sequence continues at coordinate 133,828 of JAXLVT010000004.1, forward strand.
CATCCTCACGAAAGCTAACGCAAAAACTAGGTGGCTGGACCGTAGGAGTTTTGGCGCAATGTAACTTTGGTAGAAGATATCAACTCAATGTGGCAGGTGTACCTGTTGGAAATTATTTAAAAAATGATGCGCCCTTTACCAGCGGAGAAAATCCGTTCAAACAAGATGATGGATCTTTGATTGTCATTGTGGCAACGGATGCTCCCCTACTACCGCATCAACTCAAGCGTGTGGCCAAACGTGTGACTTTGGGCATGGCTCGCACTGGGTCGCTGGGCGGGAATGGAAGCGGCGATATTTTTCTAGCATTTTCAACAGCCAACTCACAAGCTGAAACAGGTGATGAAAGAGGCTTGGCAAATATTCAAACCATCTCCAACGATCACCTTGATCCCATTTTATCTGCCACTGTGTATGCTACTGAAGAAGCCATCATCAATGCCTTGGTGGCGGCAAAAGATATGATTGGTCACCGTAACGTAAATATCAAAGCCTTGCCGCATGAGTCTTTGATGGAACTACTAAAAAAATATAATAGAGGTAATTCTTAATCCACTGCGAATAATCTTAAAACAAAAAGTCCCGCTTTACGCGGGACTTTTTGTTTATATCATGTAGAAAAAATTATCCGCCGCTGCCACCAGAAGCAGCACCAACTACATTGAGGATAATACCAAGGACAATGGCACCAGTCCAAACGTACATCCAGGTCTTCAACTTCAATTCTTCACGGCCGATATTGCGCCAACCCCAAATAAAGGTGTACAACATACAAATGAAGCCGAACAATCCCTTAAGGAAGCCTTCTTGCTGGAACAACTTAATGAGCACTACGATTCCCGCCAGCCAGATAATTCCTGCACCAATGCCCCCAAGTGGACCACCATCAAATGAAAATTCCATCTTAACTCTCCTCTGTTGAAATTGATTTTATGCAATCAGGCGAAACGCCCAATATAACATTAGCGTGAAAAACACCCAGGCTGTCAGGCCGGTACGGGTTTCAACCTTGTTTACAAAACTGATAACATGTAAGCGTAGTTTTTCAGGAAGCAAGAAGACGCTCAACAAAATGATCATCGCAATTAAGAATATGGGCGCAAAGGCATGAGTTTGCAGGGAGGCAGAAATATTCCCATGCACCAGTTGGATGATGGCCCTCGTCAGACCGCAGCCTGGACAGGGTACTCCCGTCGCAGCGAGAAACGGACATTGCCATCCTTTGTAGCCTGCAAAGGTTAGCCCAAAATGGATTATCCCCGCCCCCATGATCATATTCAACTCCGTGCGACTTTCAAGCAAGGAGGAAAAAGCAGGGGCGTACCATATTCTTTGAAATTGAGTTTGAAGCGTATCTTCCATGGAATAAAAAAACCCCGCATCATTATGGATGATACGGGATTGTTCTTTTCAGAATTGTTATGTAGAAACAATAGATTAATTTCAACTACGCTTCCAGAAAGGCGTAATGAATTTTCCTTGTTGATAGGATTTCCATACAAAATAAATCCCAGCCGTCAAACAGACTACTACTGCAAAGATGGAAGCCTCGGCACCAAAGTCACCACCGGAGAGCAAGGCGGGACCACTCAATGTAGATTGTAACAAGCCTCTGGCTTCATTTCCTGAAACAGCCACACCAAAGATGGCGCCTTGGACAAAGTTCCAAGCAAAGTGAATGCCAATGGGAAGCCACAAACGACGGGTATAAACAAAGGCCGCGGCTAACATAATGCCTGCTTCAATTGAAATGGCAATGGCTCCCCACAACGTGGCATTGGGATTTGCCATGTGCAATAAACCAAAGATAAGTGCAGAGATTCCCAAAGCCAGCCAGGTGCCAAGATATTCTTCCATGATACGGAAGAGCAAACCGCGAATTAATAACTCTTCCACCACGCCAGAGATAATCGCTAGCACCAACCATGAGAAGATGGCGGTCCATTCGTTGACGCCCGTCACATGGTAGTAACCAAATAAGGCCAACAGACCAATCGTCAGCGAGAAGAGAAGCGCACCAATCAGGATGCCAACCCCCAACTCACGTGGCGCAGACTGCAGGGAGAGTTCCGTCACCTGGCGTTGCTCAATCCAACGGGTAAAGCCATAATATGCGAGTGTTACTGCAGAAGCAGTGATCAGGACCGACAATAGGTTTGCCCAAATGGCATCATGACCAAAAATCCTTTCAGTGCCGATTTGAAAAAGCGTTGAGACAAAAATCAATACTCCGATGCCAAGGAAGATGCGCATCAAAGGGAATTGCATAAACTTGATGAATTTGCTGGGAGCTTTATTTTCGTTCATCATTATTCACTCACTAACATCCACTTGGCCATCTTCCCATGCAATTGACCGACACCACGAGCAATGTTCATGAAAATCGTCAATAAGAGAATGCCGCCCAAAGCAAGAAGAGTTAACTCCCAATAAGGAAGAACTACCGCTTCAGTTCCAAAGGTTAAGATTGGAGTGTTCAAAAAGAATTGAATGAAAGGAGCGGCGATAAAAGCCAATGAAATGGAAACCACGGTCACGATTACTACGAAATATGCTGTTCCCAAAACAAACTGCAAGATCATATAAACCAACATCAACCAAGTGGCCTTATCGGTGACCAAAGCCTTGAGACGATCCAACCACTTCATATCTTGATGAGAGAATAAGGGGCGACGCGGCATGCGAATTCCCAACAGCGCTTCCACGAGACGACCCTCCAAGAGGGCAAAGCCACGTACTGAAAGCAAGAACAAGAGCGCAAACGGCAGACCAAAAATAAAAAGGGAAAATGAAACGGATAAAGAAACACCCGTCACAGCCCAGGTGAAATACAAGATTCCCGTGACAAAGGCAATCAGCATAAAGAGCAAGGCGCCCCATGCACGTGGGTCGGTATAGACACCAAAGAATTTGCCCAAGGCTGAACGTGGTTTCACTGTTTGCTTCAAGGCAGGCGAGGTACGGCGTTCAACTTCCTTATATGCAGAAGCTGTCTCTTGAGGGGTGCCGTATTCATCGATAATCTTCTTGAGGGCATCGGCTTCACTAATTTGAGAATCTGCTTCACGGACATCGGCCAAGGCTGTAGACAAATGCTCACGGGCATCGGCTTGGGCATCCTGCACCAAAGCCAGGTCAGCATCCTTCATTTCATTTTTCAAGGCTTCGAGATATTCTTCAATCGTATTGAACATAATTGCTATCCTTTCAAATTCGCATCAACAAATTTCTTGGTTTGTTTCCAGATTTCAAGCCATTCCTCAAGAGTGCTACGTCCCTCTTTGGTGATCTTGTAATATCGGCGGGGTGGACCTGATACGGAGGGTTCCACTGTGCTCTCTAACAATCCGTTTTCTTCGAGAGAGCGAAGGACTGGATACAAAGTGCCCTGCTTCATCATGGGGATTTCAGGGCCACTTTCTTCCAACAGTTTGGCAATCTGGTAGCCATACATCGGCTCCTTGCTGCGGCTGAGGACGCTCAGCAACACCAAAGAGGATGTGCCTGAGTTCAGCTCTTTTTGAAATTTCTTGGTTTGCATGCTAATTTCGGTCATGCGGTCTCCTTTAGTACTATCAATTCCGTACTACTAATAAATCAATAATAGTATCAAATTGGCAGTATGTCAAGGGTGAAAATAGAAAGTCCCGCCCAAAAGGCGGGACTGTTCTTCTTCCAAATGGTTATCAACTATCGATTTCCATAATCGAGTTTGGGCAGAGATTGCAGATAGGCCCAAACAGCCTTCAATTCATCATCGCTCATAAATTTATAAGAACCCCAAGGCATGTATTGTGCGCGCAATTCCTTGCCGTTTGGGGTGACGCCTGTGCGAATGGTTTGGATAAATTGTGCTTCCGTCCAGGTAGGCAGAGCTGACCCGCCGCCAAAGGTGATGTTTGGGGCTGGCGGCCAACTGGCAGGTAGACCTGGGATTACGCCCCCTGACATGGTGGGTCCATGACAGACGTGGCAAGACTGTGTCAGATAGGCACCATATTCAGGGGTGATGCCAACTTTCGGAGCGGTGGGACGCGTGGCTTCATGTGGAATTAACTCTGCAGGGATGAAGGTGATGCCTTTTACCAAAGTCATAATGATGCGACCCGTAAAAGATACCTGACTGGCAGGCTGCTGATGGTCCACGGGCGGAACACTTTTGACATAAGCAATCACATCGCCCAAATCTTCATCACTGAGATAATAAAATTCAGTGGAAGGCATGAACAACAGCCCCGTGCTATCTTTGCGAATACCATGACGGATAGCACGGACAAAATCAGCATCTGAAAAATCGCTACCAAGCCCGCCTTTGCCTGTGGTGAGATTCGTTGAAATGACCTGCCCAACTGCGGGATCATCGAGATAAACTTTGCCTTGCAAATCTTCCCCATGGCAAGCCTCACAACCACGGAATTGAAAAATGTGTTTTCCGTTTTCAATCGAAGCGGCATCCGTTGGGATGACGACCTGCTCTTCAGGGATATGATAGACATGGGTCAAGCGTCTTTGACTGCTAATGTAAATTCCCAGCAAAGCCAAGACCGACAAGACTCCCAAAACTCCAAGCCCCCTGCCCACCCACTTCAAAAACTTCTTCATCTTGTACTCCTCATTCCAAAAAATAAGTCCCGCCTTTGACAGCGGGACCTTGGTTTTATTGATCGCGTTCCATATTACGGTTCTTGAATTTCCGCCGCACGTAAGGTGTTCTTCATCAACATGGCGATGGTCATCGGTCCGACGCCGCCTGGAACTGGGGTGATGAAGCCAGCCACTTCTTTGGCCTCGGCAAAGTGGACATCGCCCACCAAACGTTGACCACTCTTCTTGGTGGCATCGGGCACGGCGTTGATGCCCACATCAATGACGGCGGCACCTGGCTTGATCCAATCACCACGCACAAACTCGGTCTTGCCGATGGCAGCAATGACAATGTCTGCTTGACGGATGGTACCTGCAATATCTTTGGTGCGTGAATGACAGACCGTGACGGTAGCATTTCTGGCGATCAATAACAAAGCCGCGGGCATACCGACGATATTGGAGCGACCCAAGACAACGGCATTGGCGCCTTCAATCTTTACACCCGATTTCTCGAGCAGATAAATACAACCATAAGGAGTGCATGGGACAAATAAAGGCTCGCGTCCTTTTTGGGCAAGGCGGCCGATATTCATCGGGGAGAAGCCATCGACATCTTTCTCAATATTGATGAGAGAGAGCACGCGTTCTTCATCAATATGCGCGGGCATGGGCAACTGCACCAAAATGCCGCTGATGTTCGGGTCTGCATTTAACTTGCGCACCAAGGCTTCGACTTGTTCCTGAGTGGCATCGGCAGGCAAATGCTCACTGACGGAACCCATCCCCAATTCCATACAGGCTTTGCCTTTGGAGGCAACATAGGCCGCAGAGTCGGGGCGGTCTCCTACTAGCACAGTGGCCAAAGTAGGTTTGCGTTTGCCAGCGGCGGTGCGCTTGGCAACTGTCGCTGCTACTTCATCACGGACTTGCTGTCCGATCAACTTGCCGTCAATCAATTGAGCTGTCATGGGGTGCTCCTTATTGTCTTGCTGTATTTTATATTTTTCGCTCTGTGAGCCTGCTCTTTTTGAGGCTAAGCCCTCAAAAAAGCGGAAGAGCATATGGTTTACTTTTTGTTTTGGTGCAATCCGAAGTAGAACTTCGGAATCCGATAACAGTCAAAAATTATACAGGCTATCCTGTATTTGTAGAAGTGACGAACGTCTTTCCTTCAAGAAAGAGCAAGAGCCCAGGCAAAAAGACAAGAGCCTGCGGAACCAAGAATAAGCGAGTTTCTGAGATGACACTGCCAAAGCTATGAACGACGATCCAAGCAGGGACAATGATATAGAAGAGAGTCTTTAGCATAGGGGGCCACTTTGAATAAGATAAGAGACTCAAGAGCGGCCCGAAGCCCAAAGCAAAGCCCAGCAAGATAAAGGACTCGAGGCGCAAGTTATAGAAAAACAAATCGAGGCCAGGGGAATAGCCATAAGGCTTAATCAAGGCAATGTGTGGATAAATCAATCGCACCGAGATAAATGGCAAAGCCCAAGCAGGGCCCAGCCCAATGAGATAAGGAAGGTTTGCTTTCTTCCAGCCACGCTGAGCCAGCCAGGAATAGGCCACGAAGCCCAGGGCCAAGATACTGGTCTCACGATTGAGAGAGGCGAAAAATAAAACGAGGGGAAGCCATTGATATGAACTGGATTGCACCAATAAACATACCGAGAGATAAAAGATCAAATCGAAATAGGTATTTAACGAAAGATCACTTTGGAAAAAGATATTCAAGAGCACGCCTGTTAAAAAGAGCGCACCCAGAAAGCGAAACAAGGTCGATACCTTCAAGCGCTCCAGATAGCGGTAGAACAAAAGATAAATGGTCAAGTTTTGCAAGAGGCGCAAGAAGAAAAAAGCTGAGATTTGATGGTTGGGAATCCGCAAGCCGCCAAAGACCAAGACAATGCCTTCCACCAACCACTCAGACAGGATGCGATATTGCCAGGGATTGCCCGCAGTGCCCATCAATACATTTTGATGACGAGGCAAGACGAGACTCTCGAACCTGCCTTTGATTTCGGGATTCTCAAATTGAAGGAAGACAGTCAAGAGGCTAAGACAAAAAAAGAGAAGAAAGAAGAACAACCTCTGTTGCTTGGGTTGAGCCACCATGAGAAAGCCAAGAAAGAATCCAAGGACGAGGATGAGGAAAGCGCCCATCAAAAATACCAGTGCCATGAAGACCAACAAGACAAACCAGAAAGGCGTAGCCACGGCTTTCTTTAACACCAAGGGCTTGCCAGTCAAAGGAACCGATTGCACTTCCCCATCCCAATTCAATACAAGCTGACCTGTCGCCTGAGTTGAGTTTATGACCAACTCGTTCTTTTCAGCCACAGGTCCCTGCCAAGTGAGGCGACCCTGCCCACCAGCAGGCAAGACAAGGTCTTGCTCCTTCTGCACCCAGTCACCTGAATAACTAAAGTCATTGCGATATAAGACCGTGCCAGTGTTAACCCACAGGTCGGCAAGCTTGAGGCTGGCAGTGGATGAAGCAGAATCTAAAGTGAATGTGGCTTGTAAGACACTATGATGTTGAAAGAAGGGAAAGATGGGATATGAAACATGCGGCCAAAAATGCGGAAGGAAAAGCAGAGCCAGTAAATTGCCATACAAAAGGATGCGTTGGCGTGAAAGATAGATGCTGAATTTTTGAAAGGCAACCTGCATGCCGATATAAAACAAAATCCATGCAATCAAAAAGAGAGCCGAGGCAAGCAATAAACTTTTGATGCTGAAGACTGGGGTTTGTAGAAAAAAAACAAAGGCCAAGAAGCCAAGACAAGCCGCAGCCCCACCTGCGTAGAACATTAAAAACGAATCAACCTGAGCTTTGATCTTCATGAGGTTGTGATTGACTCCGTGATGCTTTGTTTTACGCTCTGCTCTCTTTGGGGCTTAGCCCCAAAGAGAGCGAGATAGGTTACAAAATAAGGCCTTTGATTTGGTCGCCTTCGGGTTCTTGCAAAAGGACTGAATCTACTTCGTTCCAACGCGGCGAGGGTGCGCTGGCTGAAACGCGCAGATAGTTGCCCGTCCAGCCTTCCATGCGCCAGCCGTATTCGCCGTATTCGGTGGTGGATTCCCAAAGGACGGGCATGGTTTGGCCGATGAATTGTGCGCGATAGATTTTTGCAGACTCTTCAATAGCGGCTTGCAAGATGTGATTACGCATCTTTCTTAACTCGGGCTTGACCTGTCCTTTCATGCGAGCAGCGCCTGTGCTCGGGCGGGATGAATATGAAAAGACATGCCCGCCTGTGAAGCGCATTTCGTTGACGAAGGCGAGGGTCTCAGCAAACTCTTCTTCGGTTTCGCCAGGGAAGCCAGCGATGATATCGGTGGTGATGGCGACATCGGGCATGATTTCTCGAGCGGCATGCACCAACTCGCGGAAGGAAGCGGGGGTAGTTTTGCGAGCCATACGCCTGAGAGTAGCTTCACTGCCAGATTGCAGAGGCAAGTGCAGGTGAGGCATGAGGCGCTTGTCGTTCCACAAAGAAAAGAAATCGGTGTCTAAATCCCAGGGTTCGAGAGAGGAAAGCCGCAAACGTTTGACATCGGTTTCGCGCAAGATGGCTTGCACCAAATCGCGTAGGTGGTGATTCATTTCCTGACCCCATGAACCAAGATGCACGCCCGTGAGAACGATCTCTTTTGAAGCGCCTGCGAGGGCAGAGTTGATATCGGAAAGCACATCGGCCAAGGGACGGGAGCGCCCTGCCCCACGCGCTACGGTGGTAATGCAGAAGGTGCATTTGTTATCACAGCCATCCTGTACTTTGATAAAGGCACGGGTGCGACGATGTAAACCAGGGATGGGCGTACGTTCAATGGGTTCAAGGTCGAAGGTGGAACGTTCGAGGTTGAGGGTATCGGGGACGAGAAATTCTTTTTGATCGTTGGGAATAACTTTGAGCACATTGGGAAGCGCGGCGGCTTCTTTGGGTTGCAAGGTGGTCCAACACCCTGTGGGGACAATTTGCTCCACACCTGCGCGGGCGATGTTGCGAATCTTGCTACGGGAATCGGAGGCGGCTTGGGTGGTGACGGCGCAAGTGTTGACCACGGCCAGGTCGGCGCCTGCGGCGGTGGGGACGATTTCGTGTCCTGCGGCGCGGAACTGACGGGCCATGCCTTCGATTTCGCTTTGGTTGAGTCTACAACCGATGGTGTCGAGGAAGATTTTCATAATTGAGAAAAAGTTATTCGAAATGCGGAAGTAGAACTTCCGCACTCCAAGGAATTTAAAGGTTATGGCTTTAAGACGACAAAGTTATCGAAGACCACATCGACGCCAGGAGTGGCGAAGGTGCCCGCCAGCAGACCGAGGTCACCTTTGGTGAGGGTGGAGTCTTGCACTTGAGCGAGTTGAAAACCGTTGACGTAAAAAGTGAGAGTGTTACCTACACAGTCGGCACGGAGATGATTGATGGCAAGGCCTTTGTTGATGTTGGAACTAGCTTGCATTTCGCTTTGCCCAAGCAAGAGGGCTTGACCACCTTTGTAAACTCCCATGCCATAGTAGCCATCGCTGGAGATGAGGAAGAAGTAATAGTCGTCGCCTGTAAAGCGGCAGATGAGTCCGATGCGGTTTTCGTCAGGACCAGCGATCTTGCCTGTATCGACTTCGATGCGAACATCGGTCAGGTTTTGATGCGGGGTTGACCAGAAGTTGGTCTGAAGGGAATTGACGAGGATGCGATAGCCGCCTGAGTCATAATCCATAATGCCTTCGGAGGCTTGAAGACGGTCCCAGCCTGTGGTGGGTTGAGCGAAGTCATCTTGAAATAAAACGGTGCCCGAGGGAATGGCGCTTTCTTGAACAGTGCCTGTGGCGGTGGGGGTATAGGCACAGGCGAGGGTGCAGGTGATTAGGATGAGGATTAAAACTTTGAGGCGTTGCATGGGGGTGATTTTATCATGCAGGGGTTGGAGGGAAGATAGTTGGGGAGTTTGATAGTTGGGTGGTTGAAGGTTAGATAGTTAGATAGTTAGATAGTTAAGAGGTGATGGTAGCTCGATCGAAGCTCGATTGAAGCTCGATTGAAGCTACTGTGGAGACAGTGTGGAGCTACCGTGGAGCTACCGTGGAGGTAGGAGGATGAGACTATCCGCAAGTTTTAGGGGAATGGATTTGCTTTTTGGGATTTGGAGGAGGGTTTATAATGCGATGATGGAATTAAAATATAAAGGTAGTTATACGGAATATCTTTCCGTATAACACCCCCCACAGGCGTGTTATACGGACGCCATCAAATTCGCTTAATTAGCTGGTTGGCTGTCGCATTTCATAAATAAGGAATAATAACTATGACAACATTATTCGCGGCATTATCAATAATTGTGACAGTTTCTTCGTCTTAGAATTTTTTATATCGTCTTGAAGATCTCTATTACTACAAAAACGAACGCAAAAGAAACTCATGAACATATGAAAAAGCGTCAAACCGCACAAATGAAAATTTAGAAAGAATATATTTACTTTGCAAGAGCAGTCAGATAATACTTCACCTTCAAACCAAGCACGCAGAATTTACCTCCTCAAGCTTCCCAGAAACACATCAAGTAGAAAACAAGAAAATTTCCGACGTTTCTTTTTAGAAAATTAATTAAGGCTTATGAGTTGGTAGCGTCTGGAAAAAATGTTTGTACCAGTATCCCAAGTGATTCAGGCGTTAGTTCAAAATAAGTTTTCAAAAACAAAAGGAAGGGGCAGCAATTAATTAGTGACTTACTTTTTCGATACCCGCGAGTAGTATGCATAGAAGATGTTCGCGGAAGTAATGAAAAACATATTGCCATATATAAGGAGATGATTCAATGAATAACGAAGGCGGACAATTCGACCATATCAATGCGGGCTCAAGAAGAAGCAAGGAAATTCTGGCTAAACTTGAAAGTCGCAACGTGCCCCCCACTGGTCTAAATTATTTCACAGTCGGGGATAGTTTTTGTAGCAATCTATTTACACTTCTGAAAGAAAATGTCCTATCCTTTTATCTGGACAGCCGAAGTCTTTGGAAAAAACAATCATAGGCGGGTTTGGTGCAGGTAAAACTCACTTCTTATCCTACCTTTGATTGGCTTTTACAAAAAGACGCTCTTACAGAATGTGTAATCAGCAGAGTTGACATGAGTGACTCTTTGAGAGGGACATAAACGAATTTGAATTTCTAATTGTTCAAGGCTTACGCCCCCCGCCAAGCCCGCAGGAAAAATTATGCTGATGTTTACGTCGGGCATACTTGCGTGTTCGTGCAGTTTACATGTCGCAATACAGCGGAGTTTCACAGAAAAGATAGAATTATTTTATGGAACTATAATTTTCTCAATTTTAGGTCAAACTTCGCAAGGCTGGATAAATAAGACATGCTACAGTTGATGAGAATTAATGACCCTTTGGATAAACTTATCAATTACGTTAGTGGTAAAACAATTCAGGGTTTGTTTGACTTAGCGAGAACTAATGCTAGTGCAGACCATGTTAGTTTTGTAGATAACTATCTTCAAATGATAAGGTCTCCAAACACACCAATTTCGGCATTTGAAGAACCAGCAAGGAACTTGCTAATCGCTAGACACTTAACAGATGCGATTTTCAAAGTCTTATATGTCAGCGGAATAAAACTAGTTGTATTGCTAGTGGATGAGTTAGAAAGTTTGATTATCTAGGTTTGAAACATACGATATGAGAAAGATACTTGTTTCTATCCGAGATTTTCGGGATTCATTCAGTAATATTGGCGTTACGCCAGGCTATCCATCAACTGCTTTTATTACAACATCTACAGGTGTCTTTTTGAAAAAATACGCGAAGAAGAACCTGCTCTATATTCTCATATTTTGGAGCATTATTCCGCTTGAATTTATGTCATGTGGCAGATATTGACAATCTCATTTTCAAACTTCGAGAGTTATATTATCTAGCAGGTTACAAGTTGTCTCCCGTTACAAACCAAGACGATGTTCATGATGTTGTCTTACTTTGCGCCAAGAAATTTAAATGTGCATTTGAAAATGCTAAAGAAAGAACTACTGCAATTAATAACTCTTCTTTTAGAGAAAGTAAAAAGAACGTTGGGTTTGTACAATCTAAAACGCCAGCTAACAAAGCGGTGCACTTCTGATTTATGGGATTCTGCGGCATTCGGGCTTTTTCTACGCCCAAGCAGAATCCTACTCTCGAAGTTTTATCTACGCCCGCCCACCCGCAAGTAACGCAAACCGTTGGGCAAAAAAGCTAAAGCGCAATAGCAATCAAGAAGAGTAAAACCAAAACACTATGAACATGAAGATTTTGTACGTTTTTTTAGTCAAGCATTTAGTGAGTCTATCGTATATCATGCCACAAGCTCAAGCGAAAAAGAAGTTGACCACCCCACTTTAGTTATTCAGGCTTCATCATTTATTCATTGGATTGTGGTAAATGTTGAAGCAACCGCTATTATTGGAAGACCTGAGCAACATTTTAAGAGAAGGAACAATTCAAGTTGTAAGATATGCGCTGCTCGATGATTTTGGAGCAAATGTTAATTCTTGCGATCCAATCCCATTTGATTATGCTAAAGCGCCTAAATACTATAGGTATTCACGATAAAGAAGCTGGACTTGACTTTGCATTAATAGGGCTAGGGGCTTATTATCGTCTCTTGCAAGCAAACGGCATTGTTGCAGTTTCTCATGAAAATTGGGAGAAACAACATGAAGTCGATTTTGGCAAACACATGATTATAGTCTTCCACAACAAGCAATTGAGGCTTCCTCTTGGAGAAGTAAAGGCAAAAAAGTACATTTGAAGCTATTGTACGTCCTATGACAATCGATGTTGAAAATAAATGAGTTCCCCGGAAGATATACAGGAATTCCTAAAGAGAGAATAAGTGGCGGGTTTAGTAACTTTTTTCCTGTGGCAATTCCAGGAGTAAGATTAGAAGTAATACGATCTGCTTTTGGCGAGTTAAATCGTTATGGTTTTACAAATACGGGAGAATCTATATTTGGAACAATGACATCAGGACAAGGGTTAGAATTGTTGAAAGGACGAGTTACTGAATTGGGCAATCGTTTTATTCAATTTTGTACCGCTCAAAAATAAGACGCAACCCAACAAAGCGTGCAGCAACTGTCTTGAATGTCAAGGCAGTTGTTGGTTTTTATGGGAAATGTGAAGGAATATTAAGCTGTAGCGGTGTATCGAAACGGCTGTTGATCTCGCATCATCGCATTCAAAATCGTTAGAAATTTTCGCATGCATGCAGTCAACGCTACCTTCTTCACCTTCCCTCGTCTCTGCAATTCTTGATACTGTGCCTGGATCAACGGGTTGTATCTCGTCGCCACCAAGGTCGACATGTACAACACATTCCGCACTTCCATTCGTCCACCTTTCGTCTTGCGATACCCACGCTTCTTGCCACTATCAAAGTTCATCGGCGCCAGACCCACCAAGGCTGCAATCTTCTTTCGATCCAACTTTCCTAGTTCTGGTAACTCTGCCAACAAGGTTGCCGCTGTAACTCTCCCCACTCCCTTCGCACTCGTCAGAATCTGCTCCTGTGTCTGCCAGTCTTCGTTCTCTTTCATGAACTTATCCAGTTCCTTTTCGAGTTGTTTAATCTCTTCCTTCAACACCTCGATCATCCGCTCCACAGAGTTCCGCATGGCGCTTGGAACCGTCCGCAGGCGGCTTTTTTCCGCTTTTAACATCTCTTCCAGCTGTCTTCTCCTCACTAACAGAGCAGATACGTACCGTTCACTCTCACTTTTCGCCTCATACTTCCGCGGTTTCATTTGCTTCCCGAACTCTGCTAGGTTGAACGCGTCCAGTTTGTCCGTCTTGGCAAGTAGTCCGCTAGCCCTGGCATATTGTCTCACTCGTACTGGATTCACGACGGCTACTGGTAGCCCTGCTTCATACAGTCTCAATACTACAGCTCGCTGATATCCACCTGTGGCTTCCACTACGATTAGGGTTGGTTTCAACTCTTGCAGTTTCTTAAGTAGACTTGTGATTCCCTTTTCATCATTCCCCACTTGACTTGCTTTCGTCTCCCCCAGCACTGCGATATCTAACTTGTCTTTCGCTACATCGATCCCTACGAATTTTCTGCTACTAGTTGTCATTCCGACCTCCGCTTTGTATAATGGAGTTGATCCCACACTAGTATTCGATCTCTTGGATCATGCAACTGTTCGGGATCACCTGACTTACGGACATGGCGATCTTGCTGCACGACGGTCTTGCTGCGACCTACCTGACATCGATCTGCCATGTCCACTTTTTATGATACTACCTGACGCTGGGGCGCTTCGCGTGCGCACATCTCAGGCAGTTTTCTACGCCTTATCATTTTTCTGGCTGGACGGCTTCGCCGTCCCCGCCCCACGCGCGGGTAACGCAAACCGTTGGCTGGCTTCGTGTAAAGCAAATCCGTATGGGAGAATTTTCGTAAAATGATTAAGACTGTTTTGAGTAATTTATTTCCTCGCCAAATCACTAATGAATTCTCAGGCTCGAAAATTGCGCTCTGGGGCTTTTATTTACTTACAGCATTAACGCTCTGGCGAAGTCAGCATCATATATTTTCATCCGATGGTGGCGCACAATCTATCGCCACTATTCCGCTAGAGAATTATTCCGACTCTGCCGCTTCGACCATTATTGGGATGTTTGCGTTTTGGGGTTTGTCTCAGTTAATCATCGGAATAATTTACGTTATTGCCGCTGTTCGTTATCGCTCAATGATTCCAATGCTATATTTACTCAGTTTATTTGAATACCTAATGCGGGCTACTTACATACCAGCATATAAGACAATTGAAACCGTAGGAACTGCTCCAGGAGCAGTTGGAAATCTGCCACTTATAGTGTTTTCCTTTACAATGTTAGTGTTAAGTTTGTGGTCTCGTAAAAAAATTGAGTAGTTGGTAAACCAAAGCGCCAGCCAACAAAGCGTGCACCCGACGCTGGGGATTCTGAGCAAATCTCAAGCAGTTTTCTACGCCTCATCATTTTTCCAGTCGGACGGCGTGTCCACGCTCGCCCCAGCGCGGGTAACGCAAACCGTTGGGCAGTAGCGCCATGAAGAGTTCATAAAGATATAATGTCAAATATATTTTCTTTTCCAACATTAATTCATCAACAAACATCTGAAAAAATTGTAGAGCATTTTTCCCGCTTGCCACAAGTTCACGCAATATTACTTGTCAATTCTTGTGCGCGTGGCGTTGCTACTCCAGAAAGCGATTTAGATATTGCGGTTTTGATTGACACCAAAGTCAGTCGAGAGAATCAAATTTTATTGGAGAATGATTGGCACGAGTTATACACTACACATCCTGTATTTACTCAGATTAAACAATTAGGGCAATTTTCGGGTGTTCACCTAGATTTTTTTGACGGTCAATGGGCACCAGAAAAATGGGATGACGGCGGCGGACCAGATTATTTTGAGATAGAAATTGGAAATCGGGTTGCCTACTCTGTGCCACTTTGGGATAACTCGAATATTTACAAAGATATCCGTTCTTCTTGGTTGCCGTATTACAATGAGGCTTTACAACAAGAACGTTTAGCGATGGTCAAGAACTCTTGCCAACTTAATATTGCTCGTCTTCAGTTTTATGTTAATCGTGGGTTATATTTTCAAGCCTTTGACCGCCTTTATCATGCGTTTCAAGAATTCTTGCAAGCCGTTTTTATTGCGCGTTCAACATATCCAATAGCATATAACAAGTGGATACATGAGCAAGTTGTAAACTGGCTCAAACTTCCCTCCCTTTACGCAGAGTTACCATCAATTTTAGAAGTCAGCCATCTTGAAGGCAACGAGTTAAATCAAAAAGGAAAACGCTTGTTAGAATTGCTAGAACTATGGACAAGTTTATAAAAACAAATGTCCTGCAAAAACCGCCCAACAAAGCGTCCTGGACAATCGCCAGGATAATGCACCTGACGCTGGGGCGCTTCGCGTGCGCAAATCTCAAGCAGTTTTCTACGCCTTAGCCTTTTTCTGGCTGGACGGCTTCGCCGTCCCCGCCCCAGCACAGGTATCCCGTGAAGACCACACGGGACGAACCGCAAACCGTTGGCACACTCTTTATTAAATGGTTTTATTTTGTGAGAGAAGTATTTCATGTTTAAACACTACGAGTCGTACAATAAAGATTCCATATTGACAGGTTTTTTGGATAGTACTTCGATAAAGTGGTTTTGTGACGAAAACTTTGGAGTTATGGATACTGAAGTAGTTTGTTTATTTGGCACACACACAAATTGTGCTAATAAAGCTGAATTAGATTCGCACAATCGAGTAAGATGGATACCAAAATACGTTGATAAAAACGAAGATTATTTAAAGCCTGATAAATCATGGTTTCCACATGAAATTTACCAAGAGCATCTTCGTGGTAAATACCATATTTTCATACACACCACACTACAGGAGTATTGTTATCTTGGCTTAGCACACCTCGCTAGTTACGGCGGTACTTATGGAGAAACACCAGATGTTCGTGCCGATTTTTCACTAACAGACTCCATACCTCATAATATATGGAGAAAAATTGGCGGTTACGAAGGCTGGAAAATTACAATTCATGAGTTTCAAAGGAAACCAGAAGTCTACATAGTTAAAGATGCAGAAGCGTTCTTGAAGTTATTGAATGAAATTGATTTATCAAACACGCTTTGCTTAGACATGGAACAATTCGATGAAACTGCAATGAGTTTACGCTTCCATGAAAAAGGCGTGTATTTAGATAGGTATTGGAGACATGCTTATTTAACAAACGGAACAAAATATATCAACACTGAGGTATATTGGGGAAACGGCGAACCAATCTCCATTACGACACAGGATTTAGTTCCGCATAATCTTGCAATAGAAGTAGCTAAGTTTTTCTTTCTTACACGTAAGGAATCAGAATTAGTAAGTTGGAAAACAAGGATGTAATTGTTGATAGCGTTAAGGTTTGCAAGTAATACGTGTGCCTAACACCGCGTGCACTGGACAGGTGGGAGTCTGCGCGATTTATAAGCATTTTTCTGGCTTCGAGTTTATACTACTTCCAAGTAGAGTCCACGCCCACCCACCTGCCAATAACACAAACCGCTGGGATGTTTCGTGCCAATCAATAATACTTGAATAAATCGATTCGTTTTTCAAATTCTCGCTATTAGCTTTGTCATAATTCAAGTAGGAGATAATTCTGTGCAAATCTCTGTCCGTCCTGCCGTTGCCGATGATGCGTCCGCTATTCTTCAGTTGAATATAGCTTATGATGATGCTCGAGCAACAGTTGCTCACATCGCGGCACACATTAAATCCTATTCTCATTTTGAAACTCCATTTGTAGCCGTAATTAATGAACGTGTCGTTGGTCTTGCCTGCCTCCGCCTCCTCCATTGTTTGTGTGACCCTGTCCCATATGCTGAACTGACCGAATTAATCGTTGACCCGCTTTACCGCCGACAAAAAGTTGGACAATCTCTAATACGGCACATCGAACAAGAGGCGCAAAATCAAGGCGCTGTTATACTTACTCTCGCAACTGCATTTCAAAATAATGCGGCACAAGCGTTTTATCACGCGATGGGCTACAGGTTGTATACAATCACTATGCAACGTTCACTAGTAGACCTGACGGAGTCGGACATGGCTCACTCATCCACTTAATCAAAATGCCGCCCAACAAAGCGTCCTGAATAGTGTACCTGAAGCTGAGGCGCTTCACAAAATGAGGAGGTATCAGATGGATCGAACTACTTGGATAAAAGAATTACAACGTGAGTGTGAAGAAAAATATAATAATTATGCCCCACTCTACTGGGAGAAATATGGCTTGTACAGCAATATCACTCACCAACAGTTTATTCAGGAATTCCTAGGTCACCTCCCCCCTAACAGCACAATTCTTGATGCGGCTTGTGGGGCTGGCAGGTATGAGTCTTTCCTTCTGGAAAAAGGGAATACTGTCATTGGGGTTGATCAATCACAAGGTATGCTTGCACGTGCCAAAGAGAAATTCCCCAATGTCCAATATCAAAAAATCGAACTGCAAGAAATAGCGTATAAAGAAATCTTCGATGGTGTGATTTGCATGGATGCTATGGAAAATATATGTCCCGAAGATTGGATGCTCGTACTCAATAATTTCTATCATGCGCTCAAACCCAGAGGGTATCTCTACTTCACTGCGGAAACCATTGAAAATGCAGATGAAAATGAAATCAAGCAAGCCTTCGAGCGCGCTCAACAAGGAGGTCTACCCGTTATATATGGAGAGTTCCCTGATGAAGAGGTGTACCACTATCATCCTAGTAATCAACAGGTGAAGGATTGGGCTGAACAAGCAGGATTTGAGATTTTACGAGAAGCAAATGGCGAGATCTGGTATTACCATATTCTGGTTCGAAAGATTTAGTTTTAGCGAATATCCCCAACAGCGCCTTCAGAATATGTTTGAGCTTGAAATGGCATTGGCAAATCAATCACTTTATAAGGAAATCGCTTTTTGGAAACATTTTATTATCAAGAAAACAGTTTAAAGTAAAATCTGCGCTAAAGGACTAAAACAATGTCAGAAGAACAACAAATGAGAAAAGTTATTTTTGCAATCAACATCACGATAGACGGCTACTGTGGTCACGAAACAGGGATCGTTGATGATGAGTTGCATGAGTACTTCACGAGGCTCTTGCAAGATTCAAGCGTTGACATTTTCGGGCGAAACACGTATCACTTGATGTATCCATACTGGCATGATGTTGCAGTGAATCAATCAGAAACAAAAACAATCAATGAATTTGCACGCACCTTCGATTCCATGTCAAAGATTGTCTTTTCAACGACATTGAAGAGCGTGGAATGGAACAACACGACGCTTCTCCACTCCAATCTGCGAGAAGAGATTATGAAATTAAAACAACAGCCAGGAAAAAATATTTTTATTGGTGGGCTGAACATCGCATCGCAAGTTGCGGAATGGAATCTGATTGACGAGTATCACTTTGTGGTTCACCCGATCATTGCAGGAAAAGGTCCCCGCTTGTTTGATTCGGTCAATAACCTTAGGTTAACCCTTGTTGGGACAAACACATTTCGCTCGGGCGTGATTGCGTTACATTATAAAAAATAAAAATTGGGCTTTAGCATTTTTTCTGAGAGAATTCCAATAATGATAAAACCGCCTGAAATATTAGAAACATCTAGGCTTTTATTACGACTTCCCGTTCTGGATGATGCAAATGATATCTTCCAGAAATATGCTCAAGATCAAGAAGTCACAAAACATCTGATTTGGCGTCCACATGAAAACGTCAATGTGACGAGAGAATTTATTCGTCATTGTATCCAATCGTGGCTAAGCAACACTTCTTTCCCCTGGGTTGTGATTCGCAAGAACGACGATGAACTGCTTGGAATGCTTGAATTACGCATTGATACATTTCGAGCAGATTTAGGATATGTGCTTGCCCGTGAATATTGGGGAAATGGCTATGCTACCGAAATAACAAAAGCTGTTGTTGATTGGGCGATGGCACAAGAAAGTATTTTTCGAGTTTGGGCTACTTGTGATGTTGAAAATCTCGCATCGGCGCGAGTGCTAGAAAAGGCTGGCATGCAACGAGAAGGAATCTTAAGACGGTATATTGTTCACCCAACTATTAGCAATGAGCCGCGAGATAGTTATTGCTATTCGAAAGTAAAGTAAGTCGTCAGAACAAACTCAGGTGTGTTTAAATATGGTCTCGACATTCATTAACTCAATTATCAAAATAATTACCACTGACCCCTTGATTCTTTTTATTCTAGCAATTACGTTTGGCGTTCTAGGTGTAGTCTTATCTTTTATATACTGGGACAAACTGAATGCAGACAGAAAGTGCACAAGTTGGCCAAGTGTTCCAGGGAAAATCACATTCTCCCGCATTGAAAAAAGAAGTAATTTTGATTGGCACAATCGTGGGCGTTATACCCGATATGTACCTGTGATCAAATATTCTTACAACGTAGGTGGAACTTCATATCATGCCGAACAAATAGGGAACGGAATATACGTTGGTATCACACGCAATGCAGTTAAGTATTGGACGAATCGTTTCCCTGTTGGCACAACGGCGCCAGTCTATTACGATCCTGCCAATCCAAGTACAGCTTTGCTCGTACCCAAAACAAACAGCAATATTATTGGGTTTATAGTAGGAATAGGTATCAGTATGTCCAGTATCTTTTTGGTTGGTTTATGGCTTTACAGACTTTTGAATAAAAATTAAAAAGCCTATTTATTGTCAACAAGTAGAATTTCGGTCATTTCTCTATTTGTGTGATACTCATATTGTTTATCGTTAGCCACGAGAATAAAAAGATATCCAGGCGTAACTACTTGATGACATATCGTATTAACAAGTTTGAGATTCAAACAATCGTCTCGCCAATCAACGGCAGAGACCTCCGCAACCATAATATCATTCACTGATACTCCTACCTCTTTGGAAAGCTGGGACACTAACAAGGATTCCTCCCATGTAAGATCGCCTCGAACTAGTGTGGGGGTAGGGACCAACATCTGAGGTGCCGCTATCTGTTTAGTTGTGCCTCCTAATGTGCAAGCGGAAAGAACCAATATACTAAAGAACACGAAAACAAATCTCTTCATCATTTTTGTTTATTCCTTTATTCAATTGACGAAACACAAAGCAATTATGTTCCTGAAAATCAAAAAAACTCAAAAACTCGGTTTTTCTTTTTGGTGGTCAATTATTGCACACAGTCTGAATGATTTTCTTGCAGTGACAATCTTCGGTCTATAAAACAGCATGTTTATTTTTGCAGTTCCTGTCTCGAATAAATTCTTTTATTATGACATCATTTAAAGGAGAAAAACTATGAATGAGACTCTAAAAGCCTTGAATGCCAGTTTTGCATTTTTTCTGGAACTGGCCATGCTCACATCGCTGGGATACTGGGGATTTTATGGAGAGAAAAGTACTCTTACAAAGTGGATGCTCGGTCTGGGCTTGCCTTTGCTGGCAGCAGTTTTCTGGAGCATCTTCCTCGCCCCAAGGGCACCCTATCGATTGGGCAATTTACCTGGCAATCTTCTTTCGTTGATTCTATTTTTACTGGCAGCTACTGCGCTGTTTTATGCACAGCATCCCCTTTTAGCAATTCTTTTCGCGTCGATAGCAATTGTGAATCGAGCGCTGATTCTTCTTTGGAAACAATGGTAAAACAATAAGAAAGCAATATATATCTGAATATCTATGAAGCGCAAGAAATTACCTGTGATTATCATCTTTTTATTGGCATTTTTGAGCGGCTGTAGTCGCGCTATGACTCCGTCGTTGCTTGGTGAATGGGAAACTGGTGATCTGAAAGACGTAGCATGGAGTCCAAATAGCAGAATGTTTGCCGTAAACTATTGGATTGACAATAGTGAAACCAACAGCTTTGTTGAAGCATTTTCCGTGGAAACACGTAACAGCATTTGGGTTGCAAAAAACAGTTTAGCTTGGGATTTAGTTTTCACTCCCGACGGGCATTATATCGTTGAGTCAAACACCAATATTCCAACATTCTATTGGAGAAGTATAGAGAACGGCGAAATAATCCGAAAAGAAGAGGTTTCAGAAAGCAACAAAGGTTGTAACGGAGGCGGGCAAATTCTCATAGTTAATTCTCCTAAAAATACAGCAGTGCTAGTAAATTATGGTGACTTACTTGGACCAAGCTGGAATACACACCACATTGTTACACTTAGGCAAGTCGATTTTGTATCAGGGATATGCACTGAGCTGTTTAATTATCAAGGAACACTTGATTTAGTTGATTTGAATTCAGAAGGCACTCTTTTAGCTTATGGCGGCGAAGGAAAAGACGGTTCTGTAGTTATTTGGGACATGAGGACAAGAAAAGAGCTATGTCGTATTCCTAAGGTAGAGTTTGGACGTTTTGTTCCAAACGATAACGTCTTAGCAGTTATTAAAAATCAAAAAATTATTTTCATGGACGCTTCAGAATGTAAGGAAATAAAAGAGTTAAGTGTATCTCCAAAATCTGGCTACAAAAATTATTTTGCATTCAGCCCAAACGGAAAGCAATTTGCCATTGCTTACTAAAGACTTGCTTGAAATCAGAAGTACTAGTACAAATTAGTATTAGCGAAAATTCCATTTCCCAACAAAGCAGTTCCGAATTCAAACAAGTGTTTATAAGTGGGATCAAATTTAGCCCCGACGGACGTTACCTTTTAATTGGATATTATCAATTGGTGATTTTCTGTTTGAGAAATTCAATTATTACAATTACGATGAACAACCCCAAAGTTTTGATCATCTTTGTTGTTTTTGAATTCTCACAGTATTAATATTCCTGGTTTGGAAATTACTTTTACTGTTATAAAGTACTTTGTGAGAATATCCATAGAAACATCTCCTGCAATATCAAACAAGTTTTTGTTATCGGCCAACATGAAACAGCAATCAAGATATAAATCTAGGAAGATATGAGGCTACAAAGCAACGCCATGAATATATCCTCTCGAAAATCCAGATATCCAGGTACGAAAGAAACTGATAGAGGTTGAGAATTTTCTCAAAGTCACACCTACGCCTTAGCTTCTTGATAAAACACAATATCCTTTATAAGTACACAATTCAACAACAAGGAAAAAACATGAATTATGAAAAATTAGAAGAAGAATCTAAATATTCAAAAGAAGACAGTCGGCATAAACATGATCCTTCAAGTATGGCATGTACTCCCAACTCAGAATTGATGAAACAATGGATGATTTCTGATGATATAGAGAAATAAACATCAGCACAAGCTGGGAAATTGAAGCCGATGGTGATTCGTGAAACATGAATGGAAAATCCTTCGAGAACAATGGCCGCGTGCAATTTGAACCTGAACGGACCTTGCAATATAGCACTTAAGCTCAACATCCGACTTCTGACCCAACCTGCAGCTATTCATCATTGAGTTTAGGTTGCAGCCGAGGAAAGTCAGACCGTCCTTACACTAAAGTTAGTAACTTCAGCAGGATCAATTTATAAACATCTTGCTCTATTGGAATGCACTTGGAAGTTGAAAAAGGAAGATTGAAAATAAAAAAGAAAATTTTGATGCGCGATAAACTTCCTGATAAAGTAGCAGATCTGCGTGAAAGTCCATGCTATGGTCATAATCTCCAACATTTTATTTATCGGATTAATTAACATGAGTATTTATTACTTGGTGTTTATAATTACATTGTGTTTTAACACGGAGAATTCCAAGGGAAAAAAGAAAATCATGAAACATTAAACTGGTATGGCATGTTGTGTGTTTCAATAGCAATTTTTTGTTTTTTTTCTAATTGCATGGAAGAATCAAGAGCCTTAGCAAAAGATTTTCTTCCAGTATTTTCTTACTTAGTTTAAATCTTTAGGTTTTAGCCAAAGAATCAACGTGATCCTATTCAATTAGAAAATTTCTTAAAGCTTCAATGCTAAATCAAACAAAATTCCAGAAAAAAGATTGAATAATAGAATAGCAAATAAATTATATTTTGATGAGAAGAAGCGGTAAAATCAGCAGCATATTGATCACAACATTTGTATTCTTTTCTATGGGATTGTCAGCATGTAGTGGAGCGACGATAAGTGCAACCCCATTCCCCACTTTGGCCACCAACCAAACTCCAACTTTATCTCCACTGACTGACACATTTACAAACGACTCTACTGCATCAGGACAAACCAATCCAACAAGCACTTGCGCAATTTCTACTGACTTGACCTATGGATACACACCAGAAAATCCCATCAAAGTTGGGGACCGTGGTTTTAGTGACCGCCTCCCTGAAGTTAAATTTTTAGAAAATCTTTCAGGTCCAAAAGGGGAATGGCTTTCCTATGAAAAAACAGACACTGTACAATCTGGAGATATCTCTCTTGATGTTTTCACCATCACAGGCTTGGATAAGAATATTACGCTTTATATTGATACCCAATCCTTCTCTGAACTTAAAGCACCAGTTGGCCTTACTTGTTATGGGCGTTTTTCAGATTGAACTTTATGAAAGTTTTAATATTGCTTATTTCTCATAAAGTCTTTTTGCTATTCAGTAAATTTAATATCAAGGAAAACTAATGAAAATTGTTGTATTTGGAGCATCGCGTGGCGTTGGGCTAAAAGTTGTCGAGCAAGCTTTAGAAGCAGGCCATTTGGTCACAGCGTTTGTCCGCTCTCCTGAAAAGTTTGAAGTCAAACATGCAAATCTAACTGTGTTCAAAGGTGATGCGATGAGCGCAGATTCAGTGGAAGGGGCAATTAAAGGGAATGAAGCCGTAATCAGTGCATTGGGAGCAACTCACCCACCCATTCCGCATATGATGGAGATTTCTGCAAAAAACATCGTGAGCGCAATGAAAAAACATGGCATATCCCGTCTAATATCTACAACAGGTGCAGGCGTGCGTCAACCCGAAGATGAACCAAAGTTTATCGACCATTTCATTAGCTTCTTGCTCAACCTTCTGGAAAAAGATGTTGTACTTGATTCCACTGAAAACGTGAAAACGATTCAAACTTCAGGCGTTGAGTGGACGATTGTACGTTTTCCTCGCTTGGTGGATGGTGAACATACAAGGACATATCGAGTTGGTTTTGTGGGTAAAAATTCAGGAGTTCAAATTTCCCGTGCTGATGCAGCAGATTTTATATTGAAGGAATTAGTAGAGAAGAAATGGCTCAAGAAATTACCAGTAGTGAGTTATTAATCATCAATCAAGCTTTATCCGCAGAAGAAGATGGAACATCATTGGATACATTACTCAATGATGCAATTCAAACTACAAAGCAATGAATATATGATATTACCTAAAAAGCGTGACCCTAGATTTATCACCATGCGGCGTGGCGGTAGCCTGCAAGATGCTGACCATCACCTACTTGCATTATGGGCCGCCGATTGCGCCCAGCATGTATTGCATCTATTTGAAGAAAGCCAGCCCAACGATGAGCGTCCACGGCAAGCAATTGAAGCCGTGCGTGCATGGACTCAGGACCAGGTGACGATGTCTCAATCTCGTGCGGCAGGAGGACATGCCATGGCGGCCGCGAGAAATCTAAACGGAGCTGCACGATGTGCCGCATATGCTGCGGGACGAGCGGCAGTAGTGGCGCATATCGCGGCGCACGAACTTGGAGCTGCGGCGCCTGCCATCAAAGCTGTGCGCGAGGCAACAGGCAGGTCAAAGTAAGCAAAGCCGTCTAAATGTAGATGGCAACGTGCACAACGCCAATAGTCAAAACTGGTGCCGGTATTAATACGAAATGAAATCTGCTGGTTCGTATTCAATTTTCTTCTGGATCAACGATAATCTTTATAAGCTAAAACTCATCATTCATCATCCGAAAAGGCAAAGAGATGCAACACAAAAACCTGGTTATTCTGGAAAGCAACATTCACTAACGGAGAAGAAAGCCATCATTCTACTGATGAAGTGATGTGCAGCAGTATGGCTTCCGTCTGTGGCTGGACGTGCTATCATCAAAAGGGATTGGACAGATGATAAACGCGTCCTGTTACGCAAAGGCGTGGCGGAGAAACTTCAACAAGCACGTGATCAACTCCAATCAGGTCAAAACTTTAGGGTGTTGGATGGATGGCGCCCATGGCCGCTTCAAAAAGCCGCAGCTGAAGATGCGCGCCGTCAAATTGTAGAAGCGCATCCAGATTGGTCGGTCACACAAATTGATACCCAACTTCAAATGATGGCGCCTCCTTCCAGAGTCGTCCCGCTCTTTGGAAGTCATCGCTACGGTGGCGCCGTTGACTTAACAATTATCGACTCGCAGGGTAACGATCTGGATATGGGTGTTCCAGTAAACTATGTCACTGGCCCCGAAGCGGCACTGCTATATTATGAACACCTTGATTCGTTGACCGAAGCTGAAAAAATAGTGCGACAAAACCGTCGCCTCCTGATTCGTGCGATGGAATCCGCAGGCTTCGATCCCTACCTCCCCGAATTCTGGCACTGGAGCCACATGGCAGACATTGGCTAAATCCTCAATAAGCAAAAGGAAATCTCATGTTCAACTCATATCAATACTCAGGCTCTTACAGTGACCTCTTAAAACGAATGACTAGCCGCGCAAAACAAAATGAAGTTGATGCGCAAATCTTTGAAGTGATAAAAACTTTTTTTGAAAAAGAGTTAAGTAAAGAAAACATGATTCTTTCACGCCCCGAAAGAGTACGGTTACTTCAAGAAGTTATAAATGCAATCTTCAGTGAAGTCAACGAAAGAATTGACAGTTCCAAGTAGAAGCCATGCTGCGGATGCAGTAAAGGTGAGGGTTCCTGCCTCAACAGTACGAGACTCTTCGGTCGCGAAGAACTCTCCCTCAGAGCGACATGGTAATTTTGAGATAAGTTGTAGTAAAACACAATCATTAAACATGAATCATTTAGATATTGCAAACGCCAGGTTAATTAACCAACAAATTACATCTTCTCGCTTCACATCTGCAAAGGAATTGGTCAGCTGGATGGGAGCGATGCAGGCCCAAGATGCAGCCATGGTCAAATGGGCGGTTGGGATTCGACTGCCACAATCCACTACGCAAACTATAGAGACTGCACTCGACAAGGGAGAAATTATTCGAACCCATGTCTTAAGGCCCACTTGGCACCTTGTCCCTGCGGATGAACTCCGCTGGATGCTTGCTTTAACTGCTCCGCATATCCTTGCTCAAACAAAATCAAGACAGAAAGAATTGGAACTTTCAGAAGCTGTCTTAAAAAAGAGCATGTCGATCATCGAAAAAATATTGAGAGATGGAAATCACTTAACTCGTGAAGAAATCATTCTTGAGTTGAACAAGGGCAAAATTGCCACTGACGAAAACCGAGCCTCCCATATTTTTGTATATGCAGAATTAAATCTCGTAATATGCAGTGGCAAGGCCAAAGCAGGGAAACAAACATTTGCACTGTTCGAGGAAAGAATTCCCAAGAAAAAATCCATTTCACGGGAAGACATGTTGGCAAAGCTCGCCAAGACCTATTTTACAAGTCACGGCCCTGCGACTTTGCAAGATTTCATTTGGTGGTCAGGGCTATCCGTCAGCCAGGCAAAAGAAGGTTTGGAATTGGCAAAGACAAGTTTAAATTCAGAAGCGCTTGAGTCTCAAACCTATTGGTTCGGAGACTCTTTCACTTTTCCTAAATCCATAGAAGCTTCGGCTTATTTGCTACCAGCTTTCGATGAGTTTATTATCAGTTATAAAGACCGAACGGCCACACTTCCGATTACGGCTCATCAACAAGCGATTTCAAGTAACGGTATTTTTTGGCCAGTGATTGTAGTCAATGGACAAGCAATTGGAACATGGAAACGGACCATCAAGAAACAAAAAGTAATCATCTCTTTAAATTTCTTCAAACAACCTGATAAAAAGGTCAGACAGTCTCTTGAAAATGCGGCTGGAGCATTTGGTAAATTTTTAGAGCTGGAACCTGAAATAAAACTCGAAGAATAAAAAAAATAGGCCGAAGTTGTTCGGCCTATTTTTTATGTATTAGAACTCTTATCGATTTGCTAGCCAGTTAATATCTCTTAACCCTGCCGCGAGGTCTTCGCGGAAATCATTTTCACTCATCCGCCATTCCCAGTTGCCACCCAACCTGCTGGGAAAGTTCATACGAGCTTCGCCACCCAAGCCCAATACATCTTGCATGGGAGCAATCGCAAACACCGCAACGGATTTCCAAACCGCCCGAATCAAATCCCAAGCGAAGTCGTGTCCATCAATGCTGAGGTAGCGATTCGCAAACTCGCGTTCATGTTGAGGAGCGCTGGCATACCAGCCCAGGGATGTGTCGTTATCATGCGTGCCTGTGTAGGCTACACAATTGGGAACATAATTGTGCGGCAGGAATGGATTGTCAGGTCCAGAAAAACCAAACTGCATCACTTTCATACCAGGCAAATCAAAAGCCGCCAGCAATTCAATCACGTCAGGCGTGACCAAGCCCAAATCTTCTGCAATAATTGGCAGGCCAGTGCCATGAGTTGCCAAGCCATCCCCAAGGAATTTATCCACGGCACGGAACAAATCTTTGCCAGGGCCAGTTACCCAACGACCATTCTCGGCAGTTTTATGGTCGGCAGGAATTTCATAGTAGCCAGCAAAGCCACGGAAGTGATCGAAGCGCAAGATATCCATCAAGTTCAATGAAGCTCGCACGCGAGAAAGCCACCAGGCATAATTTTCTTTTTTGTGCACTTCCCAATCATACAATGGGTTTCCCCATAGCTGACCCGTGGCAGAAAAAGTGTCAGGTGGAACGCCTGCCACTACCGTGGGATTTCCATGTTTATCCAAAAAGAACAAATCAGGGTGTGACCAAACATCCGCAGAGTCGTACGCCACAAAAATTGGAATATCTCCAATGACCTGAATGCCGCGTTCATTGGCATACGCATGGACTTTATTCCACTGGCGGAAAAATAAAAATTGATAGAAAGAATAGCGCTGGATATTTTCTGCCAATTCTTTTCTGGCTTTGGTCAAAGCCGTTTTCTTTCTGGAACGTAACGCCTCAGGCCACCCGTTCCAGGAGCCACCGCCATTGGCTTCTTTCAAGGCCATAAAAAGGGAAAAGTCATCGAGCCAATAGGAATTTTCAGCGCAGAAATAATCAAAGGCTTCACGCAAATGATCGGGCGAAGATTGGAAGCGGGAAAATGCTTTTTGAAGTAAATCCAGTTTTTTTGGAATGAGCAAGCCAAAGTCTATGCGTGAAGCGGGCAGGTCTTTCATCTCATCCAAATCTGCTTGAGTCAAAAGTCCATCCGCCATCAATTCATCGGGACTCAATAAGTATGGATTTCCCGCAAATGCCGAAAAACATTGATAGGGCGAATCGCCATAGCCTGTTGGACCAAGCGGAAGCACCTGCCAAAGTTTGCAATTGGTTGAAGCAAGCCAATCCACAAAACGAAATGCCTGCGGACCCAAATCTCCAATGCCGTACGGGCTGGGTAAACTAGATGGATGTAGAAGGATTCCAGAGGAGCGTGTAAATGTCATAGGATGAATGCACCTTCAAAAATATTTTCAAATTATTTTTTATTAATTAGAGATTGATACAAATCCAAATATTGTCTGGCGGAGTTCGTCCAGGAAAAATCTTGAGCCATGCCATTACGTTGAAGGGCTTGCCAGCGTTCTTTATCTGCAAACACTTTCAGGGCGTTCTTAATGGCAGAGACCAAAGACAAGTGATGAACTTTTTCAAATACAAAGCCTGTTTCCCCTTGCTTGACTGTATCATTCAAGCCACCTGCCGCACGCACCACGGGCACACACCCATAGCGCATGGCAATCATTTGAGAGAGTCCGCAAGGCTCATAACGCGAAGGCATCAACAACATATCAGAGCCTGCATAAATCTGCCGAGCCAAGCCAGCATCGTAGCGAGTAATTACTTTTATTTTTTCAGGGAACAAAGTTTGCAAATTCAATGCGGCTTCTTCAAGCTTTGGATCGCCCGTTCCTAAAATCACCGCTTGAAAATCAATCTTCTTCATACTCTTAAGCGCCGCAAAAGCCAGGTCTACGCCTTTTTGAACATCCATACGGGAGACCGTTGCAATCAAGGGAAGGTTGGGTTCCACTTTTAAACCAAGGCGTTCTTGCAATAGACCTTTATTGGCCGCGCGCTTTTCAAGTGAATCAAGATCAAAGTTCATCCCTAACGCCGTATCGCTGACAGGGTTGAACGAATCAACATCGATGCCGTTCAACACGCCGCTTAAAGTTTCGCGGCGCAGTTGTAAAAATTCATCCAAGCCACAGCCATATTCGGGAGTGAGGATTTCATTTCCATAAGTTGGAGAGACGGCCACGATTGCATCTGACGCCCACAGCCCCAAAGGCAAAGGCATGACGCGTGCCCAATCGGGCAAATCCGTTTGCGCCAACTTGACCTTATACGCATCCAAAATTCCGCTGATGTCTGGTCCCATAAACGGAAGATTGTGCAAAGTAATGACCCCTGCGACATGGCGGGCATTCTCTTCCCAACGTTTGGTGAGAGAGCCATAGACACTGAGAGCCGTGTGCCAATCGTTGGCATGAATCACATCAGGCTGCCAGTTGACCTGGCGCGGAAGCTCCAAAGCAGCCAGAGAAAAGAAGGTATATTTTTCGGCATCTAATTTTGCATCGAGAGAATAGACCGAACCATTGGTCCGAATCGGGTCACCGCTGATGAAGTAAACGGGCATGCCATTTAAGACAGTCTCAAAGATTTCCACCGCCACTTCGGTTTCACCACGCGGAATCGAGAACATTCCCGAAGGTCTGATTCCATCTGCCTTGACCGCAGGGTGATACGGCAAGACCAAGCGAACATCCAACTTAACATCTTCATTGGAAAGGGCACGCAATGCATGCGGAAGCGAGCCTGCAACATCGCCCAACCCGCCCACCTTGATAAATGGGTCCGCTTCAGCGGCTAGAAAAAGAACATTAATAGTTTGAGACATGGGGGCTATTTTACCTTACAGAGACAAAAAAAAGCACCTCCCCTTAGAAGACAGTTGCATCCGTTTTTTGTGTTCTGAATCGAGGTTGCGCGATATAATTGCGATTATTGGAAACTATCTACTAGCGAGGGATTATGTCAGATACAATCAAATCCAAACCAATCGAAAATCAAATCCCTTGCCGTGAATGTAAGGTGAATATAAAGGTAACTATACAGATACTATCAGTATAAGCATTAATTATGCTGGCATCTATCGAAATCGGTTCAGAATTCAACTTAGGACAATTTATATATGCAGAATAAGAGTGGTTTTCAAGAATTTTCTGATCTCTTTTTAAGAAGAGAATGGATTAAGCATCCGCGCCTACGTTTATCGTGGCAAATCCTTTTAGGTTGTTTGACTGTAGGCGCAATTATTCTTTTTACAACTGCAACCTCCCCCCTTGCATATGTTCTTAACAATACAAATAACGGTGTCCTTGGATTTAGAATAATAATTTTTGCGATATTCATCACAAGCTTGGTATCTTTATTCAGACTTACATTTTATTATTTCAAATACACAATTGAACAAGGGCACACCATAGTGCTTGATAATATTGTGGGATTTTACTTAACAATGATTCTTATTTTTGGCGTTTTGTATCTTTATGCTTTTCTGATTAATCCAGATTTATTTAAGTACAATCCGTTATACATTCAGTGGATACCTGCAATTGGGTCACGATCTCCTGAATCTTGGTTTATAAAATTCTCTTTCGTACTATATAGTGTATTCGAGTCTGTAGGCGCCAAGTCTACTTTAATAGAGTCAAATTCAATTCTTGTTTCAATGCTGAACTATGTACAGACTCTTTATTGTTTTTGTTTAGTTTCGCTTCTTATTGCAGGATATATTAATCAGCGAACGAACAAACTAAATTAACATCCGTATGCACTGGGTACTAAGGATCTGCGTTGTTTTCAGGGAGTTTTCTGGTTTCGAGTTTGTACTGCTCTCAGGCAGAAGCATACCAGCGCACCCACAGGTAAAGCAGCACAAAAAAAGGTGAAACATGAGCACAGATATAGCGATAATCAGAAATTTGCTTGTCGACCATGCATGATATTTCGCTAGAACGGGCTCGACTATAGATATAAGCTCTTTGAGAGAGACCAATAGATCTTCATTACAAACTGCCAGTGAAGAAAAATGATAATAAATAAAGATATTGAACAGGTGGCAATAGTTGATGAAAATCAAAACGTAATCCGATTGCATTTGCTCGGCGAATCTCATGATTATTTCCAGGGAAATATTGAATTTTAAGAAATTAGAAGTCCTCTGCCTATTCAGTAATAATATACAAGAAATTCCACCAGACATATCACTACTAACAAAACTACAAGCGATCTTTATAAAGAAAACCCTATTACATCCATTCCAAAAGAAATCATCGACCTTAGAAATTTAAAAGAGTTAGTAGTAGATCAAAAAGATCTTGTATCGCCACCTTACGAAATAATAGATCAAGGTATTGAATCAATTAGAAGTTATTTTTCTCAACTTGAGAAAGCAGAAGGAAAAACAAATTACCTCTTTGAAGCAAAATTACTAATTATAGGTGATGGCGGAACTGGAAAAACATCATTTAAACGTAAGCTAATGGATGTAAACGCTGAGATGCCAAAAGACAAAGATACAACACTTGGCATTGACGTAGAAAAATGGGGATTCTCAACCACCCATCCTAACAGCGCCAAACCAGAAGATGTAAATTTTAACGTGAACATTTGGGATTTTGGGGGACAAAAAGTTTACCGTGGCACGCATCAAATCTTTTTCACCGACAAGTCATTTTATGTTCTTGTAGCTGATACGCGGGAGCAGGGCACCGATTTCTCCTATTGGCTAAATACTGTTATGCAGCTTGCTGGCGATGAGAGTGGGATTCTTATTTTATTAAACAAAAAACATGGACACGCGCTAAAGTTTGATGAACGGGGATATAGAGGGTATTTTGGAAAAATCATAAAAGAAGTTTTTGAAATTGATTTGCAAAATGACAAAACCAAGATTTCAGATTTGCAAGACACAATGAAATTCTATTTAAAAAGACTTCCAGGTATTGGCGATCCACTACCTCCTTCCTGGGTGCAAATACGAGAAGATCTATTGAAGGAAACGGGGCATTTCATTACATTTGAACGATTTCGTGAAATCTGTGCAGACTATGAGATTACCGATTCGAATGTCATTAGAACATTGAGTGGCTATTTCAGTCGTATTGGCGTGTTTACCCACTATATTGATGACCCTGTGTTGAGTGAAAGAATTTATCTTGATTCAAACTGGCTCGTAAACACAGTCTATGAAGTATTAGATAATGAACGTGTTAAGGAGAAAAAGGGAAGATTAACAGAATCTGATATCAAGGAAATATGGCGAAGACAGGAACTAGACTTTGAAATCAACAGACTTACACAACTTATGCACAATTTTGGACTGATGTACCGCATTCCCAGTAGCAAAGATTATGTTGCCCCAGAACACCTCCCAACAGATCAGCCTTATGATCATTGGAAATATGAAGGTTTACCCGATATCTTATATTTCATTTATGAGTTCGATAAATATATGCCTAAAGGTTTAATGTCTCGTTTAATTGTTTCATTAAATCGTTACATCAAAGACCACGAACTTGTTTGGCATCGAGGTTTCAATATCGAATTACAGGGCACTCATGCAGAAATTATTGAGACATATGGCGCTACAAACACCTTCCGCATTAGGATTGTCGGCGCAAATAAAATTGAGTTACTCTCGATCATTCGCGAACGATTCATTGATGTTCTAAAGCCTTTCAAAAACCTAAACTATAAACAACTTGTTCCGTGTCCGTGTCCCGAATGCACGAAACTACCTGAACCAGGCTTTCATGACTATGATAAATTACTCAATCTACGTGAAAAGGGAAAAACGGGTTCACAGTGTCCAGAAGGGGAAATTGTTGAGATAAGTGAACTGCTAAGAATCATTGAATTCACTAAAAAGACCGTTGAACAAGAAGACACCAAGCCCAGTGAGGCCACAAGCCTAAAGACTATTGATTTATTTTTAGCTTCATCATCTGAACTGACAGATGATAGGCAGCAAGTTGAGATTTGGGTTAATCGCGAGAACAAGAAACTTGTAAATAACGGCTACTTTCTCAAGTTGAATTTCGGGAAGATTTCTTGATGCAATGTCAGAAACGCGCCTACAAGATGAGTACAACAAGGTAGTTGCTCAAAGTGATATTGTTATTTGTCTCTTTGCTACTAAAGTGGGGGAATTTACAGAAGAAGAGTTCGAAGTCGCATATTCCAGTTTCAAGAAAAAAGGAAAACCAATATATATATATACTTACTTCAAAGATGTACAAAAGTTAATACTTCTGATATGAGCATTGTAACTGATTTAGTCAGTTTAAGGAGATTTTAAAGAGAAAATAAGCAAATTAGGCCACTTTTATACCATATACAAATCCGTTGAAGATCTAACAGGAAAATTAAAAAATCAATTGGATAAAATCTTTGAAAAGATACGTTGAATTCTTTATGGTCCGAATAATAGAGTGCCTTATTCGGAGGCAAAGGTACACATACAAATCGGCACTTAACAAAGTGTGCACTGACCTCTTCGTCTGTTGGACATCTTCTCCTAAAGGAGAAGACTCCGCTTTAGCAGTTTTCTGGCTGGGCGGATGAGTCAGGTCCATGCGGCGGGGTGAGGTCAGGTCAATGCAAAGGGTTAGGCGGGTTCGCCAAGATATAAGTTTTTATATTGCTGTCTACAAAATAAATCGGAGTAATTGAAATATGAGCAATGAATCTTCTGAGAAGCCAAATACGCCACATAATGGCGTATGGGGCTTTACGTGAAACTCTTGAAAAAGCGGGAGAGACTGCTCGTAAAGGGGTAAATACTTGGCGGACAATTAGCCCAAAATGCTAGTGAAGCAACTCAAAACACTGTTGGTAAAATTCAGCGCAAACTTGGCGAAGATTATTACGCCATTTTGGAAGAAAACCTCTAGTTCTTTAACACCTTATCAAGGTCTGACTTGTTGGTAGAAAATAAGGATTTATTATCTACTGCCTTCAATGTGCCTTGATGACCACTTGTTTTGGAGCGCGGCAGCGGCAGTATTGCTTTAACGACCAGTTGCAGATGTTCTGGGGAAGTCTTTCTATTATGCCCCTGGTCATATCAAACGGTGGGATGAAATCAATAAATTTATGGATACTGCCGTTGGAGTAGGTCATCGGCTCAAATTTGGGCATTCAATTGAGTATTTGCCACAAATTGTAGAGAAATTTGGCAGTGAAAGTGTCCCCGCTTATTTTATGCACTTGCTTCAAGATTTTACAACGGTTGATGGATTACCAATTGTTCCGCGTGCGTGGGATTTAAAAGACGCTATTCAAGCAGCCAACATATCAAAAAAATTAGCGACTGGACTTGTGTCAATCAGTTTCTCAAGCACACTTGGCGCGCTCGCCGTAATAACGCTGGTTTCAGAGTTATGGAAGTTTGGCGAAGCCCTTACGAAGAAAATCAAAACACAAAACTATTCGGCACCGCTGCTGCTGCCATTCAAATCATGACTGGCACGTTTCCACGTTCATCACGAGCTTAGAACAGTAGCGGCCCGTATGTTTTAATGGCTTTAGGTCAAGTTTATATGAACTGCGCATCAAATCGCCTTCGTGCCCACCAAACTTTTACTGACGCAGTTACTCTTTTATCAGACCATCCTGATACAGTGGTTCTTTACAATCATTCAAAACTCAGTGTGCGTGGTTTGGCGGGAATTCCGGCATTAGCAACAGCAGATGTACCGGCAGATATTCACCTGAACATTGAATTCCATTCATGTTAGAGATTTAGTAAATGCGACGGTATTCTCTTTTACATCTGCGGCAACTAAACAGCAAAGCAGCAGCAATGACCTTATACCTGATTCTGCTGTCGCGCCAGCACAGTTTTCTGCCGCCATTAACTACTATCTTGCTGCAAAATCAGCCTGTTACTACCCATTTGCTGAAGAACGGCAAGAAAAAGTTTTACGCAATCTTCAAGCATCGTTGCGCTGTCTCGGCTTAATGGCGCAGTATGATGAAGAAAGACTCCGTAAGCCAGCAACAACTTTACGCGAATTATGGACAATGGAATTATTGCCGCCAGATGAAATCGAAACGGCATTAGCCAGTTCTTAAAGCGTGTTTTCAAGCCAGCAGCGGCACAACAAAACGTTCACTGACCTCTTCTGTCCTTCGGACATCTTCTCCTAAAGGAGAAGACTCCGCTTTAGCAGTTTTCTGGATGGACGGATGAGTCTGGTCCATACGGCGGGGGTTAGGCAATGGCGAATCACATAGTGGAGATAAGATATGGGCGTCAAGAACTACCTAATTGACGGTGTTTCCTGCGCTGGGAAAACTACGGTCTGTGGCGAGTTGCAACAGCGCGGTTACCAAGTCATCCACGGTGATGATGAGTTAGCCTATTGGGGTAACCTCAAAACAGGGGAGCCTGTGTACGGGAGTGCTGACGCAGATCGTTCTTGGCTATGGAATGTTGCGAAGGTCAATGCTTTGGTGACCGATCAACACCATGCGGTAACATTTTTTTGCGGCGGTTCTAGGAATGCCGATCATTTCATTGGTCTGTTCGATAAAGTGTTTGTGCTTGAAATTGATCTGGAAACGCTGAATCAACGTCTTGCCGCTCGGCCTAAAACCGAATGGGGTGGAACCGCCGAGGAAGGGGAAGCCTTTGCGAGAGTACAACATGCGACAAGAGTGGGGCTACCTGTCAACGCCATCAGCATCGATGCCACGGCACCTGTCACAAGCGTCGTGGAAGAAATCCTATGCCATGTCCGAGCGTCCCGAAAAGCAGCTTTTTGATTGGACGGATGAGATAGGTCAATGCAAAGGGTTGGGTGCATATCATTAATGCCTACATGGCACGTCTTTTCTTTTCGATCTTCATGTGACAAGTCCAACAACGGACTTCGCATTTTTCAATTTCTTCTTGTATGGCTCCGATTGAATAACCAAGATTTACCATGTTAGCTATGGTAGTTTTTTTAACTCCCCTTACATGGTCGAAAGTTAAAGCCTCTGGATCGGCATTATGACAGTCAACACATGGATGATTCCTCTTGTAAGCATCAACAAACTGTTTTGCTTCTTCCCTCTTTTTTAGTTGACGATCCCATTTATAGGTTAGTTCTTTTTCTTTGTTCCGTTCGTAGTAATCCATGCGCTGTTTATTACGACAGGAGTTACAAGAAGAATGTTTTTTAATTCCGTGTATAGACCAGGAATATTCAGAGTCATCTTTCTCTTGACGACATTTTGTGCAGACTTTCATTTTGCCTCCAGTTCCGTCTATATTCCGTCGGTTTGCAAAAAAATATATGATTTTAAAATAAAAAGACCCAGATTTTTTTAATCTAGGTCTTTTTATTGGGTGCCTGAAGGGTTTCGAACCCTCAACATTCGCAGCCACAGTGCGACGCTCTGCCATTGAGCTACAGGCACCATAATAACGGGCAGTATTTTACCACGAATTAACGGATTTTTTGTACAGCCACCACTTCGCCATCCAAGATTTCGCCAGTTTCTTCAAAGCCAAGCTTGGCATACAACTTCCTCGCTACTTCATTCTCAGGCTCATAGCTAATGCCAACTTTTTTGATGCGCTCATCCTGTCGAAACCGATTAAGCATCGTCTCAATCCCAAACCTGCCAATTCCCCTGCCTTGATGTTTCTCATCTGCCATCAACCTCGCCACAAAGGCCTGAGTCTCTGCATTGAAATTCAAGGCGTACATGAAAAAGCCAACAGGCACATCGCCATCGTAAATCCCAAACGGGAAAAAATCCCAATGTCCAAACTCATCCTCATGGCCAAACTGCGCTTCCGCCACTGAATACAAATTCGTAGCAACAAATTTAGCCTGATCATCGCGAACTTTTAGTTTTACAAAAGCGCGCCAATTCTCCTTGGTGATGGGCTGAATCGAAAACGACATGATGATAGTTTCTATCAACGCATAAAGTTATATCACGTCCATGTCAAGAGGTTTTTCCTGCTGCTTGCTGATGGTATCTATCAACGCCTCTCGCGCCACTGTGAGCTGTTCGCCAGTCACCATGTTTTTAATCGTCACCTGACCATTTGCCGCTTCGTCAGGTCCAACCGTAACCGCTAGTTTAATTTTCATCTTGTCAGCAAACTTAAATTGCTTCTGAAGTTTGGCAGGTTCTGGGAACACCATGGTTTTAATCCCAGCAGCACGTAATTCAGCCGCTACTTTAAAAGTAGTCATCCACATGGATTCGTCAAAGACCGTCACCAAAACAGCCGCAGGGGTCGGCACATAATCTGGCACAAGTCCATTCTCCTGCAAAATAATCCCAGCTACTACATCGCCCATGGCAAACCCAACGCCGGATAATGGCTGTCCGCCCACATCGGCCAGCAAATTATCATAGCGCCCACCACCCAGGATGGCCCGCTTCAAAGAACCGCTCGTTTCAAAGGCTTCAAAGACAGTGCCTGTGTAATACAAAAGTCCGCGCATAATGTTTGGGTCAAACTTTACATACTCTTTCACACCCAAGGCTTCAAGAGCAGCAAAGAGACGTGTCAAT
The DNA here is from genome assembly GCA_046328925.1 of Anaerolineales bacterium. GTDB lineage: Bacteria > Chloroflexota > Anaerolineae > Anaerolineales > Villigracilaceae > Villigracilis. The sequence goes on from JAXLVT010000004.1 coordinate 171,664, forward strand.
TCGTCACTGCGTTTCCATAAATCGAAGTTGCCGAGAATCTCTTTTAATCCATCTAATTGTTTTTGGTTTAAACCAAGCTCCATGGCATAGGTATCCCACTTGGCAGGTTCCATTTTGGTACGACGATCTACAAGATTTGAAATATCGAGTCGCTTCTCTACAGGAATACCAAGCGCATCAAATTCAGAATCCATCAGGCGGCGATTATTTACATAGATGACGGCCCGCTCTGAGTTAAGTCCGACCGAGCGCAGAAAAGTGGCAGCCACTGCAATTAATTCCGCATCCGCTTCGGGTGAGTTGACTCCCAACATATCAATGTTCCACTGAAAGAATTCGCGAGTGCGTCCTTTTTGTGGTTGTTCATATCTCCAGAAAGGACCAAATGACCACCAACGCACAGGAAAAGTCAACTCGCCTTGTTTGGCGGCAATCATGCGCGCAAGGCTAGGCGTGAGTTCAGGACGAAGAGTCACCAGATCTCCCCCACGGTCTTCAAATGTAAAGGATTGTTTCTTTACAAGCTCTTCGCCAGATTTGGCTGCATATAAATCAATAGTTTCAATAAAAGGAGCATCCCATTCTTGATAGCCAAATGTTTGTGAAGCTGCGCGAACTTTTTCATAAATAAAATTACGCAGAAACATTTGCTCGGGATAAAACTCTCTTGTACCTTTTACACTTTGAATGGTTGGTTTCATTTTGGACTCCAGAGAAAAACTGAACCGCATTGTAGCATATTCTTTTCTGCATGGCGTGACAAACAACGGTTTTCCATAGGAATAAAAATACTATGCATTAATTGTGAAAAATAGTACAATGCAAAGGAATACATCCCTTTCTAGTTTAAGGAGACGCCTCCATGAACACGTTGGATGAACTGAAACTGGAGTTATTAAAAATTCCCTGGTTTCGAGATCTAAAAATTAAGCACCTGGAAATGCTTTCAGGAATCACGCACCTCTGCCATGCAAAAGCTGGCGAGGTGCTTTTTCGTGAAGGAGACAAAGAGGATTATGTTTATATCGTTCTCAATGGCCGGGTTGCCTTAGACATGTTGGTATTACCGCGCGGAAAAGTGCGGCTGTACACCGCCGAAGCTCAGGAGGTCTTCGGCTGGTCGAGCGTCACCCCAGTAGTTCATCAACGCACGGCGGGAGCCACTGCCGTGACTGATGTTTTCCTTGCAGCAGTGGATGCGAATAAATTACGTGAACTCTGTGAAGCCGATCATGACCTCGGGTATGTTGTGATGCGACGTTTGGCAAATGTAGTGGCAAGCCGTCTGCTGGTGACACGCCTGCAATTGTTGGATATGTTCAGCCACCCGGAGGATAGCCATGCAAAATGAACCGCGTTTGGCCCCTGGCGCCACCATTGCAATCCAAAAGCCAGTGTTCAATTCACTATTGCAAAAATTACAATCTCAAGGATTTGAAGTCATTGGTCCGCATGTTGAAAATCAAACTCTTGTATATGCACCCATTCAATCATTGGAAGATTTACCTCGTGGCTTCGTTACTGAGCAAGAAGCGGGGCACTTTCGCCTAGTGTTCACTGGGCATACACGTTACTTTGATGTGATTCCAGGAGCACAATCATGGAAACAATTCTTATTTCCAGCACGGATTGATTTGTTTGAACTTAACAAGTCAGGCAGTCATTGGGATACAAAACCAGTAGAAACCACAGTTCCAGCTTATGCATTCATCGGCGTGCGTGGCTGTGAACTTGCAGCCATTCAAATTCAGGATAATGTGTTTATTCGCCCAGATTTTACAGATCCAATTTATCGGGCTCGGCGAGAAAAAGCCTTCTTGCTGGCAGTCAATTGCCTTCACCCTGCAGGGACTTGTTTCTGTGCATCCATGGGGACAGGTCCACGCATTGAGGAAGGTGCAGATTTAATTCTGACCGAACTTGAAGATGTGTTTCTGCTCAAAATCGGTTCCGAACTTGGAAGAAATATTTTGAACGGATTGCCGATTGAGTCAGCCAGTGCATTTCTACTCAACGCTGCCAATAAAAGCCTGGAACGTGCTGCGCTACAAATGGGCCGCACAATGGAAACAGAAGATTTACCAGAACTGATTCTGAATAACCTCGACAGTTTGTATTGGCGCAGTATTGGAGAACGTTGCCTTTCGTGCGCGAACTGCACACAA